>NZ_CP042325.1:1200000-1800000 GCF_007904105.1 Corynebacterium sp. sy039 | reverse complement strand
GCCTGGTGAGCGTCCTGAAGAACGTGAGGAGCCTAAGATTCCTGTTGTTCCACCAACTGTGCCTGACACAGACACAGAGGTTGAGCAGGGTGAGGTTGTTACTACAGTGGTAGAGCCTGAGGGCAATCCTGAACAACCTGAGCAGGATAAACCTGTCGATTCTAAACCAGGATCTAAGCCTGCACCTAAGACCGTTATCGCTGAAAGTGTGAAAGATAACGTCGCTAAGCAGGCTAAGACTGTAGCGAAGAAAGACCGTCCTAAAGTTACTACTGGCGGACATCTGCGCGCAGCGTAAAACTAGTTACTGCATTTACACGTGAACCCCAATCTGTGGCGGTCGGTCGAGTGATCACCGCTAAGGATTGGGGTTTTGCGTATGTTTGGGTGCCTAGCGCCACCATGTATCACCAGGTGCAACGGGTAGGTGGCGTTTGTGTTCACCTGCATACCAGAGTTGTTCTAGGCGTTCACGGCTGTGTGTTGGCACTTCTTGGTTTTCTAGGTAGTTGTCGATGTCGTGGTAGCTCACGCCAAGGGCTTCTTCGTCGGGGAGTCCGGGGCGATTATCTTCTAGGTCGGCGGTGGGGACTTTCTTCCAGGTAGATTCTGGTGCGCCGAGTGCTTGGAGTAGTGCTGCGCCTTGGCGCTTGTTGAGTCCAAAGAGGGGGATAATGTCGGCGGCGCCGTCGCCATGCTTGGTGAAGAAACCGGTGATATTTTCTGCGGCATGGTCAGTGCCAATGACGAGCAGTTTCTTTTCGCCTGCGATGGCGTATTGGGCAATCATGCGTTGGCGTGCCTTGATATTGCCTTTGTTGAAGTCGCTCAGTGGTTGTTCTAGTGCGGCACTTGCTGCGGCGACGGCAGCGTCGGTAGCGTCTTTGATATTGATGACAATGCTGTGATCTGGAGCAATGAACTCTAGTGCGGTACGCGCGTCAGCTTCATCGGCTTGTACTCCGTATGGCAAGCGTATCGCCCAAAAAGCTACTTCTTTGCCTTCCTTTCGCAGCTTTTCGACGGCTTTCTGTGCCAGTTTTCCAGCCAGGGTCGAATCCTGGCCGCCTGAGATGCCGAGGGCAAAGCCGCAAGCTCCGCTGGTGCTGAGATAGTCGCAGAGGAAATTGATGCGCTTGGTGATTTCTGTTTGTGGGTCGAAAGCGGGAGCGATATCTAACTCTTGGATAATTTTTTCTTGTAGACTGCGCCCTTTTTCTTTATTTGTGCTGGTGGTAGTAGCGGGGCTTGGGGAAGGGTTGTGAGTATTCATGGTTTTATCCTAGTAGTATTTTGTATTTAGGGCGCGACTGTAATACGATGTTTCTTCGTGTCGTAGATAGATTTATTTATCCGTGTTCTATCTACTGTATAAGTATTGTGAAGTCTCATGCTTTGCTGGCTTCGCTTTTATGATTCAAGAAAGGAGCGCCCAATGAAGGTTCGTAAATCCCTTCGGTCGCTGAAGAACAAGCCTGGCGCTCAGGTTGTGCGTCGCCGTGGCAAAGTTTATGTGATCAACAAGAAAGAGCCACGTTTTAAGGCTCGCCAGGGCTAATTTCAGCTTTGCATTATCGCCTTGACTACTTATGTGTAGTTAAGGCGATTTTTTATTAACCAGAAAACTCCAGAAAATCGCACAAAATATAAAAACTATGTTTAGTGTCACACTATCGATATTTTTCTGTTCCCTCAAAAACGGCAATCATGCGCTGAACTGGGCAAATGGTGATATGGCAACAAAGGGCAAACAACACCGATGTAATTTCTTTAACGAAAATTATCGCTATATCTGGGGGCTGCTTAAGTGCCATGCTGGGAATTTCATCCATGTAACTACTATATATAGTATATGTTGCATACTTCCGACACAAAGTATAGTGTTTAATCTCGATTGCTAGTGAGAACCAGCAGCAAGGTGCCAAGGCATATCTGCTGGTGCGAGGAGAACGTAAGGAATACCCAATGTCGATTACTGTGTACACCAAACCAGCTTGTGTTCAATGCAACGCCACCAAAAAGGCACTTGACCGCGCAGGTCTTGACTATGAACTCATCGACATTAGCGTTGATGATGAGGCTCGCGACTACGTAATGGCACTCGGATACCTCCAAGCCCCTGTCGTAGAGGCTAATGGCGAGCACTGGTCAGGTTTCCGCCCAGAGCGCATTCGCACCCTCGCAGCGCAAGTTGCCTAAGCGCCATCTTTTTGCCCCAACAGGGGCTTTTCTATTTCCGGTCTATTCCTAAGCAGAAGAAGCAGAAGAGGAGTCGCGTATGCTCATCGTTTACTTTTCCTCTGCCACGGAAAACACAAAGCGTTTCGTCGAAAAGCTCGGTTTTCCGGCGCAGCGCATCCCGTTGCATTCTGCAGAACAGCCCCTAGAAATACGCGAACCCTATGTGCTGATATGCCCTACCTACGGTGGGGGAGCGTCGATAAGCGGAGCCATATCACGCCCAGTGCCGGTGCAAGTGATTCGGTTCTTAAACGATGAACGCAATCGCTCGTTTTTGCGGGCAGTGATTGCCGGGGGAAACACCAACTTTGGCGCAGACTTCGCAAAGGCTGGGGATATTATCGCGAAAAAATGCAACGTGCCTTTTATTTATCGTTTCGAGCTTATGGGCACAGATGAAGATGTGCGAGTAGTCAGAGTCGGTCTTCTCGCTCATGCTCAGCGCTTAGGACTAGAACACACACCAACACCACCACAATCAAGAAAAGAAAAGGTTTCCTAAAATATGAACGCAGCAAATCTAGGTCGAACCGTCGCAGAGCCTGCTAGCCGCCAGGAACAATTGGATTACCACGCGCTTAACGCATTGCTCAACCTCTACGACGCTGAGGGCAATATCCAATTTGATAAAGACCGCGAAGCAGCAAATCAATTCTTCTTGCAGCACGTCAACCAAAACACCGTATTCTTCCATGATCTTGAAGAAAAAATCGACTACCTGGTCACCAATAAATACTACGACCCAGAAGTGATCGAAAAATACGAATTCGCCTTCATTAAGCAGCTGTTCAAGCAGGCATATGCGCACAAGTTCCGGTTCCCAACATTCCTTGGCGCATACAAGTACTACACCTCTTATACTCTCAAAACCTTCGACGGAACCCGCTACCTAGAGCGTTTTGAGGATCGCGTGTGCATGGTAGCGCTCACGCTTGCCGACGGGGACACCACGCTAGCGCAAAACCTCGTCGACGAAATTATGGCTGGTAGATTCCAACCTGCAACGCCAACATTCCTCAACTCCGGCAAAGCACAACGTGGTGAACCAGTATCGTGTTTCCTCTTGCGTATCGAAGACAATATGGAATCCATTGGACGCTCGATTAACTCCGCACTACAGCTCTCAAAGCGCGGTGGTGGCGTCGCATTATTGCTATCTAACCTGCGTGAAGTAGGAGCGCCAATTAAGCACATTGAGAACCAGTCTTCTGGTGTTATTCCCGTGATGAAGCTATTGGAAGACTCTTTCTCCTACGCAAATCAATTAGGCGCGCGCCAAGGTGCAGGTGCGGTGTATCTGAGTGCGCACCACCCTGACATCCTCAGCTTCTTGGATACCAAGCGTGAAAATGCTGATGAGAAAATCCGTATCAAGACTCTCTCTCTCGGCGTGGTAATCCCGGATATCACCTTTGAGCTGGCCAAGCGCAATGATGATATGTACCTTTTCTCGCCATACGACGTCGAGCGCGTCTATGGTAAGCCTTTTGCTGATATTTCCATCACGGAGCACTATGAGGAAATGGTGGAAGATCCACGCATTCGTAAGAAGAAAATCAATGCGCGAGAGTTCTTCCAAACAATTGCGGAAATTCAGTTTGAGTCTGGTTACCCCTACATTATGTTTGAGGACACAGTCAATAAGGCGAACCCTATTGCTGGACGTATCAATATGTCTAACCTGTGTTCCGAGATTCTTCAGGTAAATACCGCCTCTTATTTCAATGATGATCTCAGCTACGCGCAGGTAGGCGAGGATATTTCTTGTAACCTTGGCTCCCTTAATATCGCAATGGCTATGGATTCACCCGACTTCGCCACCACCATCGAAACCGCTATTCGTGGTTTGACTGCGGTGTCTGCGCAGACTGCAATCAACTCTGTGCCTTCCATCAAAAAAGGCAATGACGCAGCTCATGCCATTGGGCTAGGGCAAATGAACTTGCACGGTTATTTGGGTAGAGAGCATATTCACTATGGCTCTGAAGAAGGTCTGGACTTTACCAATGCCTACTTTGCCGCAGTGCTCTACCAATGTTTGCGTGCCTCCCATAAATTGGCGCAAGAACATGGGCAGCCTTTTGCTGGGTTCGCTGATTCTGAATATGCTTCTGGAGCATATTTTGATCGCTTTGACCCAGCAGAGTTTGAGCCAAAGACTGAGAAAGTAAAGCAACTTTTCGCTAACTCATCTATTCATACCCCAAGTGCTCAGGACTGGCAGGCACTAAAAGAAGATGTCATGCGCGATGGTATCTTTAATCGCTATCTTCAAGCTGTGCCACCGACCGGTTCGATTTCTTATATCAATAACTCGACCTCGTCGATTCACCCTATTGCCTCTAAAATTGAGATTCGTAAAGAGGGCATTATTGGTCGCGTGTACTATCCGGCACCGCATATGAACAACGATAACTTGGAGTATTACGCTGACGCCTATGAGATCGGCTATGAAAAGGTTATCGACACTTACGCAGTAGCAACCAAATATGTTGACCAAGGTCTGTCATTGACCTTGTTCTTCAAGGACACTGCTACTACTCGCGATATTAACCGAGCGCAAATTTACGCATGGCGTAAAGGAATTAAGACCTTGTACTACATCCGTTTGCGTCAGGTAGCTTTGGAAGGAACCGCTGTGGAGGGCTGCGTTTCTTGTATGCTATAAGCGCTTAAAACGCTAGTTGTCGTATAGCGTTATGCAGCGGACCTAATCGCATTGCAACGGCAAAAAGGGCGTGTACCTCGTGGTGAGGTGCACGCCCTTGGGTTTGTTTATGCCAGGGATTAGCGAGCGCCAAGCTCAGCGTCGATCCGCAAAATACCTGAACCGGAATCTGCGATACGCAGGCGGTCAAGAATTTCTTTCACTGTGGATTCTTCTTCGATTTGCTCGTTGAGGAAGTGGTCGAGCAGTGGGCGAGAATCATAATCCTTAACAGAATCAGAAAGAGCTGCCAGCTCACGGATAAGACCAGAGATCTTCTGCTCATGAGCAAGAGCTGCCTCAAATGCGTCAATTGGACCGTTGACATCTACCTTTGGTGGCTGAATATCGCCGATTTGTGGGGTGTAGTCACGATCGAGCAAGTGCTGAGCGAAAGCCTGTGCGTGCTCAAGTTCTTCAGCGTGCTGAGCTTTCATCCAGTCGCGCATTCCGGAGAGGCCAAGGTCGTCGAGAACATAAGAGAGCTGAAGGTAAATAAGAGATGCTTCTAGCTCTGCGGTTACTTGATTATTTAGTGCTGTAGCCAGCTTTTCATTGATACTCATGCCACAGATATTAAGCCTAGTTGTGGCAGCTGTCATCTAAGGTAAGCGCAGCTTAAGTGCATTTTTGGGATAGGTTTGGCTAAGGGAAGTTCAATAAATAGGTGGTTATTTTTAAGAGATGATTATCTAAAAGATGTGGTCAATCCCACTTTCCATCAGTGCCGCCGTGGAAGCTGGATTGTATAAGGGTAACCTTATTACATCAAATTATGTGATAAATCTAACATAAAATCGGGTCGTCGATATGCTGCCGACGCACTTCTCGAACGCAAGAACTGCCGGTGCGTCGACGCTGCCGCGGGTGTTTGTCGCGGGGGTTCTTATGCGTTTCATTCACACAATATGTGCTCGTTCGCGTGATTGAGGGTACGCTACATAAAAGTAAAGTTTTTCTTAGAAAGAAGGCGGCATATATGAGTGTGCACGACGGCTCTCCTCAAAGTTCTCCCACCCCAGTGCGGGCAATTAACTGGAATAACATTCCAGATGAAAAAGACTTAGAAGTATGGGATCGTCTCACTGGTAATTTCTGGTTGCCAGAGAAAGTGCCAGTATCTAATGATGTGAAAAGCTGGAATACGCTCAATGAGCTAGAAAAGCAAACCACAATGCGAGTATTTACCGGGCTTACTCTCTTGGATACTATCCAGGGAACCGTGGGTGCAATATCAATGGTTCCTGATGCCTTGACTCCTCATGAGGAGGCGGTTTATACCAATATCGCTTTCATGGAGTCAGTGCACGCCAAAAGCTATTCCAATATCTTCATGACTCTCGCCTCCACTAAAGAGATTAACGAGGCGTTTAGATGGTCAGAAGAGAATGAAAACCTGCAGCAAAAAGCAAAAATTATTCTTTCTTATTATGAGGGCGAGGACCCACTCAAGAAAAAAGTAGCGTCTACTCTCTTAGAGTCATTCTTGTTCTACTCTGGTTTCTACTTGCCAATGTACTGGTCAAGTCACGCTAAGTTGACCAATACTGCCGATATTATTCGGCTTATCATTCGCGACGAAGCGGTGCATGGCTATTACATTGGCTATAAGTATCAGCGTGGGCTGGAGAAAGTAGAGCAGCAGCGTCGTGATGAGCTTAAAGAATATGCTTTCGACCTGCTCTATGATCTCTACGATAATGAGACTCAGTATTCAGAAGATCTTTACGACAATCTTGGTTGGACTGAGGATGTTAAGCGTTTCTTGCGCTATAACGCTAATAAGGCGCTTAATAATCTTGGCTATGAAGGGCTATTCCCAGCAGATGAGTGCCGTGTCTCGCCTGCAATTCTTTCTGCGCTTTCGCCCAATGCCGACGAAAACCATGACTTCTTCTCTGGCTCTGGTTCTTCTTATGTGATTGGTAAGGCAGAGAACACCACCGACGAGGATTGGGACTTCTAGTACCATCTCTCCACTGCTTAACGACGCTCACCCGTAGTACATCCATTGTGAAATAACGGGTGGGCGTCGTCGGTGTATATGGCCATAGCCTGCACTTATCAACCTTTGGATTGATTACTGTTAGGGGGAAATGGGGAGGTTGGTGTGGGGTAAAAAGAGCGGGGGAGTGCAGTGAAAAATGTGTTACCTATCACTATTTTTTGGTGGGTGGTGTTGGGAAAGCTATGGGAAAGATTTATATCGGGCGTGGACTTATGGTTTTTTCCAGGAAAAATGATGCGCTCAGTTTCTCTTCGGTGAGGTATTCGGGATAAAATTAAGGAAATCTTAGTCAAGAAATGGCTGGATTAAACATTTATGCTGCAATAAGATAAAGGCAGCGTATTTTTGGGCTGCTTACTTTTCGCTAAAAGATGGTAGCCCTCTTAGTCAGGAGGAACGTATGACCTATGTGGCGCCACGGCGTGAGGATTACTCAGAGCCAACCAGACCTGCGCCAGCTGGTAATGGTCGAAAAGGCTCATTAGCCTGGACAATGCTTACCACCACCGACCATAAACTACTTGGCGTTATGTATATCGTCATGTCTTTCGTGTGGTTCTTTGTTGGTGGTTTAATGGCTTTGCTTATCCGTGCTGAGTTGTTCTCACCAGGATTGCAATTCCTATCAAATGAACAGTTCAACCAGCTTTTCACCATGCACGGAACCGTCATGCTTTTGGCATTCGGTACGCCAATCGTGTGGGGTTTTGCTAACTATGTTTTGCCACTGCAAATCGGTGCACCAGATGTGGCATTCCCTCGTCTAAATGCTTTTGGTTTCTGGATTACCCAGATTGGTATTGTGGCAATGCTTGCTGGGTTCCTTACCCCAGGTGGTGCTGCAGACTTCGGTTGGACCATGTACCAGCCACTTGCTGATTCTATTCACTCACCAGGAATCGGCTCAGATATGTGGATCGTAGGTGTGGGTGCTACCGGTGTTGGTACTGTGGCATCTGCAATTAACATGATCACCACGTTGATCTGCTTGCGTGCACCTGGTATGACAATGTTCCGTTTGCCAATTTTCAGCTGGAACATTTTTGTGGCATCCGTGCTTGTGCTCATGATCTTCCCATTGCTTCTTGCAGCGGCATTGGGCGTACTCTACGACCGCAAACTCGGTGGTCACATTTATGATCCAGGCAATGGCGGCGCTGTATTGTGGCAACACCTATTCTGGTTCTTCGGACACCCTGAGGTATATGTTCTTGCCTTGCCATTCTTCGGTATTGTGTCTGAGATTATTCCAGTATTCTCCCGTAAACCAATGTTCGGTTATATCGGTCTGGTATTCGCAACCCTATCTATCGCTACCTTGTCTATGGCAGTGTGGGCGCACCATATGTTCGTTACCGGCGCTGTGCTCTTGCCATTCTTCTCCTTCATGACCTTCCTTATCTCCGTTCCTACTGGTGTTAAGTTCTTCAACTGGTTGGGAACAATGTGGAAGGGTCATATCTCTTGGGAGACTCCAATGATCTGGGTGATGGGCTTCCTCGTTACCTTCCTCTTCGGTGGTTTGACCGGTATTATGCTCGCGTCTCCTCCACTAGACTTCCACCTTTCTGAGTCTTACTTCCTCATTGCACACTTCCACTACACCCTCTTTGGTACGGTTGTGTTGGCTGCTTGTGCTGGTGTGTACTTCTGGTTCCCTAAGATCACTGGTCGTATGCTCGACGAGCGCCTAGGCAAAGTTCACTTCTGGCTCACCTTTATCGGGTTCCACGGAACCTTCCTCGTACAGCACTGGCTCGGTAACATGGGTATGCCTCGTCGTTATGCTGATTACCTTGACACCGATGGCTTTACTACCTTGAACCAAGTTTCAACAGTGTTCTCATTCCTGTTGGGTATGTCAGTTATCCCATTCGTGTGGAATGTCTTTAAGTCATGGCGCTATGGCGAAATCGTTACCGTTGATGATCCTTGGGGATACGGTAACTCTCTTGAGTGGGCAACCTCATGTCCGCCACCACGCCACAACTTCACGTCAATGCCACGCATTCGTTCCGAGCGTCCAGCATTCGAGTTGCATTATCCTCACATGGTTGAGCGTATGCGTCGAGAAGCACACGTGGGGCATCACACTGAACCAGTGACTAAGAAGAAACAAGAAGAACTGGTTTAAGTCGGTTAGCTCAACAGCGTTTCATTCCTTGACTTAAATAATTCTCAACGACCTTCATCTTTAAGCACTCCGCAAAGATGGAGGTCGTTGTGCTACATCTCGATTAAATATCGAAAAGAGTACCTCGTGTCAGTTAAAAAAAATTTACGTCCTAGCGTATCGCTCAAAGAATCATATATTCCTGCCGTCGTCACAGCTGCTGGAGCAGATCGACAAGGTGTTACCGCAGCGTTCTTCCGAGTGCTAGCTTCACATGATGTTCAAGTGCTCGACGTGGAACAATCACAATTTAGAGGTTTCCTCTCCTTGGCGGCTTTCGTAGGTGTTAATCCACAGACAATTGAGAATCTCGAACAAGGTCTGACCGAAACTCTCAAAGCCTATGGGCAAAGCATCACCTTAGAATTGCAAGAAACAGCGCAATCATCACGACCACGATCAACCCATGAAATAGTGGTCTTGGGAGATCCCGTGGAGGCATTAGCCCTGTCTCGCATTGGGCAAACCCTCGCTGATTATGGGGCAAATATCGACACAATCCGAGGCATAGCAGACTACCCGGTCACAGGGTTAGAACTCAAAGTGACAGTGGCGAACCCAGAAATAGGCGGCGCCATTCCACTGCGCAAAGCACTCGCACAATTAACCGGCGAACTAGGGGTAGATATTGCCATCGAGCGAGCCGGACTAGCACGTCGCAATAAACGCCTCATCTGCTTTGATTGCGACTCCACACTGATTACTGGCGAAGTCATCGAGATGTTGGCAGCCTATGCTGGCAAAGAAGAAGAAGTTGCTCAGGTAACTGAAAAAGCAATGCGTGGTGAATTAGATTTCGAGCAGTCCTTACGCGAGCGAGTAAAAACCCTGGCAGGCCTAGATGCACGTGTCATTGATGAAGTCGCGCGCGCCATTGTGCTCACCCCAGGAGCACGCACGACGATTCGCACACTAAAGCGGCTTGGCTATAAAACAGCAGTGGTTTCTGGTGGGTTTATCCAAGTGCTTGATGGTCTTGCCGCCGACCTAGAGCTGGACTATGTCCGCGCCAATACCCTAGAGATTGTTGATGGCAAGTTGACTGGGCGAGTCGTTGGAAAAATCGTCGATAGAGAAGCAAAAGCAGAGTTTTTGCGTGAGTTTGCGGCGGACTCAGGACTCGAGATGCGTCAAACCGTTGCCGTGGGCGACGGCGCAAATGACATTGACATGATCTCGGCAGCGGGACTCGGCATTGCATTTAACGCTAAACCAGCATTGCGTGAAATTGCAGATACCTCAGTTAATTCACCGTTCCTCGACGAGGTACTGCATATGCTCGGCATAACGCGCAATGAAATCGAAGCAGCAGAGGAAGAAGCCCAAGGAGGCAGCAGCTACCAGCGGGTACCGCTGGACTAACAACCCCAGAGAGCACAGGAAACCCCAGAGAAAACGGACACATTATGGATACACTTGCCATTGCTCATCGTCGATTAGCACTGCATTGTCAAGGACGTTATTCAGGTCGTCCTAGGGCGAATGACCAGGAATACCAGACAGAGCTACTGGAAAACCCAGATGATCCGAGCACTATTCAAGCCATGCAAATGGTGCTCCACCTGCCTAAACAACAGCCGCCACCTCGGGCGGATGTGCTTGCCGCTAGCGCACAAGCAGTAGTGGCAGTATGCCTTGCCCCGCAAGCTGGACACGATGGCGCCTGGGCACAAGCCCTAGAGCGCTGGTACACGCACCGGATTCGGAAAGTCGCCAGAAGAGCGCGAGGGAGTGCATGGCACAAAGTGCACGTATTACCTGGGGTGAGCGTCGAAAGTGGACAGGCACAAGTGCGTGCCTTTGTGCCCAGTGCAGTAGCTGAAGTACCCGCACAGATTGCTAAATTGCAAATACATGGTACGGATGTGCCGTATGAGCCTGTGGCACAACCCCCAGCGGAAGATTTGCCTGTTATTTATGTGGATCGCAGTCTGGGCATGACTATGGGCAAGACTGCGGCACAAGTCGGACATGGGGCAATGCTGCTGGCAGCAGAATTATCCTATGCCCACATCCTGCAGTGGCAGCACAATAATTTTGCCTGCACAGTTCGAGAAGTCGATGCGCAACAATTCCGCCTGGCGTGCGACCAAGCACCAGTACGCGTACAAGATGCCGGCTTTACCGAAATCGCACCAGGGTCGGTCACAGTGTGCGCAGCGCCGCGACCGCTAACACTATCACAATGCTAAACCGCGCCAGGATTGATAAGCGCATATAATGCCATGTCATAGTAGCTACCATTGTGGTAGTTATGCTGGCGCAAAATACCTTCTAACTCAGCACCAGCTTGCTCGGCGACATGACGCGAAGCCTGATTATCCACCCGGCAATAAATTTCCACGCGATGCACACCATGAGCAAAAGCATGAGCAAGCACTAACTTCAACGCTCGAGTCTGCAACCCACGACCGCGTGCCCACGGCGCAGTGTTATACCCAACATCAACGCGTCTCGCTTGCTCATCAAGAACACGCAACTCAATAGAACCCAGGTAGTTATCCTCAGGATCTGATAACGCCCAGCGCAAAGCTGGACTCTCAACATAATCGCGTGCGTGTTCCACAGTATAAGGATCAGGAAGTGAAATAAACGCACGCATACGCGTATCGGTGCAACACTGGAATACCGCATCGGCATCTGCGCTACGCAGCGGGCGAAGAATGAGGTCGCCGTCGTTTAGCACGCTGACTGGAACTGTCCAAGAATTCATCGAACTCATTGGATAAGCATACCAAGCATTAAGGCCTAAGCCGCTTTAATGCCCCACGTACTACTGTGGGATCACTGGTGCGCCAGAAACTTGGCATAGAGGCACGAATGAAAGAACCATAGCTTTTGAGCACAATGCGTTTATCCAACACAGCTACCACGCCTCGGTCATCAATACTACGCAGCAAACGACCAGCCCCTTGCGCCATTAGCAATGCAGCATGAGTAGCCGATACCTCCATAAACCCATTTCTGCGTTGTTGGTCGGCATTCTCTTTGCGCGCTTGCAGCAGCGGATCATCGGGGCGAGGAAAAGGTATTTTATCGATAATCACCAGAGAGCACGATGATCCGGGAACATCAACACCTTGCCATAGGCTTAGCGTGCCAAACAAACACGTATTTTCTTCCTTACTGAATCTCCTAATCAGTGCCGAAGTAGCATCATCACCCTGGCACAGCACATCAAAAGGTAATCGGGTACGCATCGCCTGGGCTGCTTCTACCGCTGCGCTACGCGAGGAAAATAATCCGAGAGTACGCCCACCAACTGCCATGATAAGCTCATGGATTTCGTCGAGAGTTTCTGGACTCAACCCATCCCGACCCGGCAGCGGCAAGTGCGTAGGCAAATACAAAATACCTGCTTTTTCTGGGTGGAAAGGCGTGCCAACATCAATACCATCCCATTTCCCAGCAGGCAGCCCCCAATGCGCTGCCATTGCGTTGAAATTACCACCAATGCTCAAGGTTGCGCTGGTCAGAACCACCGTTTTGCGCGCAAAAAGATGGCTGCCCAATAAATCGGATACGGCCAAAGGTGCAATATGTAATACGCTACCTCGACGATCATCATGGCTAACCCATACCACATCACGATCTGGCTCATCAGTAGTGCTGTTCTTGGCAGTTAAAGACTCAAAAGCTCGAGTGAAACAATCACTATGGCTTTGCAACACATTAGCCAGGCTCAAACGCTCTGCATGACGAGTAGGGTGATCCGCTGCCTCATTAGCAGGAGCAGCAGAAATAGTGCGGCAGCATTGGTCAATGCGTTGCCTGAGGGCCTGAGAACTATGCAGCAAAGATGTGGGCAGCGTTAATAAGCGACCAGCCTGGGTGCGCTCTAATTCGGCAGACCATTCTTTGATGACCTCCAAGAGTTTTTCTACCTGTGCGCCCAGTTTTTCTGCGCGTCGAGCGGCCATAGACAAGGCAGTGGCGCTGAGTTCATCAGCGGCAGCAGCAGTGATCCGATCGCTTAGCTCATGTGCCTCATCCAGAACAACCACATCATGTTCGGGTAATACATTGGCGTCGAAAAGCGAATCAATGGCAAGCAGTGAGTGATTAGTCACCACAATATCGACGTCATGCGCGCGCAGGCGTGCCTTTTCTGAGAAACAATCCTGGGAATGGGGACAGTTTTTGGCTCCGACGCACTCCTGGGCACTCACACTGACTTGTTTCCATACCAGGTCAGAAACACTGATCTCTAAATCTGCGCGATCTCCTGTGTCGGTTTCTGCTGCCCATGTGCGCAGCTCAAGGATTTGTTCGCCCATGTTGCTGAGCTGCTCTGGTTCGATGAGCGACTCAGCTTGCGCCTCGAGATCCTCAGGGGCATGCAGTTTATTGAGACACACATAGTGCGAACGCCCTTTGATAAGCGCAAAACTAGGGTCGCGGGATAGTTGCGTGCGCAATGCCTCGCGCAGGCGTGGCAGATCCCGATTCACTAATTGGTTTTGTAGGGCAATAGTTGCGGTAGACACCACCACAGTGGAGTTGGTTTCATGCGCGTATTCAATGGCAGGAACCAAATATGCCAATGATTTTCCGGTGCCGGTACCAGCCTGTACTGCCAGGTGGCGCTGGGTGTGAAACGCTTTGCTTACTGCCTGTGCCATAGTATTTTGCCCAGGTCGGGGTGCGCCACCGATAGCGCTTACTGCAGTATCAAGGAGCGCTTGGGTGGTGTGAGCGTAGTCAGCTTCGGAATCAGCCATAGGGCATTACTCAAACCCAAGGAAACGCGTGGTAAGCACTGGATCATCTTTAGACAAGGCGAGCCCTTCCCACGGCAGAGTAATGAGCTGTTCAGCTAAGTATGCGCGGGATTGTTCCAACGTAGGCAGCCCCTCGACGATCTCCCCATCACGAATAAGCGGAATAGTCAGTGGGCGTACATCAAGATTACCTACGCTAGGTAGTTCTGCGTCGAATGGGAAGATGAGTTCTTCTACGGCAGTGCCTGTAGCCCGGTGCGCACGAGCAGCGCGTTTTGCCCCACCGACTGTCTTTTTGCCTCGGGAGCGCTTTGCCACTGGGTGCCCGTCTACCTCGACGAGCTTGTATACCATAGCTGCGGTGGGGGCACCAGAACCGGTAACTACTGAGGTACCTACGCCAAAGGAATCTACTGGTTCACCTCGTAATCCAGCAATGGCGTATTCGTCGAGGTCAGAGCTGACCACAATCCGAGTGTTATAAGCGCCAAGGCTGTCTAGTTCTTGGCGCACTTTGCGAGTCATAACCCCAAGATCACCTGAGTCAATGCGAACGGCACCAAGTTCAGTACCAGCAACGGCAATGGCGTTGCGTACCCCTTGGGTGATGTCGAAAGTGTCGATTAGTAAGGTGGTGTCGGTGCCTAGGGTTGTTACTTGGGAGCGGAATGCGGCTTCTTCATTAGGGGTGCCGTCTTCATTGACGTGGAGAAGTGTCCAGGCGTGCGCTGCGGTACCTGAGCTGGGGATACCGTATTTGTGTGCGGCTTGGAGGTTGGAGGTGCCCATGAAACCGGCAAGATATGCTGCTCTTGCAGCGCTTACTGCTGCGTGTTCGTGAGTTCTACGCGAGCCCATTTCTAAGATGGGGCGTCCGTCTGCAGCGGTTACCATGCGGGCTGCGGCAGAGGCGATGGCGGAGTCAGTGTTCATAATAGACAAAATGAGAGTTTCTAAAATGACACATTCGGCAAAGCTACCCCGCACGGTCAATATAGGGGAGTATGGGAAGTAGAGTTCGCCTTCGCGATAGCCGTCGATATCGCCGGTAAAGCGATAGTTGCTGAGGTAGTCGAGGGTTTTGTCGTCCAAGAAAGTGAGGGAATCGAGTTGTTCTTGGGTGAATTGAAACCGCGAGAGTGCTTCTAAAACTCGAGCGGTACCAGCAACAACCCCATAGCGTCGTTCGTTTTGGAGGCGTCGGGCAAATACCTCAAAGACGCTGGAACGATGAGCCGTGCCGTCGACAAGCGCTGATTGGAGCATGGTCAGCTCATACATATCAGTCAGAAGGGCTGTTGATTCTTGGACTGTTTCTTTGGTCACAAGCAAGTAGTTTAGACCGCTGAGCCGGAGATAGCCACCATAAGGTTTTCTTAGGGGTTATCACATGATAAAGCGCGGATAACTGTGGCATGATGGGTGGCATGAAATCACAAGAATTGAGCTTTCCGACGGCAAGTATGCCCTTGGCTACTCCAGAGCTTGATGAACTGGTCGATATTGACATAGAAACCGCAGAGAACCTGCCGTGGATGTGCATTGTTTGGGATGATCCCGTCAATTTGATGAGCTATGTGACCTATGTGTTCCAAACTGTGCTCGGATATAGCAAAAAACGCGCTATGGAACTGATGATGCAGGTACACACCGAAGGCAAAGCAGTAGTCTCTAGCGGAGAAAAAGATAAAATCGAAGCCGATGTAAAGAAACTGCATACCGCTGGATTATGGGCGACGATGCAGCAGGCAGGATAAAACCAAGCAGGGTAAAGCTATGCAAGACTGGAAGAAGAAGAGATCCCTGGTGCGTGGCGCAAAATATAGTTGCGTGCTAGAGCCAATGGAGCGAGAAGTCCTGGGGGAATTGGCAGCCACAGTAAGCGAAGCACTGATTGCTCGTGCACAATCAGCACCACAAGATGAACTGGCCGAGCTTACCGGCATAATCAGTGGGCATAAAGAAGCCCCGAGTGATCCCGGGCTTGCTCGGTTACTACCAGATTTTGAGCGTGATTGTGATGAGGAGTACGAAGGCGATAATGCTCTGCTGCGCTCTTTACACGAGCATGACATCACGCGCGCTAAATTAGAGCACCTGAGAGTTATTGTTGATGCGCTCGGACCTGATGGAGGCGTGCATATCAACATCAGCGAAGAAGAAGCACACGCGTGGCTGGCCGGACTCAACGATATTCGACTTTTCCTCTCTGCCAGCGAAGTACCTACACAAGAGCTTATGCAGCGGGAACAGATTGTGGAATGGCTTGCATATAATCAAGACAGTTTACTCACCGCCATGATGGGGGATATGCCGTGAGTGCGGCTGCCGGTGCAGATAGTCGGCATAGTGCAGAGAGTATAGGCGCCACCAGTGAGGTAGCCGGTATTTATTTCGGGCACACAAGTTTAGGTAGTACAGGGTGTACGGCAGTGGTAGCGCCTGAGTCTGCAATATGTGCAGTTGATGTGCGTGGTGGCGGACCTGGTACGCGTGAGACTGACCTACTGCGTCCAGAAAATACAGTGCAAAGAGTACACGCTGTGTTGTTGTGTGGCGGTTCTGCCTATGGACTAGCAGCAGCTGATGGCGCTACGTGCGCTTTAGAAGAAGCACATATTGGTTTTCCTGTTATCCCTGGTGCGCTCACCACACCTATTGTGCCTATTGTGCCCGCGGCGGTTATTTTTGATTTATTGGTCGGGGATGGTAAAACTCGCCCGCAAGCACAACATGGGTATGACGCGGTGCAGGCAGCTTTGTCCGTAGCAGCTGGTAAACAGGAGCAGGCACTACCAGAACATTCTTGTTTTGGTGCTGGTTGTGGTGCTACCGCAGGGGTGCTGAAAGGTGGGGTAGGGCTTAGTACGCGCACAGTTGGTGGTTGGACACTGAGTGCCATTATTGTGGCTAACCCAGTCGGAAGTGTTATCAATCCCACTACTGGAACCTTGTGGGCAGCTCAGGAATGTGAGTCGGTGCCCGTATGCGAGCAGGTGGACATTAAGCGTTATACGCAATTAAAACCTTTGGCCAGTAAGTTGAACACCACAATTGGGGTAGTGCTTACCGACGCACCGCTAACGAAAGCGCAGGCAAAGCGTCTAGCAATGGTGGGGCATGACGGTATTGCCATTGCAATTAGACCAGCTCATTCGCCATTAGATGGGGATACATTGTTTTGTATGTCTACAGGTAGTGGGCAGGGTGTATCTGATGAGGATATGTATGCGCTTTCTAGTCAGGTGGCGAGTGTAGTAGCTCAGGCAATTGTGTCGGCGGTGCGCAATGCTCAGCCGGGGTATGAAGTGCCAGCGTATCGAGAGTTGCTCCTGTGAGAAACTATGCTGGCTTTGCGACGTTGAGCTGGTTTATTCGACGGTTTTGTGGTTATGATGAGAAATGCTTTTAGGTTTTTCTCAGCTTTGTGTTTGTGGTTGGGAGGGCTTGGAAAGTGTTTTTTGTTCTTTTTCCTAGGAGAGAAATAATGTTGTTGAATCGTTTTGCTAAGCGTGCTGCGGCTGTGGTTGCCGTTGGTGTGCTTGGTTCGAGTTTTCTAGCCCCCCCCCCCTCGGTATTAGCCAGTAGTAGCGGTAGCGACGGCTACCAAAAGACTGTTGATAATGTTCATGGTTCGTGGGGTGGTGCGAACTGTGATACGGGTTCGGTCTGTGTAAAGCAAGTGGGGGATGAAAAGCAAGTCACGTGGCAGGTGCAGCTAGCTAAATTAGTATCATCTGATGATCACATCCAAACATCTCGTGGTGCGCAGATCATGATTCCATCCACGGTGAAAGATGTGTCAATTAAGTTGACGCATATGCCAGATGAATCTCCACAGGAGACTGAGGACTATGATCCTGTGCAGGAGGTAGATTATCAGGTTCCGATTGTTGATTCAATGGAGGAAGTGCCTGATGATGAAACATACTATATAGCGTCGTTTGTGAAGAACCCTTATGGTTCGTTGAGTGAAGTTGAAGATTCTGTTACGACGTATGGCGTGAAGCCTTCTACTTTTGAGAACCAACCTGATTGGGATTTCTATCAAGCTGGGTTGCTAGGAAACGGTATTTACACCTTTGAGGTCACTGGTACTGTGGAAGCAGTTGGTGCGGATACTTATGTTCCGATTCGGGCTGAGAATGCACTATGGAAGTGCGGATCTGAGGGTGTTACCCCTGGTAGCGCGGAGGAAGACTGCCATAACCTAAAAGAGAAAGTGGAGTTTCGTACTGGTGAGTTGCCTCCTGTGACAACTGCTGAGCAGTCTGAGGAAACGCGTAACAAGATTGTCGAACTATATAAGAAGCAGGGGAAAGTTGATGGTTTGACTGGTGTTGGTGCGTGTGCGGTAACGCAGAATACGGATCGTTTTGACACTATTGGTAGTGATATTGAGGAGGCTGCCGAGGGGAAGCATCATGCGTATCGGGATATGTTTAACCTTTACTTACTTCCTCAGGTGAATTTTTATGGTTCGCTCAATGGTGATGAGGATAACTGTGATCAGGGGTTCCAGCATATTACGCTGTGCCCTGATGAGGAGTCTGAGATTCCACCTAGTGAGGAGCCTGTAGAGTCTGAAGAGCCTACTCCTTCTGAAGAGCCTGAAAAGGTTGGTCCTGCTAAGCCTTCTAAGGAAACTAAGGAGCCAACCTCTAGCGAAGAACCACAGGAGTCTGAGGAACCTACATCTTCTAAGAAAGCGCAGGGGCCTGGAGAACCTAGTTCTAGTGAAGAACCTGTTTCTTCTGAGAGTAAGTTTGTACCATCTGCTCAATCTGAGCAAGGTAAACCTGCTGAGTCTAAGCCTGCACCTAAGACTGTTATCTCTGAAAGTGTGAAGGATAACGTCGCTAAGCAGGCTAAGACTGTGGCGAAGAAAGACCGTCCTAAAGTAACCACGGGTGGTCATCTGCGCGTAGCGTAATTTTTGTTTCTTAAGTTTTTTAAGAGTCCTAGCACCATTGGTGCTAGGACTTTCTGTGTTGCTTGGGTTATGATGGGAAACGCTTTTAGGTTTTTCTCAGCTTTGTATTTTGTGGCTGAGGATGGCTTGGAAAGTGTTTTTGTTCTTTTTCCTAGGAAGAAAAGTAAGAGGAAATATGTTTTTACAACGTTTTGCTAAGCGTGCTGCGGTAGTGGTTGCCGTTGGTATGCTTGGTGCGGGTTTTCTATCCCCCCCCCCTCAGTATTAGCCGCTGGTCCTGGCGGTTCTGATGATGGTATCCAGCGCGGTGGTGCTGATAGTGTTTTTGGTTCGTGGGGTGGTGCGAACTGTGACACTGGTTCGACCTGTGTGAAACAAGTGGGGGATGAAACACAGGTCACGTGGCAAGTGCAATTGTCACCATTGGTTTTTTCTGGGGATCACATCCAAACTACTAGTGGTGCGCAGATTATGATCCCATCTACAGTCAAAGATGTATCCATCAAACTCACGCATATGCCTGATATTTACATGCGACCAGTTGATGATGGCAAAGGGCATCTCCGGGAAACTCAGTGGGAAGATGCAGATGGTAATCCGCTACCTGAAGCAAATATCATTACCCATGAGAATGATAGTTATGTTCCTGCCAAGGCAGTGGACTATCAGGTTCCGATCGTTGATTCGATAGCAGAGCTTACTGATAATGACACGTATAAAGTGTCGTCGTTTGTGAAGAATCCTTATGGTTCTTTAGCTGATAATAACACTTTAGCTGATGGTAACAAGGGTATATATGGTGTTCAGCGCTCTTCTTTTGCTGATCAGCCTGATTGGGATTTCTACCAAATCGGCTTGAACACAGTGGGTGTATTCACTTTCGAGGTCACCGGTACTGTGGAGGCTGTTGGTGATGATACGTATGTGCCGATTCGTGCGGATAATATGTTGTGGAAGTGCTCTGCTGAGGGTGGTGGACCTGGTAGCACTGAAGAGGGTTGCTTGAATCTGAAAGAATATGTGTGGGGTCGTACGGGTGAATTACCTCCTGTCTCTATCCCAATGATTCCGGAGGATGAGTCTGCATCTTCAGCTCGTAAAGCAGAGATTGAGCAGCGCAACAAAGAAATCGCTTTGGAGAATGAGAAGATTGCTGCTTTGTATGCTGAGCAAGGTACGAAGCATGGTTTAACGAGTGTGGGTACCTGTGCTGTTACTCGTAACACTGATCGGTTTGACACGATTGGCACTGATATTGAGTCTGGTGGTGATCGCTACCGACAGTATGTGAAGACATTTAGCCTTTACTTGAATCCTGCCGTGAATTATTATGGTTCGTTGCTTGGTGGTGAGGATAACTGCGACCAGGGCTTCCAGCATATTACTCTTTGTCCTGATGAGGAGTCTACTCCTGTGACTGAAGAGGATGAGGAGGTTGGTCCTGCTAAGCCTTCTAAGGAAACTGAAGAACCAACTGATTCTGAGGAACCTGAGCAGTCTGAGGAGCCAACCTCTAGCGAGGAACCTGGGGAGTCTGAGGAGCCAACTCCAAGTGAGGAAACTCAGGAACCTACTCCTTCTGAAGAACCACAGGAGCCTGAGCAGGAGAAACCTGTGAAGCCGGTTGATCGTCCTGAGGAACGTGAGGAACCGGTGAAGCCTGTTGTTCCACCAACGTTGCCTGATACAGACACTGAGGTTGAGCAGGGTGAGGTTGTTACCACAGCGGTAGAACCTGCTGAATCTAAGCCTGCACCTAAGACTGTTATCTCTGAAAGCGTAAAGGATAACGTCGCTAAGCAGGCTAAGACTGTAGCGAAGAAAGACCGTCCTAAAGTAACTACTGGCGGACATCTGCGCGTAGCGTAATTTTTATCCCACCCATTGAGCTAAGGTTTTTCTACCTATCTCAGGGGTGGGTTTCTTCTATACATTTATACATTTCTATACATGCTCTATGCATGCGTGTGGATACGGTGCCAAAATTTCGCACGTGCTACAGAAAAGTTGCCCAAGTGGGTAGAATGGTCGTGATGAACTCGCCATTTTTTCAGCAAGTGCCACAGCATAATCTGCAGCACACCCCGCAGCCGCAACCAGGGCGGCAGCCAGCGCGTCGGGGGTGGGCATCTCGTTTTCATACTGCCACAGCACTGTCGTATGCCGTGGGTTTTCCCATCATCATGTGCATGGTTTTTTTCTTCGGCAAACTCATGAATAACAATGCCATCATTGCTGCATTTGGCATTCGACCGTTAGATTTTTCGGCGATTTGGCATATTTTTACCGCCCCATTTATCCATATTGATATTGCCCATTTGATCTCTAATCTCAGCGTCGGGGTGGTGTTGTGTTGGTGTATTGGGCTATCAGGGCACCGAGTGTTTCTTGAAGTCACCGCAATTGTATGCCTCATATCGGGTCTTGGTACTTGGTTACTTGGCGGGGTAGGCACAGTCCATGTTGGTGCGTCTGGAATAATTTATGGCTGGTTGCTATATCTCATTGTGCGCGGCTTTTTTAATCGTAGTTTTTCTCAATCCGTCATGGGTTTTGTTTTGATCCTGCTCTACAGTGGGCTTATGTGGGGTGTTTTACCTGGTACTCAAGGCGTGAGTTGGCAAGCACACTTCTTTGGCGCTCTAGGCGGATTGTGCGCTGGCGCTATTCTTACTTCCGACGATCCACCTGCGCGCAAAGCACAACGAGCAACACAAGAATCAACACAGCGAGGGTATGGTGAGTTGCGATGAGTACGGCACAAGGCGAGCAACAACTCGCTATTACTGCCCAGGCTCCAATCGGTATTTTTGACTCTGGTGTGGGTGGGTTGACCGTCGCCCGTACTATCATGGAGCAGCTACCTCATGAGTCTGTTATCTACATCGGGGATACTGCGCATTCTCCCTATGGCTCAAAGCCTATTGCGCAGGTGCGAGAGCTTTCTCTAAAAATTGCTGATGAGCTGGTGCGACGCGGCTGCAAAATGATTGTCATTGCGTGCAATACTGCTACCTCGGCAGCTTTGCGTGATGTTCGTGAGCGCCATAATATACCGGTGCTGGGGGTTATTTCGCCGGCTGTTCGTCGTGCGGTATCCACAACTCGCAATGGCAAAGTGGGAGTAATTGGCACCGAAGGCACAATCAACTCTGGTGCGTATCAAGAGCTTTTTTCGGTAAACCCGCAAGTGGAGTGTTTTGTGCAGGCGTGCCCACGCTTTGTGGATTTTGTGGAGCGTGGCATTACCGCAGGTAGGCAGATTCTTGGGGTGGCACAAGCCTATGTGGAACCCCTCCAAGCCGCAGGCGTGGATACGCTCGTTCTTGGCTGTACGCACTATCCTTTGCTCTCTGGTGTTATCCAGTTGGCCATTGGCGATCATGTGACCTTGGTGTCTAGTGCGGAAGAAACCGCCAAAGATGTTATGCGCACTTTAACGCAACACGATATGCTTGCTTCAGCGGCAGCTGAGCCACCAATGCGAAGTTTCGGCTCCACTGGTGACCCAGAACTTTTTGCTCACTTGGCTTCACGCTTTTTATCACCTCACGTTATGAACATAGAACAGCTTGGTAATATGTAACGCGACTAGCGTTGAAACTAGATAGCAACAGTAGTCCACAAGGGAAGGTGCGATGATGAAGATAACTGTCTTAGGTAGTTCTGGCAGTGTCGGGCAGCCAGGCAACCCTGCTTCAGGGTATCTCATTCGTACTGAGGGCAATCCCGCTATTCTTATGGATCTTGGACCTGGTGTGTTCGCAAAATTGCAGCAAGTCCATGCCCCCAGTGATGCGCATATCATTTTCAGCCATTTGCACGCTGACCATTGCCTAGATTTTCCCAGCCTCATGGTATGGCGGCGCTTTCACCCCCATGCTTCGGCACAGCGCAAGCATATATGTTTAGGTCCCGAAGATAGCCCCACTCATTTAGGGCGATTAAGTAGTGATAGCGTTGACGACGTTGATGATATGTCTGATACTTTCGAGTTCAGCCCGTGGCAGCTGGGAAAACCAGAGCTTATCGACGATTTCTCCCTCACACCATTTCGCGCTATTCACCCCATAGACTCCTATTGCATTCGCCTGCAACACCGCAGCAGCGGAAAAATCATCGCCTACTCAGGTGATACTGCCTATACTGAACAACTCATTGAATGTGCCAAAGAAGCAGATGTGTTTTTCTGCGAGGCGACCTGGGGCGCAACTGGTGAGGGCAAAGCTCCCAATATGCATCTCAGCGGTAAAGAAGCTGGTGAAATCGCACGCCTAGCTGGTGCTAAGCGTTTGGTTCTCGTGCATATCCCACCGTGGTGTGATCCGCAAGAAAGCCTCGACGCTGCTCGCAAAGAATTCGACGGTCCGGTTGAACTGGGGATAAGCGGCTACGAACTAGAGCTCTAGGAACTTATGCTGAGTGTGTCCCCGCACTAGGGTAGGCTGGCAGCATGACTGATTCTCATACTTTTAGCCGTGCCGACGGGCGTCGTCCAGATCAAATGCGAACCGTGAAAATTACCCGAGGGTTTACCACCAACCCTGCTGGTAGTGTGCTCGTGGAGTTTGGTAACACGCGTGTCATGTGTACCGCGTCGGTAGAGTATGGCGTTCCTCGCTTTAAGCAAGATTCCGGCGAAGGCTGGCTCACTGCAGAATACTCCATGCTACCTGCGGCAACGCACGAGCGAATGCCACGCGAGTCCATGAAAGGCAAAGTAAAAGGACGCACTCACGAGATTTCCAGACTCATCGGTCGCAGTCTCCGTGCCGCTGTTGATCTGCGCGAACTAGGGGAAAACACCATCAACATCGACTGTGATGTCCTCCAAGCTGATGGTGGCACTCGCACTGCTTCCATCACCGGTGCTTATGTCGCGCTTGCCGACGCCATCTCTCATCTTAAAGCAGCAGGTGTAGTGCCTGGTGAGCCACTCCTCGAGCCACTGGCAGCGGTATCAGTGGGCTTAATCGACGGCACAGTATGCCTTGACTTGCCTTATGAAGAAGATTCCCGAGCCGAAGTAGACATGAACGTTGTCATGACACAAAGCGGTGAATTTGTGGAAATTCAAGGTACTGGTGAGCACAATACCTTTACTCGGGCGCAGCTAACGGAATTGCTTGATTATGCCCAAAAAGGATGTGAAGAACTTATTGCTGCGCAAAAAGCAGCCTTGGGATTGACTAGGTATAAGCACGAAGCAATAGAACAATGAGGAAAGAATTGTGCAGATTCTATTAGCGTCGAATAACAAAAAGAAACTTATTGAGCTGCAAAATATCATTGATGGTGCAGGCATTAACGGAGTAACAGTAGTTCCACTGTCACACGTTGCCAGCTATCCAGAACCCAAAGAAGACGGCAGCAGTTTTGCCGAAAACGCGCTCATCAAAGCACGTGCAGGGGTGGCACACACTGGTCTGATCAGTGTTGCAGATGATTCTGGTTTAGAAGTGGCTGCCTTGAATGCAATGCCTGGTATTTTGTCCGCGCGGTGGTCAGGGGCAGGGCATACAGACGAGTCCAATAATGCTTTACTTTTGGATCAGTTAGCTGATGTTCCAGATGAGCGTCGACAAGCTGCTTTTGTTTCGGTATGTGCTTTGGTTACTCCTGATGGTGCAGAGCACGTGGTGGAAGGACGCTGGGAAGGGCGAATTTTACGCGAAGAATCTGGTGAAAATGGCTTTGGCTATGACCCACTTTTTGTGCCAGCAGAAGAGGACGTTGCGGGTACCCAGCGCAGTTCAGCTCAACTCAGTAGCGAGGAGAAGAATGAAATATCGCACCGAGGGCGAGCATTGCGCCAACTCATTCCGATAATCCAAAAGCTAGCGCAGCAGGAGATAAGCGCAGACTAGATGCCTAGCTGTCTAGCTGAAACGCCTGGGTGATTTCTTTGCGGCGTGAATGCTCCACGAAGAAAGATAAAAATGGGATTGTGCCAGCGATTGCGGTGATCAGCCATTTGGTTGGCTGCCACCGTGCAATGGTACCTAGATTGAGTGTGGTGACCAGATAGATCATATACAAACCACCGTGAACCTGGGCTACATATTTTGTCCATGTGGGTAAGTCCATATGGAAAATATATTCAGCAATCATGCGCGCTACGAGAATGAGCAAAAAGATACCAGTGCACCAAGCAGCAATGGAAAAGAAAGAGAGTGCTTGGCGGACACGGCGCTTGCGTTCAGGGTGAATCTGATGAGTCATGTTGAGTGCTCCTTGAAAAATGGATATGAGGTGATTAGGTTCCGCTACTATGACCACGACGCGGCTTATTCAACGCATTAAACTCTTCGACGCTGAGCTGTTGGCGCTGAGGCAATAACTCAGTAAAACGGTCATCGGCTTCATCGCCTGACTTGCGACGGGCTAGGGTAGTCGCTGCAGTAGAGTCATGCTCCGTAGACTCCTGCTCATCTTGGATATCTTGCTGATAACGGATATTTTCGTACTCAACAAACTTGCGATAAGCGTAGACAAAAAATGCGCCGAAGAAAGGCCACTGTAGGGCGTAGCCAAGATTTTGGAAGGTGCCAGAACCAGAGCGAAAACGAGTCCATTGCCACCATGCCAAGAAAATAGTGGCAGTAACAAGCACCATAAGGAACAGCAGATGCCATAGTCGCACCTTAAACCGCCGTGGTGGCACTGAATCGCTATCGCTAGGGTATGCAGAACTCACGAGAGACAAGTCTACTCTTAATTTAGAAAAGAGCTGTACTGGGTGCTGCTGAGTTATATCAAAATGGTTTGACCTCAGTCGTCCGGCGCTCTCCACGTAGCTGGAGGGTCAACGGCTGAGATCGATGAAACCAGCATATTGTTATTTTGCAGTTTGGTCAATGCTTTTTATCAAAATTTTTTGCTTTGATTTTTCTCAACTTTCATAGACTTACAATCTGCTTTTCTCTAAGAAAACCCTTATGACGTGTGCATTAGTAAAACTTATGGAAATGCGGTAGACTTTCTGCTCATGCGCCTGTGGCGGAATTGGCAGACGCGCTGGATTTAGGTTCCAGTGCCTTAGGGCGTGAGAGTTCAAGTCTCTCCAGGCGCACAATAAAAAGGTTGCTCAATATCTCGTTGAGCAACCTTTGGGGGTTAAGGGGTAAAAGGGGATAAATTAAGGGGCAATGGGTAAAGCCGTGGAATATGTAGGGCATGAAAGCGCGTTGGGGTATCAGACTGCTGATCATTCTCCCTGTTGAGCGCATTGACGGGGGTAATACTTAGGTGGAAGAAACAAAATATATGACACTTTCCTCATGTTTTGGCAAAATGTTTCATATGGAAAACTTTTTGTGGTGTTTGCTCCATATGTCGTACTCGTGTGCTAACAATGGGGGAACTCAGCATGAATCTGCTGGATCACAGAGGGGAACTAAACTAAGTAGCAGCATAAGATATTTATGTGCGCTCAACGTTCAATAGGAGAACAATATCGTGGCAACTTCTAAGATAACCGAATTGGTCGATAGCTCTTGGAATTATCGCTTGATAGACACTTTTGTCCAGCACCCATATGCACTTGTATTTGCTGGTCAAGGTGTTCCGTGGTTGGGTACCCTAGCGCAGTGCTTAGCCCAGGGCGCAGATAAAGAACTCTCGGAAATCGTCGAAAGTGCACATGAATTATTAGCTCCCGTTGCTGGAGAATTGCTCAGGATACGACCACATGGTTTTCAACCAATCCAATGGGCATGGCGTACCCAAGAACAGGAACATCATGTGCCCGACTATGTGAATCATGCGGCCAGTAGCGTACCAGGTATTTATCTGAGTCAGATTGCACTTCTTTCCCTCTTGGAAGCACAAGGTCTGCCGAGCGCCCAAGCGGTCAGTGCACTGGGTCATTCGCAGGGAGTATTGGCGGTTTATGCCTATGAACAGCCAGAACGCAAAGCAGAAATTTTAGCAATCGCCCAGCTTATTGGAGCTGCGATCACCCGCAGAGCACAACAAACGGGATTAGTGCAGGTAGGCAGTGCTGTACCTATGATCGCTGTCGACGGGATCTCTCGGACACAGCTAGTGCACGCTATCGAAGAAAGTTGTGCGCACACTGACCAGCAGATACGTCCTGTCATTGGGCTATGCAATGGGCGCAAAAAATATGTAATAGTAGGTCGACCAAAAGACAATGAGAAGGTCATTGCCTACCTAGCGCAGTATGGGGAGCAGTACACAGTTAAGCCAAAAATCACTCCCTTGAATATCTCCGCTGGGTTTCATCACCCAGCAATGCTTGAGGGAGTTGAGCAAGTAGTAGCCTGGGCTAAGCACATAGGCGTTGATTACGAACTTGCTCGTCAAGCAGCACAAGCGGTGATGCTCACCCCTGTTGATTGGCAGCAGACCGTCGAACACGCTCAGCGTCAAGGCATCCGGTGGTTCCTCGACGTAGGACCTGATACCGGGGTAGAGAAAATCACCAATGCGTTGTTGATTGGCACAGGTGCCCGCTCCTTATGCGTGAGCACAGAAAAAGGACAACAGCAGCTTTTCGACGTAGGTGCCGCACCACACGTAGCTCAACCCTACAGTAACTTTTTGCCACGACTTGTCCGTGACGATGAAAACACCGAGGTTCGTCTGGCAACGAAATTCACCGAACTTACTGGTTGTAGCCCCATCCTATTAGCTGGCATGACCCCGACAACGGTAGACCCAGAAATTGTTGCCGCTGCCGCCAATGCTGGACATTGGGCAGAGCTTGCTGGTGGCGGTCAAGTAACTCCGGAAATAGCGCAACACAATCTGGAAAAATTAACCCAGCTTCTACAACCCGGAGTGAATGCACAATTCAACTCCATGTTCTTAGATCCAAAACTATGGCAACTACATATCGCCGGAAAAGCACTCATCCCTAAAGCCAGAGCTCAAGGAAAACCAATTAACGGAATCGTCATTAGCGCTGGTATTCCAGATAAAGATGAAGCAGTGGCACTCCTGCGTGATTTAAGAGCACGAGGCTTTTCCTGGATAGCATTTAAGCCTGGTGCAATAACACAAATTCAGCAGGTCATTGCGATTGCCAAAGCCACCCCAGAACTACCTATTATCATGCAGGTCGAAGGTGGTAAAGCAGGTGGTCACCACTCATGGGAAGACCTAGACGATCTACTCCTGGCTACATATAGCGATATTCGAGAACAAGAAAACCTCATTCTTTGCGTCGGAGGCGGTATCGGCACACCAGAACAAGCAAGCCACTATCTCACCGGCGAGTGGGCTAAGAAGTATGAGTTTCCCGCCATGCCAGTAGACGGCATTCTTCTTGGTACCGCTGCTATGGCAACAAAAGAAGCAAAAACAAGCCATAGCGTAAAAGAATTACTGGTCGCTACCCAAGGCAGTGATACATGGGTTCGTCCAGGGCAATCACGAGGCGGAATGACCTCTGGGCGCTCCCAACTTGGTGCTGACATCCACGAAATAGACAATTCCTTTGCCAAAGCAGGACGCTTGCTTGATGAGCTTGCAGGCGACGCAGAAAGCATTGCGCAAAGAAAAGCAGAGATCATTGCTGCAATCAATAAAACTGCTAAACCTTATTTTGGTGACCTCGACTCCATGACCTATGCCCAATGGCTTGAGCGTTATCTCGAACTCTCCGGCCCCCAAGCAGGAACAAACACATGGCAGGATCACAGCTGGTTCACTCGCTTTAGCCGCATGATTGACCGCACCCAATCGCGGCTTAGCGACGTCGATCATGGCAGTTTTGCAGCTGCAATAACCCTCAGTGCTGACGATGATCCACGAGATATCGTCGAAAAGCTCACAGCAATGTACGACACCACGCATATTTTGCACCCTGCGGATCGCGCCTGGTTCTTGCAGCTTGCCAGGTCAGCAGGAAAACCAGTGAACTTTGTGCCAATCATTGACAAAGATGTGCGTGGTTGGTGGCGATCTGACTCATTGTGGCAATCCCACGATGATCGCTATGATGCTGATCAAGTAGCGATTATCCCAGGAATTGCCGCGGTTTCTGGAATCACACAACTCAATGAGCCAGTAGCTGAATTATTTGCACGCTTTAATCGCAATACAATTCAAGCCCTAGAACAACAAGGTGTAGCTCCTCAGCAGCAAGAAACCACAATCCTCGAGCGGATTATCCATGCAACAGGCACCTATTGGGCTGGACGACATATGTCCTCCCTTACTGCTCTTATCGGTGCTCCAGATACTTGGCGCATTGATAACACAGCCCAGGAGGCTTATCACGCTGGAACCGGCGCACAATTGACCATAGAAGACGCAGAGCACGCACTCCTTCGTATTCCACTGCACCGCCCAAGCCAGGTAAACGCTCAACAGGCTACGCCAGAGCTAGAAATTCGCCTTGAGCTATTAGCAACCAGCCCACGAAATGCGGTTCCAGTTGTTACCACTACTGACGCTGAGCAAGCAATGGATGAGCTTATCCGCATTGCTGCCGGCGGTACCCTCGGTGAGGTTGATACACAGACCGGGCACGTGCATTGGCGTGCCACTTTCGACGACACCACACGCGCTGACTACCACAATGTACTAGCTTCCTGTTTGCCACATTCACTCAGTCCAGCAACCACTGCTCCTGATGTGCTCGTAGGTTTAGCATGGCCGGCAATTTTCGCCGCAGTGAAAGAAGCACACATACCAGGGAAAACAGATGCACGAGTTTCAGAAGGAATGTTGTCACTCGTCCATCTAGAACACCGCATAGAAATGTGCCAACAAGTACCAACACAGCACAGCAATATCGACGTATCTGCTCATGTTGAACACGTAGCAGATACTGCCTTGGGGCGGTTAATAGAAGTTCGTGCTGAACTTACTGTTGGCAAAAATAATAAAGATGATAACGACAGTGAAGGTCGCAAAGACCACCAAGACGGACAAGAAAGCCAAGAACAAGAAACAGTAGCAAGGCTCACAGAACGCTTTATTGTGCGTGGTCGTAAAGGAAAACACGCATTACCTGAAGAAGAAAAAACCACGCACCAAGTACAGACCCCGCGTGCTGTGCGTGCCCATGCAGTGCTAAACGCACCAAGTTCTATGGCACCTTTTGCCGCGGTATCTGGCGACCACAATCCCATACACGTCAGCGATATTGCAGCTCGCCTAGCTGGATTATCTCAAGGCGTTATTGTGCACGGTATGTGGACCTCGGCGATTGCCCAATTAGTAGCAACCTCAGGCGATAGTGAACATGGCACTGCACCAGCACAGATACGGGAGTACAAGAGCACTATGCTGGCACCAATTCTGCCAGGGCAGCAGCTCGAAGTAGAGGTATATCGCGTGGGATTCGATACTCGCCCAGGATATGGTGAGATACGCGAAATCACCATCACAGTAGACAATGGGGAGAAAATAGTTCTCAAAGCCACCGCCATCATGGCAGCCCCCAAGACCATGTATGTGTTCCCTGGTCAAGGCATCCAATCCCAAGGCATGGGTATGGCAGCACGCCAAGAATCAGCAGCAGCGCGTTCCCTATGGGATCAAGCAGATCTCTACACACGCACACAGCTTGGCTTCTCTGTGCTAGAAATTGTGCAGAATAATCCGCACGAGGTGATCGTCGACGGCGAAAAATTTGCGCACCCTCAAGGCGTGTTGTTCCTAACCCAATTTACCCAGGTAGCAATGGCTACCTTAGCGATTGCACAGGTGGCGCAATTACGCGAGGCTCAGGTGCTTGATGAACAAGCGTGTTTTGCTGGTCATTCCGTTGGTGAATACAATGCGCTTGCTGCCTATGCGCAGGTTATTCCTCTTGAGGCAATTCTTGCCATTGTGTATCGTCGAGGGCTTACTATGCACCGACTGGTGGAAAGAGATGCAGCTGGTAACTCTAATTTTGGGCTGGCTGCGTTGCGACCACACAAGATGGGGTTAAATGCTGCAGAAGTATTTGATTACGTGCGTGGTATTGCCGCCGAATCTGGTGAGTTTTTAGAGATCGTTAACTATAACGTCGCTGGTCGACAATACGCCGTGGCAGGAACCTACCGTGGTCTGAAAATTTTAGAAGAAAAAACCCAACAACGAGCACCTGGCGAACGCGCATTTATCCTTATCCCTGGTATTGATGTGCCGTTCCACTCCAGCCATTTGCTTGGGGGCGTAGATGATTTCCGAGAACACCTCGACCAGCTAATTCCCGCAGATCTTGACCTCTCAGTCCTAGTAGATCGGTATATTCCTAACTTGGTGGCGCGTCCTTTCGCACTCAGTAAAGAGTTCGTAGCCGCCATACTCGACGTTGTTGATTCCCCCATCCTGGCAGAGGTACATAAGCATTTCGACGCACACCTGAGCAACCCCACTGCCTTAGGGCGACTCATACTCATTGAGCTTTTAGCATGGCAATTTGCCTCACCAGTGCGCTGGATTGAGACTCAAGAACTCGTCATGCGTGCCCCGGAACAAGGTGGGCTAGGTATCGAACACTACATTGAAGTAGGCGTGGGATCAGCACCAACACTTGCCAACTTAATGGGGCAGACGCTTAGCCTGCCTGAGCATAGCGTCGAAAAGCCAGAGTTAGAAGTGCTCAATGTAGAACGAGATCAGCTGCGCATCTTTGCCAAAGATGAACAACTACGCGTGATAGAAAATACAACACCCCACGATGACACTGCTGAAACAGCACACAACATTGCACAAGAACCTAGTGCTTATGCCCAGGTAGTTCCGCAAGCAGAGCCCGCGCCTGCTGCACCAGCGTCACCACCAGCTGATATTGAATTTAGTATTGCCGATGCGACGCGTATGCTCGTAGCACTATGGACAAAAGTGCGTCCTGAACAAATAACAGCAGCTGACTCTATTGAGACGCTCGTCGAAGGCGTATCATCTCGACGCAACCAGCTGCTCCTAGACCTCGGCGTGGAGTTTAATCTTGGCGCTATCGATGGTGCAGCTGACGCTCCACTAGATGAGCTTGCTCAGACAGTGGCGAGCATGGCAAAAGGCTATCAACCATTTGGTTCTGTGCTTGGCGATGCAATTTCTGATGCATTGCGCAGACTCACCGGACCTGCTTCACAACGTCCCCACTACATTGCAGAGCGTATCAGCACAGTGTGGCAATTAGGACAAGGGTGGATAGACAATGTTCATGCAGAACTAACCATAGCCACGCGCGAAGGCGCGTCATTGCGCGGTGGCGAATTAGCTACGTTACTACCAGTTGCTCCGAAGAACACCCAAGAACTAGACCAGCTTATCGACGCAGCGATCAACACTATCGCTGTTCGCCTTGGGGTAAGCGTCGCACCAGCAACTGCACCTGCCACAAACAGCGCCCATGAGGTTATTTCCACCGAGGCACTATCTGCCATAACCGGCGACAAAGGAGTATTAGCACACACTGCACGTACATTATTGCGTGCACTAGGATTAACCGATCCCAGTGCAGCACAGTCCGAAGTCCACGACCGCACGCGAGATGAGGAAAATGCCCAGCTCTATGCGGCTGTTACACAAGAACTTGGTACGGATTGGATACGACAAACCCAACCATGTTTCCAACCTGAGAAAGCAGTTCAACTAGACGACAGGTGGGCATCAGCACGAGAAGATATCAGCCGCGTTGCCCTTGGTGAATTAGCAGCATCTGCCGTGGATATTACCGGTGCTGGAAAAGCTGCCGCAGCACAAGCAGCATATTTTGGTTTGCATGAGCTAGCTGCCCAAGCGCAAGATACCCAAGCATTACCCCACAGTGAAGACGTTGCCGTGGTCACTGGTGCATCGCCGCACTCCATTGCTGCAGCAGTAGTAGCGCAGTTGCTTGCCCAAGGCGCAACAGTGATTGCGACAACATCTTCGCTTAGCCATGAACGCATGGATTTCTACAAGCAGCTTTATCGAGAAAATGCACGTGGCTCAGCGTGTTTATGGGTTGTTCCTGCCAACATTGCTTCTTATCGTGATATTGATGCACTTGCCCAATGGATTGGCACACAGCAACGCCACACCGTCAATGGCAGTTCGCAGCTGATTAAGCCAGCCTTATACCCAACACTACTATTCCCATTTGCAGCCCCAAAGGTACATGGCACCCTCGCAGATGCAGGGCCACAAGCAGAATCACAAATGCGCGTGTTGCTCTGGGGAGTTGAGCGGCTTATTGCACAATTGGCGGCACTAGGTGCAGACACAAATGTGCATGGCACGCTCCACATTGTGTTACCGGGTTCACCTAATCGTGGCAAGTTCGGTGGCGATGGAGCTTATGGTGAAGCCAAAGCAGCTCTCGACGCTCTCGTGCAGCGCTGGCACGCAGAACCATTATGGCGTGAGCGTACGTCGATAGCGCATATTCTCATTGGTTGGGTACGCGGTACAGGTCTTATGGCGGGCAACGATCCGCTGGTCGCGGCAGTAGAAGCTCAAGGAGTGCGCACATATAGTACCGATGAAATGGCGCGCAATATCATGGACAATGTTACTGCCCAGGCGCGTACCCAGGCAGCCACCATGCCAATAGTTGCTGACTACACTGGTGGATTGGCAGAAAAAGACATAGACCTAGCAGGTCTAGCTCAGAAAATGCGTAGTGCATCCAATGGAACAGACACCCAGGATGCTCACGAGGAACACAATACGCAGTCACGACTGTTGCCTGCATTGCCTAATATGGCTAAATTCGACATGGTTCGTCCAGATTTCTCTGGACAAGTAACGCAGTCTCTCGACGATATGATCGTGATTGTTGGGGCTGGGGAACTAGGACCGTGGGGTTCATCGCGGACGCGCTTTGAGGCAGAAATGAGCGGGGAACTCAGTGCAGCTGGTGTTGCAGAACTGGCGTGGTCTATGGGGCTTATCCATTGGGATACTAACCCCGAACCTGGTTGGTATGACCGCAACGACGAGTACATTGCAGAAAGTGACATTTATCCTCGGTTCCGTGAGGAAGTATTAGGTCGAGTAGGGGTGCGCCAATACCATGATGATGGTGATATGGTGTCGAACCTTGCCCCAGAATTGACCACAATCTATCTTGATCAGGATCTATCGTTTAGCGTTTCTACTGAGGAAGAAGCCTACAGCTTTGTCAATTCTGCGCCTGAGTCGACTCAGGTTGTGTATGAAGCAGATACTGATGAATGGCGTGTGACGAGAAAAGCGGGTTCTGCTGTCCAGGTGCCGCGTCGTATGGCAATGAGTCGATTTGTTGGTGGGCAGATTCCAGAAGGTTTTGACCCAGCAGTCTATGGCATACCAGCAGATATGATTGATAATCTGGATCGGTTAGCCGTATGGAACCTTGTGTGTACCGTCGATGCGTTTTTATCCTCTGGTTTTAGCCCAGCAGAATTATTAGCTCATGTACACCCTGGTGCAGTGTCATCTACTCAAGGCACCGGCTTAGGCGGTACCAGCGCAATGCACTCGCTTTATATCGATGGACTATTGGGCAACGCACGGCAAAATGACATTCTGCAAGAGGCATTACCCAATGTTATCGCAGCTCATGTCATGCAATCCTACATTGGTGGCTATGGTCAAATGGTACACCCGACGGCAGCCTGCGCTACCGCAGCAGTATCCCTTGAAGAAGCCGTAGATAAAATTGCACTTGGCAAGTCTGATTTTGTCGTCGCTGGTGGTTTTGATGATCTCTCTGTGGAAGGAATCACTGGCTTTGGTGATATGGCAGCAACAGCTGACTCCCAACAGTTACGCGATAAAGGTATCCCAGACCGCTATTTTTCCCGCGCCAATGATCGCAGACGAGCTGGTTTCATTGAATCAGCTGGTGGAGGCACGATATTGGTAGCGAGGGCACGGCTTGCAGCACAATTGGGACTTCCTGTTTTAGGAGTCATTGCTTATGCGGAATCCTTTGCCGATGGTGCACACACATCAATCCCAGCACCAGGTTTGGGAGCATTAGGTGCAGCACGTGGTGGGCAGCAATCGCGGCTATATCGTGGGCTTGCCCAGTTGGGAGTTCACCCAGATGATATAGCGATAGTGTCCAAGCATGACACCTCTACCACGGCAAATGACCCTAATGAGTCGCAATTGCACGAGCGACTTGCCCGAGCACTAGGCAGAAGCGAAGGCAATCCGCTTTATGTGATTTCGCAAAAAACTGTGACCGGTCATGCCAAAGGTGGTGCCGCCGCATTCCAAGCAATCGGTCTGACACAAGTGCTTAACTCGGCGCTTGTCCCAGCAAATTATAGTTTGGATTGCGTCGATCCAGCGCTGGCAGAGTACGAGTACTTGGTATGGTTGAGTCAACCACTCAATTTAGCCCACAACCCACCAAAAGCCGGTTTGCTTACTTCTCTTGGTTTCGGTCACGTCTCTGCATTAGTAGCAATTGTGCATGCGGAGGCATTCTATGAAGCACTAAGACAAGAGCAAGGAGAAACAGCAGCAACGCGGCACTATGAGCAGGCACAACAACGGCTTTATGCTGGTTATTTGCGGATATTATCTGCGATGTATGGTGGTGCTGCGCTCTATGAACGTCCAGTTAACCGTAATCTTGGTGCTGTTGCCAGCACCGGGACACCGTCGCATAAAACACAACAATATGAAAGTGAAATGCTATTGAGCACGCATACCCGCTTGCAAGATGGTGTGCTGCGTGCACAGCCATAGGGAACCAATAGGAGTACAACCTAAGGACATAAGGGAAATATAAGAGCAAGAAAAAGAAGACGGATAAAAGCGTGTGCTGTGTAAGCACACGCACCGTGCGTCTCCTATTCTAAAAATCATGAGTGTGTTTGTTGGCACTGATATTGTGCATATCCCTGCTTTTGCTGAGCAATTGGCTATGCCAGGGTCGCATTTCGCCAAGGTTTTTAGCCCCCTAGAACTAAGACTAGCGGCGCAGAAACCACAGCGTGAAGAATCCTTGGCAGGGAAATGGGCAGCAAAAGAGGCTTTTGTGAAAGCATGGTCGCAGTCACGCTTTGGACAAAAACCCCTGCTAAGCCAGATTGATTGGGCACAGATCATCGTCACTAATGATGCCTATGGCAGAACTCTGATTAGATTGTCCAAGCAGCTTGCACAGGTAAGCGGCATCGACCAAGCCCAGGTAAGTATCAGCCATGACGGTGAATACGCAATGGCAGTATGCGTGCTAGAGCTAGCAGAACACTGAGCATTAAGACGTAGCAACCGCAAAAAGATAAGCAACGATCATTCTTTTAATTTCGCTGATGATACGGTTGAAGGATTCGTCGTCAGTCGCATTATGCACTGCATAATTGAGTAGCGGAATTACCGTATGAATAAGTAGCCGTGCCATTTCTTCGCGCATAGCGTCGCTCATGCCTGGGGAAAGAGGCGTGAGCACCTGCGCCAAAATGTCGAGTAAGGGGCGTTGGGTTGCAGCTGCAGTATCACGAGTAGCAGGTGTGGATTGTACCGCGTGCCATACAGCGCGCCGAGATGGGTCGGCATGCCACATCTGTGCGAGGTGTTCAATCAATTCATCCAAAAAGTCGGGCCACTGCAATCCTGGTACCTGTTCGGCAAAGCGATGCACTTGCTCCAAGGTTGCAGCAGTATCTTCTCGATCTAATTCGCAGATGAGAGCATATTTATTGGCAAAGTATTGGTAGAGCGTACCAATGGGCAGTTCTGCGCGCTTTGCCACTTCGTCGAAAGTAAAGGACTCAACTCCGACATCCACCAATACTTGGCGCGCAGTGATAAGTATTTTAGAAAAGCGCTCGCGGGAACGTTGTTGCGCAGGGCGACGTCGGGGCAGAAGGATATTTTCTGCCCCTGACCCGGGGGGTGTCTTGTTCTCGCTCATACGCATTAGAGTAAGTCTAGTTGTTAAGATCGCGAATCAGCCGTGCTACGTGTCCAGTAGCTTTTACATTATAACTAGCCAAACCAATAGTTGCGTCTGGTTCGATGAGGAACGTGGAGCGGATAACACCCTGCACAACTTTCCCATAATTCTTTTTCTCGCCAAAAGCGCCATAGGCTTTCATGATGTTTTTGTCTTCGTCGGAAAGCAAAGGGAAATTGAGTTGGTGATCTTCGCGGAATTGGGCAAGTTTTTCTGGTTTATCTGGTGAAATACCTACGACGTCTATGCCAAGGTCATTGAGTGCAGTTAAGTTATCGCGGAAATCGCAGGCTTCTTTGGTGCAACCAGGGGTATTAGCGCGAGGATAGAAGTACACGAGAACGCGTTTGCCTGCGTAATCTGCCAAAGAAGTGGTGCTGCCAGAGTCATTGGGGAGGGTGAACTCGGGTGCTTTGTCGCCTTGTTCTAATCGATTTGCGTTGTCCATATTTCAACAATAACGCATAGCGTGGTGTAGCGGATTTTGAGAAACACAGATATTTTTCGTTTCTGAGACAGCGCAGATGTGTGTTCTTACGGTAATGTGGAACCAGAGAAAAACGTTTTACTGAGGAGAGAAAATCCGTGGCACGCAATATTGAAGATATTCAACGCGATATTGAGCGTACTCGTAAGCAGCTTGCGAGCACCTTAGATGAGATTGCAGATCGCAGCAAACCACAGCATCTTATCCAAGATGCTAAGAGCCAGGCGACCACTAAAATACAAGATCCTCAAGTACAGAAAATTCTTGCAGGTGTTGGTGCTGCTGTAGCAGCTCTCATTGTTATTGGTGTGGCACGTTCTCGTAAGAAGCGCAAGGATCTCAAAGAAATCCAGAAGCTATTGGCTAATCGCTAAGCCTTTCTCATATTGACTGTTGGCATAGGCGCTCCTTGTGATGAGGGGCGCCTTAAGCTATTTGTGCCCCTGCATTGAGCATTTCTGCGATGGCGTCTTGGGCGGTTTCTTCATACACGGGTGCACATAGATCGCTGAGAATACGCACTTCTAATCCTTGGGCTAGAGCGTCGAGTACAGTGGCTTTGACGCAATAATCAGTTGCAATGCCGACGACATCAATAATCTCAACACCTCTTGTGCGTAACCATTGGGCTAAGGGTTGTTCTTCTGAGGCGCTAGTTCCCTCGAAGCCGGAATATGCAGCACTGTATTGACCTTTGCGGAATGTTTCTTCAATACGGTGCGCTTGTCGCTCTAGGCTAGGGTGAAATTGTGCACCTGCAGAATTGGCGACGCAGTGGGTAGGCCAAGAATCCTTGTAGTCGGGGGTTTCGCTGAAATGTGCCCCTGGGTCGATATGCCAGTCTTTGGTGGCAATGATGTGGCTATAACGATCAGCGTGGGTGTCGATTAGTTGGGCAATATCGTGTGCAACTTGTCCACCGCGTTCGGTGGCAAGGGAACCGCCAGGGCAAAAATCATTTTTGGACATCGACGATAACTAAGGCTCTCATGCACAGTAGTGTAGTTGATGGTGGCTATCTTGGGGTAGGAAGTCAATGGATTTTACAACCCTAATTTGGTAATTCCTTGTTGGGATAGCTGAAAAATGAGTGGTCGTTTTTCGATAATATCTATCAGACCTTTTCGCTGTAGTTCGTTCAGGTAAGGGCGAATAGTATGTTTTGTCCGTTTTAGATTGTGCGCAATATCTTCTAGTTTGACTCCGGAGCGAGGTCCGAATAGATAGGCTTGACCGAGAATGAAAAGGATAGCGGATTGGTATTTGTCATATGCAATGGTGCCAGCAGATTGTAATTCTTGTAGCTGGGATTGCAGAATCTCGAAAGACGCTTTTTTCTCACGTAGCTCTTTGTAGAGGCGGGTTTGTGCCTCACGTGTGAACAGTAACATTTTTTCTGCAAAAAAAGTTAGTTCAGCATGATTGAGTGGATGCTCAGCGTCCTGAAACGCTTTATAATACAGTGCTTTTTTCTCAAGGAGTTGTGCAGAAAGTGACAATGCGGTTGGTGCAGATAATAAAGAAACTAAACGCAGGCTGAGGAGAAAACGCCCAAAGCGACCGTTTCCGTCATAGAACGGGTGAGTGTGTTCTAGCATGAAATGCTCAACCATTGCATTAACAAGACAAGATCCCTGGTTATCCTGTGCAGAATCTAGCATGGAATGCATATTGTTGATGATATGAGCTTCATCGGTTACACTGGCATGGACTGTTCCTTGTGCGTTAGAAATATAGACTGAATCGGCACGGAAAAAATGTCCATCTGGCATATCATGGTCAGCAATTTCTTCCGCGAGAAGTTCGTCGTATAGCTGTCGTAGCTCTGCCATAGTGCGAGGGTAGCGTAGTGTATTGCTTTCACTTGCCCCAAAAAGCATGAGGAAAGTATGTGCCATTTCTTGGAAAGGCTTGTGAGTTTGGGGAGATGTCCGGGCAAGTTCTAGAGCATCTGTTATGTCTTTTCGTGTGGAGTGGATATTTTCGATTTCATTGGTAGCTATGATCTCACTGATCATGAGGGTATAGATGTAGTGTTGCTGTGCAGCGAGCGGCAAGGTGTCCCAGAGCTGTGAAATTTTGAGTTCCTGCTGCCATATTTCATCTATTATGCGGCATATTTGTGTCGTCATCATGACAAAAATAGGTTCGTCTTTTATGTGGTAGTTCCACTTCATCGTCGACGCAGATTCACGTCGTTTACTTAGCGCATCGTCTACTACAGCGTATGTATTTGTACGTGTTTCGTGAAAAATTGTTTTGAGGGGGCGGTAGTTGTGCGACATATCGTTACTCCCTCCATAAAATCTGCATAATTGACTATTTTCACTATAAAGAATACTGAATAATGTTCCTTTTTGTAAAAAAATGGCTTTTTTTACAAAAACAATTCTTACTTTTTTCCTTAATGAAAAAATAAAGCACTTTTATACAATATAAGTGCATGGTGAAAAGGATAAGATAAAGAGAAAAGTGGGAAAGCAAAAGACCTTAACGGAATAATTCCAGCTAAGGTCTTTTCTTGAGTGCGCCATCAGGGAATCGAACCCCGAACCCACTGATTAAGAGTCAGTTGCTCTGCCAATTGAGCTAATGGCGCAATGCTGCAAAATTTCAAGAGCTTGCGCCCATAGAGTGTTTTACAACGAAGAAAAATATAACTCATGTGACGGTTAAAGTAAAATCACCTGTTCAGGACTGTGGGGAGCGTCGTATAGCTAGTCAAATTATGCGTGTTTGGCGTAGTTTTTTGGGAGTTCCTCGGGGGTGAGAAGCTGCATAGTGGGATCTGGAGTAAGGGCAGCGCATAGCCAACCACTGCCGACGCTCAGTGGTACAGATAAGGCTAGTGCCCAGGCAACTTGACTGTCGCCGCCGACGAGACTGACGAGATTTGCGGTGATGAAAAAGCATGCCACGCTGAGTCCGATAAGGGAGAGACAAGGGGCACCAATGCGGTGGAAAAAGGGATCTTTGCCGGCTGGATGAGAGCGGAAATACTTGATGATGGCGATGTCTACCATGATCATGAGTACCACGATGGCGAAAGTTGCTAGTCCACTAAACCAGGTGAATATCTCTAGAACTGGGTCAAGGCCTGCGATAAGTGAGCACAGGGTGAATACAACAATAGTCAGTGTTTGTAGCAGCGAAGAAATATGCGGTGAATTGTGGATAGGGTGGACTAGGGATACTGATTGTGGCAGGCATCCTTTTTTCGCGATTGCGTGTTGATAGCGGGTCAGGACATTGTGGAAGGATAAAGCTGCGGCAAATAGGCTGGTGAGTAAGAGAATTTGCACTGCTACTCCTGCCCAGGGGCCAACATATCGGGTAGCGGTGATGATGACCATTTCTTCGGGGTTTTCCGCTGCAATGGCAGCAATGTTCTCTGCACCCCATGCCTCGACGATAGCCCAGCCGGAAAGAGTGTATAACAATCCAATGATCGCAATGGCTATGTATGTGGCTCGAGGAATAGTGCGATCAGGGTTTTTAGCTTCATTGCGAAAAACTGTTGTGGACTCAAAGCCAATAAAGCCTGCGAATGCCAGCATGAGTCCAACACCTGGGGTGCCGGACATTATTGCTTGTGGGGTGAATGTTTCTGCGCTTAAACCGTTAGAGCCGCCTGCGAGGATAATTCCAACGACGACGATGAGCGTTATGGCGATTTCTGCAATGAGCGCTGCGCCGAGAGCTTTGGAGGATAATTCAATGTCGCGATAGCCTAGGAAACCGACGATAGCCACAATCGTTAGTGTTGGTATCCACCAGGGGAGATTAACTCCAATGTGGGTGAGGAGAAGTGATAGCTGTGCGCCAAGGTAGGCGTATATTGCAAATTGCACGACAGTATAGGTGAGCATGGCTAGGAAAGCGGTGCCGATTCCCCAGCGGCGGTTACTGGCGGATTCAACATAAGAAAAGAACGCTCCTGGTTCGCTTATTCTCCTGGACATTGTGACAAGACCAACGGAAAAAACCATGAGAACGATGCCACTGAGTGCGTACATGGCGGGGTAGCCGGCACCATTGCCAGTTGCGATGCCAATGGGAAGTGCGCCACCGATCACTGTTAGTGGTGCGGCGGCGGCAATGACCATGAAGACGATAGAGCCTACTCCTAGTGTTCCTTGATTCAGCTCTGATGTTTTTGCTTTGTGGGGTGTAATACGTGCTGTTGTCTGTGGCAAAGGTTTGAGTGACATCTTCTTGTCCTATTCCTTGCTTGTCGGCTTGTAGTGCTTGAGGGCACATGATGAGTCATGGTGGTAATGCTCTGTGGGAGTTATGCTACATAGATTTTTCTATAGATCAATAGGCAAAAGGATCTCACCCCCGTTTAACTGTCATGTGATAGTTAATAAATGTGCTGGAAGATCCGCATATTTAAGATATTCTCCAGATTGCATATTATTACCCCCATATTCTATCAACCTATAGAATATGGGTAAGTTTAAGTTACACAACCTACGCAGAGCACAAGGTTGCATAACCAAAATGAAAAGAACACAAAGAAGGGGAAAGCCATTATGTCGCAGACCTCAGCACATACTCGACTCGATACCTTATTCCTCAGCGAACCAGACATGATTGCCGCTGGCGTAACAGATATGCCAGCGTGCGTAGACACAATGGAAGAAGTTTTTAGATGCCTTAGCGTCGAGGACTATCGCATGGCTGGGAAAAATAATAATTCACACGGGGCAATGGTGGTATTCCCAGAATCTTCCCCACATCCACAGATGCCGCTCGATGCGACCGATCGTCGATTCATGGCAATGCCAGCATATCTAGGCGGTTCTTTCCACCGAGCAGGCGTGAAATGGTATGGCTCTAACGTCGAAAATCGCAATCATGGTTTACCACGCTCAATTCATATGTTCGTGCTTAACGACGCGGTGACAGGGGCACCACTTTCCATTATGAGCGCTAATCTATTGTCCTCCTATCGCACTGGCGCAATTAGCGGAGTAGGCGCACGGTATTTAGCCCGAGAAGATGCCAAAGTAGTAAGCATTATTGGCCCTGGAGTCATGGGCAAGACAGCTCTCGAGGCTTTTGTTGCCGCGCGACCTGGGCTAAATACTCTCAAAGTTAAAGGTCGTGGTGCAGATTCACTTCGTTCTTTTATCGCGTGGGTCAAAGAAACACTGCCGCAGTTTACTACCATTATCACGGCAGAAACAATAGAAGAAGCAGTGCGTGACTCCGATATAGTCAGCGTATGCTCCACAGCTGCAGCAGGCTCTGCAAATTATCCCATGATTGAAGCTGAATGGATCAAAGCTGGTGCTCTCATTACAGCTCCGGGTTGTGCGAACTTTAATAATGAATACCTCAGCTCTGGAAAAGTACGCATGGTGGTAGACAATAGAGGACTCTATGAAGCATGGCTAGAAGAATACAGCCCTCAGGCTTTCGAGGACGTTGGAATCATTGGAGTGAAGTTCCTACAAATGGAACAAGACGGTGACCTTACTCCTGGAATAGTCACGGATATAGGGCAGATCATTACCAACGAAAAACCTGCGCGTACCAGCGAAGAAGAGGTGATTATCTTCTCTGTTGGCGGTATGCCTGTCGAAGATGTTGCCTGGGCGTCCTATGTATACGATCGTGCGCGTGAGTTAGGCATTGGCACATGGCTCAACATATGGCACACCCCTGAATTGGCATAGATTGGCATAAAACTAATTGATTGTTGATTGGCAAAAGCAGAAAACCAAAAGGAGAAAACATAAATGGACGTGCAACCTAGCAGGGTGGTAGAGGTTGATTATGCCGTTGTAGGTGTGGGAACAATGGGGTCGATGGCACTGTGGCAATTATCAGAATTGGCGCCCGCGGGCAGCACAATTTTAGGCATTGAGCAGTTTGGTCGTATCCATACTCGTGGCAGCTATACCGGGGAGTCTCGACTTTTTCGCGTAGCACTTAAAGAGGGACAAGAATTCGTCTCTTTTGCGCAACAAGCACGCCAATTGTGGTTGGATCTGAATGAAAAATCTGGGCGAGATGTCTTTTTGCCCATTGGTGCCTTAAGTATCGGTCCGGCTGATTATCGCACTATAGTCGCAACGCAGGAGGCAATCGACGAGTTTGCATTACCTCATGAATACTTTAATGCTGAACAACTACGGCAACGCTTTCCACAATTTAGCATTGACGACACTGACATCGGCATTCTCGACCCACAAGGTGGCGCCATTCGACCTGAGGTAGCTGTGGCAACAGCCACGCAACAAGCGCTCAACAATGGAGCACAGTTATGGACACACACCAAAGTGATAGGCGTCGATAAGCATGGCTGTGAGGGCATTGTGCTGCGTACCGATCGCGGCACTGTCAAAGCACGACACGCTATTTTTACCCTAGGATCGTGGGCGGGTGAATTATTCCCCGAATTGCGTGCAGCCATTACAGTGCGACCACTCGTACTGACGTGGTTCATGCCCCGAACACCCGCTGCATTCTTGCCTGACACATTGCCCATTTTTCTCTACGACAAGCCTCATGCTGACGGGACAAGTTTCCACATCTATGGCGCGCCCAGCATAGATGGGTTTAGTGTCAAGTTCTCCACGGAACTATTGTCTGAGGTACGTGCCACACATCCAGATGATATACCTGCGACGGTATCCGACCAGGTGCTCAACGCCTTTGCGCAACGAGTAGCAGAGACAGTGACAGATTTCTATCCAGATGTGGCACGGTTGAGTATGCATCATGATGGTTTTACCTCCACAGGTCATGCAATTATTGATACTCAACCAGATCAGTCTTTTAGCATTGCTGTGGGAATGTCGGGCACTGGTATGAAATTTGCGCCTTATTTTGGGCAGCTTGCTGCACGTCTGGCCTTAAGTGGTGATACCCAGTTGCGACCAGATTTCTTGAGTATGGCTGCTCATTTATCGTGATGGTTTCGTCGCAGAGCAATAAGCAATGAGCACGCGTATAACATCTGTGTAACAAGTTGCTGAGTATAAGGATATATAGAGGAGAATGCTCGTAGGATAGTGGTTCTGAACCCATTATTCATAAGCACATATAGTTTTAATAATTAAGGGAAGTATCTAGTGTTTCATAGCAGTATTAAGCGTATAGCAGCAGCTTTTCTTTGTTTATCTTTCACGCTTAGTGCTTGTTCACATGGCAGTGCTGATACTGCAAACACAGCTCATAACACAGTAAAAACTTCACAAGCTCCTCGGCAAAAACTTGCTCCTGCTGCAAGTGTGAAAGACGGAGAGACAGACATTAACCCTAAAGAGATTATCTCGGTTACATCTCGTGGTGATGGTCTAAAAAAGGTCACTATGACCAACGAGAATGGCAAAGTGGTTGCCGCCCAGCTTTCCGACGATAAAAAAGAGTGGAAATCTGCTGAACCACTAGGCTATGGTCGCACCTATACCATTGCAGCCGTCGACAATAATGGCAAAGAACTCCATACTTCCTTTTCTACCGTGTCTCCTTATGACACAGTCGCATTATCCATGACACCTCTGCCGGATTCTGTGGTAGGGGTTGGTCAAACTATTAACTTTGTATTCGGTTATGACGTAGCCAACCGCAAAGCAGTGCAAGACGCGATAAAAATTACGACGGAACCAAAGGTAGAGGGGGCATTCTATTGGATTGCCTCTAATGAATTACGCTGGCGTCCACGAGAATTCTGGGCACCAGGAACCAAAGTGCACGTGGCAGCAGATCTCTATGGCGTCAACATTGGTGATGATATTTATGGCACCGCTGATGTCACCAATAATTTCACCATTGGCGATCGCGTAGAAGCAATCGCTGATGATAACACTAAAACTATGACCGTCTACAAGAACGGTGAACTATTGCGTAGCATCCCAATATCTATGGGATCAAGCCAGTGGCCAACCCCCAATGGCGTGTATATGATCGGCGACCTGAACCCAGAGATGGTCATGGACTCGACCACTTATGGATTATCTTTGGAAGCCGGAGGATACAAAACAAAGGTGAAGTATGCTTCACAAATGTCTTATGATGGCATTTATGTTCATGCTGCGCCTTGGTCAGTATGGGCACAAGGAGTACAAAACACATCACATGGCTGTATCAATGTCTCAACTGATAATGCACAATGGTTCCAAGGCTTAGTTAAGCGTGGAGATATCGTCACAGTAAAGAACACCATTGGTGGCTTTATGAGTGGATATGATGGCTTGGGTAGTTGGAATATCCCGTGGGAGACATGGAAAGCAGGTAATGCGCAGCCGAATAATGCCCAATAGCTATCACTTTGGTGTGCTATAAGGTTGCCATACTTAGTTTTTGTGGAGTTTATACTACATAATAGTGGTCATGCTCGTACCACAATTTTTGTTTGTCCCTTCTGCTGCATCTTCTGTGCCGTCTGCATCTATGGATTTTATGCTTAGCGCTAGTGCTAACACTGCTGAAACAGGCACGCACGCTCTGGTATCTTTCGCCTGGATCATGGCTGCTGCTTTAGCCGCACCTATTCTGTCGTGGGCAACAAGAAAACATATTCCTGCTGTGGTGTTTTTACTCGTGCTGGGTGTGATTATCGGACCCCATGTATTAGGTTTGGCACGCAATGATTCCAGCATTGATATGCTCAAAGAACTAGGGCTGGGGCTTTTATTCTTGCTTGCCGGGTTCGAGATAGACCTGGACACCATGAAAGATAAAGCAGGTAAAAGTGCCCTGATAACCTGGGTAGTCTGCATGGTCTTTAGCTTTTTTGGTGCCTTACTTGTAGTAGGTGCTGATGACACATCAGCGGCAATTGTATTAGCGATCGCATTGACCTCTACCGCACTAGGTACGCTTATGCCGATTCTGAAACAACAAGGCTGGTTAGCAACACCGATTGGTCGTCGGGTGATGATTCATGGTGCCATCGGCGAACTTGCGCCTATCATGGCGATGGCACTGCTGCTTTCTACTCGTAGCACTTTTCTCACGGCGATTGTGCTCGCGCTCTTCTTCCTCATTGCCTTATTTGTCGCATTTTTGCCACGTACTGTACGGTTCTTTGCGCCTTGGGTGCGTCGTGCCATGATCGATGGGGCGAGCGCTACTAACCAAACAGTCGTGCGTGCAGTGCTACTCATGCTGGCAATTTTGATGTCTGCTGCTGCGGTATTCCAACTCGACGTGGTGCTTGGGGCGTTTGCTGCCGGTATTATCCTCAAGCAATTAGTGCCGGAGAATCTGCGTTCTGCGCTAGAAGAGCGTCTCGACGTGCTGGGCTACGGATTACTCATCCCAGTGTTTTTCGTAGTGTCTGGGATGGGAATTGATATTGGTGCTGTAGCACAAGCGCCATTTGCGCCGATTATCCTAGTGGCAGTGATTCTGCTGACTCGTGGTGTGCCGATTATGATTCAGGAGCTTTTCTTCGCCAAGGACACTCAGCTAGAGACTTGGCAGGACAAAGTGCAGGTAGGTTTCTATTCTGCTACTGGGTTGCCCATCATTGTTGCTGTAACAGAAGTTGCAACACATTCGCATATCATCAGTGCTCAATATGGATCATTGCTGGTCGCTGCTGGAGCAGCAACAGTGTTGGTCTTTCCACTATTGGCAGCTGCTGTTGGGCGAGCAGCGGTGCATAAAAAGCCAAGCCGAGAAAAGCAAAGAGCAGACAAGCATGAACAAGAAAAATCTATGTAGGTTACCGCTACTGAGTATATGCATATGTGGTGTGAGCGTTCTCGCACTAACCTCGTGTGCCCAAGAACAAGATAAACACGTTCAGAATGGGCAGCAGGAGGTAGCGCAATTTGCTGTGAATAGCACAATCGAGAACGCAGAAAGTGAAAGTATTGTTCTTGGGTCTAATGATGATCGTTCAACTGGCTATGGTGTAGCTCGTCCTACCTATACCAATAATGGTGGTTCTTCTAGCGGCATTATCAGTGATATTGTCTGGGATAGTTGGGGTGGTGAGATTGCTGAGGGCACGGGTATGGCCTTGGCACAGATTCCTGGGATGGCTCTTGCCGAAAGCCCTTTTTTAGCGCACGCAGTGGTCGCATATGACCTTGGAATGTGTGATGGTAAGCGTGCTTATCGACGCCTAGCAACGTATCGACCTGATTTAGGTGAAACCTTTACCTATGGTTTGGGCATTGATGTGTGTTGGAGCGAACAATGAGACAACCCCGATATTCATTCTGAATATCGGGGTTTCTTTGGGGTGGCTGACGGGGCTCGAACCCGCGACACCCAGGATCACAACCTGGTGCTCTACCAGCTGAACTACAGCCACCATTGCTGCTGGAATTTTTGCAGCGAGGTCTATACTAACGCAAAGTAGTTAATTTACAAAAAATGCTGGTAGGCCTCGGTAACGCTGTCACTAGCTGCCTGTGCGCTTTGTGTATCCGTGCTCTCTTTTAATAAAGCCTCACGATAATAAGCAAGTTCGCGGACAGATTCCACAATATCAGTGAGCGCGCGATGGCTCAGTGCTTTTTGCGGCTGGTGATAGTACACCTGAGGCTGCCACCGCTTTGCCAATTCCTTGAATGAAGAAACGTCAATCATGCGATAATGCAGCACACTATCGAGTTTAGGCATATATTCGCGGATAAAAGAACGATCGACAGCAATGGAATTGCCTGCTAATGGCATAGGATGTTCAGTACCACAATAAGTATGGATAAGCTCGATAACGCGTTGCTCGGCTTCTTCTAAGGTCAGCGTCGAACGCTGTATCTCTGCTAGAAGACCAGACGAGGTATGCATATCAGTGACGTAACTATCCATGTGGGCTAGTTGCTGCTCATCAGCATGGATAACCAAATCAAGACCTTGACCAAGAATGTTCAGGTTGGCGTCGGTAATGAGTGCTGCTATTTCGACGATGGTGTGCTTGTGGACATCAAGACCAGTCATCTCGAGATCAATCCACACTAAGCGATTGTCTTTGTCGGCAAGCGGCTGATCCGGTGTTTCGGGGGAGATAGTCATTAGAATCCTTGAATCATAGAGTGAGTAGGGGGCAGGGGACTTAAGCGTCATTGCCCATTTTCTTATAAAAATTACCGATAATCGGTGACAAAATTGCTGTTGGCGCCACCGAAGAAATAACATTCATGGCCTTAGACAAAGGTCCAGGAACTACTCGACGACGCCCCTTTGCCATAGCTGCTAAAGTTTCTTCTGCGCAAGACTCATAGGTTGTCCATAAGAAATCAGGCACGACCTTATCGACGATCGACTGCTCAGATTCTGGAACCACAGCCTCACGTACTGGACCTGGAGCAAGGAGAGTACAACTTACCCCTGTGCCTTTGAGTTCATAGTGCAAAGCCTCGGTAAAAGCATTGATTCCTGCTTTAGTGAGCACATAGGTGGCATTATTCGGAATAGGGATATTTCCAGCAGCAGAACCCACATTACAAATAGCGCCATTACCACGTTCAATCATGCCTGGTAATACTGCATGAGTGAGCTCAAAAACCGCTGTGGCGTTAAGCTCAAATTGCTGTGTTTCATAATCCCACTGTTGCTCAATAAAAGGACCAAAACTAGCGATACCAGCAGAATTGATAATGATATTGATTTCTTGTTCTGCAATATGCGCAATGAGTTCTTGGCGCTGTGCACTATCTGCAAGGTCACAAGCATAGACCTCTGCGCTAATAGCATGACGTTTTTCTAGTTCAGCTGCAAACTCCTCTAGGACTTCTTTGCGACGCGCTACCAAAATGAGATTATGCCCCATGCGCGCAAGTCCACGTGCCAGCGCCATTCCAATTCCTTGGCTCGCCCCAGTTACCAGAGCACGAGCAGAAATACTAGGGGTGGGCAGGGCAGAGATGGGACGAGCAGTCACAGCAAGAACCTTTCAGCAAATCAGAAAAGAAGTTTCTCACTCATCATACCTGTATTTTGTGGGGACTTTATGGGGGAGCATACCTAGTTTTATGTTGGGGAGTAGTCACATCGAGTGCTACACTCAAAAACCATTGTGGATCATTTTTTCCAGAGCACTCAAGGGACTAGAACCTAATAAGAACCTGAGGTGTTTTGCGAAACCTGATCTGCATAGTCAACACGGGTGCTATATATGCTGAGACGCCAGATAAGGCGAACCGTAAGAACCTGATCCGGTTAATTCCGGCGCTAGGGAGGAAACTATGCGCACTACTCAATGGCGCGTTATTGATATTGTTATTGCCAGTGTTCTCGGGCTTGCCTGCGGATTCATCTTTGTATTGTGGAACTCGGCAGGATACGCCTGGTTCAAGGTTATGGATGCACTTACTCCCGGATTAGGCGGGCTTACCACAGGAATCTGGCTCATCGGCGGAGTAGTCGGCGGGCTAGTCATCCGTAAACCAGGTGCTGCCCTCTATGTAGAAACCTTTGCATCCATTGTGTCCATGCTTCTTGGCAGCCAGTGGGCAATCAGCACTATTTATTCTGGTCTGGCACAAGGACTAGGGGCAGAATTAATTTTCTTATTATTTGTCTACAAAAACTTCAAGCTCAGTGCCGCTATGCTAGCTGGTGCTGGCGCTGGTGTTGGTGCTTTTATTTTGGAACTATTCACTAGCGGAAACGCAGCATTATCGCTGAGTTTTAATATTATTTATCTTGTTTGCCTCATCATCTCTGGAATGATCCTCGCCGGTATTGTCGGTTTTTACTTGGTGCAAGCACTGGCAAAAACCGGTGCCCTTGACCGCTTTGCTGTTGGTCGAGAACTACGCGGTCGAGTATAAACCGAGTAGAAAAACAACGACAGGTAGCACATAGTGTCAGAGTGCGTCATCGAGGCAAAGAACTTTTCTTGGCGTCATGCCACAAGAAAAGATCCAGCTTTTTCTCCCCTCAGTTTTCGCATTAACCGAGGCGAGTGCATATTGCTTAGCGGAGCGTCGGGTGCTGGAAAATCCACCTTGCTCAGTGCAATAGCCGGGGTGCTCGGCGGGGCAGAAGAAGGCGAACAGTCCGGTAGTTTAGAGGTTGCTGGACTTGTAGGTTTAGTGCTCCAAGACCCAAATTCGCAGGTCATTGCATCCCGAGTAGGTGATGACGTGGCGTTTGGGTGTGAAAATCTCGGTATGCCAACTGCGAGCATATGGCACCGAGTACATGAGGCATTGACTCTTGTTGGACTCGATATGCCTCTTGACACGCCAACCCGCTATCTTTCCGGTGGGCAAAAGCAGCGTCTAGCGTTGGCAGGGGTCATTGCTATGGGAGCAGATATTATTATCCTCGACGAACCCACCGCTAACATTGATCCTCAAGGTCGCCAAGAAGTACGCGCTGCCGTCGAAAAGCTGCTGAGTAATCGTGATGTTACTGTGCTGATTGTAGAGCACCGCACCGCACTATGGCACAACCTTGCCACACGGTTTTTATCACTTGACAAGCACGGCATTCACGAGCTCCCCCCGGAGCACCTGCCCCAAGCACTGACCCTGCCCCCCGCTCAACCAGAGCGCGCTCAGGCTGAACCGCTCATTCAGGTGCAACACGTGCGTACTATTACTAATCGCGAGCATACTTTCGACGTTCCGCTGGGGGCTTCCACTGTGCTTACTGGGCCCAATGGGGTAGGAAAAACTCAACTCGCGATGGTGTTATCGGGAATCGACGCTCCTAGAGTAGGAACTTTGCTTGTGCATGAGAAAATAGCCAAAGGACTGCACACCCCGCCACACAAGTGGAAATCTGCCCAGTTGGTGCACCGAATCGGCACGGTATTCCAAAATCCAGAACACCAATTTTTAGCAAGAACTGTGGCAGAAGATTTATTGCTGAGCGGGAGTAGTGAGCGAGCAGAAGAATTACTACATAGATTACGGCTTGACCACGTACGTGACGCACACCCTTTTACCTTATCCGGTGGCGAAAAACGACGATTATCAGTGGCAACAGCACTGATGGGCAAACCTGAACTGCTCGTACTTGACGAACCAACATTCGGACAAGACCCCGCCACATTTGCAGCACTTACTCAGTTACTACGCGAACTCAATGACGAAGGCGTGAGCATTTTTTCCATTACCCATGATGAACAATTCATCGCTACCCTAGGCGACAAACACATTCACATTGATCCTCTTCACACTCCTTCTCACATAGCAGGTACCCCGCACGCATCTGCCAGCCGAACCCCCAGTCACGCGCCAAGGAATAACTCATGAATGTACTTGCCCCGGTGAACCCCGTGACCAGAATCATCGGCATTGCGCTTGCTACCACACCATTGCTGCTCAGCATTGACTGGCTCTCTGCAACCATCGCCATCATTCTGAGTTGCATCGCAGCGCCAATATGCGGCGTACGCTTTGGCTACCTCATACGTCGCAGTATTCCCTTATTGATCATTACGCCACTCACAGGTATATCAATGTTGCTCTATGCGCGCCCAGGGGGCAAGGAGTATTTTTCTTTTCTGAGCATGCACATCACTGATAATTCCATTGCACTTAGCATTGCCATCATGCTGCGGGTTCTTGCATTTGGTCTGCCAGTCGTGGTACTTTCTGCCCGCATTGATCCCACCGATCTTGGGGACGGGCTGGCACAAATACTACATTTACCTGCTCGGTTCATCATTGCGGCGGTGTCGGCAACCAGGTTGATCAGTTTGGTAAGTGATGATGCTGCAAGTATCAGGCGTGCCAGGAGATCACGAGGTGTCGCTCAGCAGAATAAAATACGTACTGCGTTGGGAATGTCCTTTAGCGTGTTAGTTTCAGCACTGCGTCGGGGGGCAAAACTATCCACAGCTATGGAAGCCCGAGGTTTTGGTCGCACTGACATTAAACGTACCTGGGCACGTCCAGCACGCCTGCATACCAGAGACTTTATCGTGCTGATAGCCTGCATACTCATGCCCGTTATCGCACTAGTTTCTGCCTACTATGCTGGCACGTTTAGTTTTTTAGGAATGTCATGATCCGTACTGTGCTTATCGACGGTCGGTCCGGTTCCGGTAAAACCACCTTCGCCACAGAATTAGCGCGTAGAGGGCACACTCATGGCTGGCAGCTGGTGCAGCTCGACGAGTTTTATCCAGGCTGGACCGGACTAGCGCACGGTGCCAAACTTGTTGCTACTGATGTACTCGCACCCCACAACCCCAGCTATCCAAAATGGGATTGGCATAACAGTACTGTGAGCACCCGAGTGCCTTTGGCCGCGGATCGCCCCATGATTATCGAAGGAGTAGGTGCGATAACCGCGGCTTCTTTAGTAGCTGCAAAACAACGCGGTGACTACATCAGCGTGGTACTACACGCTCCTGCCCAGTTACGGAAAAAACGAGCCTTAGCACGTGACCCTTACTATGCGCCGTGGTGGGATATGTGGGCACGCCAAGAGGAACACCATTGTGCCGAATTAGAAAAACTCACAGTTGATTATTGTTTATCGCCGCCCCAGATGACGGGGGATAACTACCTTGCTCAGGTAGCGAAAATTGCGGCGGCAATGGGACTGCCAAGCACATAAGCTCCCACAGAGCAGATACAGGTGAGGGAAAAATAGCCCGCGCACAATGTATAAGAATGTGATTTCACCAAGCTGCCTAATTCTTGTGCCAAGGTAGACCAGGTGGATAGGGCACCACAGAACCCAACAACACAGAAGAGTTGAAAGAATAGTGCGTGATCGTCGGAAGTTTGTGCGTGGACTGCAAGACTGAGCACAAAACATGACACTGCATTGGCTAAGAGCGTTGCCCACAATGAGCGAATATGCTTGTGCTGCGCATATTTCTTCATCGCATAACGTAGTGCGCCGCCGCAGAATGCCCCACCGATGAGAACAAAGACATTAAGCATGAGTCCTCCGCTTGGTGTGCTTGGGGTGTTTGGTGTGCAGAATGTTTCCTAGAAGCCACAGGGAAATACATAGGAGGGTCGTCGCAAAGAAATAATAACCAAGGAAAGTGAGATCAGTGCTGTGAGCGGCGAGCACAAAGATAAAGGTGGAAAAAGTGCTCAAGCCGCCAAGGAAACCCGTGCCCCAAAACAATGCTGGTTTGAGATATCCCATGAGAAAACAAGCGATGATATTGATCCCCATTGTTATGAGTGCTGGGCTTAACGAGACAAAACTGGCAGCATAAACGCCAATCGCATAGCGGCTTAAGGCGCCTAGTGCAGCACCGCAACCTACTACTGCCATTTCTTTGAGCACTTCTTTCATCGCACAAAGTATAAGCCAAAAAGGGGAGTAAGTGGGGCGCGGAGAATGCAACGAGAAAAATAAACACGATTAGCTCTGGAAAAGTTATCCCAGAGCGCGCATGATGGAAAGTGACTTCTGTTTAAGGTTCTCTAGGAGGAACGCAATGGCTCACCAGCGTGCTGGCCAACAAGCACAACCACAAGACTTAATTGATGTTGCACAATTAGTCACCGCCTATTACACACGCACCCCCGATATGACTAACCCCGATCACCACGTGGTTTTTGGCACGTCAGGGCATAGGGGCAGCTCTCTAGACTGCGCTTTCAACGAGAGCCATATCTTAGCGATCACCCAAGCCATCGTAGAATATCGCAGTGCCCAGGGCATAGGCGGTCCATTATTCATTGGACGCGACCCCCACGCGCTGAGCGAGCCGGCAATGATTTCTGCACTTGAAGTATTGCTGGCACATAAGATTCCAGTTTTTGTCGACGACCGAGGACGCTACACACCTACACCCTCGCTATCCCATGCCCTCGTGCGCTATAACCAAGGCAAAGCTACACATGAATACGCTGATGGCATTATCATTACCCCCTCGCATAATCCGCCTCGCGACGGCGGCTTTAAGTACAACCCTCCTCACGGTGGTCCAGCTGATACTGACGCCACAGACGCGATTGCCCGTCGCGCCAATGAGATTTTGCATGACAATGCCCAAGCAAGCTCGGTCAAGCGAGTACCAGTGAGCGGCGTATTAGACCCACGAGCACACAAATACAATTATCTCGACTCCTATGTTCAAGACTTACCCCAGGTCATTGATATTGATCTGATTCGCGAGTCAGGGCTTTCTATTGGCGCTGACCCTATGGGAGGCGCATCCGTGGACTATTGGCAAGCAATCGCCGATACACACCGGCTTAACCTTAGCGTAGTTAATCCGCTTGTCGACGCCACCTGGCGCTTTATGACACTCGATACAGATGGCAAAATCCGCATGGATTGTTCCAGCCCAGATTCCATGGCCTCATTAGTGGCACAACGCAGCAAGTTCGACCTAGCAACCGGCAATGATGCTGACGCAGATCGACATGGCATTGTTACTCCCGATGGTGGGCTGATCAACCCTAATCATTACCTCGCAGTAGCCATTGACTATCTTTTTACCCACCGCCCGAGGTGGTCCAAAGATATGCAGGTAGGAAAGACTCTGGTGTCCTCGTCGATGATTGATCGAGTGGTTGCTCAACTAGAGAGAACTCTCGTAGAAGTGCCAGTTGGATTTAAGTGGTTTGTGCCCGGTCTTATGCACAGTACGCTGGGCTTTGGTGGGGAAGAATCAGCAGGAGCCTCATTCTTATGCCACGACGGTAGCACATGGTCAACGGATAAAGATGGCATAATTTTGGACTTGCTTGCCGCAGAAATAACCGCAGCTACTGGGCTTAGTCCATCGCAACGCTATGCTCAATTGGCAGCACAACATGGTGCACCTGCCTATAAACGCACTGATGCTCCAGCTACGCGCCAAGAAAAAGCACTACTCAAACACCTATCAGCGCAGCAAGTAACTGCACAAACACTTGGTGGCGAGCCGATTACTGCAAAAATTACGGTTGCGCCAGGTAATGGTGCGCCTCTTGGGGGCTTGAAAGTAACCACCGAAAATGCATGGTTTGCGGCACGACCTTCGGGGACAGAGGACAAATATAAGATTTATGCGGAGTCTTTCCACGGAAGTGACCATGTGCAGGTGGTGCAGGAAGAAGCTAAAGCCCTTGTTTCTGAGGTTTTGCAAAAGGGTTAGCTAGTGATGGTTCGTCGTGAGCAGAAAATTGCTATAGGGTTTAACTTGTGACGAATACTGTAGAAAAAGCAGATGTAAAGCGCGACAATAAAAAGCTGATTTTAGATGTTATTAGTTTTATTTCGCGCTTTGCTATGGCATTGGTGTGGTTGGTAGCTGGGTTCACAAAATTAGGTGAGCGGGTTGCGGAAGCACAGGCAATCAGGGCATATGACATCTTTGGTGCTACCTGGTCGAATTATTTGAGTTATCTCATTGCGCCATTAGAAATAGCAGGTGGAGTGTTATTGCTCTTTGGTATTTTCTTGCGTCATTCTTCGCTGGTTTCGACGTTTGTACTGGTACTTTTCATTATCGGTATTGCTCAAGCGTGGCAGCGAGGGTTGGTTATTGACTGTGGCTGCTTTGGTCCCAAAGACGCTGACCCCGGCGTAGGTATGGATTATGCTCTCACCATTGCACGTGATGTGTTGTTCATATTCTTCTCGTTGTGGACTTATTATCGCCCATTCAAGAAATTTGCGATATATGCCTAATCCTTAGCTTTTTGCTAAGGTCGGTTTAGATAACTTGTGGAAAGAAAAGCAAGGTTGAAAAATGAGTTCAAGTTCTAAAGTTAAAAACCCAAATGAAAAATCACATGGTTTCGTTTGGGCTATTGTGGCATTGCTGGTAGTTATCATTGCCGTAGTTGCCTACATTGTGATTGACGGTAAAAAAGCAAATAGCGAGCGTATTGCGCAAAATACAGAATCTGTGGGGTTCAACGTATCCTTTGCCGACAATGCTGTGGTGCTTAAGTCCGATAAAGCAGCAGCGGATGCAAAAAACGTTGAGGTCTATGAGGATTTTGCGTGCCCACACTGTGCCGACTTGGCCACTGCCACAGATGAAGCCATGAAGAAAGCAATCGAAGACGGCAAGATAATTGTGCATATTCGTTCACTGAACTTCCTCGACGGCATGGCTGAATCCAAACCAGGCAGAGAAGCACTTACGACGATCAACGGCCACGCAACTAAAGCTGGTACCGCTGCCTATGTTGTGGCTAAAGCGCAAGAAGGCGACGCTTATTGGAATTTCCGCAAGTATCTATTGGAAAACCAGAGTGACATTTATGGCTCAGTAGATGAGGAACAACTATCCAAGCTCGCTGCAGATTACGGTACTTCTAGCGACGTTGTGAAGACGATTAAGAGCGGTAGCGAGAAAGAATCCTATCGCAAAGTAGCATTGGCAAATTATGACACTCTCGATAAAGAGCATGATGGCGTTTCCTCACCACGTATCTTCATCAATGGCGAAGAATATACTGGCGAGAATGGTCGCATGGAAGGCTGGGTCGAGGCAGCAACCAAATAAGTTGTAGCTTGTATAGTTTTCTGATTGATCCCCTAGTTAGTATGGCTCTAACTAGGGGATCAACTTATGGGCAGGATCTGTGCCCTAATAGTTGTGTCTCCGGTATTTTTGCAGGCGGCTATTGGGCTTGTCCGGTATGGTAAGTGCCACGAGATCAGCTTTGATTGCAGGGTTGAGATACGCTGCGCGGAAATGTTTGCGATCGGATAGACCGAGCGCTTCCATGAGCTCGGCACTAGATAGCTCTTCGTTGCCGAGTGTATTAAGTAACTGAGCGACTTGGGGGGTGACTTGGGGGGTGACTTGGGGGGTGACTTGGGGGGTGACTTGGGGGGTGACTTGGGGGGTGACTTGAGGGGTCTGGTAATTCATATCCGCCAATGTCACAGCAAAAATATCATCTTTGCTACTAAAGTGAGGCATATGTTCTGGGCGGAAATTGCTTTGCTGCTCAGTTTCGCGGCAAATTCTGCGTAAACCACTACCGCGGCGTTCCATGAGTCCAACTCGATGAAATAAGTCAGCTATCACTGGGTTCCGTCGTCTGCTCTTTACTTCATCTGTCAATGGGTCATCAGGTAGCGTGCCACCCTGAAACATGGCTCCTGGAGATGATATGACCATACGATCATCGTAAATATCCACATTAATTTCTGTTCCGTTGAGCAGATAATCTCGATGGATAAGTGCATTAACTAGGGATTCAGTAATTGCGCGTTGTGCATAGCTTGGTTGGTCAGAACGACTTTCTGGTTTTTTCTGCCAAGGGGTTGTGTTGTGTCGCATGACAAAAGCACGAGCTTCCCTTAAGAGAAACAGCAGACCGCCAGAAAGTTCCATGTCGTCGAGAGCATCGTCTTTTGCTAAACCTGCCCACCGAGTACAAAATACCCGAGAATGTTTCATGAGCGGTTCGTCTGCTAATAAAGCGCCTGCATTAGTGAGCATTTGCCCGCTGGTATCTACCAAACCAAAAGAAGAGAAATCAGAGTCGCTAAACTTATTGCCGGTAGCCTCTGCATAGATAGCTTTCAAGACCGTGAAACTGCCATTGGTAAAAGGAAAATTGGATATCAGGGAGTCGTATGTCTCGTTTTTTCCTCGTAAAATTAGTTCATTAAGAATCTCTATAGGTGCTAACTCGCTGCGGTCACCAAGCCGTATATATGCTTCACGACGTCCATCCCCGCGATAATAATGTGGTGTATTCATATCTGGGTAAATGTGGACTTTAAGAAGAGTCGCATTATCGTGACGCTCATGCTTTATGTCGAAAGTTGGAATTGGTTCAATACGTGCCCTAATGAGTTGACTAATAAATTCAGTATCTGATTGAGGATTGTTCAGCCCGATGATGCTGTGTGTGGTGTCGTCAATGCCAAAAATGATGACACCACCTGTGGTATTAGCAAAAGCGGATACAGTTTTTAACCAGCTACGTGGTTTAGTGCGTTCAACTGCAACCTTGAACTCATATGCAGTGCCTTCGACAGAGAAATCAGCTACCATGCACGAAACTATATCAGCTATGCCAGCTCAGTTTAGCTACTTGCCTGTAAAATCTTTCCACGTACTATCACCAGGTAAACCAGTCCATTTTTCTAGTTTCCTCTTTACTATTTCCTTGGCTTCATCAAAGGGTACTCCTGGATCGACCTCGAAGTTTTCTAAGGAAAGAGTCCCCTGTGTATTTCGTGCCGCAACACGACCGATCAGTTCGTCACCCAAAAGCAGAGGCAAACCATAATAACCAAAAGTCCTTTTAAGAGCCGGTTTATATGCCTCGAGTAAATACGTTTTTCCAAAAAGTGCTTTTTGTCTGCCACGTGTCCAAATTAATGAATCAAAAGGAGACAAAGCAGTAATGCTATCAAGATCATGCGTAGGTGATTGCTCAGTCACAGTGTGAGGGGAAAAATCACGGTAGTGTGTATCGAGGTACCATATCGCCGTGCTGTCTGCTACACGCGTTGGCACTGCTCCTACACTAAGAATATGATCCTGGATAGCTAAGGTTTTTGGGATTCTGATGTAATCGCGGATGTGATCCTCGGTGGCAATACCTAGTGCTTTGATAGCAATAGCTACTGTTTCTTTCAGGCTAGTATCACAATCAAGTCTGCTATAAACCGGAAGGTCTGCTTGCTGTGGTGTCCGGTAGATTCTTTGCCATTTATCATTTCTATCTACAACCACTAATTCTCCGATACTCAGCAACCATTCACACGCAGTTTTAATGGGACTAGAACGCTCCCATCCTTTTCCGTTGAGTTTGCCTAACTCGGCAACTGTTGCAGGTCCGGAATCTGCAATGCGCTGTGCTATTTCTGCTGCTAATTTCTTGTCTATTGCAGGACCAGATAATCCCTTGTCACGAATGTGAGCGCGTTGCCATTCAAGACGTGGCCACATACTTAGCGCTAATAATGAATGCGCGTGCCCCCACGTCTCGAATAATCCTGCTTGTTGGGTAAAAATAGATTGGATATTTTCAGCTGGTACACCACGCGCTAAGAGTACCAACTCATGTGAGCGCAACACTGGTCGGAGCGGATCAATCTGGACACACCCTAAGCGTTCGATGGTGGTGAGCAGATCGGTATTGCGTTGTTTACCTCCCAATCCTTGTGCTGCTACAGCAATTGCGCGTGCGTCGGAAAGGCTAAGGTACAGCTGCGGGGGTATGGGCTTATGTGTCATGATTTTGCGTCCTCAAATTATGGAGGTGTTGTGGGAGCAACATTGTGGATTAAAAGTATAAGACAAAGCGTTTTAGCAGGAGATCCTTACGCAAGAATGGTCATCTTAATCGACTGCGCTGCACAAATTGCTCTATCTTGAGCTAGGGAAGCTGTTTTGGCTGTTGCACACAGGTTCCCGATTCTCGATCGGTAGGTGCCCACCTCAGTGATAATATCTCCTTGGTTTCGTAAGGGGAACCATTCTGGGTTTCCGGGGTAACGCTTGATGTTCTCAATTCCTTGCACAGAATCTAGGGTTCCAGTTTGTGAAGCGTACAGGCTTACGTGTGAGAATCCACCTTTTATTTCCCGGTGAGTGGGGGAGTCGAGTGGTGCGCCTAGTGCCTGATTAACTGCCATTGCATAAGGGTTAAAATTTGTTGTCTTGAGTATTCCAGGTGTGATGAGTGCTCCTGCCATTCGAGCATTTATTTCAACCAGCTCAAACCCCGTAGCTGTTTCGATGAACTCTATGTGAGCTAAACCGAGGTCATAGTCGAGAGCTCTCAATATATCGAAAACCCAATTTTCTACATCTTTTTCCCAAGGAGAGAAAGCGTCCCACGGAAACGACTTCACGCGTTCTGTAAAAAACGGTGGTTGGGACAGAATGCGATTTGTAATGCCAAATAATATCTCTGATGATCCATCACGCCACACCTCAGCAGAATAGGTAGGGCCGAAGTAAAAATCTTGCTCGAGGTAATCCTCGAGATGTAGTTCTGCCTCTGAAGAAAATGCGGACATCTCTGCCTCGGATTCAACGAGATGAATTCCAATTTTTCCGGTACCGCCGCGTGGTTTGATAATCTTTGGCCAGTCTTGCGACGTGGATGCCAGACCGGAAGAAATTAGTTTTTGTTGAACTGACTCCTTGTCTCTAAAAAACTTTAACTTTGAGGTATCGCTGAATTGATAGTATCCAAAGGAATCTCGCATTGTGGATGCGATAACGCCCCAAGTATCTGTAACGCTAAAGACTTGGGCAATGCTTGACTGATTCTCTTTCACATAATTTTCGAGTTGTGCGCGATCTCGAGTGGGGAACTTAACTATTTCTGCGCAGGTATCGCCATAGTGATTCGGATTTTCCGCCAAAACGCGTAGGCTATAGCCATATTTTGTTGCAGCTGAGGCCATTTCATCCAACTCAGACATAGCTTCGATGGCAAGAAGGATATTCTGCTTTGTCATGTTGTCTTCTCGTCTTTATAAAGTGGGGGATTATGGTTTTCTCTTGAGGTATCAATCAGTCTATAGGTACTTTGATTCTTATGCGTAGAGGTGGATTATGGAGGCCATGAACCAGTCGTCATTGTCTCGCTCGCAGAGTATGAGTCCTTGAGGGAAACTGCTATCTTTTATGTTTTCCCGCCAATGCTCACAACACGTGTTTTCTCTTTATGGTCTTGGTGATTCACCTGCCGTATTGGATGGGGTGTGACCCCTAATCTCACCTGCTATCAGGAAAAGAAAACCTCTCGGTTTGCGTATCCGACTAGGTAAAACGCGTAACCTGAGAGGTTTGGTTCGTGCTCAAACCTTGCAAAAGCTGAGTGCATGAGTACATACGTGGAGCTAACGGGATTCGAACCCGTGACCCCCACACTGCCAGTGTGATGCGCTACCAACTGCGCCATAGCCCCAGTGAGTAAAGAGTTACACACTGCAGCTTATGGTACTGTACGAGATTCCTAAGAAACAAAATGCCTGTTAATTGCCCTGATAATGGCATTGCACACTGAGAAGAAGTAGTCATAGTTGAGTTGTTTGAGTGTGTCTTTGTCCCATTGTTTTCGTATCGTTCTGCTGCGGTATTTAGGGGCTTATACTGGCGATTAGCTTTTTTACGTTGTTATGAGTTATAGTCTTAATCCGTACCGCGCACTATTGTGTTGTAGCTCTATAAGCTAATAATCATTAGTGTTGATGTATGCCGGGACGTGGCGCAGTTTGGTAGCGCACCTGCTTTGGGAGCAGGGGGTCGCAGGTTCAAATCCTGTCGTCCCGACCAAAAACTATCACCCTCATCCAAGTATTTTTTGGGTGAGGGTGATAGTTTTATTTAGGTTCATATTTTTCTATTACACACAGGAGAGTGACTCCGTTGAAGAGTTCCGTCGAGAAGCTGAGCGATACCCGCGTTAAGCTCACCGTTGAAGTGCCTTTCGAGGAATTGCAAGGCGAAGTAGATCAAGCATACCGTGCTATTGCCCAGCAGATTACCATTCCTGGTTTCCGTAAAGGCAAGGCACCACGTCAGCTTATCGACGCTCGCGTGGGTCGCGGTCCTGTATTGGAGCAAGTTGTCAACGATATGCTCCCATCTCGTTACCAGCAGGCTGTTGAGGAAAACGAGCTTGTGGTGCTTGCACAGCCAACCATCGACGTTACCAAGATTGAAGATGGTGAGCTTGTTGAGTTCGTTGCTGAGGTAGATGTTCGCCCAGAGATTACCGTTCCTGATTTCTCTCAGATTTCTGTGACTGTTCCGGCACTCAAGACTGATGAAGAGGCTGTGGACGCAGAGATTGATCGTTTGCGTGAGCGCTTTGCTGAGCTTAAAGATACTCGTCGTAAGCTCAAGACTGATGACTATGCCATCATTGATCTTTCAGCTGCTGATGTTGAAGGCGAAACTGTTGAAGACACCAAGGCAGAGGGGCTTTCTTACCGTGTTGGCGATGGTTCCTTGCTTGATGGTCTAGATACTGCACTTCGTGGTCTTAAGACTGGTGAGTCTGCTGAGTTCACTACCACGATTAAAGATGGTGAACACGCTGGTAAGAAGGCGACATTGACTGTTCATGTGCAGCAAACTAAGGAACGCAAGCTTCCTGAGCTTGATGAAGAGTTCGTTCAGACTGCGTCTGAGTTTGACACTGTGGAGCAGCTACGTGAGTCAGTGAGCTCTCGAGTTGCAGAGCAGGCTAAGGCTGCTCAGGCTGCAGCTATTCGCGACGAAGTCCTCAAAGCTGCACTTGCTCAAACGAGTTTCGAGTTGCCTGAGGCAATCGTCGAGGAGCAGGCTCATGCCCAGTTGCATCAGGTTATGGGACAACTTGCTCACGACGACGAGGCAGTGAATTCCCTCCTTGAGGCGCAGGGCACTACTCGTGAAGAGTTCGAGGCTCAGGCGCGTGAGGCAGCTGCTGAGTCAGTTCGTAACCAGCTATTCCTTGATGTTGTTGCGGAACAAGAACAGCCAGAGGTATCCCAAGAGGAGCTTACTGACCACATTCTCTTTACTGCACGCTCTTATGGCATGGATCCAAACCAGTTTGTGGCGCAGTTGCAGCAATCAGGTCAGATCGCTCAGCTTTTTGCTGATGTTCGTCGTGGTAAGGCAATGGCTGCCGTACTTACCCGCGCATCTGTGACAGATGATGAGGGTAACACAATCGACCCTAATATCTACTTCGGTGAGGAAACTGAAGCAGAGGCGGAATCCAAAGAGAATGACGCTGCAGAATAAGTTTTATACGTGAGCGTTACACTCTACGAAGACCTACGTGCCAGGTGGCGGGTAGGTCTTTGTGCTTTGCGTATAACTCTTTTGTCTATCGCTGGTCTGTACCGACTGACTATACCGCCAGCAGTGACTCATCAACGCTGTGAGCGAACAAGGACTTGTTTGGTCGAGAGCGTTGGTATTGTTAATCTCATTGCTTGCATTAAGCATTTTTATAAAAATTTAAGGAGACACCATGAACCAAAATCCAGCTGTAGGTGATTCTGTTTTTGATCGCCTGTTGCGTGATCGTATTATCTTCTTGGGAACAGAAGTCAATGATGAGATAGCTAATAAGCTATGCGCGCAGATTCTTTTGCTTTCTGCAGAAGACCCTCATCGCGATATTTCTCTTTACATTAACTCCCCAGGTGGCTCTGTTACTGCTGGTATGGCAATTTATGACACCATGAAATACTCGCCATGCGATATTGCTACTTATGGCATGGGTCTTGCTGCATCAATGGGGCAATTCCTCCTCTCTGGTGGTACCAAAGGTAAGCGCTTTGCGCTGCCCAATGCGCGCATTATGATGCACCAGCCCTCGGCAGGTGTGGGTGGTACTGCTGCGGATATTGCGATTCAGGCTGAGCAATTTGCGCAGACTAAGAAAGTTATGGCAGAGCTAATCGCAGAGCATACTGGTCAGAGTGTGGAACAAATTACAAAAGATTCTGACAGAGATCGTTGGTTTACCGCTGAGCAGGCAAAAGAATATGGTCTTGTCGATCATGTGATTACTTCCGCTCAGGGATCAATAGCTAATTAGTATCTACAGAACATATCAAGGAGAATTCCACTATGAACAACGCTATGCAGATGCCTAGCTCACGTTATGTATTGCCATCTTTTATTGAGCAATCAGCTTATGGCACAAAAGAAACCAATCCTTATGCCAAATTATTCGAGGAGCGCATTATCTTCCTTGGTGTGCAGGTAGATGATACTTCTGCCAACGACATCATGGCACAGCTACTCGTTCTTGAAGGACTCGATCCTGATCGTGACATCACCATGTATATCAATTCACCTGGTGGTTCCTTTACATCTCTCATGGCAATCTATGACACTATGCAATATGTGCGTCCAGATGTGCGTACTGTATGTCTTGGCCAAGCAGCATCAGCTGCTGCGGTATTGCTTGCTGCTGGTGCTCCAGGAAAGCGTGCAGTATTGCCAAACTCTCGTGTGCTGATACATCAGCCTGCTACTGAGGGGGCGCGCGGACAAGTATCTGATTTGGAGATTCAAGCGCGAGAAATTGAGCGTATGCGTACACTCATGGAGCAAACTCTTGCACGTCATACTGGTCGTAGTGCAGAGCAGATTCGCATTGACACTGATCGCGATAAAATTCTTACCGCCCAAGAAGCAGTAGAATATGGCATCGTCGATCAAATTTTTGATTACCGCAAGCTCAACGGCTAAAAGACCGGTTCAACACCCCGGAAAACCCTTAGAATACACCTCGGGAAAACTGAGGTGTATTCATTTTTCTGTGTATTTCAGAAGATTAACGTGCATTGATAAGCGTCGTGCAGCGTTTTATACATAGAAAAGACTAGAGTGGGTAAGACCGGGAAAAACATTAGCAAAAGAAAGTGACTGGCACCTCTACAATGTCGCGTATGCAAGAAAGTGCTGATCTGCTCAAATGCTCATTTTGTGGCAAGAGCCAAAAACAAGTGAAAAAACTTATCGCTGGTGGCGGCGTATATATTTGCGATGAATGTATTGAGCTATGTAATGAGATCATCGAAGAAGAACTAGGGAAAGAAAACGCTCCGGCGCAGGAAGCTGCGGCAAAACTCCCACGTCCCTCTGAGATTGCGGCATTTCTAGATAAATACGTTATTGGGCAGGATGAGGCAAAGCGCACCCTTGCGGTGGCAGTCTACAATCATTACAAGCGTGTTCGTGCCGACGAAGCGAGCAGCATTAGTGCTCGTTCAGGGCAAGAGGAGCAAACCGAGCTCCAAAAATCAAACATCCTTTTACTCGGTCCAACAGGGTCGGGAAAAACCTATTTAGCTCAAACCTTAGCGCGTTTGCTTGATGTGCCTTTTGCTATTGCCGACGCTACCTCATTAACTGAAGCTGGCTATGTTGGTGAAGACGTGGAAAATATCTTGCTGAAACTTCTTCTTGCCGCAGATCATGATGTTGAGCGGGCACAACGTGGCATTATCTATATTGATGAAGTTGATAAAATCTCGCGGAAATCAGAAAACCCATCGATTACTCGTGATGTTTCTGGTGAGGGCGTACAGCAAGCCTTACTGAAAATACTGGAAGGAACTGTCGCGTCCATTCCACCTCAAGGCGGGCGCAAGCACCCCAATCAAGACTTTATCCAGCTTGATACCACAAATATCTTGTTCATCGTCGCAGGTGCGTTTGCTGGCTTAGAGAAGGTTATTGAGGATCGTAAAGGCAAAAAAGGGTTAGGGTTCGGCGCTGAAATTACCACCAAAGAAGAACGGGAAAATACACATATATTCCGTGAGGTGCAGCCTGAAGACCTGGTGAAGTTTGGTCTTATCCCTGAGTTCATTGGTCGCTTGCCCATTGTTGCTGCCGTGGATAATCTTGATCGCCAATCCTTAGTGCGAGTGCTGACTGAGCCGAAGAACTCCTTGGTGAAACAATACCAACGTCTTTTTGAGATGGATGGTGTGGCATTGCGTTTTAGCGAGGATGCACTGTTAGAAATTGCTGGTCAAGCGGTGGAACGTGGCACTGGTGCTCGTGGATTGCGAGCAATAATGGAAGAAACATTGGTGCCGATTATGTATGACATTCCTGATCGGGAAGATATTGCAGAAATTGTGGTTACTGCGGCGTCGATTCGGGGCGAAGAGGAGCTCCGTATCATTGAAGCTGGCGCAGAAAAAACTGCCTAGCGATAAATCCTAGCGTGGGGTGGCGGTTTATAGATCGCCATCAATGCCGAAATTGAGATAACCATTGTTGTAGTTAGCATTTGTGGCATTATCGCTGCTGCCGAGGTAGCTCACCTCATCGGTGGCTTTAATGGGAGAGGTTAAAAATGCTAGCACTGCGTCGGTTGCCATACGTGTGAGTCCTTGCGTATTAGCGTCGTCAGCAAGGTCAATATCATAAAGATTTAAGGTGATTGACCGATGCGAAATTCGGAAAATAGCCAAAGAGACGATGAGCGCAAAAATATCCTGAGCAGAAATACCTGGTCGGAATGCTCCAGAGTCTTGTCCTTGCATGAGTATTTTATCGAGTTCGAGGATAACTGCGGATTGGTCGTCGAGTAGCTTTGTGTCTTCCACTGCATCAGGGTGGTGCAGATTTTCAATCAGTAAGAGCCGAACTGCGTGTGGATTTTGGATGTAGCAACGGAAGATAGCCTCGACAATAATGCGGATTCCCTCTGCTGCAATACCCGAGTCATTCTGAATTTCCTCAGCTGAGGGGCGTAATAACTCGATGGCGTGAATGAGACAGCTGTGATAGAGCCCTTTCTTATCCCCAAAGTGGTAGTGAATCATGCGCTTTGTCATGCCAGATTCTTTAGCGATTGAGTCAAGACGAGTGTCGGCATAACCAGATTGAGCAAAGGCAACCATAGCAATATCAAGGACATCATCTGTCAATGCTTGTGAAAGGGAGTCAGAGTTGTTCATTATTGTCTCTTTTACTATTGCTGGTTACTAAATTTTTGGCGCCCTCGTGCACGAAGCGTCAGCAGCCTCTACAAGAAGATACAAGAGATAAATGTACCGAAAGTTTTTAACTCATTGTCTTGCTATCCGAAACAGCGCATATTTTTACATACCTTTGGGGGTGCTTTGCAGCTAAGGGGTGTTTTCTTGCTTAAAAATAGTACACAGAATGATCTGAATAACTCACGACGACCACCTAAAGATAAATACCGCCTGACCAACAAGACAGGGTAATATGGTTTGCCGTGATGAATAACAACCGCGCAGATAAATTACCTCGTCAATGGGACCCTAAGGCCGTCGAAAGCGAACTTTATGAATCGTGGGTAAAAGCTGGATATTTTGAGGCTGATCCGCATAGCACCAAACTAGCTTTTTCCATTGTATTGCCGCCGCCAAATGTTACTGGTCAATTGCATATGGGGCATGCGCTTGACCACACTCTCATGGATAGCATTGCACGGCGTAAGCGTATGCAAGGTTATGAGGTGTTGTGGCTGCCTGGTATGGATCACGCAGGTATTGCGACCCAAACCAAAGTAGAGGGAATGCTCAAAGAAACTGAAGGCAAGAGCCGTTGGGATTATGGGCGCGAGGAATTTATCCACAAGGTGTGGGAGTGGAAAGAAAAATATGGTGGCACTATTGACCAGCAGATGCGTGCCATCGGTGATTCCGTTGATTGGTCTAAACAGCGCTTTACTCTCGACGAAGGACTCTCGCGCGCGGTACAGACAATTTTTAAGGCGATGTATGACAAAGGCATGATTTACCAGGCACATCGCCTTGTGAATTGGTCACCAATTTTAGAGACGGCAGTGTCTGATATTGAAGTGACCTATAAGGACGTCGAAGGCGAGTTGGTTTCTATCCGTTATGGTTCACTTAAAGACAGTGAGCCTCATGTGATTGTGGCAACGACGCGAGTGGAAACCATGCTTGGTGATGTTGCTGTTGCGGTACACCCTGAGGATGAACGCTACAAGGATCTGGTGGGTACGAGTTTGCCGCACCCATTTTTACCTGAGCGTTCTTTGATTATCGTCGCAGATGATTATGTTGATCCCGAGTTTGGTACTGGTGCGGTGAAAATTACTCCAGCGCATGACCCTAATGACTATGCGCTCGGTATGCGACATGGTTTGGATATGCCGACCATTATGGACGCAACTGGACATATTGCTGATACTGGTACTGAGTTCGACGGCATGGATCGTTATGAGGCGCGAGTGAAAATCCGAGAAGCACTCGCCAAGCAGGGGCGCATTGTAAAAGAGGTACGTCCTTATGTTCATTCTGTCGGACATTCTGAACGCTCTGGTGAAGCAATTGAGCCACGACTATCCTTGCAGTGGTTTGTCAAAGTGGAAGAACTAGCCAAAATGGCGGGTGAAGCTGTGCGCAGTGGGGATACAAAAGTGCACCCTAGCGCTCTTGAAGCTCGTTATTTTGAGTGGGTTGATGATATGCACGATTGGTGTATTTCTCGCCAATTGTGGTGGGGGCATCGCATTCCTATTTGGTATGGTCCAGAGGATGCTGATGGTCAGCGCGATATTGTTTGCGTGGGACCCGATGAGCAACCACCGGCAGGTTATGAACAAGATCCTGATGTGCTCGATACGTGGTTCTCGTCAGCACTCTGGCCATTTTCGACGATGGGCTGGCCAGAAAAAACACCAGAGTTAGCGAAGTTCTATCCAGTATCGGTACTGGTAACAGCTTACGACATCCTCTTTTTCTGGGTGGCGCGCATGATGATGTTTGGTACTTTTGCTGCACAGTGCACCCCAGAATTATTAGGTACGAGCGCTGAGACTGATCGCCCACAAGTACCTTTTACTGATTTATATTTGCATGGTTTGGTTCGTGATGAACATGGACGCAAAATGTCTAAGTCCTTGGGTAATGGTATTGATCCAATGGATTGGGTGGATCGCTTTGGCGCCGACGCCCTGCGTTTTACCTTGGCACGCGGTGCGAATCCAGGTGTCGATTTACCAGTGGGTGAGGATGCTGCACAAAGTTCGCGTAATTTTGCAACCAAGCTATTCAATGCCACAAAATTTGCTTTGATGAATGGCGCGCACATTGGTAGCTTGCCTGCTAGAGAAGAGCTTACCGACGCTGACCGATGGATTCTTGATCGATTAGAAACCCTACGCTGCGCAGTTGATGATTATTATGATCGCTATCAATTCGCTAAGGCTAATGAAGCACTCTATCGTTTTACTTGGGGTGAGTTCTGCGATTGGTATGTAGAGTATGCCAAAGTGCAGATTCCACGCGAGGCTAGTGCTGCTGATGCTAAGCAGCTACAGGTTGGGGAGAATACGCAGCTTGTTCTTGGGCATGTGCTCAATACGGTTTTGCGCTTGTTGCATCCAGCAATGCCTTTTGTGACGGAAGTATTGTGGAAAGCTCTCAGCGGTGAAGAAACTCTTACCCATGCTCAGTGGCCAGATGAGCGTTATGGCAATGGTGGTGCGGCTATTGATGAACGAGCTGCACAGCGTATTGCTGACGTCGAAAAGCTCGTTACTGAGATTCGTCGATTCCGTTCTGATCAGGGCGTTAAGCCTTCACAAAAGGTGCCAGCACAGGTTGATTTCGCTGCGTGTGATTTGACGGAGCAAGAACAACTGGTTCGTTCTTTGGCAAAGGTCGACGCACCTGGTGCAGATTTTGCTGCCAGCGCAAGTATTGAGGTGGCGTTGAGCAACTCTGTGGTAGTGGTAAGCCTTGATACCTCTGGCACTGTTGATAAAGCAGCAGAACGTAAGCGGCTAGAAAAGGATTTGCTTGCTGCACAAAAAGAGGTAGAGACAACGCAGAAGAAATTGAATAATGAGTCTTTCTTAGCGAAAGCGCCCGAGGCGGTGGTGGCAAAAATTCGGGATAGGCACCAGGTTGCCGAAGATGAAGTCACCCGTATTAGCGCTCGGTTGGAGGAGCTGAATTAAGTGAGCGATACGCGTGATACACATGAGGGCATACCGTCTGAGAAGAAGCATTCTGAGCAAGAGCACGTTGCTGAGCTAGGGCATAGCTCGGATATTATTAGCGAGGATTCTTTTGCTTCTCTGGCAGATATTTCCCAATTGCTCTCTGATGAGGCTGGGTTGGATCTTGGTGAATTAGAGCTCAATGAGTCTGGTTTGTCGCTACCGCTTGGTCGGACACAACAGGTTCAGGATACACCTGCTGGTGATGATGCTCAGGATTTTTCCTCTGGGCAGCGTCGTGAGATAACCGATGAAGATCTGCAAGCATTGGCTGCGGTGGAAGCTGAGCTGAATCAGCGGTGGAGTGAGGAAAAGATAGATCCGAGTTTGGATCGTATTGCCATGCTTGTTGATGTGCTTGGACACCCAGAGAATGCGTATCCAAGTATTCATGTGGCTGGGACGAATGGTAAAACCTCCACTGTGCGCATGATTGAGTCACTGTTGCGTGCTTTTCATCGTCGTACTGGGCGAACTACCAGTCCACATTTGCAGCTTGTTACTGAGCGTATTGCTATCGACGGCGCCCCAATCCATCCCAGCGATTATGTGCGGCATTGGGAAGAAATAAAACCCTATGTAGAGATGGTGGACCAGCGTAGCCAAGCTGAGGGCGGACCACGGATGAGCAAATTCGAGGTACTTACTGCTTTGGCTTATACTGCTTTTGCTGATGCGCCAGTTGACGTTGCTGTTGTGGAAGTAGGCATGGGGGGTCGATGGGATGCCACTAATGTGATTAGTGCTGATGTGTCTGTGATAACTCCCATTGGACTTGACCACACCGATTATCTTGGCGAGACAATAACTGAGATTGCTGAGGAAAAAGCTGGGATCATCAAGTCGCGGTGGAATAGTGACGATCTCTTAGCACCTCCAGATAACGTCACCATTGTTGCTGAGCAAGATCCTGCTGCTTTGCGAATTATCCTGGAGCAAGCAGTGGCAGCTGATAATGCTGTGGCACGTGCAGGCAGTGAGTTTGGTGTGGTAGCTGCGCAGCTGGCGGTTGGCGGGCAGCAAGTAACTATCCGCGGTTTGGGAGGAGAATACCCTGATATTTTCTTACCATTATCAGGAATACATCAAGCACATAATGCTGCTGTAGCTTTGGCTGCTGTTGAGGCGTTTTTTGGGGCAGGAACTGGTCGCCAATTGGATATAGACACAGTACGTGCGGGGTTTGCTGCGGTGCAGTCGCCAGGGCGATTAGAACGAGTGCGTAGTGCACCAACTGTGTTTATTGACGCAGCGCATAATCCTCATGGCGCGCGGGCTTTGGGGCAGGCATTATCTGGTGAATTTGAGTTTTCTAAGCTCATTGCGGTTGTTGCTTGTTTGGCGGATAAAGATGTACGTGGCGTGCTCATGGAGTTGGAGGCTCATGTATCTGAGATTGTGGTTACTACTAATTCCTCACCGCGTGCATTATCCACGGAAGAACTAGCAGAATATGCGCAGGAAATTTTTGGTGATGAACGAGTGCATACGGCGGAGGATTTGCCTGGTGCTGTAGAGCTAGCTGTCGCGCTTGCTGAAGACACAGATATGCAATCAGGGGCGGGAGTTGTTATCACTGGTTCGGTTGTGACCGCTGGCCAAGCCCGAGCACTTTTTGGAAAGGAACCAGCATGAGGGAAAAAGCTACAGCACAGTCAGTAGCAGAAGCAGAAGAAGTAGAATATGGTCCACTGGGCCCTGGTCATGCGCCAGCAAAGGATCCGCTCAAAGGTGTGCGTGGGGTGATGTCTGGCACCATGATGATGGAGTCCATCTGTTTTTACCTTATTCTCACTGTGATTTTGCGTGTGGACAATGGTATCCATTGGACTCCAGTGAATTGGGGCTATATCACTGTAGTGGCAACAGCAATGCTCATATTGAGTTTTCTGCAATTTACTCGTTGGGCTATTGCTGCCGACGTCATTATCCAGGTTTTTGCTCTTATCGGTATTTTTGTGCACCCGAGTGTGGCTATTATTGCCTTCATTTTTATTGCTGTATGGGCATATTTATTCTATTTGCGCAAAAACCTTATTGAGCGGATGAAACGTGGTTTATTAACAACACAGCATATGTAGCACTATTGCTTATGGGCGCTGCCTATGGGGGCACTGGTGAATTATGTGTAGTACCTAAGAACTTAAGCCACAGTTCATTTTCTTTTTACATTTATCCATTAGGGTTCCAAAAGGTCTGACAGGATGGATCAGCTAAGAGATAAACACCAGTAGAGAATTACCGTGGCGTAACAATCCAGATACGGCATAGGTTTTGCGGAGAAAGGTTTGACGTGCATAAAAAAGCTCTTGCTCAGCGCCTTGGCAGTGTAGCCCTAGCCACTTTAACATTGGCAACTCCACTTGTGCTACCAGCAGCACCAGCATCAGCACTAGATATTCCAGCACTACAAGGTGCACAATTGTTGCCTGGTTACCCAGCCCCTGTGCAACATCCAGGAGCACCAGTGCCGCAACCTTTTACTCCTGATTATCTTGCGGGGTATATCTCAGACATCAGCTCTTATAGCTTTGGTGTTTATGCCGATGTTATCGCCGGCTTTGATGATTTGCGCGCACATCACCCTGAAATCATGGCGCAAAATCTTGACATCACAGTTGCTAATAACAATGCAGCTGCAAGCAATCCACAACTTGTTGCACAGGCGCAAAAAGATGCCTTAGCGGATAAAGATGGTGTGTTGCTTGCGTTCTCGGATGCTCTCGGTGGGGAACTCGGTGGTTATTTCCGCCAGGCTCTTGCGGAGAATCGTTTGCCTAAAACAACATTCTTGCTCGGCAATGGTTATCTCGCCCGTGCCGGTGGGCTTGCTTCTTCTACTTTTGTAGAAAAAGAATTGTATGGTTATAAGCGTCCTTTTGTGGTGGCTCCAGAGCGCATTCACCGCTATGAAGTAGCTGATCGTGAGCTTTACGACGCTTCCTCTAAATCTTTCCCCTCTGGTCATACCAACCAAGCCACGTGGACTACCACTCTGCTTGCGCAAATGTTGCCAGAGTTGGCACCACAAATCCTCGCCCGTGGTTCTGAGGCTGGTTATCATCGTACTGTTATGGGTGTGCACTATCCGCTCGATGTTATTGGTGGTCGCATGACTGGTACTGCTGCCGCTGCTGATCGCTGGAATGATCCACGTATGCGTGATGCGCTCAACCAAGCCAAGGCAGAATTGCGTGCTGAATTAGAGTGGCGTGCTGGAAAACCATTAGCACAGGTAATAGCTGGTGATTCTGCATATCGCAGCACTGCTGCCGCTGTTGCCGAGTACACACAGCGCATGAACTATGGTTTTGCGCCAGTCTATAACACGCAGGCGCCTATGATTGTGCCACAAGCTGCACCTGATTTATTGTTGGCCAAGTATCCTGAGCTCAGCTATGAGCAGCGAGCTGAAATTCTACGCGCAACTGCGGCTCCTGCTGGTTCACCATTGGATGATCAAAGCCCGCGTGGTTCTTGGCAGCGTATCAACCTAGCGGCTGCTTTTGCTGCTAAGGTGAGCGTCGATAGTGCAGGAAAAGTTACTGTTAGTGGCATTTAATAGTGTGGTTATCTCGTTGCGGTGCTCAATAGGGAACCGAAGATCAACGCCACTGCTGCTATCCCGATTGCTATAGCGCACTGTGGTGCTGACTCGTTGGCTAAATAGATTCCGCCAAGCATTGCAGTGCCACAGATTGTGCCGCTTTGGCGAGCAGTATTGATAAGCCTACTCGCTATGCCCTTATGAGGCTTGTCGACGCTGGCCAAAGTACAAAAACTAACAATGGTTAATTGCGTTATCCGTAACACGCATGATGCCAAGGAACAAAACCCTAGAGCTCCCAAGCCAAACCCATGATGCATAGTGCGATGGGCATCCCCATGAGGTACTGGTTTCGCTCCTAGAGGTGCAGCGACTATCGCTGAGCACGGGCAGCAGAGGTTGGCGCACGAAAATATCGTGCTTGCCGCATGAGGCGAAAAATATCGGTTATTTTTTATTTGTGGTGTGCGAAAACTGCACGATGGGGATAACTAAGGTAAGTTCGCTTATATGACTGAACGTACATTGATCCTCATTAAACCAGATGGTGTTCGTAATGGACACGTAGGCGACATCATCTCTCGTATTGAGCGCAAAGGTCTTTCGCTTGTGGCTCTCGATCTTCGTGTTGCAGATCGTGAGACTGCTGAGAAGCACTATGCAGAACACGCTGATAAGCCATTCTTTGGTGAGTTGGTTGAGTTCATCACTTCAGCTCCGCTGATCGCCGGTATCGTGGAAGGCGAGCGAGCGATCGACGCGTGGCGTCAGCTAGCTGGTGGTACTGATCCAGTTGCTAAGGCAACCCCTGGTACCATTCGTGGAGACTTTGCCCTCAGCGTCGCAGAGAACGTGGTGCATGGTTCGGATTCTCCAGAGTCTGCAGAGCGTGAGATCGGCATTTGGTTCCCTAACCTGTAAAACCATAACGAATACTGAACTTTTTTCTTCAAGCCCTGTGCATTTTTATGCGCAGGGCTTTCGCGTAGGGAAGTGAAAAATATGAGACAATGGGATACGACAACTAAATAAAACTGAATAACAAGATTGAATAGTTATACATACACAGTGCTGGTGCGTTTTACTCCTATGCCCTGCGGAGCAGCGGTTTATCAGATTATTTTCCTGGGGTTGTAGTTGGGTGAACAGTGCTATGGCACGATGAGGAGAAAATGATCGTGAGCGATAAAAAAAAGAAGAAATCACGGCTTGACCAGGCGTCGATAGACCAGAGTATTGGTGAGAGTATCCGAGTATATGCGCTTGCAAAATATCTACACCGATCAAGTAAAGATATTGTGACCTCGCTACAGGAGCATGGTATTGCGAAGCGGGCGCAATCCAATCTTTCGCGCCAGGAGGCATTGCAAGTCATAGAGTGGTTGGGGGACGCTACGGGGGAAACTGCAGGTGATGGTGCAGAGGCAGAGGAAAAATTACGGCATCGGATTGAGAAAAATGTCGAGAATGAGATTCATCAGATTGAGCAAAAGGTAGAAAAAGACCTCAATGAAAAAATTGATGATGCACAAGAAAAAAAGAAATTGCGTCATCAGGTAGAAAAAAATGTGGAAAATGAGGTTCATCAAATTGAACAGAAAGTGGAACAGGAGTTAGAGCAGCGCTTGAGTAATGACTCCGGCACAGGAGATTCTTCCTCACCGCACAAAGCAGATGAGGCTGACCTTGCAGCGCTTAGTGCAGCTGTTCCGCTTTTTCTGGCGCCACAATTGCCTGAGCCTGAGCTGGAGGATTATGCAGAAGAAGACGATTTAGCTGCTTCTGCGGACAATGCAGACAGTGCAGATAGTGCAGGCAATGCGGACAATGCGAGCAACGTCGGCAAGGCAGCGCGCAAGGAGAGTGCAGATACTTCGCCTAAGACACCTCAAGACTCACAGGATGCGGAGCAAATTACCGAACCAGTATCTATTCATGGTTCTACCCGCTTGGAGGCACAGCGACGTCGTCGTGCGGAAATGCGTGAAGAAGCTCGTAAGAAACGCCATGTTGTGTCGCAGGCGGAGTTTTTAGCGCGGCGAGAATCTGTGGTGCGCACGATGATTGTGCGTGAGCGTGAACGTACTGACCATCCAGGGTCAGTGACCCAAGTATGTGTGCTTGAAGATGGCATGATGGTGGAGCATTTTGTGACCTCTGAGGCACAGGCCTCCATGATTGGCAATATCTACCTGGGGCGAGTGCAAAATGTGTTACCAAGCATGGAAGCAGCGTTCATTGACATTGGTAAGGGACGCAATGGTGTGCTTTATGCTGGTGAAGTTAATTGGCGTCAAGCTGGACTAGGTGGAAAATCACGAAAAATTGAGCATGCGCTCAAGTCTGGTGACCAAGTTTTAGTGCAGGTCACTAAGGATCCTGTTGGGCAAAAGGGTGCTCGGTTGACTACCCAGATTTCTTTGGCAGGGCGCTATTTAGTTTATGTTCCAGAGGGGCGTTCTGCTGGTATTTCCCGCAAATTGCCCGCGCCAGAGCGCAAGCGACTCAAAGATATTTTGCGTCGTGTGGTGCCGAAAAATGGTGGCACAATCATTCGTACCGCTGCTGAGGGAGTAAGCGAACAAGCTATCGCTGCCGACGTTCAGCGCTTGCATAATGTGTGGGAGCATATTAACGAGCTTTCTCACAAAGAAAAAGAATCAAAAGGTGCCAAGCCAGTTACCCTCTACGAAGAGCCAAATATGCTGGTCAAGGTTATTCGTGATTTATTCAATGAGGACTTTTCTGAACTCATTGTTGAGGGGAAGCGTGTATGGAATATCGTCCACGCATATATTTCTTCGGTAGCTCCTGATTTGTCCGATAAACTCATTCGGTTTAATCCTAAAGATCATGGTGGGCAGAATGCTTTTGAGGTGTATCGGGTTGATGAGCAGCTAGAAAAGGCATTATCGCGCAAGGTGTGGTTGCCTTCTGGCGGTACATTGATTATTGACCGCACTGAGGCTATGACCGTCATTGATGTTAATACTGGAAAATTCACTGGTTCTGGTGGCAACCTTGAAGAAACCGTGACGCGCAATAATTTGGAAGCTGCCGAGGAAATTGTACGCCAGATGCGTTTGCGTGATCTCGGTGGCATGATTGTTATTGACTTCATTGATATGGTGCTGCCAGAAAACCAAGATTTAGTATTGCGTCGTCTCAAAGAAACACTGGGACGGGATCGCACTCGCCACCAAATCTCCGAGGTTACTTCTTTAGGACTTGTCCAAGTAACCAGAAAACGCTTAGGCACTGGTTTACTAGAAACATTTGCGACGGAATGCCAACATTGCGAAGGTCGTGGCGTAATCGTCCATGCAGATCCCGTTGAGTACTATGATGAGTCTGCATTTGATAAACCGCAAGAGCAGGACCAAGAGTCTACCCCTGATGCAGATTCTGTTGCACCGAGTGAAAAGCCAGCAAAAGCAAAGGCGAAGCGTAGTATCGAAGAATTGGCAGCTGCTGTTATCAAGAATATGGACACCGATTCCGATGAGGATTCTGTGGAACAGGATGTCATTGCTGATAATTCACGATCGAATACAACAGCGGATACCAGTGTGCTCGATATTGTTGATTCTGCGCTTGCACGTGCGCATGAGGAAGACCCGGATGAGCCATCTGCCCAGAACTACTTGCCAGCTGACGACTATGCGTTTGATCGGAAACAACGCCAGCACGGTACCCAGTCGCGTCGTCGTGTAGTCCGAGCGAATTCAGCTGCTGCACAGGAAAAGCGTACTGATGAGCAGCACGAGGCTGCGACTCATGAGGCTGTGAGGGGAGGAACCCAGGCCGAAGAAACAAAAACAGTAGGTTCTTCTCGGGCGGCTGTGAAGCGTCGTCGAGCGGTGCGGAAAAATACTCATGCGGTGCAGGCTGAAGTGATTGAGATTGAGCAGACATCGACGACGCACCCTGAGCAGCAAACCAAGCAAACTAAGCAGAGTGTGCGAGAGAGCGCAAAGAGACATCGACGTCGTGTTGTTCGTAAAAATAAGCATATGGATGAAGGCGATACGCGCGTCGGTAATGCTACTAGAGATGTTGTTGAGGTTTATGAGAAACAGAAAACCTCCCATACTTCTGGTCGGGGTCGTGGACGACGTAGGGTAACGAGAAAGCATAATTAACCCCGCTATTAGCCCCAAGGGCAGCCAGTTTGTGTTTTGGCTGCTTTTAAGGGTAGTCTTTGACAGTCGCTGTTTTAGCATTTTCTTCCTGGCTAGCTTTCGTTGGTTATTGGTTATGGAATGCTAAACGCAAGAAAGTTTCTGTTAAGTAGTACTCTTTGCAGCAGATTGCATTTGAGAGTGATGTGTTGCTCAAAGAGTCCGAGTTTTAGATAAGGGGTAGCCCTCGTATGTACGCGATCGTCAAGACCGGCGGCAAGCAGTACAAGGTTGCTGAAGGTGACCTCGTCAAGGTCGAGAAGATCGAGGGTGAGCCAGGTTCGTCCGTGGCTCTCACCCCTGTTCTGCTCGTCGATGGCGCAACTGTTACCACAAAAGCTGAAGAACTTGAGAAAGTAAAGGTTTCAGCTGAGATTGTTGAGCACGTTAAGGGTCCAAAAATTAAGATCCTTAAGTACAAGAACAAGACTGGTTACAAGAAACGTCAAGGTCACCGTCAGCCGCTGACCGTAGTGAAAATTACTGGCATTAAGTAAGGTCTAACCACCTTCTAGATTTTTCCCGAAGGAGGGGAATCCACATGGCACACAAGAAGGGTGCGTCAAGCTCAAATAACGGTCGCGATTCCAACGCCAAGCGCCTTGGCGTAAAGCGCTTTGGCGGCGAGCAGGTAAACGCAGGTGAAATCCTCGTTCGTCAGCGTGGCACTAAGTTCCACCCAGGCGAGAATGTAGGACGCGGTGGCGATGACACCTTGTTCGCATTAAAAGCAGGTGCAGTACAGTTCAGCACCAAGCGCAACCGTCGCACTGTGAACATTGTTCCAGAGGCTGTTTCTGCATAAGCCATACAACCTTAAGGTTTAGTGAGCTTTTAACACCCCTTACTCAGGGGTGTTTTTCTTTTACTGTAGACTGATACAGAATCCATTAAGAATGAAAAAGGTGGCGTCATGGCGCGTTTTGTTGATCGAGTAGTGCTCCATTTATCAGCTGGCGACGGCGGCAATGGTTGTGCGTCGATTCACCGAGAAAAGTTTAAGCCTTTGGGTGGCCCAGACGGCGGTAACGGCGGTCATGGTGGCGATATTATTCTGGAAGTATCCGCCCAGATCCATACTCTTTTGGATCTCCACTATCGCCCTCATATCAAGGCGCAACGCGGTAGCAATGGTGCAGGTGATCACCGCAATGGTGCCAGAGGAGAAGACCTCATCCTTGCGGTTCCACCAGGGACAGTTGTGCTGAATGAACAAGGCGAAACACTTGCTGATTTGACGCACGTGGGTATGCGTTTTACTGCTGCACAAGGCGGGTTTGGTGGTTTGGGTAATGCTGCTTTGGCGTCGAGCGTACGCAAAGCACCAGGTTTTGCTCTCAAAGGTGAACCTGGTGAGCAGCATGATATTGTTCTTGAACTCAAATCAATGGCTGACGTCGGACTGGTTGGTTTTCCTAGTGCCGGAAAATCATCGTTGATTTCTGTACTCTCGGCAGCAAAACCAAAAATTGGTGATTATCCTTTTACCACGCTCCAGCCGAATCTTGGTGTGGTAGAGATTGGGCATAAAACTTTTACCATTGCCGATGTGCCAGGGCTAGTTCCCGGAGCGTCGCAGGGCAAAGGGCTGGGGCTTGATTTCTTACGCCACATTGAGCGTACTGCAGTGTTGGCGCATGTGGTTGATACTGCCACGATGGAGCCAGGGCGCGACCCAATGAGTGACATTGAAGCTCTAGAGGAAGAACTTGCGGCGTATCAATCAGAATTGGCACAGGATGCTACTCTTGGGGATCTGCGTTCGCGGCCGCGCATTATTATCCTCAACAAGGTTGATATTCCTGATGCTCTGGAATTAGCCGAGTTCCTTAAAGACGATTTAGAGGAGAAATTCGGCTGGCCAGTGTTCATTATTTCTGCAGTAGCACGTAAAGGTCTTGATGAGTTGCAGTATGCTCTTTTGGAGATTGTGGAGCAAGATCGTAAGCAACGTCCTGTAGCAAAGATGGAGCCTAAGCAGATTATTCGCCCACAAGCTGTGCGTAAGCGTGGCGATGGTAGTCAGTTCCGTATTGAGCCTGATCCAGAGATTGAGGGTGGTTTCTTGATAATCGGTGAGAAGCCACAGCGGTGGATTCGGCAAACTGATTTTGAGAATGATGAGGCTGTGGGGTATCTGGCTGATCGCTTAGCCAAAATTGGCGTTGAAGATGCGTTAATGAAAGCTGGGGCTAAAGCGGGTTGTAGCGTGAGCATAGGGGAAATTACTTTTGAGTGGGAGCCGACGGCAGGTGGGGTAGATCCTACGCTTGCTGGTCGTGGTCAAGATGCCAGGTTATTGCGCAATAATCGTCGTTCCGCAGCTGAGCGTAAACGCGAGTCTCAGGTGCGTCGTGGTTTGATTGATGAATACGATTATGGCGATGGTGAAGTTGCTGAACGTGAGCGTTGGCAAGGTTAGGCAGGTAGATGGTGAGTGCGTCTCGGCAAAAGCTCGTAGCAGCTCGTCGTGTAGTAGTCAAAATTGGTTCCTCGTCTCTTACTGGTGAAGATTATCGAGTCAATCCAGCGCGTATCGACGCAGTGGTCGATGCAGTGGAAGCGCGCATGGGACGTGGCAGCGATGTCATTATCGTGTCGTCTGGGGCAGTTGCCTCAGGAATGGGCGCATTGGGTTTGGCAGAGCGCCCGCGTGATTTAGCCACAAAACAAGCGGCAGCTGCCGTGGGTGGGGTACAACTTGCCCATACCTGGGGAACAAGTTTTGCTCGCTATTCTCGTCACGTTGCTCAGATTTTATTGACCTCTGCTGATTCAGGAATCAGAGAGCGGGCGCGTAATGCTCAGCGTACGATTGATCGTCTTTTTTCTTTAGGCTGTGTGCCGATTGTTAATGAAAACGACACTGTTGCTACAGAAGGGTTACGCTTTGGCGATAATGATCGTCTGGCTGCTTTAGTTGCTCACCTAACGTATGCGGATGCACTGATTTTATTGTCTGATGTTGATGGACTATACGACAAAAATCCAGCGCAGCCTGATGCGCATTTCATCACAGATGTTCGGGGTGCTCGAGACTTACATGATGTTAATGCTGGCGGTGGTGGTGCAGTAGGCACAGGCGGTATGGCTGCTAAGGTGCAAGCGGCGCTACTTGCTGCCCGTGGTGGTATTCCCGTGCTTATGACCTCTGCAGATAACATTGATCTTGCGCTTAGCGACGCTAGCGTGGGCACTATGTTTCATCCGCATACTCAGCGGTTGCCGGCGTGGAAGTTTTGGGTACTTTATGCGGCAGATACCTCAGGAACGATTAGCATTGACGCAGGGGCGAGTGCTGCATTGCGCGCTGGTGGTACGTCATTGTTGGCAGTGGGTATTGAGCAGGTGCAAGGCGATTTTGCTGCTAGTGACATTGTGGATATTGCAGATAATACAGGCAAGGTCATTGGTCGTGGTGAGGTGTCTTATGATTCAGAGATTGTGCGTACTCTTATAGGAAAGAAAACAGAGGAAGTGCCGGCTGGGATGAATCGTGCGGTTATTCATGCTGATTATCTTGCTTTGTACTAAAGTTTATCCACAATAATTGGACACTGAGATATTGAGATATCGGGTCCTTGAGATACTAGATATTGCGGCCCTGAGGTAATGGAGACGTCACATAATGCACACTGAGACTGGTACTAGCACTGATGCGATAGCTATTCGCGCACAAGAACGTGAGAGCATTCTTACTATGGCGCGTGCTGCCAAAGCTGTAACGACGCCTCTGGCCAAGCTCAATACCGAGCAAAAGAACGCAGCACTGTATGCAGTAGCACAACGCTTAGAGCAGGCTAGTGCTGAGATTATTGCTGCTAACGAGCATGATATTAGTGCTGCTAAAGACAATGGGCTTAGTGATTCCCTCATTGATCGGCTGCGTTTAGACCAGTCTCGTATCAGTGCAATGGCTCAAGGGTTGCGAGAAGTAGCAGCTCTTACCGACCCAGTAGGTGAGGTTGTTGCAGGACAAGTCATGCCCAATGGGATCACGATGCGCAAGGTGAGAGTGCCCCTGGGGGTTATGGGCATGGTGTATGAGGCTCGCCCGAATGTGACGGTGGATGCTTTTGGACTGGCTCTCAAATCAGGCAATGCTGTGTTATTGCGTGGTTCTAAGAGCGCACGTCATTCTAATGAGAAGTTGGTTGCTCTTGTTCAACAGGTGCTCGTCGAGCAGCATATTCCTCGTGAGAGTGTGCAGTTATTGCCATGCCAGACGCGTGAGAGTGTGCGTGATCTTATTCAAGCTCGTGGGCTGGTTGATGTGATTATTCCTCGTGGTGGGGCAGGATTGATTGAGTCGGTGGTGACAAATGCCACTGTTGCTACCATTGAAACGGGTACGGGTAATTGTCATTTCTATATTGATCGTGATGTGCTTGATCTCAACCAGGCCATAGCCATGCTTATCAATGGCAAAACTCGACGTCCTTCAGTGTGTAATGCTACAGAAACGGTGCTGATTGACCAGGCGTTACCTACTGAGGATCAATATAAAATCATCCATGCGCTGCAACAAGCTGGGGTGCAGGTTCATGGTGATATTGAGCAGTTAGCTCCTTGTGGCGCTAGTGGCATTATCGCTGCTACAGAGCAAGATTGGGCGGAGGAATATCTGTCTTTTGATATTGCTGCGAAACTCGTCGACGGTGTTGCCGGGGCAATAGCGCATATTCGACGTTATTCCAGCGGTCATACTGAGGCGATTGCAACTGGTAATATCCGCACAGCAACGCAATTTACTGAGGAAGTCGATGCGGCTGCGGTCATGGTGAATGCCTCTACCGCTTTTACTGACGGTCAGCAATACGGCATGGGAGCTGAGATTGGTATTTCCACGCAAAAACTTCATGCTCGCGGCCCTATGGCGTTACCAGAGTTGACTACCACGAAGTGGATTTTGCATGGCGACGGGCAAACTCGCCCTTAGCCCCTGGCTACGCTGAGCCTAAGAGATGTGCGCTAGTGCTCGTGGGTGTGGGTGTCCCGGATGAAAATTGCGCACGCAATAGCTCCGACAATCGCAAGCACTGCTGCAATAATGAAAATGCCATGCAAACCGTCGACGAAAGCCTCAAGTGCCGTATGCGCTAATTCGGCAGAAAACCGCTCAATCACTGTGAATTGACCAGCTTCTGCCGCCGTCGCTAGGGCAGCAGAAATCTCTGCAGGGATATGTGGTACCTCGCCCAGTGCATTGCGAATGGAGTCGGAAAGATAAGCTCCGTAGACGGCAACGCCAAAGGAGGTGCCGAGGGGTAATGCGGTATTGGCAATGCCACTTGCCGTACCTGTGCGACCACGCGGAACAACAGAGACTGCTAAATCCATCAGGTGCGGCAACATGACACCCGTTCCCATGCCGATAACTACATAGGCAGGAATGAGGGCTTGCCAGCTGCTATCTGGTTGAATAAGCAAGCCAAGTCCTAAACCAATGGCGACAATAATCATGCCGATTGCTTGTACAAAACCTAACCGAATATAGTTGCCGAGTTTGAGGCCAACAGCAGCAAAAATTACGATGGGACCTGCCATTGCCGTGGAAACATAGCCGATTTCTAGGGCAGATAATCCTACGTGTCCAGATAGCCAGAGCACCAGAAATGGCATCATGCCGAAGCTGAACATACGGGCAGCAAAAGCCGCAAAAGTGACTGCGGAGAAAGAGGGAATGGCAAATAAGCGCATATCGATCATGGCTCGGTTGCCTTTGGATAGTTGAATACCCGTCATAAGCACAAAGAGTAAGATCGCTGCGGAGAAACTCAATAGGACAAAACCATCAGTCCACCCACGTTCTGCACCAGAAATAATGCCATAATTCAGGCTAAAGAGCATGGCAGCTGCGATGAATACCGTACCAATATCAAGAGGTGGTAACTCTTGTGCGTTATCGTCTTCGAGTAACCCGGCTCTATGCAGGTCGGGAACAAAAATAAGCGTGGCAATTATGGTGAAGATACCAATGGGGATATTGATAATAAAAATCCATTCCCAAGCACCGTATTCCACGAGAAAGCCGCCGACGAGCGGGCCAAGGGCACTGGCTGCGGCACTTGCCCCCATGAGAATAGCAATGGCACGAGTGCGCTCCCTGGATTCATGCGCGCGGAAACTATCGCTGAGCAGTGGAATACTGGTGCCGAAAACCAAAGCACCACCAGCGCCTTGTACTGCACGTGCTGCAATGAGCATTGCTTCGGAGCTGCTGAGAATACACGCAATAGATGCAGCTAAGAATAAAAGGTGCCCGACGAGGAAAATTGTTCGTCGCCCGATAATGTCAGAAATGCTGCCTGCGGAAAGTAAGAGAGAAGCAAAAGCCAGACTGTAGGCGTTGATTACCCATTGTCCGCCGCTAAGGGAAAGCTGTAAATCCTGTGCAATAGCAGGTAGTGCAACGAGTACGATCGTGATGTCTAAGGTCATCATCACTGATGAAATCGTCGCAACTGTGGTGCTCCATCCTTTGGGGCGTGCTATCGGCACACGGTGGCGACCAGAACGATTACTTTTCTTAGCGGCCGAGGCTGGAGCTGATATTGCAGACGCAGCAGGATAAGTCACCTCAGTAGTAACCTCAGTATTGGAATTGTCGGAATTGCTCATTTTTAATCTAAAGATCTCAAGTCGGAGTATCGGTTTAGCAGTATATGCCTTTGGTTTTCGCCAATTTAGGTAAGTAGTTTACTCTCCATAACAAATGTTGGGGGTTGGCGCACAGTGTTGTTTCGCTGATTCTCAGGTGAGTGGAACGAGTATGTGCATTCTTTCTTCTGGTTGTTCTTGTCCACAGTAGCTACACTAGGTGCCTATGACTACACCTGAGGCATTGCATGAGCATAATCATGACACGACACCTCCTTCTGTATTGGGAAATGATGCTTTCTCTCATCAAGCGCAGCGCATCGGCATCATGGGTGGCACTTTTGATCCGGTTCATCATGGCCACCTTGTTGCGGCTAGCGAAGTTGCCGCTCGCTTTGAGCTTGATGAAGTAATTTTTGTGCCCACTGGTAATCCCTGGCAGAAGCAAGATCGTGATGTTTCAGCTGCAGAGGATCGCTATCTCATGACAGTTATTGCTACTGCCTCAAACCCACGCTTTAGTGTGAGCCGGGTAGATATTGAACGCCCAGGTGCAACCTATACGGTAGATACCCTGCGCGATATTCGGAAGATTTTTCCACGCGCACAACTTTTCTTTATCACTGGAGCTGACGCACTGAGCAGTATTTTGTCGTGGCACAATTGGGAACAAGCTTTAGAGTTAGCAACTTTTGTGGGGGTTACGCGCCCTGGCTATGAGCTTGCCGACGATTTTCTGCCGTTGCCACAGCGCCAAAAGGTTAAGCTGATTGAGATTCCAGCTATGGCTATTTCTTCCACAGGGTGTAGGCAACGTGCAGCCCAGGGGTTGCCTGTGTGGTATCTTGTGCCCGACGGTGTGGTGCAATACATCGCTAAGCGTGGTCTTTATCAACGCTAGATCGAAGCTAGTATCTCTTGAATGTGATCGTGTGTATCTTGGTATATGACAATGCTGTGTTGTTGGCTGCTAAGAGATATTAAGCCAGTGTAAAGTTTTAAGCGGTGGTATTGTTTGTGTGTTTTGGTTTGCTGCACGTTTTGCACTGCCACAAAAGAGGAAAATAGCTATAAATAAGGATTTTGTGTGACCGCAACTAATGAAACCATTGACCTAGCTGCCATTGTTGCTCGTGCGGCTGATGAGAAGCAAGCAACGAATATCGCTGTTGTGGATGTGTCGGATGTTATGGCGATTGCGGAAGTATTTGTATTAGCTTCTGCCGATAACGAGCGTCAAGTACGAGCCATCGTCGAAGAAATTGAAGATCAGCTTACTGCTGTCGGGCAAGAGCCTAAACGACGTGAGGGGAATCGAGAAAACCGCTGGGTATTGCTTGATTATGGCATGTTAATTGTTCATGTGCAGCGCAATATCGAGCGTGATTTTTATGGTTTGGATCGACTCTATCGGGATTGTCCACTCATTGAAGTCGAGGGCGTGGAGACGATGCAGCGTGATGAGGATTGGGCGGACGATATTGATGTCCGTACTGTAGAGTCTTTGGACGATATTCCACTTGCTGCCCCAGAACCTGAAGACGAGTTATAACCTATGCCGCGACGGTTACTTCTACTGCGACATGGGCAAACGCAATATAATGCCAATAAGCGTATGCAAGGTCATCTTGATACAGAACTGGCGGAACGCGGCATTGCACAAGCCCAGTTAGTGTCAGATTTCTTAGCGAGTCAGCCTATTAAAAAAATCATTGCGTCTGATTTGCAGCGTGCTAGAGTCACTGCAGAGATTATTGATCGCAACATTGGCGTTGGGGTAGAGATTGATCAGCGTTTGCGTGAAACTAATTTGGGGCAGTGGCAGGGGAAAACTCACGAGGAAGTAGATGCAGCTTATCCTGGCGCTCGGGCGCGGTGGCGCAATGATGCTTCGTGGACTCCGCCTGGTGGTGAATCTCGGCTCAGCGTCGCTCAGCGTGCTCGTGCAGTGATCGACGAGTTAGTGACCGATTATCCACAATGGGATGACGAGGATACAACAGTACTTGTTGTCGCGCATGGCGGTACCATTAGCGCGCTTACCTCCTCTTTGCTGGAATTGCACCCTAGTCAATATCCACTTTTTTCTGGTCTTGGCAATACATGCTGGTCAGCACTGATAGCGCGTCCGCGTTTTGGTTGTGCCCCTGCAACAGATGAGCCTGTGCAATGGTATCTTGAGGGCTGGAACATGGGGGTCTACGCTACTGACACAGCGCCAAGTGCCGATCAATAATTGTGGCACCAGTGGATGAGCCGTTATCCACAAGCAAACTAATGCAGGTCAGAGGGTTTTCCACAGAATATCGTGCTCTATTGCCCTGCACGTTTTTGCTTTCGACGCACAACCTTTACTCTTGTGCCCATGGGGCGGGTATATGAACGAGTAAAAGAATTAGCACGACCAACTGGGCAAGAAGATGTGCTTAATGTGCAACCACTACCACCACGCTATGCACTATCTGGTCGCCAGCTTATAGGGGTAGCGGTTTGTGCATTGGCAATAGTAGGAGCACTCTTTTTCTTCTCTGGTACCTCTGTACCACAACAAGTAGTGCCACCAGCAGAAATAACTCCATCTGCGGCAGGTAATTCTGTGGCAGATAATAGCGCACTGCAATCAACTGCGCCATCAGCAAAGGAATTGGTGGTTTCGGTTATTGGAGATGTGTCTAGGCCAGGCTTGCATACGCTGAGTCCACAGGCAAGAGTAGCCGATGCACTGAGCGCAGCTGGTGTTTCGCAGGAGCGTTTTCACGAACCACGGTTTCATGCCCTCAACCTTGCGCAGCAACTTCAAGACGGAAAACAAGTATATGTGCCGTATCCAGATGAGCCTATCGTCGCGCTGCAATCGGATGCAGATAGTGTGAGTGCTGAGAGCGGGAAAATAAATATCAACACAGCAAGTGTCGAACAATTGCAGACTCTTAGTGGAGTCGGGCAAAAAACTGCGGAAGCTATCATTGCGTATCGGCAAAGCATTGGTGCGTTTAGCAGTATTGATCAATTGCTTGAGATCAAAGGAATTGGTGCTGCTAAATTTGCTCAAATAGAAAACCAGGTCACATTATGAATGACCTGCGTCTGGTACCTGCTGCATTGAGTGTTTGGGTAAGCACCTTTGTTATGTTGCGAACTGGTCAATGGTGGTGTGCGGCAGCAGTAGTAGCGATAGGAGTCTGCCTATGTGCATTGTGGGATAAGATGCAGGCTGGTGTGGTGGGGCTTGGCGGTTTCTGTGCCTTAGTGTGCGTGGGAATAAGGATGAATGTGTTGCAACGTAGTGGATTGGCACATCAATTACCACCTACTATGATGATGCGGGCGCAATCTCGACCTTTTCAGACGGATTCTGGATGGATTATCGAGGCTCGCTTTGCCCATAGTCCCGGTAGCATACCTATTTTTTATCGCGGTGCACATATCTCGCAAAGCAGCTGTTTACATCCGGGAGCACCTTTTGTGGTGAGTGGGAAAGCAGTCGCTACAGATAAGGCTGTGCTATTGAAGCATATGTATATTGCGAGTGATATACGGTGTGTGGAACAGACAGAACCCACGATATGGGAAAAATATGTTCAGCTTATGCAGGGAATAAAGGATAATTTCTTATCCGCCGTAGGGCACTATATTGATGATGATGCAATCGCTGGTTTGTATGCTGCGATGGTTATGGGGGATACGAGTTTACAAAGCGAATATGACAAACAAATATATGCTGCAACAGGATTAGCACATTTAAGTGCGGTATCTGGCGGTAATGTGGCAATCATTACGACGACTGTCATGCTTCTGCTTGGATTATGCGGTTGTAGTCCACGCATATGTGCTGTTGGTGGGCTAGTTTCCTTGATACTATTCGCTTTATTTATTGGGTATGAGCCTTCGGTGATACGGGCAAGTGCCACCGGAGCAGTGAGCATGGTGGCTGCATTGAGTATTACGCGAGCACCACCAATACATACGTTGTCTCTTTCTGTTATTGGCATTGTGGTGTGGGATAGTGACATGGCAAGCAATTATGGGTTCTTGCTCTCTGTTTCTGCTACTGCTGGGATTATCGTGCTTAATCCGATCTTTTATCGTGTTTGCGCCAATATACCCTGGTGGCGTATCCCCGATGTAGTAAATAGAACAGCTGCAGTGGCATTGGCTGCTGAGATGGCGACCATTCCTGTTATTGCTGTGATGAACCATACGCTATCTCTGGTGAGTTTCTTCGCTAATGTTTTAGTTGCAGCGGTGGTAGCACCAATAACTGTGTTGGGTTTGCTTGCAATTGTGCTGAGTAACTGTGGGTTTTTCAGCGTCGTAGCCTATATTCCGATAGCCTTGTGCCAACCATTAGTGCGTTGGATATATTGTGTTGCCGAGCGTGGTTCTCAATTACCTTACGCACACATTTCCTTATCGCAGGGGTGGGTAGGGGTGGCGTGGAGTGCTGTGTTCTACCAAAATTGACATCGAACATAACAACGAACACCCCGTTCTTCATGTCGGGGGAGGTTTTTACAATTTAAGACATGACAACCACAGACATCATTAACCAAGTCAAAGAGATAATTTCCACAGTCACACCAGAAGAACGACAACACTTGATTGAACAGCTGGAGCAGTTGTTTCACGAGCCAGAGTATGGTGAGATTCTGTCACAATGTCCACGCTGCGAGTGTGATTCCGTTGTGCGCAAAGGCACATCAAAGGGCGGGCAACGCTATTTGTGTAAAGGGTGCCAGCGCACCTTTGGACACTCCACAAACAAAGTTCTCAAAACCTCCAAACTGTCTTTAGAGACATGGAGGAAGTTCGCTGAATGTTTTATCGACGGTGTAAGTGTTCGTCGTAGTGCCGAACGCTGCGGGGTTGCTGTTGCCACTGCTTTCTTTATGCGGCACCGTGTTCTTGAGCTGGTTGAGAAAAATGCTAAAAAAGTTACGGTGAACAGGGGAAACTTAGCTTATATCGATGAAACGTTTTTCCCTATTAACTATAAGGGGGCAGCTGTGCCTGATGGTGTTAAAGCTAAAAAGCGCGGCGGGTTAAGGAAGGGGAAAAGTCAGTCAAGGTTGTTGGTTTGTGTGGTTATGGGCGTGACATCTACGGGAAGTATTTTCCATCAAATTGCTGGATACAGTAGTATTTCTAAAAATACCGCCCGCCTAGCCCTTGGTGACATTGTTACGTCTGGTTGCACTGTTATCACGGACAAAGGTTCAGGCTATGTTTCAGCGCTAGAAGAACTTGGTGCTACCCACAGGGCTTATCATTCTAAAGATGACCGCGGCAAACTTGCGCCAATCAACGCACTGCACTCTAAAACCAAACGGTTTATGAGGCGTTTTAGCAGTGTCGCCTCCAAGAACCTACACCGCTATCTATCATGGATGGAATGGATCGACAACAACACAGAACGTGAAACGCTGGATATTCTACGCCAATCCACATACACAGTTCATCGTTGCTCTATGAATAGTGAGCATATCCCACCAATGGATGATCTAACACGACGAACCATTACAGGCATGATGTAGCACGTAAAACGCCATAAACAAAGCTGGTTAATGTGCAGGAATCCTTGCTGGGATAAATGGTTGTGATACGTGGTAACTACACAACGTTATAGAAGCAATCATAGGTATGCGAAAAAAGGGAATGCCTAAAGCATTGAGTATCAATACAGTGCCTGCGCCAACCCACCGTTGGGGTTTAATGCCCTCCTTTTAGCACCAATCATATTATTAGGTTTCGGCAACTCTTGGGCAGTTGCGGTAATTGTTTCTCGTTCAATCACTGTTCGTGCAGGTGAGGGGGTTTATTGTTAGTCTATGTCAATTTTGGTAGAACACAGCAGGCGTGGAGTGTGTTGCTGGTGGCCTGGGTTATCTCTTTGGCATTATTTTATGGTTCCCGAAAGAAAAGACCTGAGGAAAGATCTTAAGGAAAAGTTTAAGTGGGATTGTGCTCACTTATTTTCTAGACTGAAGTGAGCACAAATGAGCAAGTAGCGGGAGCATAATGATTCAGCAGTCACATCTTATCCTCGGCGATGAGGAGTTTTTGGCAGAAAGAATACGTACTGAGCTGATTGCTCAGATAAAAGAGCAATCATCGTTGGGTGATAACATTGTTGTTTCACGGTTGCGTACCGGAGATGTTACGTCGGCGGAAATGATTGAATTGCTTTCGCCTTCACTTTTTGGTGAAGATCGCATTGTTATTTTTGAGGAAGCGCAAGACGCAGGTAAAGAGCCCATACAGCTTGTACTTGAAGCAACACATAACCCCACCCCAGGTGTTTATCTGATTATCATGCACAAAGGTGGTGGTCGCGCTAAAGCTGCCGTCGAAAAGCTCAAGAAATATACACAGGTGCATGAGGTTGCAAAGCTCAAAGCGCATGAAAAGTCTGCGTGGCTTATGGCAGAGTTTCGTCGCTATGGGCTTTCGCCTACTCCCGACGTCATCAATGCGCTGCTTGAAGGGGTTGGCTCAGAGCTGCGTGAGCTTGCTAGTGCTGTGTCGCAATTGGTTTCTGATACTGATGGCAAGGTCGATGTAGCAGCTGTTCGACGATACTACGTTGGTGTTGCTGAGGTTTCAGTATTCGATATTGCAGATTTTGCTTGTTCTGGCAATGCTGTGCGTGCTTTATCGGCAACACGGCGGGCTTTGCAATTGGGGATTAGCCCTGTTGCTTTAGCTGCTGCGTTGAGTAGCAAAGTGTCAGCTATTGCCAGGTTGTATTCTACTCGGGGCAGAATCAATGGAGCGGCATTAGCTGGGCAATTGGGTATGCCGGTTTTTGCTGTGGAGAAAACGGCTAAAGTGGCGCGGCGGTGGAGTGGTGATGCGGTGAGTCGGGCAGTCATTCTTATGGCTGAGCTTGATGCGTCGGTGAAAGGACAGCGTGGTGGCGATGAATCCTTTGCCGTGGAGGACGCTGTGCGAAAAATATCACAGCTCGCGGGGTAACTCCTTGCGTTAGGAAGGTCGGTCAAAGAAAGGCTGGGAAAAACAATGAGCGATATACATAGTGAGGAAGAACTAGAACAAGTAGCTGAGTTTGCAAGCAGGCTTTTTGATTTGGCTCGCAGCAATGATCCGCAGGCGAGTATAGATTTGGCTGCCTATATTGATCAGGGTGTTGATGTTGATTTGATGAATCATGAGGGTAATACGTTTGCAATGTTGGCTGCTTATTGTGGTAATGCCCAGACATTGCGGGCGTTGATTGCTCGTGGCGCAGATGTGAACAAGCTCAATGACAGGGGACAGTCGCCGCTTGCCGGGGCTATTTTTAAGAAAGAGATGGAGATTATTTCCATTTTGCTTGCCGCTGGTGCCGATCCTTATGCGGGGCACCCGAGTGCGGTGGACACGGCTCGTATGTTTGGGATGGATGATTTATTTACATTTTTAGAATGAAATGTATGTTATATCCATCGAGACGCTACTATGTGATCTAAGCAATAAATCTTTGCTTCTTATGTGTCCTCTAGATTTAGCGCACCATGACAGGAGATTCTTTGTGTTTTCAACCCAAAGACCACTAAGCCAGCTCAAACGTCTCATAGCGGTAATAGTTCTGGCGACGATGATGCTGTGTGGCTTGAGTGCTTGTGGCACAGAAGATGATAAAGGATCTGTGTATTTCCTCAACTTTAAGCCAGAAGCTGATGAAACTTTCCAAGCAATAGCTCGTGAGTACGAAAAAGAAACAGGCGTGCCCGTGAAAGTGGCTACAGCTGCCTCCGGCGAATATGAACTAACGCTCAAAATTGAGATGATGAAGCGTCATTCGCCCACGCTTTTTAATGTCAATGGCCCTGTTGGTCTGCATAAATGGTTGCCCTATACCGCAGATATTTCTGATGCAGAGTTTGTCCGTAATCTCAAAGACGACAACCTTGCACTCAAAGGTGATGACGGAAAAACTTATGGCGTGCCCTTGGCAGTAGAAGGCTATGGAATTATTTATAACCAGGAGATTTTTGATAGATATTGTGCATTGCCAGGTGCCAAGGTAGCGTCGGCGGCACAGATAAATAATTTTGCCACTCTGAAAGCAGTGGCGGAAGATATGCAGGCTCGCAAAGATCAGCTTGGTATTCAAGGTGCTTTTGCTTCTACATCACTAGCATCAGGTGAGGATTGGCGTTGGCAAACTCACCTGACCAATATCCCCATTTACTATGAACTCAATGAACAAGGCATAAGTGATACAAAGGACATTAAGTTCACATATAACCAGGAGTTCAAGCAGATTTTCGACCTGTATCTCAATAACTCCACTATTGATAAAAAATTAGCGCCCTCGAAGAATGTAACAGATTCCCTTTCTGAGTTCGCTCAAGGAAAAGCCGCCATGATCCAAAACGGCAATTGGGCGTGGAGTCAGATTTCTGGGGTAAAAGGCAACATAATCAAAGAGGACAACATTAAATTCTTACCCATTTATACCGGTCATGCCGGCGAGGAAACTCAAGGGCTTGCAGTAGGTACTGAAGTATCACTGGCAGTTAATGCGCGAGCCACTAAAGCAGATCAACGAGCCACAATTGAGTTTGTGAATTGGCTTCTTTCTTCCGACGTCGGTAAGCGCTATGTCTCTGAAGATCTTGGGTTTAATGCACCTTTTACTACCTTTGGTCCAGACGACATTCCGAGTGATCCGCTTACCGCGGAAGTAGCTAAGTATGTTTCTAATGAGCAATTGCGGACTATTCCCTGGATTTTTACTATCTATCCTTCCCAAAAATTCAAGGACACCGTGGGGCAAAGCATGGCGCAATATGCTTCTGGTAGTGCTCAGTGGCAGGACGTCGTCGACGTATTTGTTGATGAGTGGAAAGCAGAAAAAGAGGAGCAATAATGAGAACTCTCAAAAAATACTTTCCCATTTTTGTACTGCCAACACTCTTGGCATTTTTGATAGCGTTCTTGGTGCCTTTTATCCTCGGAATCGGATTATCGTTTACTAAGTTCACGACCTTCAGCGATGCGCAGTTTGTTGGACTTGAGAATTACCGCCTTGCCTTTGGCGGGCGTAGTGGTTTTGATAAAGCATTTGTGTTTACCCTCTTGGTGGCCCTGGTTTCAGTGCTGAGCGTGAACATTTTTGCTTTTGCCCTGGCATGGTTATTGACTAGGAAACTGGCGGGCACAAATTTTTTCCGCACTATTTTCTTTATGCCCAATCTCATTGGCGGAATTGTCCTTGGTTATACCTGGCAAGTGCTGGTTAATGCGATATTGGCAAAGTACGGAACTACCATTGTTGCTGATTCTTCCTTTGGCTATTGGGGACTGGTTTCTTTGCTGAACTGGCAGCTCGTAGGGTACATGATGGTTATTTATATTGCGGGCTTACACAGCGTGCCACGAGAGCTCATCGAATCAGCATCCCTCGATGGGGCAGGCAAGTGGCAAACCCTCAGGCACGTGACTATCCCCATGGTGATGCCCGCCATTACTATCTGTTTATTCCTTACCCTCGCCAATACCTTCAAGATGTATGACCAAAACCTTGCGCTGACTAATGGTGCACCGCGCTCGGAAACGGAAATGGTGGCGCTCAACATTGTACGTACCATGTTCTATGAAGTAGGCAAAGAGGGAATAGCGCAAGCTAAGGCTGTGATTTTTGTGGTGATTGTGGCTGTGATCGGAATGTACCAGTTGCGTGTGACAAGGAATCGAGAGGTAGAAGCATGAGTACGCGTAGCAGTATAAAAAATAGCAGCATAAAAAAGAAGAACACCAGTGAACTCGGTACCTCAAGTCGAGTGCTCATCTACCTCATTCTTATTTTCTTAGCCCTCGTCTTTCTTGGTCCTATTCTTTTTGTGCTGATTAACTCATTTAAGGCAAAGTTCTCTATCGCCGATAACCCCTTTGCCTTACCACTGGGCGATATGTATGTGGGAGTAGAAAACTACGCCAAGGGATTGGCAGTATCGGGTACACTCTCGGCAGTGCTATGGTCAGCAGTGATTACAGTGCTCTCAGTTATGGCAATTGTGTTCTTCTCATCAATGACTGCATACTATATTGCCAGGGTGCGCACGTGGTGGACCAAGGCACTATATTTTGTCTTTGTCTTTTCTATGGTTGTCCCATTCCAAATGGTCATGTTTCCCAGCGCAAAAATTGCGGATTTACTCTATCTAGCAAATCCGCTGGGTATGGCAGTGCTGTATCTTGGGTTTGGCGCTGGGCTATCGGTGTTTATTTTTGTGGGATTCCTTAAAACTATTCCCACAGAAATAGAAGAAGCTGCAAGTATAGATGGTTGTTCACCACTGCAAATCTACTTCAGAGTGGTGCTGCCCATGCTCAAGCCCACCATGATTACTGTGGGCATCTTGAACACAATGTGGATCTGGAATGACTATTTGCTGCCTAACCTGGTGCTTGGTGCGGGAAGTAAATACCGCACGATTCCCATTGTGCTGCAATTCCTAGTTGGTTCTAATGGTAACCGTGATATGGGAGCCATGATGGCTATGCTGGTGTTAGCGATTATCCCTATTGTTATTTTCTATGTCCTCGGGCAGAAATACATTATCGAAGGGGTAGCTGCAGGCGCAGTTAAAGGATAATAATGCCCAAACCCACTAAGCAGCGCACCCTTTCCGACTCCTCATGGTGGCACCTGTTTTCCCTCGCCACCGACGTCATCCTCATCAATTGGCTTCTCATCTTATCCGCAGTGCCAATGCTGAGCATTGGTGCTGCTATCCATGCCGCGGGCACGCAACTCATTCAACTTCAAGCAGGCCAACAACCACGAACACTCCAACTCCTCGGCAACTTCTTTCGAGAACTTTTTTCCTGGAAAACCACCCATTGGCGCTACGCAACAGGCTCTTGGTTAATTTTGCTCGGGATTTTTTCTCCTCAGCGCTTATGAAATAGCGGTGATTACTCGTGCCGATCTAACCAGAACCAGCACAATTGTGTGCCTTGGTGCGGTATTCTCCGGCATGGCACTAAGCATAAGCATCATGATGTGGGTGTGGTTATTGTTGTGCCAGCGCCAAGAGCACTACTCATTCACCGGGTTATTGTCCCGTGCAATTCGCTGTTTTCTTAGCGACGCACCTGCTAGCTTGGTGGGAGCATTATTGTGGTTTGTGCCGGCTATTGCGATATATCTCTACCCGCCGGGGTGGCTGGTCGTCGTGGGTTTTTATGCTGTTATTGGCTGTGCTTTGACGCTATACCTATTTCAACTTTGTGCATTACGAAAACAACTGTGATAATTCCTAAAGCCCAAAACCCCTGCTCGATATGACTCATGTGCCATATTGAGCAGGGGTTTGCGGGAAATAGTAACCTAGAACATTTATAACTAGGAAACCCAAGAATTAGGACATCTTGTTAAAAGCGTGTGCCATCTTAGATTTCTTGTTCGCAGCATTGTTGCGGTGGAAAACACCTTTGGTTACTGATTTATCCAAGGCACGGGAAGCAACACGCAATTGTGTTTCTGCAGCAGCTTTGTCGCCAGCTTCAACGAGTGCACGGAACTTACGAATCTCGGTGCGAACCGCAGAGCGGATAGATTGATTACGACGACGAGCCTTCTCGTTGGTGAGAACGCGCTTCTTCTGTGACTTGATATTTGCCATGATTACCTCTTTATCTCTTACTTATGCCGGCGCTCGTATTTACTTCCACACTTAAGGTGGTTCTGCGTCAGGGATGAACCCAAGGTCCTGTTCATCTTAGGTGGCGCACGAAAAATATCAGCGACGAACGTGAATAAATAGCAAAGAGAAACTATAGCACGCTTGGCGTGAAAAAGAAAACAACTACCTCTATGCCTTATTTATGCTTAGGCTTGTATTCTTATATCCAGCCGTACTCGGCGCGAAGTCGGTTAGCGATTCGCTCAAAACGACTCCGGGGAATGATAGCGCCTTGTCGTCGAATAGCTATTTCTGGTACTCGAATGATTTTGTCTAGGCGCACCCAGTTTTGTTTGCCGCTTTCATCCCACGGTCCTACGCCGATGTCGAGCCATGAATCTTCTTTATCGTGCTCGGGGTTAGAGGAGGTGAGTAAGCCAAGAACTTCCGCACCGTGGCGGGCAATAACCACTAATGCTCGTTCTTTCTTTTTGTTTGTGGGGGCAAAAAACCAGACGATTTCCCCTGGATCTACTTGTCCATCCATGTCAGGGGCGTAGATGATATTGCGGGCACATTCACTCGAAGAACTTACCTGGCAGTCAATGTATTTATGGGCATTATGCTCTGCGACGGGGGAGTGATTTTTTTTATGCAAACCAAGGCGTTCATTGAGCGCAGACAAACCAGTATCAAGCGGATTTTGTTTAGTGCCGCGTTGCGTTTTATTTTTTGCCCACAGCGATTTCAGCTGTGACCCAACACGAAATTTGCTGCTCATAGTGGTTTCACCTTCGAGTGATGGCTATTAGCCGGGCATTATCTGAGAAAATACCTAATCTATTTTTAGATTTCCCTAGTCTAGCACGATCTTTTTCTGTTTACCTGCCGAAAGCCTAAAAATTCTTAATGCGCCAATTGTGTGGATTGGTATCCAATGACTATGACAGCTGCTGCACAACACCAAAATGCTGCTAATCCGATTGGCACTACTATTCCTGCGGAAGCATAATGCAAGGCAACTGCCATGGAGCATAAGGAGAGGATTCCGCCGAGTCTCGACAACGCACTGGATAATGATGTGATAGCGCCAATTTTTTCCATAGGGGCTGCTTCGTTAATTCCAGCGCGACAGCTATTGACAATAATCGTGCAGATGAAAATAAAAGCTGAGTACGGGATAAGTGAGGCGATCCCGGTGGACATCAGGCTGGCATAAAGGAATAGCAGGATTGGGATAGATATGAGAAAAGGATGTGCAAAAAGAAATCGAGCAAATCGACTCTGTTTAGAAAGGAACCCGGCGAGAAAACCGATCGCCTGGAAAGTTAAATAGAGGAAAAGAAATGTATTTTCGCTCAGCCCTTTATCCAAAAAACTCCCTTGCCACAGTTGGAAATGAATTTGGATAATGCACTGCAAGACAGTCATGAGCACAATATAAAATTGCACTGTCGACGATTCTCGCACGGTATGGAAACTTTCAGATATATGCGATCTGAATAGTTGTAGTGATGTGGTGTTGTGCCTTTCCCGTTTGACGTGTGTTTCTGGGATCTGGAACCATAGCAGAACAGAAATGATGGATAGTACGGCTAGTAGTGCAGAGATGAGATAAATGTTGTATCCGATGGTGGTATAGAGAATGCCACCGAGGGTGCCGCCGATAATCATTCCGCTGATATCAATTTGACTGCTGCGGCCGACTAGCCAGGAAATGCGTTGTGCTGCTTGTCTTTGGTCTAGTGCTGTGGCTTTTGCGTTATTGACTAAGGCTGCGTCGAGAGTGCCAGAATTCAGTGATGCCGAAAGGGCATAGATGCCCCAGGCGATCATGAGGATTACCGGCCCTGTGCCAGCAAAAACCATTAGAAAGAACACCGCAAGAATAATTTTTGAGGCGATGTAAAGAGTTTTGCGGTTGACTAGGTCTGCAATGACGCCACTGGGGAATTCGGTAAGGAGAATGACTAGGCTAAAAAGCGCTTGCATGACAGTTATTTGTGGCAGTGTCATGCCTTTATTCAGTAAGAGTGGGGTCAAAATTGCATGGGGCATAGCCATCGCGGCGGATACCAGGCACGATGAGACGAAGAAAGAATGTGTGCTTGAACGTCGGTGGGCTATGGAAGAAGAATACATCGTGCCTGATAGTACCTAATGTCTGCTTTGTACCATAAATGCGGTAGTGTGATAGCGGAGTTCGATTAGCGTTGAGGAAAAGGAACTGCATGGTGAACAATTACGCAGAAAAAACTTTTACGGATATTAGTAGAATCCGAAATTTCTGCATCATTGCCCACATTGACCACGGTAAATCCACCTTGGCTGACCGTATTTTGCAATTATCGCAAGTTGTCGATGCTCGGGATATGCGCGATCAGTATCTAGACAATATGGATATTGAACGCGAGCGTGGCATTACGATTAAAGCCCAGAATGTTCGGTTGCCGTGGGTTCCGCAGTCGGGTCCTTATGCGGGGGAGGAAATCGTCATGCAGATGATTGATACCCCTGGTCACGTGGACTTCACCTATGAGGTATCGCGTGCGCTTGAAGCCTGTGAAGGCGCAATTTTGCTGGTCGACGCCGCCCAGGGTATTGAAGCCCAAACTTTGGCGAATCTCTATTTGGCGATGGAAAATGACCTGGAGATTATTCCGGTGCTCAACAAAATTGATCTGCCTGCTGCCGACCCTGACAAGTATTCTTTGGAAATCGCCAATATCATTGGGTGCGAACCAGAAGATGTGTTGCGCGTTTCAGGTAAAACCGGCGAGGGTGTGGCGGCACTCCTGGATAAGGTTGCGGAGCTGGTACCAGCACCAACTACTGAGTATGACGATGAAGCCCCAGCGCGCGCTATGATTTTCGATTCTGTCTACGACACCTACCGGGGTGTGGTGACCTACATTCGTATGATTGATGGCAAACTCTTGCCACGCCAGAAAATCAAGATGATGTCTTCTGGCGCAGTGCATGAGTTGCTAGAAATTGGCATTGTGTCTCCTACACCCAAAAAGTGCGATGGTCTAGGACCTGGTGAAGTAGGGTATTTGATCACTGGAGTGAAAGACGTGCGCCAATCAAAGGTGGGCGATACCGTCACGTGGGCACAACATGGTGCCCAAGAACCTTTGCAAGGTTATGCGGAGCCTAAACCTATGGTGTACTCGGGTCTGTTTCCTATTTCCCAGGCGGACTTCCCGGATTTACGTGATGCTCTTGAAAAATTACAGCTTAACGACGCTTCGCTGAGCTTTGAGCCAGAAACATCTGTGGCCTTGGGCTTTGGTTTCCGTTGTGGTTTCTTAGGTCTGTTGCATATGGAGATTACCCGTGACCGCTTAGAGCGTGAGTTTGGGTTGGATCTGATCTCCACAGCACCGAGTGTGAGTTACCGAGTGGTATCCGAGGATCTCACTGCACACCAGGTGCATAATCCTTCTGATTGGCCGGCTGGCAAGCTCCATGAGGTATGGGAGCCTATTGTCAAGACTACGATTATTGTGCCGAGCGAGTTCGTCGGTAGCACGATGGAATTGTGCCAATCAAAGCGTGGTCAGATGGGTGGAATGGATTACCTGTCTGAGGATCGGGTGGAATTGCGCTACACCATGCCTTTGGGCGAGATTATTTTTGATTTCTTTGACTCCTTGAAGTCGCGCACCAAGGGTTATGCGTCGCTGAATTATGAAGATGCGGGTGAACAAGAAGCCGATTTGGTGAAAGTGGATGTGCTGCTCAATGGTGATCCAGTGGATGCCTTTAGCGCTATTGTGCATCGTGATTCTGCACATTGGTATGGCAATAAGATGACGAAAAAACTCAAAGAGCTTATTCCGCGCCAGCAGTTTGAGGTGCCGATTCAGGCGGCAATTGGCTCGAAGATCATTGCGAGAGAAAACATTAGAGCAATGCGCAAAGATGTGTTGGCTAAATGTTATGGTGGCGATATTTCGCGTAAGCGTAAGCTGCTAGAAAAGCAGAAGGAAGGTAAGAAGCGCATGAAGTCCCTGGGGTCGGTGTCAGTACCGCAGGAGGCTTTCGTTGCTGCCTTATCTACCGACGAAAACTAATGTTTTTGTCTCCAATGGTGAAAGGCTAAAGCGGGTGTGCATGATTTTATTCATACACACCCGCTTTGTGTTGAGTTTAGGGTTTAGTTCTCGCCGATTTTACCGTCGATGGTGTCGCGTACTTTCTTTACCTTGTCTGCTTTATCTGCACCAAGTTTGTCAGTAGCGAGCTTTTCTGCCTGGTCAAGAACTTTATCAGAGGTTTCTTCATTCTTGAGTAGGTCTTTTGCTTTGTCGAAAATACCCATAGTGTAATCTCTCCTTAAAACATGAATATGGGAAAACAACTAACACAAGCCAGTGTGCCATAAAATGCAGCAGGGTGCCGTATAAGGAAGGTGCCTTAGCGCCCAAAGAGCAGTGCAATGCAAAACATCACTGGCAGGGAGAGGAATGTCGAGAGCAAAATAGTATCCCGAGTGATTGTTTGCCCTCGCTGGTAGGTAGCGGCATAGTTATACACATTTTGTGCAGTCGGTAGTGCTGCCAAGATCACTACTGCATAGAGTTGGTCGCTGTGAAGGTGGAATAACGCCCCAAAGCACAGTGCGAGAACCGGCATAAGCAGCACTTTTATTGTGGTGGCAAGAATGGTGAGTGCTCGCAGTGATTCTGGTGCAAGGACGCTGGCCTTGTGCAGGGAAGCACCAAAACTGAGCAGAATAACCGGAATGGATGCCCCGCCTAGGATACTCAGTGGTTCGAGGATGAGTTCTGGCACATGAAGCGAGCAAATACTCACCACCAAACCAGAAAAAGCTGCCAGCACAACGGGGCTGAGGAGAGAATTTTTGAGGGAGTGGAGTAATTGTTGCCAGACACGAGTGTTTTGGTTATTTCTCGTGATGAGCGCCAGAATAATCGGGGTGAAAATCAACATTTGTACCAAGAGTAAGGGTGGTACATATGCCGTGCTGCCAAGGACATATATGCCCACTGGTAGCCCAATGTTGTTGGAATTGACGTAGCCTGAGGCAGCAGCACCCATTGTCAATGTGGCACCATCGACCTGAGAAGCATTTTTATAGCGTGTATAAGCATAAGCGAGTGCAAGGAATAATGCAGCACTGGCTAGTGCGGTCACAATGGATACCAGGCTAACTGTGCTGAAAAAAGAATCAGTTGGCGCTGTGCTGACTACTTGAAATACCAAGGCGGGGGTGGCGGCGAAGAAAGCAATGCGGTTGAGGGTGAGGCGTTGCTCGTCGGAAGCGATAATGTTGAGGCGGGCAAGGAGATAGCCAACAAAAATGACGGTAAAAATGACTGCAAAACCTTCTAATACGCCAATCATGCGACGTCATCCTCTCTCATTGATAATCCCTACTCTCTAATTGCGTTGCCCAAAAATTGCGGTTCCAACTCGAACACTCGTCGCGCCCTCTGCAATGGCCCACTCAAAATCGCCTGACATTCCCATAGAAAGCTCTTGGAAATCCTGGGCATTAAGTCCTGGTGGTAATTGCGTACATAATGAGTCGCGCAAGTTGCGTAATCGAGCAAAACTAGATCGCACCACTTTTTCCTCGTTGCTGCGTTGTGCCATGGTCATGAAACCGCGTGGGCGTAGGGTGGATAGCTGGGCAAGATGAGGTAAAAACTCAGCCACTTCCTCTGGCGCAAACCCACCTTTTTGCTCCTCGCCAGAGGTATTGACCTGGATAAACACATCTAAGGTGCGGCTTTCGCTACGAAGGCGTTTATCCAATTCCTGCGCTAGGCGCACAGAGTCCAACGCATGAAACTCATCTGCATATGTGGCTATCTCTCTAGCTTTATTGCGCTGCAAGCGTCCAATGGCACACCACCGTGGCTGGGTAGTCAGCGCGGTATGCTCATCGCGCAGCGCTTGGGCTTTCTGCGCCAATTCCTGTGGACGATTTTCGCCAAAAATAGTCATACCAGCGTTGAGAGCATTGTGGATGACAGTGAGTGGATAAGTTTTGCTCACTGCGATAAGTCGAACTGACTCCGCGCTACGACCAGCGTGTTCAGCAGCATGGGCTATCCGCTCCTGCACCCGGGCATAATTATCTTTTAAGGTGCGAATACTGGCGGTGCGCGTAGTATCAGGAGAGCTCATGGGCACTAATCCTAGCGCATATTTTACCGCCGCATAGAGAAGTCCTATGATCGAGCTTATGCACTCTGAGCTTATTACCCTTGCCACCAGCCGCCACTATGGGCATACCATCAAAGAATATGCCCTTACACTACCCTGGGACTATGCTCATCCCACTGAGCACTTTGACCTCTTTGCCAGAGAAATAATCCCTGATGGTGGCGAGAATTTCCCAGCTTTGCTCTATTTGCAAGGCGGACCTGGTTTTCCGGCTCCTCGTCCTCTTGCCCCGAGCGGACTAATTGGCGAAGCACTCAAAAAATATCGTGTGATTTTGTTGGATCAACGCGGCACTGGCAGATCACACCGTATTGACGCATATAGCGGCCAAGAAGATAACACACTGGCACGCCTTTCGACGCTACGCCAAGAAAATATCGTCGCTGATGCAGAACAACTCCGCCAAGCCTTGGGCATTAAGAAATGGTCGCTCTTTGGGCAAAGTTTTGGTGGTTTTTGTATTACTGCGTACTTGAGTGCTTATCCTGATTCTGTAGAAAAGGCATATTTAACTGGGGGATTACCGTCGATAAGCGCGAGTGTTGACGAGGTGTATCGGCATACTTTTGCTAAATTGACGTATCGCCAAGAGCAATTTTTTAGCCAATTCCCTTGGGTGAGCCAGCGCATTAGGGAAGTGGCACATCATCTTGATAATGCCCAGGAGTTGTTGCCAACTGGTGAGCGGTTGAGTTCGCGCAGAATGCGTACGGTGGGTATTGATCTTGGGCGTGGGAATGGATTTTATTCTTTGGCGTATCTTTTTGAGGATCCTTTTCATGAGGTTCGTGGGGAGAAAAAGCTCAAAGGTGATTTCTTGGCTAAAGTAGGTGCGGCTGTTAGCTTTGCGCAAGCGCCACTGTATGCGGCGATTCATGAATCTATCTATGGTGGCATTGGTGCTGGTTCTGGTGCTACGGCTACTGCGTGGTCAGCACATCGAATTCGGGAAGAAATACCTGGTTATGAGGAGCATGCAGACCCACGCAAGGCTGATAAATACTATCTCACGGGGGAGCATATCTTCCCGTGGCAGTTCGACGAAGACCCAGCGCTGGCTGCTTTTAGTGCTGCGGCACAGGAACTCGCACAGTACCAGTGGCAGGAGAGCCCTTATAATGCGCAGGTATTAGCACAGGCTGAGGTGCCTTGTGCCGCAGCGGTGTACTATGACGATATTTTTGTGCCGCTAGAGTTATCAATGGAAACAGCGCATACCTACAAAGATTGCCGACTCCATATCACCAATTACTATCAACACGATGGTATTGGTCATGATGGTGCCGGCATTTTTGCGCTCCTTGATGAGAAATTACGCGACCACTAATACGCACCTCATGTGCACCTCGACGTGGTTAGCCACTGAGCAGTTGTTGCACTTGGGCTTTGAGGCTGCTCATGCGCTCATAGGCCTGTTGCCACGGTACAGGTTGGTCGGCTAGACATTCGCAGAACACTTCCAGGTAGCATTTGACTTTTGGCTCTGTGCCGGAGGGTCGAATGATAATGCGATCTTGGTGTTGCGTCTCAAAGATAAGGCAGTTGGTTTGCGGTAAGTGCTCTAGTGCACCACGTTCTTCGGGGGCGCGGGCAAGGTCAATGACAGTGGTGACTTTATCCGCACCAATAGTTTGTGGTGGATTGTCGCGTAGCGTATCCAAAATTGCGCGCAATTCATCTTGATTATCGCTACGCACACTTACTGCGTCGCTATGGTACAAACCATGCTCATGGGCTAACTCATCCAACACATCAACCAAAGTGCGATTCTGTTCCTTGAGCCTAGCCGCAATAGTGGCAGTGTAGAGCGCAGCGGAAATGCCGTCCTTGTCGCGTACCACATCAGGCTGACAACAAAAGCCAATCGCCTCTTCATAACCAAACGCCAAGTGCGGGACGCGCGAAATCCACTTGAACCCCGTAAGAGTAGGCTCATAGTCAAGACCATGCGCTGCGGCAATATGCGCGAGCAATCTACTTGAGACAATAGAGCTGGCAAGTTTTTGCCCCGGCTGGGCAGTTTGCGCAGCATAATGCCCAAGGATCGAACCAAGCTCATTGCCATTGAGTTGACGCCACTGACCATTATGCTTGAGTGCCACAGCACAACGGTCTGCGTCTGGGTCGAGGGCTAAGATGATATCGGCATCGTGTTGTGTGGCAGTGCGAATAGCAAGATCAAGGGCTCCTGGTTCCTCAGGATTAGGGAACGAAACAGTAGGGAAATCCGGATCAGGATAAGCCTGTTGGCTTACTAAAATCACATCATCAAATCCAGCACGAGCTAGTACCCGCGTCAGGGTCGCACCGCCCACACCATGCATTGCTGTTGCGACGATACGCAGTGCGGCTGCCGTTTGTGGTGGGTTCAGCTCTGCCTTTGCCAATACTGCTGCCTCATAGTCAATCTGTGGGTATTCAGCGTGCACACAGTGGTGTTGAATACGCTGGTGTATCTCATCGGCATGAGGAGCCTGGGCGATATGAGCTGCAATTTCAGTATCTACTGGTGGAATAATTTGCGACCCAGCGCTCGCCCCACCCAAGTACACTTTATAGCCATTGTCTTGGGGCGGATTATGTGAGGCGGTAATCATAATGCCAGCATCAGCTGATAAGGCACGCACAGCATGGGCTGTTACCGGGGTGGGATTGCGTGGCTCTAAGAGCACAGGGGTACCACCAAGTAATGAGATAACAGCAGCGGCGTCACGGTGAAATTGGGCAGAACCATGCCGTGCATCACAGCCAAGAACAACTCGTGGCTGCTGAGATACATTTTCTTTGAGCCAGCTCACCAGACCATAAGTAGCTCTAAGCACCACAGCAGTATTCATACGGGATTCGCCAGCTCCCAGAGCACCGCGTAACCCAGCAGTACCGAACTCTAATGGTCCAGCAAACCGCCCCCGCAGCTCCTCGACGTTCTGCGTGCGGATCAGCTCAAGAATCTCAGCACGAGTGCGCGGATCAGGGTCATGTTCTGCCCAGCGCTGGGCTTGGTTAAGTAGTTGCTCGTTAGTCATGTGCCTGACTCTCATCAGCATCCAACCCTGCCAGCACCGCAGCAGAAGCAGAAAGCCCTAAACGAGTAGCTCCATTTTCGATCATGGCAGTTGCTGTTTCCGCATCTCGAATACCACCGGATGCCTTCACACCCAATTGCCCGCCGACGGTATCCGCCATGAGTTTCACCGCAGCAACACTAGCGCCGCCAGCTTTATGGAAACCAGTAGAAGTCTTGACGAAATCAGCTCCTGCCTGCTGGGCAGCTTTACAACACGCGACGATTTCCTCGTCGGTTAGTGCTGCTGATTCAATAATCACTTTGAGCACTTTGCCAGGACACGCAGCACGAACTGCGGAAATTTCTGCTTCTAGCTCGTCAAATTGCGCAGTTTTTACTAGGGCTAAGTTGATGACCATATCAATTTCATCAGCGCCATCAGCAACAGCTCGTGCTGTCTCAGCAGCCTTAATCTCAGCGTGTACTGCGCCAGAAGGAAAACCAACAACGGTTGCGATCTTTAGGCTTTCTGGAACATCGACCGGCAATTGGCTAGGAGAAATGCAAATGGAATATACACCAAGGCGTTGAGCTTCGTCGATAAGCTCTTGAATTTGATGAGCAGTTGCCTCGGGGGCAAGGAGAGTGTGGTCGATAAGCGCTGCAACAGCTGCTTTATTTAGTTTCTGCGTAGACATATGTGCCATCCTTAAAAAAATTTATGAACAACTAACTCTTGGTAACCCGGCCCAAAATAACACTATCGCGCTCGGCAGCCGGCTCCTGGGTCACAGCCACACCAGGTAGCAAAGACTCCAACGCACGCTCAAAACGGTACTCGTCATCAGAGTGAAGCGTGAACAAGGGATCGCCACTGCGAACAAAAGCGCCCAAATCCTGGTGAATCTCAATGCCCGCACCCGCTTGTACCGGATCCTCTTTACGAGCACGCCCAGCTCCCAAACGCCAGCTCGCCACGCCCAACGCCAAGGCGTCCATCTGGCTGAGGTAGCCATCTTTATCTGCATACACAGTATGAGTATGGGCAGCGGTAGGCAGTGCAGCATCTGGATCGCCACCCTGGGCACTAATCATGGCACGCCACGTGTCCATCGCACGCCCATCTTTGAGGGCTTGCTCCACATCAGCGTCATGCACCCCAGCTAATTCCAGCATTTCGCGCGCCAGCGCCACGGTAAGCTCCACCACATCAGCAGGGCCACCACCGGCAAGCACTTCCACGGATTCACGCACTTCAAGGGCATTGCCAATCGTTTTGCCCAGCGGGACGGACATATCGGTCAGCAATGCCACGGTGTTCGTGCCGGCGTCGGTACCCAAATCAACCATTGTCTGCGCCAATTCACGTGCTTTATCCAGGTCTTTCATAAAAGCACCCGAACCAACTTTGACATCCAGAACCAGGTTGGCTGTACCTTCAGCGATTTTCTTACTCATGATGGAACTTGCAATAAGTGGAATGGACTCCACCGTTGCTGTGGTGTCTCGAAGCGCATAGATTTTCTTATCCGCAGGCGCCAACCCCGCACCAGCAGCACAGATAACGCAGCCTGGATCTGCGAGAATCTCCATCATGCGGTCATTAGAAATGGCAGCTTGCCAGCCCGCAATGGACTCCAATTTATCTAATGTGCCACCCGTGTGCCCCAAGCCACGGCCAGATAATTGCGGCACTGCCACGCCAAAACTTGCCACCAATGGGGCCAGTGGCAAGGTGATTTTATCTCCCACGCCACCCGTCGAATGTTTATCGCTGGTTATTTTTCCGAGGGAAGAGAAATCCATAGTTTCGCCGGAATGGATCATGGCCCATGTCCATTGGGCAATTTCTTCCCGATTCATACCGTTGAGGAAAATTGCCATATTCAGGGCGGACATTTGTTCATCGCCCACCACGCCGCGGGTGTATGCGTCAATAACCCAGTCGATCTGTTCTTTACTGAGTATGCCGTGGTCGCGTTTTGTTCTAATGATGTCTACCACATCAAATTTCTCTGCCATAAGGAGAGCCTTTCGCGTTAAGAGAATATAAAAATAAGTCCTTTTTATTCTAGCGATTTTCTTGGCGAGAAAGCGCTATGCTGAATGAGTTAGTTTGTGACTAATAACCAAAAAGCAGAGAGAAGAATCATGAGTCCAGAAGAATTGCTTGAATATGCACGACGTGCTGCTCGTACCGCTTACGCACCTTATTCGCATTTTCCAGTTGGTGCAGCATTATTGCTTTCCGACGGCAGGGTAGTTCCTGGCTGCAACTTTGAGAACGCTTCCTATGGATTAGCCATTTGTGCTGAGCGCAATGCGATTGGCACGGCAATACATGAGACACCTGGTGGCAGAGCTATCGACGAGGCAAAGTTTCGTATCGAGGCGGTTGCCATTGTGGGCAAAGCTGGCCAGCCTTGTTATCCTTGCGGGGCGTGTCGTCAAGTATTGCGCGAGTTTGAGTGCCAGCAGGTGATCGTCGAGAGCGAGGATGGGGCACGCAGTATTCCGTTTGAGCAGATTTTGCCTTATTCTTTTGGTCCTGAGTCGCTCTAGGCTGCATAGATTTCTCTATTGCTTGATAGATAATTTATTATTTTCCTAGCTCAATTCTTAACTTAATTGCGGCTTATATAGTTATTTCTTAGATTGAATGGCGGTAAAAATATGGAGCGCTTTCAAGGCCTGCTTGGCATTATTGCTATTTTGGCGATTCTGATTGTGTGCTCACGCTCACGCAGAAATATCAACTGGCGCACACTCGCTGTGGGCTTGGCACTGCAAGTTGTATTGTCCTTGCTGGTGCTGAAGTGGACAGTGGGCTTTAAGGCAATGGAATCGGTATCCAAGGGCCTAGAAAAGCTCACCGAATTCACTAATGAAGGTACTTCTTTTGTATTTGGTTCCCTCTTTGATACTGAGAATGGCTTTGTCTTTGCGCTGAATGTATTGCCGGTCATTATTGTGCTGGGTGCCATTATTGGCGCACTGTACTACCTGCGTGTTATTCAGTTCTTTGTTGATATTTTTGGCGGGGCGCTCAAGAAACTGCTTGGCACATCAAAGGTGGAATCCGTGTGGGCATCCACGGTTATTTTCCTTGGGCAGTCTGAAGCGCCGCTGGTTATTGAGCCTTATCTGAAGAAATTAACAAAGTCGGAACTTTTCACCTGTATGACTGGTGGTTTTGCTTCTGTTGCTGGTTCCACACTTATTGGTTATTCCCTGTTGGGTGCACCATTGGAATATCTGCTTGCCGCTAGCGTGATGAATGCGCCTGGTTCTATTTTGGTAGCTAAGGCGTTCATGCCGGAGACGGAAGAATCCACTTTGGATGCGAATGTGCGCGATGTGCGGGATACGCAATCCCATAATCTTATCGACGCCATTGGTCGCGGAGCCATGAATGGTGGACGTGTGGCAGTAATTGTGGGTTGTTTGCTTATTGCTTTTATCGCCGGCATTAGTATGTTCTCTGCCGTTATTGGTGGGGTGGGGCATCTTTTCGGGCAGGACAATTGGTCTTTGGAAGGTTTATTTGGTGCTATTTTCTCCCCTGTTGCATGGCTTATTGGTGTGCCGTGGGATCAGGCGCCGCTTGTGGGCTCTTTCATTGGCGAGAAAACGATTATTAACGAGTTTGTCGGTTACACCAGCATGGGTGAAAATCTTGCCCAATTGGATAAGAAATCACTGATGATTTCCACTTTTGCTTTGGCGGGATTTGCTAATATCTCCTCCATTGCTATCCAGATTGGTTCTATTGGTGCTTTGGTACCCGAGCGCCGTGGTGAGGTGGCGCGTCTGGCACCGCTGGCTTTGATGACGGGTTTTGCCACCAATATGCTCAATGCGGCGATTGTTGGTGTGGTTGCTCTATAAGGCGCAGTTAAAGCATATAGAGCTTTCCGACGACCAGGCACGTTGTGCTTTAATCGCATATTTAAGGGTGTGACTGCTAGTTATGAGCTAGTGGTCACGCCCCTTTTGTGGTTATGATGAGAAATGCTTTTAGGTTTTTCTCAGCTTTGTGTTTGTGGTTGGGATGGCTTGGAAAGTGTTTTTTGTTCTTTTTCCTAGGAGAGAAATAATGTTGTTGAATCGTTTTGCTAAGCGTGCTGCGGCTGTGGTTGCCGTTGGTGTGCTTGGTTCGGGTTTTCTAGCCCCCCCCCCTCAGTATTAGCCGGTCCTGGCGGTACTAGTGTCTACGGTGGTGGCGGTGACGGCGATTACCAGGGTGGTGGTGCTGATAACGTCGATAATGTTCATGGTTCGTGGGGTGGTGCGAACTGTGATACGGGTTCGGTCTGTGTAAAGCAAGTGGGGGATGAAACAAAGGTTACCTGGCAGGTGCAGTTATCACCGCTGGCGATAGCTGAGAATCATATTCAAGCCACGCATGGTGCACAGATTATGATTCCTTCCACCGTCAAGGATGTGTCGATCAAACTTACGCATATGCCTGTTGAATTTGCAGAGTTTGGTGAGAGTGATTACCCTGCGCAGGTTGTGGATTATCAGGTTCCAATTGTGGAGTCGAAAGATGAAGTAACTGATAATGATACGTACAAAGTGTCGTCGTTTGTGAAGAATCCTGATGGTTCTTTAGCTGATGATAAAACGGGTATATATGGTGTTCAGCCTTCTTCTTTTGCTGAGCAGCCTGATTGGGATTTTTATCAGGTGTATCTGAATACAATCGGTATTTTTACATTTGAGGTCACCGGCTCTGTTGAGGCTGTTGGTGATGATACCTATGTGCCGATTCGTGCGGATAATATGTTGTGGAGGTGTGCCTCCGAGGGAGGTGCAAATGATTCCCATGGTGTTGGTAGTGCTATGGAAGGCTGTGTTTCGTTAAAAGAATCTGAGTGGGCACAAACTGGTGAGTTGCCTCCTGTTACTACCAAAGAGCAGTCTGAGGATACTCGTAACAAGATTGTCGAACTATATAAGAAGCAGGGGAAAGTTGATGGTTTGACTGGTGTTGGTGCGTGTGCGGTAACGCAGAATACGGATCGTTTTGACACTATTGGTAGTGATATTGAGGATGCTGCCGAGGGGAAACATCATGCTTATCGGAATAGGTTTAATCTTCACTTGAATCCTACGGTGAGGTATTATGGTCCGCTCAATGGTGATGAGGATAACTGTGATCAGGGTTTCCAGCACATTACGTTGTGCTCTGATGAGGAGACTGAGGTTCCGCCTAGTGAAGAGCCTGTAGAGTCTGAGGAACCAACGCCTTCTGAGGAGCCACAGGAATCTGAAGAGCCTACTCCTTCTGAAGAGCCTGAAAAGGTTGGTCCTGCTAAGCCTTCTAAAGAATCTGAGGAGTCACAGGAGTCTGGGGAGCCTACATCTTCTAAGAAATCACAGGAGCCTGGAGAACCTAGTTCTAGTGAAGAACCTGTTTCTTCTGAGAGTAAGTTTGTACCATCTGCTCAATCTGAGCAGGATAAACCTGCCGATTCTAAGCCAGAATCTAAGTCTGCACCTAAGACCGTTATCTCTGAAAGCGTGAAGGATAACGTTGCTAAGCAAGCTAAGACTGTAGCGAAGAAAGATCGTCCTAAAGTAACTACGGGTGGTCATCTGCGCGTAGCGTAATTTTTGTTTCTTAAGATGTTTAAGAGTCCTGGCACCATTGGTGCTAGGACTTTCTGTGTTGCTTGGGTTATGATGGGAAACGCTTTTAGGTTTTTCTCAGCTTTGTGTGGTTGAGGATGGCTTGGAAAGTGCTTTTTTGTTCTTTTCCTAGGAGAATAGAGGAAATAATGTTGTTGAATCGTTTTGCTAAGCGTGCTGCGGCGGTTGCTGCCGTAAGTATGCTTGGTGCGGGTTTTCTAGCCCCCCCCCCTCAGTATTAGCCGGTCCTGGTGGTACTCGGCCTGAGAAGGAAAATGTTTATGGCTATTGGGGTGGCGCGAACTGTGATACCGGTTCTACCTGTGTGAAAAAAATTGGTGATAAAGCAGAGGTTACCTGGCAAGTGCAGGTAGCACCATTAGTACAATCTGAGGATCATATACAGACCTCGAAGAGCGCGCAGATTATGGTGCCTGCCACGGTTGATGTGACTTCTATTCGTTTAACTCATATGCCGACTTCTGGTGAGTTGGGTGATGAATCCAAGGGGGAGGATTCTCATAAACTCTATTGGAAGGACGTTCAGGGAAATACTGTAGGTGAATCATACAGTCTGTTGCTAGAACCAGAGGATGCTAGAAAAGCATATGAAGAAGATTGGGAATATGCTACTGAGCTAAGGTTTGGTCCTGCGCAGGAAGTGAATTATGAGGTTCCCATTAAGGATAGTTCTGAATTAGATTTATCTCATGTTGAGCGTGATGCTACCTATGGTGTTACTCCGTTTTATAAGTTCACTGCTGAGGAATCAGAGAAGTTGAATCAGCCTCGTGGTGTTGAGCCTTCTCGTTTTGCTGATCAGCCTGAGTGGAACTTCTATCAAACCAGTTTAGGTGAGAATCTTGGTGTTTATACTTTTGAGGTCACCGGTACTGTAGAAGCGGTTGGTGAGGATACGTATGTGCCGATTCGCGTTGATAATGTGATGTGGAGATGTTCTTCCGAAGATGAGTTTGGTAGCGGTGAAGGTCAAGAGGGTTGTCAGAGTCTGAAAGATTATGAGTGGGGTCGTACGGGTGAGTTGCCTCCTGTTACCACCAAAGAGCAGTCTGAGGATACTCGTAACAAGATTGTGGAATTATACGAGAATCAAGGCTCGAAGCACGGTTTAACGAATGTGGGTGCGTGTGCTGTGACAGCGGATATTGGTCGTTTCGATACGATTGGTAGTGATACTGAGTTACCTGTTGGTGATCGTTATCGGAAATATGCGCAGACGTTTAATCTTCGCTTGAATCCTGCGGTGAATTATTATGGTTCGCTCAAAGGTGCTGAGGATAACTGTGACCAGGGCTTCCAGCACATCACTATTTGTCCTGATGAGGAGCCTGTAGAGTCTGAAGAACCTACTCCTTCTGAGGAAGAGGAAGTTGAGCCTGCTAAGCCTTCTAAGGAAACAGAGGAGCCAACTTCTAGCGAGGAACCACAGGAGTCTGAGGAGCCAACTCCAAGTGAGGAAACTCAGGAACCTACTCCTTCTGAGGAGCCTGAACAGGAGAAACCTGTGAAGCCAGCTGAGCGTCCTGAAGAACGTGAGGAACCAGTTAAGCCTGTTGTTCCACCAACTCTGCCTGATACAGACACTGAGGTTGAGCAGGGTGAGATTGTTACCACCGTTGTAGAGCCTGAGCAGGATAAACCTGCTGATTCTAAACCAGAATCCAAGCCTGCACCTAAGACCGTTATCTCTGAAAGCGTAAAGGATAACGTCGCTAAGCAGGCGAAGAGCATAGTGAAGAAAGACCGCCCTAAAGTAACCACGGGTGGACATCTGCGCGCAGCGTAATTTTTATTTTGCACAATAGTCCTAGCACCAATGGTGCTAGGACTTTCTTAATGGTGCTAGGACTTTCTTCATGTCTTGGGTTATGATGGGAAACGCTTTCAGGTTTTTCTCAGCTTTGTGTGGTTGGGATGGCTTGGAAAGTGTTTTTTGTTCTTTTTCCTAGGAGAGAAATAATGTTGTTGAATCGTTTTGCTAAGCGTGCTGCGGCTGTGGTTGCCGTTGGTGTGCTTGGTTCGGGTTTTCTAGCCCCCCCCCCTCGGTATTAGCTAGTCCTGGCGGTACTGGTGCTTATAGTGGTGGCGGTTCTGATGATAGTGGCTACCAGTTTGTTGATAATGTTCATGGTTATTGGGGTGGCGCGAACTGTGATACCGGTACTACCTGTGTGAAAAAAGTCGGTGATAAAGCAGAAGTTACCTGGCAAGTACAGGTAGCACCATTGCTGCAAGCTGAAGATCGTGTACGAACCTCGAAGGGTGCTGAAATTATGGTGCCTGCAACGGTTGATGTGACTTCTATTCGTTTGACTCATATGCCGCTTCTTAATGATTCTGGTGATGAATCTAAGGGGGAGGATCCTGATAAATGGTATTGGAAGGACGTTCAGGGAAATACTGTAGGTGAAGCCTCAAACGAATATGAAAAAGATTGGGAATCTGCTACTGAGCTAAGGTTTGGTCCTGCGCAGGAAGTGGATTATGAGGTTCCCATTAAGGATAGTTCTGAATTAGATCTGTCCAATGTTGAGCGTGATGCTACCTATGGTGTTACTCCGTTTTATAAGTTCACTGCTGAGGAATCAGAGAAGTTGAATCAGCCTCGTGGTGTTGAGCCTTCGTCTTTTGCTGATCAGCCTGAGTGGAATTTTTACCAGATTAGTTTGGGAATGAATGCTGGTGTTTATACTTTTGAGGTCACCGGTACTGTGGAAGCGGTTGGTGAGGATACGTATGTGCCGATTCGCGTTGATACCCTGTTATGGAGTTGCTCTGGTGAAGATGTGTTTGGTAGCGGTGAGGGTAAAGAGGGCTGTCAATCCTTGAAAGATTATGAGTGGGGTCGTACGGGTGAGTTGCCTCCTGTTACTACCAAAGAGCAGTCTGAGGATACTCGTAAAAAGATTGTGGGATTATACGAGAATCAAGGCTCGAAACATGGTGTGACTGGTGTGGGAACCTGTGCTGTGACAGCGGATATTGGTCGTTTCGATACGATTGGTAGTGATATTGAGGCTACTGTTGGTGATCGTTATCGGAAATATGCGCAGACGTTTAATCTTCACTTGAATCCTCAGGTGAATTTTTATGGTTCGCTCAAAGGTGCTGAGGATAACTGTGATCAGGGTTTCCAGCACATTACGTTGTGCCCTGATGAGGAGTCTGAGGTGCCGCCTAGTGAGGAGCCTGTAGAGTCTGAGGAACCTACTCCTTCTGAGGAAGAGGAAGTTGAGCCTACTAAACCTTCCAAGGAAACAGAGGAGCCAACCTCTAGCGAGGAACCTCAGGAGTCTGAAGATCCTACACCTTCTGAGGAACCACAGGAGTCTGAAGATCCTACACCTTCTGAGGAACCACAGGAGTCTGAGCAGGTTAAGCCTGTGAAGCCAGCTGAGTATCCTGAGGAGCGTGAGGAACCGGTTAAGCCTGTTGTTCCACCAACTGTGCCTGACACAGACGCTGAGGCTGAGCAGGGTGAGGTTGTTACTACTGTTGTAGAGCCTGAGGATAAGGAAGAACCTGCTGAATCTAAGCCTGCACCTAAGACCGTTATCTCTGAAAGTGTGAAGGATAACGTCGCTAAGCAGGCTAAGACTGTAGCGAAGAAAGACCGTCCTAAAGTTACTACGGGTGGTCACTTGCGCGTAGCGTAACAGCTGTTTAGCGAAAAACAAAAGACCTTATACTAACTGGTATAAGGTCTTTTAGGTATGTTTAGTTAGTTTTCGGCACCTGCTGCTGTGCGTCCTGTGCGGTGGATGATTTTACTTGTCGCCAAGTAGAGCACCATGCCACCAAGCGCAATGAAGGCAAGAATCCACAAGAGAGTCGCTGCGGTCTGTTGTTCAGGAGTAGCAGCTCCTCCTGGAACGTAGGAGAGGAAAGCTAGCCCGGTTGGGGCTAGTTCCAGTAGCTTTGCACTGTAGGCAATGCCGACGGGGATTGCAATGTTGATAGTGAGGTTGTAGAAGCCGATGGCAACCCCAGATTTTTCTGCGCTAATCCTGCTTACTGAGGTAGAAACCAGTGGCGCGTAGATCGTCGCAAAGCCAGTGGGGAAGAGAATCATGGAGACTACCAACACGGCTACTGGCGCGTCGATAAAAATTGCTGGCAAAATCAGTGCCGCGGTAATGAGCACCAAACCAAGAATAATAGTGCGGTGTGAGCTGAGCACTCTACCAACCCGACCAGCGAAAATACCCGCCAAAATGGCGCAAATATACCCAGGTGCGAGGATATACGACGCACCACTGAGGTTAATGCCATGCAAGGAATCAACCATATAAGGCAAAAGAATGGCGGTATAACCTAGCTGCACTGAGTAGACAATAAGGACAATGAGCAAAATTAAAATATATTGTGCATTGCTAAAGAATTCCGGTTTGACCAGTGCGTTCTTATTGTATTTCACGTGCGCAGCAAAGAGCACAATACCAACGGCAATGGGAATAAGGAACACCGCATTAAATGCTTGGATATATAAGATAACCGAGGTGGCAATGACTGCAATAAAGAGCAAACCTAAGATATCCACATGAGCACTGGTTTTTGCCTGGGGCGGCACAGTCTTAATCAGGAAAGGAATGGCAAGCACCAAAGCACAAGAGATGAGGAACATTGCTGTCCAGGAGATATAAGTGGCGATAAAACCTGAGGTGAGCGTGCCAATCAGCATGGCTGCTTGGAAAGAAGATGTGGAAAAGCCCAAGTAGGTCTTTTGATCCTTTTCGCTGAGGTACTTAGTTACATAAATAACGTATAGTGTTTCTGCTGCTGCTAAGCCTGTGGTCTGAATAACTCGCCCGGCAAGAACCATTGGCCACACATTTTGGAACGCAAAACCAAGGATGGAACCTAGCGCTACCATGCTAATGCCAGCAATCATGAGTTTGCGGATTGAAATCGCGTCGGCAAGCGCAGCGTAGACCACAGCGCCAATACCAATGACGATACCTGCCAGGGTTGCTTGCAAACTTGCTGTTGAGGGGCTCAAACTGAGATCTTCGGCAATGGGTTTTGTCATGAACTTAAAGCCGTTATCGACGACCAAGCTAAACACAAAGCAGAACAATAAGATGGGCACAGCTGCCTTTGGTGAGGACACATTAGCTGTGGGTTTGCTGAGGTTATGTGCGTGAGAAGAAGTCATGGTGTTAGACCTTTGCTAGTGGTAATGCCAATTCCATCATGGTGGTAAACGCAGTTTCGCGCTCCTGGGCGCTGGTTTTTGCGCCGGTGCGGATATTATCGCTGACTGTAAAAATACCCAGTGCCTCCACACCAGCTTGAGCAGCTGTGGCATACAACCCAGCTGATTCCATTTCTACCGCCAACACGCCCATGCGTGCCCACCGCAGATGTGCATCTTCGGTGTCATTATAGAAAATGTCACTGCTGAGGATATTTCCCACATGAGTATCAATTCCTGCTGCGCGTGCACGCGCTCGTACATCTTCAATGAGTCGGAAAGAACCAGTGGGGGCATAGGTGCCCGGAATATCATATTGGTGCAGGAATCGAGAATCAGTCGAGGCTGATTGGGCAATGATGACGTCATACAGGTTGAGGTTCTCCTGCAATGCACCACACGACCCTACGCGAATGAGTTTTTTCGCCCCAAAGAAATGAATGAGCTCGTAGGCATAAAGCGAAATAGAGGGAATACCCATGCCAGAACCCATCACAGAAATAGGCGCCCCCTCAAAGGTTCCGGTGTAGCCAAGCATATTGCGCACGGAGTTAAATTGCTGCACGTTATCTAAATAAGTCTCAGCAATAAACTTGGCGCGCAGTGGATCACCGGGCAATAACACTGTGGGGGCGATAGGCACATCACCAGGGTTAATGTGCGGTGTTTGTACGTTATTCATATAGTGAGCCTAAACTGTCTCATGCCTGGCTGGCAATTGCTGAGAAAAACTAGGGGGAGCTGGTTATGATCTGGTGCGTCGGTGAAGGTGTGGTACTGCGTCGATAAGCGCTTGGGTGTAGGAGTGCTGTGGGTTGGCAAGCACGTCGGCAACTGCGCCTTGTTCGACGATCCTGCCTTGATGCATCACAACAAGATCATTGCATAATGCCTGGACAGCAGTGATGTCATGAGAAACAAACACAAGAGTGAGATTATGCTCAGTGACCAACTCATTGAGCAGGTCAAGAATTTTTTTGCGCACGCAAATGTCGAGTGCAGAAACTGGTTCGTCGGCAAGCACAATGCGTGGGCGTGGGGCGAGAGCACGCGCAATGGAAATGCGTTGGCGCTGTCCCCCGGAAAACTCATGGGGGAAACGGTGCATATGCTCTGGTTTGAGCCCTACATCACGCAGTACTTCAGCGACTCTATCTCGGTCAGGGGTGGGCAAAGTCTCATTGATAATGTGCTCGATACGCATACGAGGGTCAAGTGAGCCAAACGGATCTTGGAAAATCATCTGAAAATCCGCATGAATATGCACAGCACCTGAGCTGGGTTTTTCTAAACCTGCAATCATCTTGAGCGTAGTGGTTTTTCCAGATCCAGACCCACCCACAATACCTAGCCGCTCGCCGCCATGAACTGTGAGATCAACTTGCTCGACTGCCACCGTGTGCTTATATTTTTTCGCCACATCACGCAACTCAATAAGCACCTGCTTACTTGGTTGATGTGCGGGCGCAGGGTCGAGAATAGATGCCGAGACAAGCATACGGGTATAAGAATGTTGTGGATCATGAAGCACAGTGTGGGTATCACCGCGTTCTACAATCTGCCCATCCTTCATGACCAGCACCTGCTCGCATACCTGGGCCACCAGACCTAAATCATGAGTAATAAACAAGAGGCTCATGTCGTACTTGTCCACTAGCGAGTCGATGAGCTGCATGATTGCCGCTTGGCTGGTCACGTCTAAGGCAGTAGTAGGCTCATCACAGATAAGCAGCTGAGGTCTATGCGCCAGCGCCATCGCAATGATAATTCTTTGCCGCTGCCCACCAGAGAGCTGATGAGGATAACGCCCAAAAAGCTCAGCGCCTAATTCCACATCACTGAGTAATTCCAGTGCAATACGCTTGGCAGTGCGCCTGCTCATAGTCCGTCCGGCATGGATACGCACTGCTTCTACAATTTGCTTTCCGACGCTCATCAGTGGGTTGAGCGCAGTCATAGGCTCTTGGAAAATCATTGCTATGCGATTGCCTCGGATGGCACACAGCTGCTTTTCTTCGGTTGTGAGTAGTTCTTTTCCGTCGAAGATAATGCTGCCTTGGGCGTCGATAAGCCGCATAATAGCCAGGGCAGTGAGGGTTTTACCTGAGCCGGATTCGCCAATAATCCCCAGGCGTTGCCGAGCATGAATATCAAAAGACACAGAGTGCACTTGGTTAAGCACGCTGAGATTTTCCACACGCAGCACGCATGGCATAGTCATGTGCTCTGCTTTGGTGTCCTCGTTGTTTTTCTTGTTGTTATGCACGTGGATCATTGTTATCTCGCAGACCATCGCCGAGTAGATTAAACCCAAGGACACTCACTGCAATGGCACCTCCTGGTGCCAGAGCTAGGTGCGGGGCAGAACTCAAAAAAGAACCAGCAGCTTGGAGCATTCTTCCCCAGCTTGGAGTCGGGGGAGCAGTGCCTAGACCTAAGAAACTCAGTCCGGCCTCAGCCAGAATAGCAAGGGCAAAAGCAATAGAGGCTTGAACAATAATGACTCCCATGATATTCGGCACCACATGACGTAGCGCTACGTGCATATTGCTTTTTCCTGCACTATAGCTTGCTGCGATAAAGTCGCGAGTCATAACCGACAAGGTGGCGCTGCGGCACACTCGAGCAAAAGCAGGCACACTGGCTATGCCAATGGCAATCATTGCGGTGAGCGTCGAGCCGCCAAAGATGGCACTGGCGATAATTGCCATGAGCAAAGCCGGGAAAGCGAGGAAAAGATCAGCGCCACGCATGATAAGTATTTCCGCAAGCCCACGACGCATACCTGCATAGATCCCCAAAGGAATACCGAAACAAGCAGCAACGGCAACTGCTATTACTCCGACGAATAATGTAATACGAGCCCCCACCATAAGTTGGCTGAAAATATCACGACCATAGCGGTCTGTACCACACAGGTGCTGCCATGACGGTGCAGCTAGCCGCAGTGCTGGATCGACGTGGAGCGGATCATAGGGAGTCCAAAAGAAAGACACAATGGCGGTGCTCATAATGCCAATAACGATGACCAGACCGACATATCCAGTGGCAGAAAATCCGCGTAATGCCTTAGGAGCTTGCAATGCTTGAGGCGTGGGGGTGCTCATTGTTATGCCTTCTTTCGGATACGCGGATCAATGAGAATACACAGTAGATCAACGACAGCATTGGTGACTATTGCAAAGACCACCAACACCATAACAATAGTTTGCACCGTATTGAGATCCCTACCATTGACCGCGTTGAGTAGCATTGTGCCCAGACCAGGTATGACAAAAACTTTTTCAATGACCACAGCGCCCACTATCAAGGAAGTCAGTTGCACCCCAGAGACGGTAATCACTGATAATGCAGCATTGCGTAATCCATGAGCTCTTAATGCGCCCAAGGCAGATAATCCTTTTGCTCTGGCGGTGCGCATAAAATCTTCATGCATGATGTCGAGAATCGCGGTACGCACGTAGCGAGTCATAATTGCAGCTTGCACAATTCCTAAGGAAAAAACCGGCAAGATGAGTCTGGCACAAAACCCAGAGAAGTCACTATCAGGGCTTACCCAGCCATTGGGGGGTAGCCAACTGAGTTTGATGGCAAACAAGGCAACGAGGAGAATCGCTGCCAAAAAGCTCGGGATGGCAATGCCAAGCTGAGAAAAAACCCCGATGAGTTTTCCGTCGATATGCTGCGTACGCCACGCAGCCCACACACCTGCAGGAAGAGCAATCACTAAAGCAAAGAACATGGAGCTAAGCACCAAAATGAGGCTCACGGCGCTGCGGTCGAATACCAGTGGAGAAATATCAGTACCGGAGGTAAGTGAGGTGCCAAAATGACCAGTTAACAGCCCAATGACCCAGGAAAAATACTGCACGGTCAGGGGGCGATCTAACCCTAGGGAATGTTCTAGCTGAGCTATGGTCTCCGGGGAGGCGTTAATTCCTAAAGCAATGTGTGCAGGATTACCAGGAACAATGCGTAGGGCAATGAAAATGATGAGGCTTGCTATCCATATGGTGAGTCCATAGCGGGCTAAGGTGAGCGCAATGGTTTTCATTGTTGCTCCTCATGAGCAGCTGTGGATGGGGGCGCGTGGGTGCTAACTCGGGAATTAGTTCCGGTATCAATTCCGGCAAAGGCTAAGCCGTCACTGACGATGTTAATGGGAATGTTGGTAATTGAGCGCCGTGCAACGACGATATTCGGCAAATTGAATAAGGTATCTGCCCCTGCATCATTCATGATTTCTGATACTGCTTCTTGCATGAGTGCGTTATAATCTGCTGCTGGTGCCTGATCGGCTTCTCGCAGTACATCTTGCACTTTTTTATTATCAAAGCCAAGGTAATAATGAGGGTCGGCGAAAAGAGTCGGAATATCGCGCGGTTCCACATGAGCCACAATCGACATATCGTAATCTTTTCCTTTCATTACCTTTGCTAACCATACAGCGGGGAACTCAGTGGACTCAATAGACACATCAAAACCAATATCACGCAATTGCGAGTACAACATTTCGGAGATATTTTGCGCATAAGGCAAGGACGGCACTGAAATAGTAATTTTGGCACCCCATGCATGAGCTTGGCGCATGAGCTCTCGTGCTTTGGCTGGATCAAATGAGTACGGTGAACTGCCCACATACCAGGGATCAGTAGGAGCCACCGGAGTGCCTCCAGTATCAACACCAAAACCATCCCAGGCTGCGTCGATAATTCCTTGACGATCCACACCATACAGTACCGCTTGGCGCACCCGAACATCATTAAAAGGGGCACGCTTATTATTCATGCTGAGTAGGACTTCACCTTGAGTAGACCCCACAGAAATGTCCAAGTTTTTTTGTTGTTTGATGAACTCAAGCAGCTCCGGTGATTGCAGACCATAAGCAATATCAATATCCCCACTACGAATCGCATTAGATAATGCAATAGGATCAGCAAAATAACGCAGCAATACAGTCTTTGCCTTAGCGGGAGCCCCCCAATAGTCTTGACGCGCTTTATAGCTTATCGACGTCCCGACCGACCAATTAGTGATGGTATAAGGACCAGTACCGATAGGGTTGGTAGCCAGTGTTGCGATCCCAGAAGGGGACATCATAGCGCCAATGGCCGTGCCCATATTCCATAACCAAGAATTAGATCGAGAATGGAGCACTACTTTTAAGGTGTAGTCGTCAATTACTTCTGTGCGAGCAACAACAGACATCTTGGTTTTTAAGCCATTTGTCCAGGCATCAGAACGTACGCGATCAATGGAAAATTGTGCGGTATGAGCATTAAAAGCTGTACCATCGCTAAAAAACACATTCTTTACTAAATGGAATATATATTCTGTGCCTTGGGCATTTTCTTCCCAACTATGCGCAAGCAGGGGTTCGAGCGTTCCTTGTTGATTGATACGCACAAGACCTTCATACACATTACCCATGAGAGCTTGGGGAATAGCAGCACCAGCGGTGGTAGTGAAATCCAAAGAAGCAGGAGCAGCAGTAGCACCAATGGTCAATGTGCGTTGTGTGTCTGGTGGGACTGTAGATACAGCAGTATGCCCAGCGGAACACGCACTGAGAAAACATACTGCTAAAAGCACTAAAACGGAGCACAATTTGCCATGCTGCTGCTCATTATCAAGCATGACAGTAGGGTAACTGCGCTAGGCGACATGACACAAATATGGGGGTGATAGTAGCCATTGGTGCAGCTACCGCGTGTCTACACGAGTATCTATAGCGTGTCTATAGAGTTTAATTCCCATGCTTGAGCCAATAACCGCAATGATTCCATAGTGTCTTGCCAACGTGGTGCACGCAAAGAAATCATCAGCTCATCTGCCTGCGCATGACGCTGGAATTTTTCTAAATAGTCTCGAACCTCATCCGCAGTTCCTACTGCGGTATAACGCATCATGTCCAAAATTTTACGACCAGCATAGGAATCCATAACTTGATCGAGCTGCACATCATTAAGATAACGTCCACGAGATGCCATATTCCGCACCCATGCACGTTGCACTTGCACAAAGCGCTCATGCGCCTGGGCACTTGTTGGCGCAGCTAACACATTGACAGCAGCAATAACATATGGCTTATCCCCAGAGCGCTGTGGTTGGAATTGTGCACGATACAAACTTACTGCTTGCTCCAGCAAATCAGGGGCAAAATGTGAAGCAAAAGAATAAGGTAGACCAAGACGAGCAGCCAGCTCAGCACCAAAAAGCGACGAACCGAGAATATAGAGCGGAATATGAGTACCAGCTCCAGGCACAGCACGTACCCCATCAATAATCGATTCATCAGCTAGATATTTCTGCAGCTCAACCACATCATCCGGGAAAGTTTGTGCAGCATCAGGTAAGCGTCGTAAAGCACGACCAAGTGTGAGCTGATCGGTACCAGGGGCGCGACCTAAACCTAAATCAATACGGTCAGGATAAAGCTCAGCAAGGGTGCCGAATTGTTCAGCAACAACATAAGGAGAATGATTAGGCAGCATAACCCCACCAGCGCCTAACCGAATACTATTTGTCTGTGCACCAATATGTGCGATAAGCACCGCGGGGGAAGCAGAAGAAATAGAAGACATATTATGATGCTCGGCATACCAAATACGCTGGTATCCGAGCTTTTCCGCCTCTTGTGCTAATGCCACTGAACGCTGGAAACTCGTACCTGGGCGCTCATGATCAAAAATCATGGCAAAGTCCAAAATAGATAAAGGGGCGCGAGTAAGCTGTTCTGACATATTTTTTCCTTAGTAAAAGAAGCGATAAATAGCACGGTAATCTGTCAGAACAACGCAGCAGCAACGCCTTTTATTCCCGGCTAGTCCTAGCACGATCGCTAGAAAGAACAGTCCCGCGTCGATAATCCACCCCGGTACCAATGACAGCAGCAAGCAGAACCGGAATAATCCAGCCCAGATCCATTGCGGACAATGGTACCCAAGCAACATAGTGAGGAACTACAATGCTCAGCGCACTAAAAATCGCTGCAGTCCACACCGCAAACGCAAAACCATAGTGAAGCTGAAGCACAGGGAAGAGCTTATCGACGATAGTAAGGAAAATAATGCTAATTGCAATGGGGTAGAGGAAAGAAATAATAGGAACTGCAATAGTGAGCACTGTGGAAAGCCCCAAAGAAGCCACAATAAAAGAAATCAGACTAAAGCTGATGACCCAGGTGCGATAAGAAAAACGCGGCAGTAGTCGGTGAAAAAACTCACTCGTTGCTGCTAATAATCCGACCGCAGTAGTCATGCACGCGAGCAATACGATTGCCCCTAAGACAATCTGACCAGGGCGACCAAGCATTGCATATGATGCTTGTGCCAAGAGTGCGGCACCATCGTCGAAACTTTGCCCATCGGGGATATTGTGCCCGATGAAAGCCAAACCCACATAAATAGCGGCGAGCAAAGAACCAGAGATGAGAGCCGCAATAGTAGACATACGCACTAAATTGGTGGGTTCTTTAATATCATCAGCGTCGATAATGCCACTTGGGCCGCTGGCAGCCTCAATTTCCCGAGAACTAATAGCTGACGAGTTCTCTAAAGCGGCATGACGCAGCGCCGAGGTAACCAGAATGCCGAAAGTCAATGCTGATAGCGAATCCATAGTCATATACCCCTCATGCAAGCCTACGGCTAAAGGATTCTGCGCAAACTTTTCGGTGGCTATGGCAGAGCTACCCGGTAACTGAAAGAAAGCCGTGACGATGAGCACCCCCAGCAAAACCAACAGGGCAGGGGTGAGCCACTTACCCAGGTGATCGACTAAACCGGTGGGATTAAAAGCTAACGCAAGAGCTGCGCCAAAGAACAACACATTAAAAATCACCGACGCAAGCGTTGAGTCCAGACCAAAAACAGGTGTTATCGACATCGAAAAACTCACGGCACCAGTGCGCGGAATTGCATAAAAAGCTCCAATCGCCAGGTAAGTTGCCACCGCGAATGACACACTAAACACTGTGCCGCCACGTGCGCTGAGGTCACGAATATCCCTACCAGAAAGTGCAACAGCAATAATTGCAATCACAGGCAACACCACGGCACCAATTAAGAATCCAATGGTAGCGGGCAGGAAATTATCTCCCGAACCAGCCCCGACGACGGGCGGGAAAATAAGATTTCCCGCTCCAAAGAACATGGAAAAGAGCATAAGAGAAATAGCTACCAATGCCGAAGGCGGTACAGCGAGACGATGTCGTTTAGTTTTAGCGAATAAAGATTTGTGGGACATAAAAATTTTCTAGAGTAACAAAGAATAAAAATTAGGTGTGTGCACTATGGCATTCATAGTGCTTGTACTGCTTCTTCCATACGAGAAAGAGCACGGTCAAGAATCTCACGGGAAGTAGCAAAATTAAGGCGAACGCAATTTTTGCCCAACTCACCAAACCACTCACCGTCGTTCAGCATGACTTTTGCCTTTTCCAAGAAAAACTCAGACGGATTGCCAGGGACAACAGTATCGGAAAAATCAAGCCAAAGTAAATAAGTAGCTGCCGGTGCACATAATTTGATACCAGGGAAACGACGAGGTAATTCCTCAACCAAAAAGCGTCGATTAGCATCCAGATAAGCCAATTCCTCAGCCAAAAACTCGCGCCCATGCGTATAGGCAGCCTCGGCAGCAATCAGACCAAAAGTAGAAACACCGTCTTTGACAATAGGGGAAAGAGCATTCCACGTGCGCACATCCTCAGCATTAGAGAAAATAAGCTGTGCACATTTAAGCCCAGCAGTATTCCATGCCTTTGAGGTTGCAGTGGCTGTGATACACACCCGAGCCGCAGTGTCAGAAACACCAGCTGCGACAATATGTGTGCCCTCATACACCAGTGGGGCATGAATCTCATCAACCAAAACTCGAGCATCATAGCGCGCTGCCAGGTCACAGAGCTTAATGAGATAATCCTGCTTAAAGACAAACCCCAATGGATTAAAAGGATTACACAGCACAATCGCCCCTGCACCTTGTTGGAAGGCAGCTTCTACCTCAGCTAAATCAATGCCATCTCTGGCGTCGAGAAACACGCCTTCGCGGTTGGTCGTCGAAAGCAACTGGAAAAATGGTGGATAAGCAGGAACCGGAATAATAACAGTAGAATCTTTGCGGGTAAAATGCTCAATCGCGATACACAACGCACGTACCACATCGGGCACCGGAAAGATCCACTCCGGGCGCGCTGGATAACCATAATGATCCTGGTAGAACTGTGCCGTTGCTGCCGCAATACCCGCATTATCAGGTGGATAACCAAAACTCTCATGCTCCACGGCACGTGCAAGAGCCTCGGTAATTGCTGGACAAGTGCTAAAATCAGACTCGGCTACCCACAGCGGGATAACATCATCAGGGTAGCGAGTCCACTTTAACGTGCGACGATTCTTTAATTCTGCATAACTTGGAAATAACATAGGCTCCATACTAGACCAGTATTAGACCGTCTAGTCTATTTAAGCTCCTTAGAACTCCTTAGAGTTCTTTAGCCGTGAAAACCAAAGCGCTTGAGCTTGGCTTTGTTCTCTTCACTACTATGCAAAGTTAAATCCAATAACTGAGAATAAATGCCGCCAGTGTGAGCCAATTGAGCAGGGCTGCCAATCTCATCAACCTCGCCTTTATCTAGCGTAATGATTGTATCCACATCGGCAATGGTCGAAAGCCTATGCGCAATGATAAGCGTTGTTCTGCCCACCATCAGCTCATCAAGACCTGCTTGTACCGCAATCTCTGCTTTTGCGTCGAGCGCTGACGTAGCCTCATCGAGAACCAAAATAGGCGCATCCTTGAGCATCGCTCGTGCAATGGAGACGCGCTGCTTCTGCCCACCAGATAAACGCAAACCGCGCTCACCAATCACAGTGTGATAGCCATCGGGGAAAGCAGAAATAAAATCATGAGCATGCGCTCGCTTAGCGACGGCAATCACATCGTTCAGCGACGCATCAGGGCGACCATAAGCGATATTCTCAAAAATCGTTCCCGAGAATAATGATGCCTCTTGGAATACCACACCCACATTGGCGCGCAATTGCTCAGCTGAAAGATGCCTCACATCATGGCCAGCAACCATGAGCTGCCCTGACGTCGGACGATACAACCCAAGGAGAAGATTAACAATCGTAGATTTTCCACCACCTGATTCACTGACCAAAGCGATACGTTGATTCTTGGCGGCTTGAAAACTAATCGAGTTCAGTACCGGTTCGTTGCTCTCATAGGAAAAACTGACATTATCGAAGCTAATCATGACATCGGAAGCAATATCAGTTTCTGGCAATTGTTCTGGTTTATGGGTGCTCAGCTGTGGAACGTCGGAAGCCTGAGTAGCAGCAGCAATTTCTTTGTTGACGGTATTTTCAAGATTGTGCTCCATAACCTCGAAATAATCTTTGGAACCAGCAATCGCTCGCTGCGTGGTGTCAACCACCCAACTCATCATGGTCATAGGCTGACGCGCCATATTCACCAACTGCAATAACAACACCATATCGCCCAGGCTAAACGCGCCTTCGAGAGTGCGGAAGAACAGCATGAGATAGATAGCGAAGAAAATCACATCCATCACTCCGCCGCGCAGCACATCCATAAGATGCCACCACGAGGATTGCGTCTTGGTGTAGTTCACCGTATGGCGATAGCGCTTAGCAAAAGTATCTAATTCGCGCAGCTCAGAGACAAAAGATTTCACAACTTTAATCTGACCAACAACTTCGGCAAACCGACCCCCGGCAAGATCAATCTGCTCATTTTTCTTACTCTCGGTACTCTGCCAGCGTTTACTGGTCAAAGAAGTAAGCCACATATAAATTGGGATAATCGCGGCAAGGAGCAAAGCCAAAGGCCAGTAGTACCATGCCGAAATACCTAGCACAGCGCCAAGGGTAATAAGCATGGGAAAGAAACTATTAGCCATCGACTGCAATGCTTGGGTAATGGAAGAAATAGACCGATCCAAACGCGCAATGATCGTACCAGTTACCTGATTATCAAAATAACGCTGCGGCATTCCCAAAAGCTGCGCAAAATACCTCGTAGAAAGAATCTGACGCATTCGTGCAGCCATAACATCACCAATGTATCCACCCACATTGCGCAAAATAGTGTTTAATAATTGGGCTACGAGCAACGCAATAGCAAGCACCATGAGATGGCTTTTTGCCTCAGCCCACCCCGATTTACCCGACTTGTCGGAGAGCGCTTCGACGATCGTATCTGTAGCATCGCGCAAAATAAAAGGAATAAGCAATGATAAAAGCGAAATAATAACTGCGCTGCTTATCACTCCCAAATAATAAGGCCATAAGGTTTTTGCGCTGCGTAAAATTCTTGTGATCGAACCCATTATGCAATAAACACCGAAACTTTCTAAACTCTTAAGACAAGCTAGAATCATAGTAACGAAGAAAACAATACGCTCATGTTGCCTACTGCGCTGCGTTGCGGCTGCATTGTTGTGGATATTGAGCTAGTTAGACAAAGGAATTATCAATGAAGAAAAAGAGCATTGCTGCTGTGACAATTATCGCCACCATGACGTTAAGTGCCTGTAGTGATGAACAAAAAACTGCTAATTCAGAAATCTCACTAGCACCGACCACTACCACTGCGCCAGCGTTTGTTGCCCAACCAGTTGAGCCTATTACCGTAACGGATTTTACAAAGCCTACGGAAGATCCTGGACTCCATATCTCAGTAGAGCTGCAAGGAACAGGGTATAACCAAGAAGGCGGAGGAAACTTTGTTTATGTGCTTATTACTAACAACAATGATGTTCCACTGCCGCCAAATGCACTTGGGCAGCCAACCTTAAGTATTTCTGGCTCAGAAGCCTCGAGAGTATCTGGAGGAACTATCGCACTTGACCTGCCACTTGGTCCCCACGCGTCGACTAACCTAGCCTTTGCTTTTGACACCAGCTATGGCAGCCTTTACGACGCTACCTTTAGCATTGGCAATCTTAGATTCACCGGTGACCTCAACAACGCATAGCGTGCTACCTGCTACTTTTCCTTTTAGTCGTCTCTTTTAGCCCCGTGGAACCCTTTTGCGTTTCTACTCGTCTATTTCTTTTTGAGTGTGAACTGTGTCTACTACGCAGCACACTAAAAAGAAGAGTAAGGAATGTTCATGATTTTTACAACGCAAAAGGATATGCGCAGTTACCTGGGCATAACGCTGCACAGTATGTTCATGCTGTGCAGCATATGTTTTGTGCTTTGCGCATGTTCTACCGCAGGCAGCAGCAAAGAGGAGGGGAAAGCTGCTGCTTCGTCAAAACTTGCCTCATCGGTAGTCACATCAACATCAGGGAAACCGACGTCCGCTGTGGCAACTTTTGACCGAGATTCCCCTGACTTTCACTACGTCAATATCTGCGCCGAGCTTTCGACGGAACAGTTTAGGGAGATGGGGCTGGAATTTACGGGGGAAGTTTATGAAGGAGAACATAAGTATCCACATATCGGATGTTCATTTGATTCCCAAGAAAAAGATGTTTCTGTTTTTGATATTCCTGATATAGATGTATCAGGGCTAAGTAGATATCTTGTTGTTTTGGGAGTGGATACCTCTAGCAGAGAGATGGTGGAAGAAAAGACAACAAGGGTACGGGATATTACAGATCCTATGTTGGCTGGGGCGTATGTTAGTTTGCTCCAGGGGCCACCTGAGCAATGTATGGCTAGTATAGCCACGCCTAATGGTCGTCTTTATACCGTTTATACTTCAGGTATTCATTCTGAAGTTGACTATGAAGAATTGTGTTCAATGGCAGCACAAACATTGAAGCAGATATATCAGATGAGGTGGGGGAATAATGGATCTATCGCTTGATGCAAAAGAATTAGAGGCAGTAACGAACACTTTGATGGTTTTATCGAAGAGTTCTTTAGCAGGGAGTATATTTTCCGGAGTCAGTACAATCTCAGGCGGCTATTCAAGCGTATCTGGCTTAGACCAGTTAGGTGCTGGGCACGCTATGGTGTTGCATGGTGGCGTTGGTTCTGCACAAACGATTCTAAACTCTTTTAATCAGCAGCTTTCTTGGTTGAGCAAGAATGCTCGTATTACATTGCGAGCTTTAACAGGGCAAAATAGCTACATTGGGCGAGCAATGGATATTGCTGATGAGGGTGGCAGTGTTGGTGCAGAGGCGGCTCTTTTCCCGATGCGTCCACCAACGCGTTTCGAGAATTTCTTTTTCCCACCACCAGTAGTAGCACCAGCAACATCAATAGAAGCACTAGCAGCGTCGTTGGCGGCAACTAATGATGCTGATGTTGTGGCAGCAAGCACTACATGGAGAAATATGAGTAACCATTGTGCACAAGTCGCTGCTCAGCTACGTGGTGTAGCAGGACAAATCGCAGCAGCAAATAGTGGTGTTGTATTTGATAGAGCAGTAGCTCGAATCAATGAGATGGCTACGCAAGGTGAATTCTTTGCAGCCAATGCTCAGATATTAGCCAGTGACGTAGACAAACTATCAATGATTAAAGCAGCCATGCTCAGTGAAGTATCGGCAGCATTACCAGCGATAGAGGCGATCACTGATCCGGTAGAACGTAAAGCAGTAGAGCAAGGTTATCTTGCAAAAATGCAGGCTTCTTTGGCAAGCTATGTCGCTGCAGCGGTACCAAAGATTAACAATCTTATGGTCAACAATGCTGCACTCAGTGGGGGAATAGGTACTGAGATTGGCATGGATGCCATTGCAGGCAAGGGGCGGACCAACACATCTGGGTTAGGTGCCACAGGTGCACCAGTGGCTACGCATAGCGCAGCCGCACAACCCGGGGCAGGTAATTTCAACGCAATTGATGCGCAAGCAGCAAAACTCAATAATGCTGAAATGGCGCATATCGCAAGCAATCCAGCAGCAACAAATACGCACACTGGAGCTGGATCAGCAACACCCACTTCTGGTGTTGCGCCTACATCACCGCAGGGGCTATCTTCTCACAACGCGATGAGCACACCAGCTATGAACTCTGCACTTAATCCAGTTGCTCATGGTACACATGGTGGTTCAGAGTTAGCAGGTCATACTGCTACACGCAGTGCAAGTAGTGGATTAGGCGGACATAGTCAGTTTGGTTCGACAACTACTTCGCACGACAGTCATACAGCGCACAATGCTAAAAGCGCCAACAGGAAAGCAGCCTTAGCATCTGCTGGACTAGGTCTTGGCGCACTCGGTGGTGTACGTGGTGCAGGATCACTTTCTGCAAGTGGTACTTCCGGGTTACCTCAGCAATTGGCAGGTACGTCAGCATTACGGGCTATGAATATGTCAGGTTCGGGCTCAGGTGCAGGATCATTGCCAGCTATGGCAAGTAACTCTGCACCACCAATGCAGGCAGTAGCACAAGGACGCGGGGCAAATATGATGGGAGGGATGCCAATGCAATCTGCTGCTTCAAGTGCCAAATCCAATAAAAAGCCCAAAGGGATTATCACTGAGGTAGAGGTTGACGACAACATTGCGGCACTCATAGGAAAACGCGAAGGAGTTGTTCCGGGAGTGATTGGTGCCTGGGTAAGAAATTAACTCACGGCACTGTTAAAGAAAACAACGGCACCAATGGTTAACGCAGCACAGGGATGAAATGAGCGCTCGATAATGGGCGCTCTACCCAATCAGGACGATGGTTAAGCTCATAAATAACTTCATATAAGAACCGATCAACAATATAGGCAGATAGCACCATGTCATTGAGTGTTTCGTCGGAAGTTGTTTGTCGATATCCAGATAAGAACTCGTGTTGTGGGAACTCAAGACCAGCGTAATGAAAACTACGCGCGATACCAGCAATATCTCGCAGTGGAGAATCAAGGACTGTGTTGTCTGAGCCTGGTTCGCCCTCAAAATCGAGGAAATAAAAACCAGAAGTATCAGAGAGTATCTGTCCTAAGTGCAAATCGCCATGAATACGCTGGGTAGGAATCGTTGCTACCTGAGTAAGCTGGTTATACAGCTGACGTGCTGATGATACGAAAGGAGAAATGAGCTCACTAGCCTGGGCAAACTCATCAAGTCGAACATTGAGCTGATTGGCGAGAGCAACACCAGAAATATGTGAGTGTGGGCAGTTCCGGAATAGTTCTTGGTGAATCTCACCAAGACAAGTCCCCAGCTCAGCACTCCGCGCAAGCAAACGTGGACGCATAGAATCATTATGAATCGCAGACCAACAATCCTGTGCCGTGCCAAGAAACTCGGTAATAATACCAAGAGTGTAGGTATTCCCATCAAGAGAGTAAGTCATATAGCCCACCAAGGTAGGGATATGCTTCGTGATGAACTGAGGCAACACCACCTCAGGACTCAAACCATCAGGTAAATCCGCATAAAATTTCCATATAGTCTGAGGATAAGGTGCCCGCGCCTGATCAGCTCTAACCACAAAAGAGTCATTAGTTTGCTCAACATCTAGAGCTTGAGTGCAAACAATACCGAACTCATCAGGAACACACCCATGTAACTGCACCCCATCTGGAATATCTCCACTACACAGTGCCGCGATTAAGTCACCGCACTGTGCGCTACTAAAAGGATTTTTCATCTGAATTACTCATCTCTACGGAACACACCACGCAAGTGTGCAAAAGGATCAGCAACAAGTGTGGCGTGCGCATCAGCCAAAGAAACCGAAAGTACCTGAGCTGAGTCACCATAGGGGTTCCAGTCAGGTTTATGACCACGAATAAACCGCACTGCACGCTCATGAGAACTCGAAACTAATTCCTGAGCAGGATTGCGTAACAACTCCCAGGAAGTTCCAGCGATTTCTGCTTGAGAATTAAATATCCACGGTATATCTGCACAATGCACCCCAGGAGCAGCATCACTTCCTGAGTATTGTATGACCCACGTCGAATGCGGCGCCGCAGCTGCTGTTTTTTCAATAATGCACCGGAAAAAGAAATCAGTGAGCAGTTGTTTATAAGAATCCCAACGATAATGTCGTGCAACCCGATACATTCTGCGCATAAAAGCACGCACAGGTGTAGTAGCACCATAGCGAGACTGGTCAAGTTTGATAGCAGGAGCAAAATTATAAAATTCTTGCTCCAAGCAACTCAATACAATAGGCACCTCTGCCAGCTCAGATGGCTGCCACGGATACGGACCCACGGTAAGATCCAGATACATTTTGCGAAATCGACGATACCGTCGCGTGAGTTTTTCTGGAGCGAGCTTTGCTAAACCCTCTCGAGTCAGCGGCACACCAAGGCTTGCCCGCAACAGAGTCTTACGACGAGCAAAGCTGCTAGCTGGAAAAGCAGGAGACATGAGCCATGCACGTCGAAAAGTTCCTTTATAGTGATCTTTTCGGCACAACCACAGTCCAATTCCCGCGCCCGCCGATTGTCCCATGAGCGTGACATTAGTGGGGTCACCACCAAAATCCTCAATATGCTTTTGTACCCAATCCAAAGCAAGCAAACAGTCATTAACACCGCGATAGTGGCCAGGAGTATCGGCATAAAAAGGTAAAAAACCAGCCAAACTGAGTCGATAACTAATAGTGACCGTAATGATATTGCGTGCAGCAAACCCCGTGCCAGAAAACCACGGTTCTTCCCTTGAGCCACCCTCATACGCTCCGCCATGAATAAAAACCACAACTGGTAAATCATCCCCGCTTTGTACGGTGGCAGGCGTAGTAATACTTAATTGCAAATCATGACCTGGAAAGGCATAAGAGGAGCTAGAGCCAGGAATAGTGGTATCTACTGCGGTTGTGGTGCTGGCGCTTGCTGCACCATGATCAGCACCCTGATTAGCACCATAATCAACATTATGATCTGGATGGCTCGCCAAGACCGCATCGCCATAGGTGCTACTGAGTTTCCCATAGCTGATATAGGGGTAAAAATGCTGTTCACTGTGGGCATTGCCTGCGCTATGTTGGGCATACGAGGTGCGTGAGTTATGTGTTTCACGCGTGCCATGTGTATTGCGTTTTATTCCGACAAACGTGCCTGCAGGGCAGAGTACCCGCTGGGCAGTGGTGTAATCGGGATAAGAATCAGCAGAATGTGGCGGCATGGACACCATCATAGCAATGCCCAAAACAAAAATAAGTGCTAGCCCTATAAAACCACTAACATAGATAAACATGAGCGAACATAACACACAAAACCCATTTTTTAGCCCCTCTACGTTGCCTTATGCACTACCTGATTTCCAAGCAATTAACCCTTCCCACTATGAGCCAGCTGTTGCACACGGCATTGCACAACAGCGTGCAGAAATAACAGACATCATTAACAATCCGGCTGAAGCAACATGGGAAAACACCGTCGAGGCTTTTGAGCGATCAGGAGCAATCCTCAACCGTACTCTAGATGTTTTCTTCAATTTACTTTCCACCGATAGCACCGAAGAATTAGAAGGAATAGCAGAAAGAATTATCCCTGCGCTTACTGCTCATGACGATGATATTTACCTCAACCATAATCTTTACCAACGCATAGCAGCAGTAACCCCACCACAAGACGCAGAGTCCGAACGCTTGCATGAGCATTTACTTCGCCTTTTTACTCGTCGTGGCGCTCAATTAGAGGGACACCAACGCGAGCGTCTTAAAGAAATTAACACCAGATTGTCTGTGCTCAGTGACCAATTTGGACGCAACTTACTCAAAGATACAAAAGAACTAGCAGTATCTTTTGACAATCCAGAACAATTAGCAGGGCTAAGCCCTAGCAGAATTGCCTCTGCCGCGGAAGACGCAGCAGCTTTAGGTAAAAGCGGTACATATGTGTTGCCCCTTGAATTGCCAACGGTACAGTCTGAGCAAGCAAATCTCACCACGCATCAAGCACGCGCAGCACTCTATGAGGCAAGTCAGCAACGAGGAAAAACCAGCAATGCTCAGTTGGTGATAGAAACAGTGCAATTACGCGCAGAACGGGCACGGTTGCTTGGCTATGATACGCACGCAGACTACGTAATTGCAGAAGAAACAGCTGGTAGCGCTCGTGCTGCTCGTGAATTGCTCTATGACCTTGCTCCTGCAGCAGTCACAAATGCAGAACATGAGTTAAAACTCCTCAGCGAGGCAACCTCTGAAGAAATCACAGCTGCTGACTGGCCATATTGGGAATCACGCGTTCGCGCTCGTGACTTTGATCTCGATGAAGAAGAACTATCGCACTACTTCCCGCTGCGTCAAGTGCTTATCGACGGAGTGTTCTACGCAGCACAACGCCTTTATGGCATAAGCGTCGAACCGCGCCCAGATCTTAAAGGTTATGCCGAGGGCGTAGAAGTATGGGAAGTAAAAGAAGAAGATGGCACTGGTATTGGTTTGTTCGTGACGGATTACTATGCCCGTCCGTCGAAACGCGGCGGGGCATGGATGTCTTCTTTTGTGAATCAATCCCAACTATTAGATTCCAAACCCGTGGTAGTAAACGTGATGGGTATTACAAAACCTGCCGACGGCAGCGAAGCGCTCCTCAGCATTGATAACCTCACCACGCTCTTCCATGAGTTCGGACACGCGTTGCATGGACTACTATCCAATGTGCGCTATCCAAGTTTCTCGGGCACCAATGTTCCCCGTGACTATGTGGAGTTCCCATCGCAAATCAATGAAAACTGGGCATTTGATCCAGTGATTTTGCGCAACTATGCACGCCATATCACAACAGGTGAGGTGATTAGTGATGAGCTTGTTGCCGCTATTGAAAAATCTCGTCAATTTGGGCAGGGCTTTGCCACCACCGAGTACCTTGCTGCTGCCATTATTGATCTCGCCTGGCATAGTTTGAGCCCCGAACAAGCTGCACAGTTGAGTGCTGCTGATATTGAACAATTCGAGAAAGAAGCATTGGCGGCGGCAGGTATTGAACTAGAGCAGATAGCGCCGCGGTACCGCTCTACATACTTCAACCATATTTTTGCTGGTGGTTACTCTGCCGGTTATTACTCGTATTTGTGGGCAGAAGCTCTCGACGCTGATGGCTTTGACTGGTTCCAAGAACAAGGCGCTGCTGGTACTGGGGAAACTGATACCGCTGCGCGCCAAGCTGGTCAGCGGTTTAGAGATGTGGTTCTTTCTCGTGGTGGCGCTGATGATTACACCCAGGCGTTTATTGCACTACGCGGACGAGAAAAAGATATTACGCCTTTGCTGCGCCGTCGCGGGTTATCAGGGGCGCTATAAAACATATGGGTGTGGTGATAAGCGGCGCATATCAGTGGTTTATTGCGCGAGTAGATGCGCTGAGTCAATTTTTAACCTCAGCGCCACTATGGCTGCAAAGCCCTGTGGTGCTTATGATCGTGCTGCCGCTCTGTGGTGTTTTAGCATTGATCTGGTTGCGCTGCGTGGACGCGTGCGGCACCTGGATTACGCGGGCTTTTTCCCTCGTAGCCCGACGGCTAGGATTAAAAACAGGATTAAAAACAAAAGTGCGCGCACCTCATCTTGACCAAAGTCAAGACTGAGCTACCGTGACACAAAGAGACAACGATACGACTATGGCAAACCCAGAACAATTACGTAAAGAAGATCAACAGCTACCCAAGCAAAAGAGAAAATACCCACAATCACGTGTTACCCAGGCATTATATTTATTGCTTGCGGTAGTTTTCATCGCGTGGCTTGTGAGTCTTCTCTAAAACAGTCAGCGCACCTATGTGGCACCTATGTGTCTAAGCGACGACTTGCCTGCGCTATGCGAGCAAATTGTTCTAGACCAGCAAGATCTTCTAACAAAAGAGCTTTCCCAGAAGCATCGCTAAGGGGTATGCACCAGTTAGGGTACATATCTTTAGTGGTTCCTGGTTGATTTTGGATACGAGTATCGCCAACCATGTCTACCAATGCTGTGCAGGTCAGGGCAGAAGGCGTTGCAGCAATAAAGCGATGTAACCCAACAAGAATATCCACCACATCGCCACGTTCCTGGCGCGTGAGGGAATGGAAATCGGTAGCGTCGAGAGCTAAACCGGAAAAAGCACCTTGTTCTTTAACTCGGTTGAGCACTTCGGCTTGCCAGTGCATATCCTGTGCATGATCCGCATGGGATTGTTCACTGTCTGCGCCTAGCAAACCTAGTTGTTGACGTAGCGCAACATGGGCGCCAGCTAAATAACCTGCCGTAGGCGGTAAGTCATGCGTGGTCACTGAACTAAGCGCTAATTGTCGATATTCTTCCTGATAGCGTGGACCTGGATGATGGTCAGAACTCTCGAACCACAAAATAGAGGTGCCCATGATGCCACGATGAGCCAGAGTATGCTGAATCCACGGCTCGAATGTGCCAAGATCCTCGCCAATAACGACGGCATTTGCTCGTGTGGCTTCAAGTGCGAGGATACCAATAAGCGCATTGTAATCGTAGTGAACATAAATGCCCGTTGCGGCAGGTTGCAGTCGCGGAATCCAAAAAAGTCGGAATAACCCGAGAATATGATCAACACGAATGCCACCACAATGGGCAAGGACAGTGCGCAATAAATCGCGCCAAGGAATATAGCCCTGCTCGGCAAGCCGTTCTGGATGCCAAGGCGGCTGGGACCAGTCTTGTCCGTGTTGATTGTAATTATCTGGGGGAGCACCCACGGAAGCCTCAGGAGCAAGAACCGACGCTAATGTATGGGCATCAGCACCACCTGGGTGAATTCCCACTGCTAGGTCAGCTATGATGCCAATGCGCATCCCAGCGTCGCGTGCTTGGGATTGTGCGGCAGCAAGTTGCTGGTCGCAAATCCACTGTAGCCACATATAGAATTCGGCGGTTTGGGTGATGTCTTCAGGCAAAGCATGGGCGCCAGTTTCTGAGTCAGCATGGTGTGACTTATGTTCCTGGGCACACCATAGGGCAAATTCTTTGAGTCCTTCGCCTTGGTCAGTGATAAAATCTTGGAAATCTTGTTCGCGTGCCGCTGCGCGCCCAATATGGAAAATTTCTTGCAGCACTTGTAGTTTTGCTTGATATATCCGGTTACGGTCGATGGTGTCGCTACTGTGGTTGAGGGCACGAAGTTCATTGGCGATGGTATGCACGTCAGCTTTAATATCTTCACTCAAGTCGAGATATTCTGGTATATCCTCTATCCGAATATAAATAGGGTTGATGAATCGCCTGGTGGTGGGTAGGTAAGGGGAGTCTTCCACCGGTGGGAAAGGTTCGGCAGCGTGCAGTGGGTTGATTAACAAAAAATCTGCCTCTGCTTCAGTGGCAAGCAGTTGCGCCAGCTGACCCAGATCATGAAAATCACCCATTCCCCAAGAATTTTTGCTGCGCACAGAATAGAGTTGTGCCATCACACCATGAGCGGGTTTGTCAAGGAAAGTATCAGCAGTATGCAAGCGTTCAGGAGTAATCACAAGAAAAGCGCTCGCACTAAGCTCATGCGAGCGTAGCGTAAGTGTGTGCCAGCCCAGTGGTAAGTCTACGGGCAGCTTAAACGACGCTTCTCCCCAGGTAATGCCGTCGATAGTGCGTGGGGGAGTCCAGTTGTCGATTTGTTCTGGATAGGCCAGAGAGCCGTCTTCTAGCTGAATCTCTAGGTCGGCTGGGGCACCATCGTGGACGTGTACGTGAAATACATGAGGATCGCCTGCCACGGCCACAATTGCTGGTGGCAGTGGTTGACTAAAGAGTGCGTTGTGGCGTGCTTGGATTGCGTGGCGTAATTGATCTTCAGTGGGTGCGTCAGAGCTTGCAGAATTTTCGGCACCTGCGGCAGCGGTATCCTTGTCAAAGGTCACTCCGTAGGCATGGAGGATTTTTAGTATCGTATCGTTGCTTGCGGTTATGTATTCGCCACCAAATCCGTGGTAGCCAGTGGCAATGTGATAGGCAGCGGCGAGTTCATGCAGAGTTTCTTGGTAGCTCACAAGCGCTATTGTGCCATAGCTGTATTCTTGGTGCTAAGCCACGTCGATAAGCGAGAATATACAGTTTTGGTGGCAAATATGATTAAAATATGAGTAAAACATCAGTTTTAGTTCTCTGGTATGGCTGCCGACGATACGCCTACCAAGAAAACGCGTGCTTGCGTTAGGTGGAAAGAATATATGCAGGAAATAACTACAGAAGCTCAGTACACTATTGGGGAGAAGGAAACGTGTCTTACTGCCCTTATGGCTACTGCCCAGGCGCGCCCGTATGGTGTACTGTTTACCCGCCCGAAGAATTATGAGTGGATTAACGTTACCGCAGCTGAGTTTATTACTGAGGTTTATGATGTTGCGAAGGGGCTTATTAGTGCTGGTGTTCAGCAGGGCGATCGCGTGGCATTGTTGAGTGAGACTCGTTATGAATGGAATTTGTTAGATTTTGCGATTTGGGCTGCTGGCGCTGTTACTGTGCCGATTTATGGTTCTTCTTCCTTGAAACAAATTGAGTGGATCATTGAAGATTCTCAAGCTGTTTTTGCCATTACAGAAACCCGAGATCACACTGATTTAGTAAAACACCTCGAGTTGGGTGAAGATGGTACGCCTGCGTTGCAGGGATCTAATTCACAGTTGCGTCGGATTTTGGAGATCAATAGTTCGGCGGTGGAAACACTCAAGTTTGAGGGGCGTAGCATTGATAGTTCGGAAGTTGATGCGCGTATTGCTGCAACTAATTCCAGTGATCTTGCGTCTCTTGTATATACCTCGGGTACTACAGGTCGCCCTAAAGGGTGTCGATTAACTCATGCGAATTGGCTGGCAGAGGCACGTGCCGTGTTGACTAACCCTATTGGTGCCATTGCGACACCAGGTACTCGCGTGTTAACTTTCTTGCCGCTGGCTCATGTGTTTTCTCGGGCGGTGTCGTTGGCGGTGGCTATTGGCGGTGCGACGCAATCTCACTGGTCTGATTTTTCTACTATCTCACTAGAGTTCCAACGTGCTAGACCAAACTTGATTTTGGGAGTGCCGCGTGTGTTTGAGAAGGTGCGCAATTCTGCAGCAACCAGCGCCTATGAGGATAGTTCGCTCAAGGGGGCATTATTTATTCAGGCGGAAAAAATTGCCCAGGAGTATTCTAAAGCATTAGATACCCCAGAAGGACCTTCTCGTTTCCTCAAGCTCAAGCACGCTGCATTTGACAAGCTCGTGTATGCAAAAATACGTGCGGCAATTGGTAATTCGGTAAAATACTGTATTTCTGGTGGCTCTGCGATGAGCCCAGAGTTGCTCCATTTTTTCCGCGGCATCGGTGTGCCTATTTATGAAGGATATGGCTTAACTGAGACTACTGCTGCTGCTGCGGTTGATTTCCTTGACCAAAAGATTGGCACTGTGGGTAAGCCTGTGGGCGGCGTATCACTGAGAATTAACGAAAATGGTGAGATTCTCGTTAAAGGTAATGTCGTTTTCGACGGCTACTGGAATAATGAAGAAGCCACCAAAGAATCTTTCGACGGTGAGTGGTTTAATACTGGTGATCTTGGTGAGCTACTTGATTCTGGTCATTTGGTTATTACTGGTCGCAAGAAAGATCTGATTGTTACTGCTGGTGGTAAGAATGTATCACCTGGTCCTATGGAAGATGCTTTGCGCGCGCATCCGATGATCAGCCAGGCGATGGTTGTTGGCGATGGTAAGCCTTTCGTGGGATTGTTGATCACATTGGACGAGGAAGCTCTCAAACGGTGGCGTTTGGATCGCAATATCCCAGAATCTCGTTCGATTAGTGATTTGGCTACTGACCCTGTGTTGCGTGCAGAGATTCAAGATGCCGTGAATGCAGTTAATTCTACTGTTTCTCATGCTGAGGCAATTAAGAAATTCTACATTCTTGATAGGGACTTAAGTGAAGAGGCTGATGAGCTTACGCCAACGATGAAGGTAAAGCGTAATATCGTTGCGCGTCGTTATGCTGATGCTATTGATCATTTGTATAAGCGCTAACTCTGAATTAACTTATCTGCCAATAACGGCGAGCCGCCACCCAAACCTTGAAGAACTACTTTAGAGTTTTCTTTCGTAGAGAAGACGAGACTAAGGATATTTTCACATTCATCATAACTGGCTCTCATGGTGAATGGTTGGGAATAATCAAGAAAAGGGGTGGCGCTGCCATGAAGGTACATGATGCAACACTGCGTCACCGTGAGCTTGTGCAAGAGATTTTTAATATCGGTGATGAAGTCGCCACCTATATTGAAAATCTTGCTGAGGCCATTGCGGATTGGGATGAAGAACTCGTCGAAGACTGCATCACAGAGTTCGAGGAAATTATTGCAGAAGCTAGTCAGGATTCCCGCACTATCTTGGCTGAGCTATATGGGCTAAACCAAGCACTTACTTCTGGTCTTGCTGCTGGTACTGTAGCACTTGGTGAGGAATCTTCCATTGCTCTTTTACCTACTCCTGTGCTGATTAACACGCATAGTTTGCGAGAGCGGTTTCCTATCACACAGTCACCGATTATCGTTGGTGAGCTAACTCAAGCTCTTGATTCTCGCACTGAACTGGTAAAGGAATATCTCGCCCATGTGACTCAGTGGGAACTGGGGCAGACAGAGTATGCGGCGCGGAATCCTGGCCTGAGTAACTTGCCGCGTTTGTATAACCGTACGCGTAATATGGTTCTTTCTGTTGGGCACGCGTGGTTGGCTGCTGTGGCTCAAGAGCACCCGCACTATGCTCGTACCATGCGCGGTAGCAATCCACCTCAATTCCTTAATGAGCGTGCACGCATTGATGCTATCGTCGCTAGAGTGCGTAGCAAGAAAAATAGTGTTGCTAGTGCTGACGCATCCTAGACATGGTGAGTAAATTCATGGTCGATTTCCCGCTTTTCGACGCCGTCTCAATTGATGAGCATACCCCTTTTGGACTCTATATCCATGTCCCGTTTTGTAGCTCAAGGTGCGGGTATTGCGATTTCAATACTTATACTCCTGGGGAGTTGGGGGCGCAGGCTTCTACTGAATCTTATCTTGATGCCTTAGAAAAAGAACTTGAATTAGCTGCGCATCTACGTGCCGACAAGGGCGATACTCGTTTGGTGCGCACAATTTTTATTGGTGGGGGTACGCCAAGTATGCTTGGCGCGGTTGGTTTGAGGCGGATTATGCGGGCAATTCGCAATAATTTTAGTATTTCGCCCGACTGCGAAATTACAACTGAGTCCAATCCGGAATCGACTTCGCCGCGTTTCTTCGATGAGCTTAAAGAAGCGGGTTTTACGCGTATTTCGTTGGGAATGCAGTCCGCGTCAGCACAAGTGTTAAAAGTGCTAGAACGCGCGCATACTCCTGGTCGTGCTTTTGCGGCGGCGAGAGAAGCACGTGCAGCGGGGTTTTCCCATGTCAATCTGGATATGATTTATGGCACGCCCACAGAGACAGATGCTGATGTTGCGCATACTTTAGAGCAGGTGCTTGCTACAGGTGTAGATCATGTGAGTGCTTATTCACTTATTGTGGAAGATGGTACGCGGATGGCGCGTAAGTTAAAAAAGGGATTGTTACCGCAACCTGATGAAGATACTTATGCTGATCGTTATCAGATGATTGATACGGCATTGCGTGGTCATGGTTTTGAGTGGTATGAGGTGTCTAATTGGGCGCAACCAGGTGGTCAGTGCGAGCATAATTTATGTTATTGGCGTGATGGTGACTGGTGGGGTGCCGGTCCAGGTGCGCATTCTCATATGGGGTCGGTGCGTTTTGCTCATCTCAAACATCCAGCTACTTATGCGCGTGCTGTGGCGCAGAATCAGTTGCCCATTGCAGATAGTGAATGGTTGAGTGCGCAACAGCGTCATGAAGAACGTGTGATGTTGGGTCTAAGATTACGCGAGGGCATTGATAAAGCTGAGTTGAGTGCTCGTGAATTACGTGTTGCGCAGAGTTTTGTTGAGCGTTCTTTGGTGCGTATTGATGACCGGGTAGCAGTAACTGATGCCGGGCGTTTGCTTGCCGACGGTATTATCGCTGACATACTCTTTGATGAGATAGATAACTAAATCGTGAGCTAGAAACCGGCAATACTAGGATCGGCAATAAGGGTAAAGGTAAGAGGAGGAACGATGGCATATTCAGCGCAGACAAGACGTAAACAAGTGTTGCAGGCGATTGTTGCTGATTATATTTCTTCTCAGGAGCCAGTGGGATCAAAGTCTCTGGTGGAGCGCTATAAATTTGGGGTTTCTTCTGCCACGATTCGTAATGATATGGCAGCGTTGGAATCTGATGGTTATATTGTTTCGCAACATACCAGTTCCGGGCGTATTCCTACCCAGAAAGCATATCGTCTTTTTGTTGATTCTTTGCATGAGGTGAAGCCTTTGTCTGTTGCCGAACGCAAGGCAATCCTGTCGTTTTTGGAAGATGGTGTGGATTTAGAAGATATCTTGCGACGTAGTGTGCAGCTTCTTAGCCAGCTCACCAGGCAAGTAGCGGTGGTGCAATTACCTAATCTCCATGTCGCTCGGGTAAAACATTGTGAGTTGGTATTACTGGGTGCTCATCGTTTGCTCTTGGTGCTTATTACTGATTCTGGTCGAGTGGAACAGCGCAATGTGGAATTAGTACAGGAATGTACCCAGCAGCAGGTTCATGTTATGCGCAATGTGCTCAATAGGGTACTTGGTGGTAAGACTCTTTCTGATGCGTCGGTATCGTTGACGCAACTTTTAGATCCCAGTTGCATAGAAGGCAGCGTGACTGTTGATATTCATCAGCACCTTGTTGCTTGTGCCACGGTGTTAATTGAAACTTTGGTAGAACAGCCTAATGATCGACTTATTCTCGCTGGTGCTTCGCATTTAACCAGAGCAAGCCATAGTTTTCCTCAAGGACTACCGGCTTTGTTGGAGGCATTAGAAGAACAAGTTGTGGTGCTGAAACTTTTGGGTGCTGCTTCTGATTTGGGGCAGGTGAATGTGAGTATTGGTGATGAAAATGAGGACGAACATTTTAGTCAGACGTCGGTAGTTGCTACGGGTTATGGATTGCAAGGTCAGGCTTTGGGGGGACTGGGCGTGGTAGGACCGACATATATGGATTATTTGGGAACTATGTCTAAGGTGTCAGCCGTTGCACAATATGTTGGCAGGGTTTTGGACAATAGCGAGTAGTATATTATTTTTCTCTTGGCTAAAATACCTCGCCAGGAGTAGAACAAAATGAGAAAAGGAAGCTGTTAAAACACCGTGGCTCGTGACTATTACGCAATTCTAGGTATTGATCGTGGTGCAAGCGATAATGAGATTAAAAAAGCATATCGAAAATTAGCACGTAAGTATCATCCAGACGTTAACGATACAGAAGAAGCTGCCGAGCGCTTTAGTGAGATTTCTTTGGCACAAGAGGTACTGTTGGATCCGCAAAAACGTCGTATCGTTGATGCTGGTGGTGACCCTATGGAGCAAGGTGGCGGTGCCGGCGGTTTTAGTGGCGGCTTTGGTGCTGGTGGCTTAGGGGATCTATTTGAGACTTTCTTTGGTGGTGGCGCTGGTAGTCGAGGTCCGCGCTCACGAGTACAACAAGGCTCCGATGCGCTGTTGCGTGCGCGTATTACGTTAGAGGAAGCCTTTAACGGTACGAAGAAAGAAGTAACTATTGACACCGCCGTGCTGTGTGATGAATGTACCGGTACTGGTTCGCAAACTAAAGCAAAACCAGTTACGTGTACTCAGTGTCAAGGTAGTGGTGAGATACAGAGTGTGCAGCGTTCTTTCCTTGGCAATGTGATGACTTCATCACCGTGTCCTAGCTGTTCTGGTACTGGTGAGGTTATCACTGATCCTTGTAGCAAGTGTGCTGGTGATGGTCGTGTTGCGGCAAGGCGTGATCTCAGCGTTAATATCCCTGCTGGTATTGCAGAGGGCATGCGCATTCGTATGGCTGGGCAGGGTGAAGTAGGTCATGGTGGCGGTCCTGCTGGTGATTTATTTATCGAAATATCTATTGAGCGCCACCCGGTTTTCCACCGTGATGGTGATGATCTGCACTTTAGCGTGAGTGTCCCTATGGTTGATGCAGCATTGGGTGTGGATTTTGAGGTAGAAAACCTCGCTGGAGAAAAAATTACTGTCACTGTTCCTGCTGGTACTCAACCTGGTGAGGATATCACTGTGGAAGGGCAGGGTATGCCGCGGTTGCGTCAGCAGAGCAGCGGCAATATGCACGCCCATATCAATGTGGTGGTGCCTAGCCATCTCGACGAAAAGCAGAAGAAACTTCTCGAGCAACTGCGCGGCACCAGTAAAGAGCGCACGGATGTGCATAAGCGCAAAGAGGATGAGAGCTCTTTCTTTGGCAAGTTCCGTAATCATTTCCGTAGGTAAAACTTCTGGTTGGCGTCGATAAGCGAGAAGGAGATTATGTGTCTTTGCCGGTTTTTATTCATGACTTAGAGGGCTATCTGAATGCCCTCGGCACTGAGGACGCGCAGGCGCGTACTCCTTGGGCGGTATCTGTGGGGGAGCAGATAACGCTCAGTGGGGCAGAAGGTCGCCATGCCGTGAGTGTGAAAAGAATAAAACCTGGTGAGACTATTGAGCTTATCGACGGTGTGGGTACGCGTGCGCAGGTAGAAGTAAGCGCAGTGTCTGGCAAAGAACAGTTAAGTGGTGTGGTGCTCGCATATGAATATCAGGAGTTACCTGCTTTGCAGGTGAGTGTGGTTCAGGCGTTGCCTAAGTCGGAACGCAGCGAGTTGGCTGTGGATTTGCTGACCCAAGGCGGGGCAGATGAGATTCTGGCATGGCAGGCACATCGTTGTATTGCTAAATGGCAGGGGGCAAAGACTCATAAAGCGGTGTTGAAATGGCAGCAAAGCGCAATAGCTGCAGCTAAGCAATCCCGACGGGCACATATCCCTAAGGTCAGTGGTCCTTTTTCCACCACAGAAATAATTGATTACCTCAGTGTTGCTGGTCGGTTTGATATGGTCGTGGTGCTCCATGAGGAGGCAACGGTGGCTTTTCGTAGTCTAGAGTTTGGGGAATCTGGACGCGTGGCACTCATTATTGGTCCAGAAGGCGGGATTACCGATCAGGAGTTGGAACAATTCCATGCTGCTGGTGCTACCTCAATCAAATTAGGGGCAGAAGTGCTCAGAACGGCAAGTGCTGGCATGGTAGCGCTAGCCGCCATTGGGGCACGGAGTTCGCGCTGGTCATGATGATCTTATGTGGATAAGACCTGAATGGATGGTGTACGCGTGGAAAATACTGCACAATGAGCACAAGCGCAATATGATGGAAGTGCAGTCAAAGTGCATGAGTGTATGAGTGCATGAGAGTACACAAACAGTTATGTATGGTAGTGCAGAGAAAACTAAGAAAGTACATGGTGAACCTATAGTGGCGCACACTGAGTATGCAACGCGAACAGTTGAAGTAGATCCTGCTCATATTCATACGATATTGGGTATCAATGATGAGAACTTAAAAACTCTAGAAAACCAACTGGACTGCAATTTTGTTGTCCGTGGCACCAAAATTAGCGTCATTGGTAGGGAACATGAACTAGCCCGCGCACTGACAGTGCTCAAAGAACTGCAAGCTATTGCCCGGCGTGGTCATGTCATTAGCCCTGATTCAGTCAAGCATGCTATTAGCATTGTCACCACTCAAGCGCCACAATCAATTTCCCAAGCTCTAGCGCATGATATTATTCGTCGGCGTGGGAAAGCTGTTCGCCCTAAGACCTATGGCCAAAAAGAATATGTTGATGCCATTGACGAGAACACCATCACATTTGGGCTTGGTCCTGCTGGTTCTGGTAAAACATATTTGGCAATGGCAAAAGCGGTGCAGGCTTTGCAATCAAAGCAGGTCAATCGCATTATTTTGACTAGACCTGCGGTGGAGGCGGGGGAAAAATTAGGATTTTTGCCCGGTACCCTCAATGACAAAATTGATCCTTATTTGCGTCCTTTGCATGATGCACTGCGCGATATGGTTGATCCAGAGGCGATCCCGAAAATGATGGAAGCGGGAATTGTTGAGGTAGCTCCGCTGGCTTATATGCGTGGTCGTACCCTCAATGACGCATTTGTCATTTTGGATGAGGCACAAAACACCACCCCTGCTCAAATGAAAATGTTTCTTACCCGCTTGGGGTTTGGTTCCAAAATGGTCGTGACCGGCGACATCACCCAGGTCGATTTGCCTACTGGGCAGAAGTCCGGTTTGCGCCTTGTACGTCATATTTTGCGTGGCGTACCTGGAGTGCATTTTTCTGAACTTTCTAGCCAGGACGTCGTCCGGCATCAGCTTGTTGGTCGCATTGTAGAGGCATATGATCATTATGAAACTCAAACGCAACAAGACCAAGACCAAAATCAGAACACTACGCCTAAGACAGGGAGTACACAATGAGCATTGAGGTAGTAAATGAATCTGGTTTTGCTGGTGTCAATGAGCAAGCGCTTATCGACGTTGCCACCTTCGTTCTTGGCGAGATGGATGTTCACCCTCATGCAGAAGTAGAACTATCATTAGTGGATCTAGACACTATGAGTGACTTGCATATGCGCTGGATGGGGTTGGAAGGTCCTACTGATGTGATGAGTTTTCCTATGGATGAACTCACTCCTGGGCGAGGGAAACCACATGGAACAATGACTGAGCCTGTGGAAGAGCAAGAGGGGACAATTCTGGGCGATATTATCCTTTGCCCAGAGTTCGCCGAGCGCCAAGCAGAAAAGGCTGGTCATGATTTAGGTCACGAGCTGGTATTATTGACCACTCATGGTTGTTTGCATCTGTTGGGCTATGATCACATTGAACCAGACCAAGAACAACAGATGTTTGCATTGCAGAATGAATTACTGCGCGATTGGTATGCTGATTGCCAGCGTCGTGGTGTGAGTTATCAACCAAAGCCTAGTGGAGCAGGGGCTTTTCCTTCTGCAGCTGATCGGGCGCAATTAGACTTGTTGGTTCCTGGCGGCGGTATTCCTGCTATTGCACAACCACGTGAGCATGACGAAAACAGTGAATAAGGTGGCTAATTAGTGAGTCCGTTTATCGCGGCATTGATTATTTGCGCAGCGCTATTGCTGTCTGGATTAGTAAGCACTATCGAAACTGCACTGAGCACTATTTCTGTTGCCCGTGTGGAAAATATGGCAAAAGAAGAAGGCTCACACGCTGTGCGACGTTTACTGCGCATGGTGCGTCGGCGAGGTGAATACATCAACTTGTTGGTGCTTGGGCGCACGATTCTAGACACCACAGCTGCTGTTTTTGCTGCATTGCTCGTCTACCATTTGATTGATACCTCTACCTGGGCATTAGTGATAGCTATTGCGGTTATTTCTCTGGTGAGCTTTGCGATTATCGGGGTGTTTTCGCGCACTGTCGGGCGCAAAAATCCGTATTCCATTTCGCTTGGTTCTTCCTTAGTGCTGTATATCTTCGGCACTATTTTTAGTCCTTTTTCTCGGTTACTCATCCGCATTGGAAACACTATTTCTCCTGGTGGCGATAAGGGCGATCCCTATGCCTCCGAGGTTGAGCTGCGCGAGCTCGTCGATAAGGCGCAACAGCAAGGCGTGGTGGAAGTAGAAGAACGCAGGATGATTCAATCAGTTTTTGATCTCGCGTCTACTACTGCGCGTTCTGTGATGGTTCCGCGCCCAGAAATGCTCTGGATTGAATCAGGTAAAACGGCGGGTCAGGCAACAAGTTTATGTGTTCGTTCGGGTCATTCTCGTATTCCGGTGATCGGTGAGACAGTGGATGATATTCTGGGCGTGGTATATCTCAAAGACCTGGTGGAGCGCACGTATTATGCCACCGACGGCGGGCGTAGTGTAACAGTAGACGAGATTATGCGCCCGGCTATTTTTGTGCCGGACTCAAAAAATCTGGACGCTCTTTTGCAGGAAATGCAGCATGATCGTAATCACATTGCCATGCTTGTCGACGAATATGGTGGCATTGCTGGGCTGATTTCCATTGAGGATATTCTCGAAGAAATCGTCGGCGAGATTGCTGACGAATATGATGAGCTTGAGGTTGCCCCAATTGAGCCGTTAGCACTTGAGGAGACTGATGGTGTGGCTTCTGCTGCGGGCAGTATGGCGTATCGGGTGGTGTCGCGGTTATCGCTTGATGATCTGGTGGAGCAGATTCACGAAGATCATGGAGATGAGGGAATCAACATTGAGTTTGATGAGGAGATATGCGACCAAGTAGATACTGTTGGTGGGCTTTTGGCATATGAGCTTGGTCGAGTGCCGCTACCAGGTACTACAGTGCGTATGGGGATGCTGGAGTTGAAGGCTGAAGGCGGTCGTGATCGTCGTGGGCGAATCCGAATGCAGTCGGTTGTGGTCACGCTCTTGACACCAGAACAAGAGCAAGAGGAACATACAGGTGCTATGCATGCGGTCGATACGGCAGATACTGCGCCCGCGGCAGAGGATAACTAATTTTTTAAGAAAAATTTATCAGGATAAGACAGGATAAGAGAAGATAAAGATATGAGTATTCTTTCTATACAATCTCACGTCAGCTATGGTCATGTGGGTAATTCTGCTGCAGTATTCCCATTGCAAAGAATTGGCTATGAGGTATTACCGGTTCACACTGTGAACTTTTCTAATCATACTGGTTATGGCCAGTGGGGCGGAGAGCTTATCCCTGCAGCTCAAGTGCGTAGTGTTCTTGAGGGGATTGAGGCACGTGGTGGCTATAGCGATATCGACGCGGTGCTATCGGGTTATCAAGGCGGTAGTGATATTGCTGATGTGATTATTGAGGCAGTTGAGCGGGTGAAAGAGGTGAATCCACGCGCGGTGTATGCGTGTGATCCTGTTATGGGCAATGCGAAGTCAGGGTGCTTTGTCTCGGATCTTATTCCACCGCTATTGCGTGATCGGGTGGTGCCTATTGCCGATATTATTACCCCTAATCAATTTGAGTTGGAGTATCTCACTGGTGTGGCAGCGCATGATTTAAGCAGTACGCTCAATGCTATTGAGGCGGCTCGTAAAATTGGCCCGGATACTATTTTGGTTACCTCGGTGTTGCGCCCTGATCGTCCTGATAACACTGTGGAGATGATTGCTGCTAATGATTCTGGTGCGTGGAAAGTACAAACACCATTTTTAGATTTTAAGCGCAATGGTTCTGGTGATGTGACGGCAGCGCTGTTTACTGGGCATTATGTGCGTAGCAATGATGTTGCTGATGCCTTAGCTCGTACCGCATCGAGTGTATTTGATTTGATTTCTGACACCTTTGCTGCCGACGCGCGCGAGCTTACTCTTATTGACTCGCAGGAGCGTTTTGCTCACCCTGAGATGCAATTTGGTGTGGAAAAAATCGCGTAGTTGGTGCAAGTTTGTCAGCTGTAGACGCTAGTTGCTGTTGCTGGTGTGTTAGGCTGAGGAAAATAATTGATGGTGGAATGTTTGCGTGCTTGTGCTGTTGTGCTCAAACTATATCCCTAATGTTGTGAAGGAGTCAGGTGTCGTACACCGAAGTGCCAGCAGATTTCCGTTCTGGTTTTATTAGTTTTGTGGGTCGTCCTAATACTGGAAAATCCACTCTTACCAATGCTTTGGTAGGGCAGAAAATTGCTATTACTGCCAACCAGCCCGAAACAACTCGTCACCCTATTCGTGGTATTGTGCACCATGAAAAGGCGCAGATTGTCGTCGTTGATACGCCGGGGTTGCACCGTCCTCGCACATTATTGGGTGAGCGTCTCAATGAGGTGGTTAAGGATACGTATGCCGATATGGATCTCATTGGGGTTACTATTCCTGCAGATGAGAAAATTGGTCCTGGTGATCGTTGGATTATTGAGTCGGTGCGTCGGGTAGCGCCTAAAACAAAGCTCATTGGGATTGTTACCAAAATTGATAAGGTATCGCGGGATCAGGTTGGCGAGCAGCTTATTGCTGTGCATGAATTGCTTGGTTCGGATAGTGAAGTGGTGCCGGTATCTGCGGTGACTGGACAGCAGCGTGATGTGCTGATCGACGTTATCATCTCTCAGTTGCCCCAAGGCCCAAAGTTCTATCCTGATGATCACATTACTGACGACGATACCGAGACTCGTATTGCGGAGCTGATTCGTGAAGCTGCATTGCGTGGGCTCAAAGATGAATTACCGCACTCTGTGGCGGTGCAGGTTGATGAGATTCTTCCCGATGATGATCGCCCCGGTACGCTTAATGTTCATGCGGTCATTTATGTGGAGCGACCTGGGCAAAAGACAATCATTATTGGTAAGCAAGGGCGTCGATTATCGCGTATTGTCTATGAGGCACGTCCTGAGATTATGAAACTCCTTGGGCAAAATATCTATCTTGACCTGCGTATCAAAGTGCTTAAGAATTGGCAGGGGGATCCGAAACAGCTAGGTAGATTAGGGTTCTAGTGGTTGCTCGTGGTCAATCTTATCGAGAGCGTGCTTTTGTGGTGCGCTCTTTTGATTTTAATGAAGCGGATCGCATTATTGTTTTGCTCACAAAAAATCATGGTCTTATTCGTGGCGTAGCCAAAGGAGTACGTCGAGCAAAAAGCAGGTTTGGTTCTAGACTGCAACCTTTTGTAGAGCTTGATGTCCAGCTGTACCCGGGTAAAAACCTTGAGTCCATAACTGGGGCAGATACTATTACGTATTTCGGCTCAGGCATTATCGACGACGTGACGCGGTATTTAGCAGCTAGTGCGGTATTGGAGGCCGTCGAAAAGCTCAGCGAAGCAAGTTTTGCTGAGGAAGAATCCCTATTCGATCTGGTCAAGGATACGATTGCCACATTACAGCACCATGAACATCCGTTATTGATTCTGGATAGTTTTTTACTGCAGGTTATGGATATGACTGGCTGGCAGCCAAGTCTTTTTGCTTGCGCGCAATGTGGGCGGGCTGGTCCGCATCATGCTTTTCATCCCGGTGCTGGGGGTGCGGTGTGTGTGCAGTGTCGTCCGAGTGGTGCGGCAGATATCGATCCAGAGGTTTTGCATATTATGTGGCTATTGCAGCATGGGCACCAGGGGCAGGTAGATCAGTTGCTCGACAAACAACGTTTGGCTAGTGTGCATCGACTTACGCGTGCCTATTTGCAGTGGCACGTCGAAAAAAGTTTGAGCAGTCTTAATGTTTTGGATCAAGCGTAGTGCACGCCATAATCGAGCTAACTAGCCAGGCGACTAGGAAAACTGGCACAATAGGGTGCTGTGAGTAATGCACCTGAGATAACACAGCCTGACAGGGCACAGCCGCCGCATATTCCTAGCCAATTTTTACCACAGCATATTGCACTTGTGATGGACGGCAATGGTCGGTGGGCACAAGAACGTGGTCTGGCTCGTACGGAAGGGCACAAGCGTGGTGAGGCTGTGCTGCTGGAGATGGTGCGTGCGTGCTTGGAATTGGGCGTGCCTTACTTATCTGCTTATGCTTTTTCCACGGAGAATTGGCGCAGATCTGCTGAGGAAGTTCGTTTCCTCATGGGGTTTAACCGTGATGTGCTCAGGAGGCAACGCGATATTCTCCATGAATGGGGAGTGCGGATTCGTTGGGCAGGCAGACGCCCACGGTTGTGGCGCAGCGTAATCCGAGAGATTGAACAAGCCCAACAGCTCACGCAGCATAACACAAAGATGACGCTGACCATGTGCATTAACTACGGTGGTCGAGCAGAGATCGTCGACGGCGTGCGTGAGATTGCTCGGCAGGTGGCGGCAGGTGAGCTGAGCGCGGATGCGATTAGCGAGAAGAACTTTCCCCAGTTTTTGTATCAGCCGGATATGCCAGATGTGGATTTGTTTTTGCGCCCCTCGGGAGAAAAGCGCACCTCGAACTTTTTGTTATGGCATAGTGCGTATGCGGAAATGGTGTATCAAAATAAACTGTTTCCAGATTACACAGCAGCTGATCTCTATGATGCGGTATTAGAATATGCGCAGCGTGATCGCCGTTTTGGGGGTACTAGCAAATGAGCGGTGCGCAGGATACAAACCATAACTATTCGGGAGATGGTAAGCGATCTGAGCACCCAAGATCGCAGTCGCAGCCTAGTGCCAAGCAGATTAGACGTTGGCAACAGTATCTTGCTAATGAACGTGCCGAAGCAGCAGTGTATCGGGAACTGGCAAAGCACAAAGAGGGCGAAGAAAAAGACATTTTGCTGAGCATTGCGGATGCTGAGGCGCGCCATGAGCAACATTGGCGAACATTATTGGGTGATGAAGTGGGGTTTCCGCGCCGTCCCGACTTATCGACGCGTTTTCTGGGGTTTTTGGCGCGCAGATTTGGTTCGGTTTTTGCTTTGGCAATGATGCAAGCCTCGGAAGCCCGCAGCCCTTATGGTGCTGACGACGATGCCACAGAACAAATGCGTGCTGATGAAGCCATCCATGCAGAGGTGGTGCGCGGTTTGGCTGCCCGGGGCAGGGAGCGCATGAGTGGTAATTTCCGTGCTGCGGTTTTTGGCGCCAATGATGGTTTGGTGTCTAATTTGGCGTTGGTGTTGGGGGTGATGGCCAGTGGTGTTTCCTCTCATATTGTGCTTATCACGGGGATATCTGGGTTGCTTTCTGGAGCATTGTCGATGGGGGCGGGGGAGTATATTTCAGTAAAAAGCCAGAATGAATTATTGGAGGCTTCGACGCCTCATCCAGAGACTACAAAAGCGGTGCCGCAGCTTGATGTGGATGCTAATGAATTAGCGTTGGTATATCGTGCTCGTGGTATGAGTGAAGAATCTGCTCAAGAAAAAGCTGATTCAGTTTTTGCTCATTTGGCTACTATGCAGAACTCGGCGCATAATAGCGCGGAACATATGGCTGCCGTGGATATTGGCTTGGCTACGCATACAGCAGCTAATACAGGTGGGGCGTGGTCGGCAGCAGTGTCGAGTTTTTTGTGCTTTGGCACTGGCGCTCTTATTCCCATTATTCCGTTTATTTTGGGGCTTGGCGCACCGACGGCAGGAATATGTGCTTTGGTTTTGGTGGGTTTTTCTTTGATGATAACGGGGGCAATTACGGGTATTTTGTCTGGTAAACCTCCGCTCAAGCGAGCTATGCGACAGCTACTCATTGGGTTTGCTGCTGCTGGGGTGACATATGCACTCGGTTCGATTTTCGGGGTTAGCGTCGCTTAGCTAAACTTAAGCACAGATAGCTGATAGCTTTGTGGGCATTGGTGCTGAGAAGCTACATAGAGTATCGCAGCCAGCGGTACTTCAAGAGAAAATAAGGAGTTGGCTATACCTCATGGCAACAAATACTGTCATTGATACTGTGGTAAACCTTTGCAAGCGTCGTGGGCTTGTGTATCCCTGTGGTGAGATCTACGGTGGTACTCGTTCTGCTTGGGATTATGGTCCACTTGGCGTGGAATTAAAAGAAAACATTAAGCGTCAGTGGTGGAGGTCAATGGTTACGTCGCGCCCTGATGTTGTGGGTGTGGATACTTCCGTTATTTTGCCACGACAAACATGGGTTTCTTCAGGTCACGTTGAGGTATTTACTGACCCGTTGGTGGAGTCGTTGCATACTCACAAGCGTTATCGTGCGGATCATCTTTTGGAGGCTTATGAAGAAAAGCATGGTCATCCTCCTGCAAATGGTTTAGCAGATATTAACGATCCAGAAACCGGGCAGCCGGGTGCGTGGACAGAACCAAAGGCTTTTTCTGGATTGCTCAAAACTTTCCTGGGTCCAGTCGACGACGAAGAAGGTTTGCACTATCTTCGTCCAGAAACTGCTCAAGGCATTTTCGTTAATTTTAAGAATGTGATGACCTCGGCTCGTATGAAGCCGCCTTTTGGTATTGCCAATATCGGTAAGTCGTTTAGGAATGAAATCACCCCGGGTAACTTTATTTTCCGTACTCGTGAGTTTGAGCAGATGGAAATGGAGTTTTTTGTTAAGCCGGGTGAAGATGAGCAATGGCACCAGCACTGGATTGACGCTCGCCACCAGTGGTACATTGACCTGGGGATTAAGCCAGAAAATCTGCGCCTTTATGAGCACCCTAAAGAGAAATTGTCTCATTACTCAAAGCGTACTGTTGACGTGGAATATGCTTTTGGGTTCCAAGGCTCTAAGTGGGGCGAGCTAGAGGGTGTTGCGAATCGTACTGATTATGATTTGCGTGTTCATTCCGAGGGCTCCGGGGAAGATCTGAGCTATTTCGACCAGGAGACGGGCGAGCGTTGGATTCCTTATGTTATTGAGCCTGCTGCTGGTCTTGGGCGTTCAATGATGGCATTTTTGGTGGATGCTTATCATGAGGATGAGGCTCCTAATGCTAAGGGTGGCGTCGATAAGCGTGTGGTGTTAAAGCTCGATTATCGTTTGGCACCGGTGAAAGTTGCGGTGTTGCCGTTGAGTAAGAAGGAGCCGTTGACTGCTAAGGCGCAGGAGCTTGCGGCACAATTGCGGGCGATTTGGAATATCGATTATGACACTTCTGGTGCGATTGGTCGCCGTTATCGTCGCCAAGATGAGATTGGTACGCCATTCTGTGTCACGGTTGATTTTGACACGCTTGAGGATAATGCGGTGACTGTGCGTGAACGTGACACGATGGAGCAGGAGCGCGTGCCACTTGATGAGCTGCAGGCTTATTTGGCTTCTCGGTTGATTGGTTGCTAATCATGGAGCACACCAGGTGGAATCGCACCCGTGTGGCTGGCAGCAAAGTTGCCGAGCTGCGCAGCAATGACGATGTGCTATTGGCCAGTTTTGCGCAACCAACTCCTGAGCAGGCTGATGTAGAAGTTTTAGGGCACCATTGGCATATATGTGCCACGCATACTGAAATTCGAGCCACGTTGCCTGATGGTCGGGTGTACCGGGCTGTTCCGGAAGATGAAGGCAAGAAGTTCAGTAGGTCAAAGCGGGTCGTGGTGCGTACTGATCGGAATAGTTACGCTGTTAATGAGGCTAGACAAGATTGGGTGTATGTCAGCGCTGATGCTGCTGAGGATAAGCTCGGCCAATTTTCCGGTGGCAATAAGGGCGTGCGCCAGGCCATTACGGAGTTTGAGCCAGATTCTCAGCTCAGTGATTCCGAAAAGATCTTCTTTTCTTTGGTCACCCGCCACATTCTTGAGGCGCGGCTTGATTCCACCAGTTTAGTGCTGAGTATTTCGCTGTTAATTTTGACACCGGTCATTATTCTTTTCGCTATCCTATGAGCTTATCGACGTTCACCTGGGAAAAAGGCGATCTCATAACCCCAGAGGGCACTCTCATTGCCAGAGTGCGCTCTGACGTGCTTGAGTATGGGCAACAGCGTTTGCTTATTGAAACATCACCTGGGACACTGATGAGTTTTCGGATGCGTGCCACAGACCGTGATGGTCAGGTGTTTACACTACAAAAAGAAAAGATAACAGTGTTTGAGCTTATTGCTCAGTGCGCGGATCGAGCATATACGTTGTCTCGTACAAGTCATTGGCACCGTAGGCGTGTGATTAAGGTGGGAACCACTCCGGTGGCAACTATCCGAGCCTTGGTTGGTGGGGGGCTAGAGTTGGGGCTTTTGGCGGCTGCGGAGCAGGTTCCTATGCTCGATCTTGTATTTATGAGTTATGGTTGTTTTCTCATTGATGGGGTTACTGGTTACGTGCATCGCTAGTGGGCAGCGAGGTGAGAAACTACCCGGTTAGAAGCTGCCGCTGCGACCACTACCGCCGCCAAAGCTACCACCCATACCAGAGCCGCCACCGAAACCACCGCCGAAACCGCCGCCAAATCCGCCGGAGTTTCCGCCGAGAATCTGCCCGAGCACCATGCCAGTGAGGAAAGAGGTACCGGAGCCACCACCAGTATTGCGACGCTGATAAGAATCCTCATCATGACGCGCATGACGCAATGCACTTTTCGCACTTTCTGCTGCTTGTCGAGCTTGCTGGGTAGCAGTGCGTGTGTGCGTGATTCTATTTTGTAGGGCTTGGGCAAAGAGTTGCTGGGCGTCGGCAAGCTGAGTGCGTGCACGAGAACCAATGACACGACCACGCGTAGAGATGAAGTCATTAGCGGCTTGGATTGCTGCTTGTGCTGCTGCGGCTTGCTGGTCAAAAATCCGCAGCTGACGCTCATGCTGGCTTGTTTGCTCGCGTAGCACATCGAGTTGTTCGTCTAGACGAGAGTCAATGTCGGTCAGTAGTGTCCACGAGCCAAGCGGATCGTTTTTCTTATTTCGTACTGTTTCGAGTGCGCCTTGTGCAGCAGCGACGATAGCGTCAAGTTCGGCCCAGTCTGCAGCTGTGCCTTGCTGTTGTCCTTGTTCGCGCAGGTGTAATGCCTCGGTGATTTCTTCATCGATTTCTGCTTTGAGTGCAGGCAGTTGTTCTTTCGCCAACAAGATATTGTCTTGTGCGTGCTCAATGGCGCTCAAAGAATTATCAGCGTGTGCTAATGCTTCTTCCGCATTACGAATCGCTGCTACTAAACCACTCTGTTGCCCAGCAGGTTTAGCCACAAGAGCTTTACCCATTTCGAGGTTTTTCTCGGCCTGCTCGATACTTACCTGAGCTAGGTCAGGATTGTGCACAATGGATTCAAGAATTTCTGCTGGGTACGTCTGATTGAGGGTATCCAAGGTTTGTCGTGCTGCGCTAAGGCGTGCCCTCGCCTCGATAGTTTTCTGGGTGATTGTGTCGAGCAACTCTGGTGCGTTGATGAGCACATTGCGCAGTTGTGCAAAGTTTTCTGCTTCTTTATCGAGAGCGTCGTCGGCAAGCCCGCAGGTAGAGACAATTTCTACTAGGACGCTGCGTTTTTCAATTGGGTCTTTGATACGCCCGGAGTTAATCTGACCCATGAGCGAAAATGCTTTTTGCAAGGTCATCGTAGAGTGGTTCATTGCGCGAGTAAAAGTACGGATACGTTCTGCACCAAACTCTGCCTGAGCAAGCTCTAGTTCTTGTTTTGCATTGCGGATTGACTCATCGGTGGAAACCAATTCCTCTTCTGCCAAAGTATGCAAGGTTTCTAGCGGCAGCTGTTCTAGTTCCTCGGTTTTATGCGGTGCAATTGCGCGCCCAGCCTCGAGGTTTTGCTGGTGTGTTTCTTTGCGCCTGCTTCGGCTGTACGCCCATGCGCCACCACCGACAAGAGCTATACTGCCCACTCCTGCCCCGAGCCAGAGCGCACTGTTACCACTGTTTGCGCTGGTATTCGTTTCTGTGCTTGGTATATATGTGGAAGTATCTCGGGCTGCGGTGAGGAAAGCATCGATAGATGCGCCGACCGCAGTGGCATCATTTTGGAGTACCGCAATACTGTTTTCATAGAGGCTATCGACGCTGCCGCCACGCCAATTCTCGCCAACCTGAACCGCAAATTTACGTTCCTCCATGCTCAAGGCATACACTGCGGTATTTGATTGTGTGCCACCGTTTTTGCTCAATACTTGTGAGCTCCACACCGTAGGATTAGTGCCATCAAAGTTTTTTGCAATAACGACGACAATCCGAGCGCCTAGTTCCTGCTCAACATCAGTGATGGTCTGGGTAATGCGTGTTTTTTCTTCTTCACTGAGCACATTATCTGCGTCGGTAAGCGACTGCGGATACGATGCTGGTGCTTCAGCCAGGTAAGTCAGGTGCGTGGAAGGCGTGGTGGCACTGGCATAGAGTGGGGTGGCAGTAATACCCACAGCGCTTATCCCCGCGACGCAGCTAAGGCGGGCAGCTTTAGCGAAGAAACCTGATGATGACGTTGAAGAAAAAACCGTTGGCATAGTGTTCATCATAGTGATTTTGGGGGTATGAGGTTGGTTGAGGGGTGTGGTATCTGCTTGTTGTGGTGTATTGAGTGAATTTGTGGTTATGATGAGTGTGCTTTTAGGTTTTTCTCAGCTTTGTTTTGAGGGAATCTGGAAAGTGTTTTTTGTTCTTTTTCCTAGGAGAATAGAGGAAATAATGTTGTTGAATCGTTTTGCTAAGCGTGCTGCGGCTGTGGTTGCCGTTGGTGTGCTTGGTGCGGGTTTTCTAGCCCCCCCCCCTCGGTATTAGCCGGTGGCGGCGGTGATAATGTTCATGGTTATTGGGGTGGTGCGAACTGCGATACCGGTACTACCTGTGTGAAAAAAATTGGTGATAAAGCAGAAGTTACCTGGCAAGTACAGGTAGCACCATTAGTACAATCTGAGGAGCATATACAGACCTCGAAGAGCGCGCAGATTATGGTGCCTGCAACGGTTGATGTGAATTCTATTCGTTTAACTCATATGCCTACGCGTCCTGAGTATGGTGATGAGTCCAAGGGGGAGGATCCTAATAAGACCTATGGGAAAGATATTCAGGGCAATACTGTAGGAGGGGCTCTTGAAGATGATGGGGAAGTTATTGCTGAGTTAAAGTCTGCTCCTGCACAGGAAGTGGATTATGAGGTTCCCATTAAGGATAGTTCTGAATTAGATTTATCTAATGTTGAGCGTGATGCTACGTATGGTATTACTCCGTTTTATAAGTTTACTGCTGAGGAATCAGAGAAGTTAGGGCAGCCTTGGGGTGTTGAGCTTTCGTCTTTTGCTGATCAGCCTGAGTGGAATTTTTACCAGATTAATTTGGGGAATGATGCTGGTGTTTATACTTTTGAGGTCACCGGTACTGTAGAGGCTGTTGGTGAGGATACGTATGTGCCAATTCGTGTTGACAATCTGATATGGAAATGTTCTTCCGAAGATCAATTTGGTAGTGCTGAGGAAGGGTGTGCACCGCTGAAGAGTAATTATGATTGGGCTCAAAGCGGTGAATTACCTCCTGTGATGACGAAAGAGCAGTCTGAATATACCCATGAAGAGATTGTTAATGTGTATAAGAATAGAGGGACTGAACATGGTCTGTATTATGCCGATACATGTGTGCCAACGCTGAATACGGATCGCTTTGATACGATTAGTGTTGATCTTTATCCTGATCGTAGTGCTCGCTATCAGAAATATGTGAATACGTTTAATCTTCGCTTGAATCCTGGGCTGGATTATTATGGTTCACTGCTTGGTCGTGAGGATAACTGTGATCAGGGTTTCCAGCATATTACTCTTTGTCCTGATGAGGAGACTGAGGTTCCACCTAGTGAGGAGCCTGTAGAGTCTGAGGAACCAACGCCTTCTGACGAGCCACAGGAATCTGAAGAGTCTACGCCTTCTGAGGAGGAGGTTGAGCCTGCTAAGCCTTCTAAGGAAACTGAAGAACCAACTTCTAGCGAGGAGCCACAGGAATCTGAGGAAAATAAGCCTGTGAAGCCTGGTGAGCGTCCTGAGGAGCGTGAGGAGCCTAAGGTTTCTGTTGTTTCGTCGACACCTCCTGACGCGGACACTGATTCTGAGGTTGTCACTACCATTGTTGAACCTGAAGGCAAACCTGCTCAACCTGAGCAGGATAAACCTGCCGATTCTAAGCCAGAATCTAACCCTGAGTCTAAGACCGTTATTTCTGAAAGTGTGAAGGATAACGTCGCTAAGCAGGCTAAGACTGTTGCGAAGAAAGACCGTCCTAAAGTTACTACTGGTGGTCACTTGCGCGCAGCGTAATCCTGTTCCTTAGAAAACTAAAAGTCCTGGCACTAACCAGTGCTAGGACTTTTCTGTGTTTCTTAGGTTCTGATGGGAGCTTTCCAACTAGGTTAGATTCAAGAGAAAAGTCTTTAGCCAACCGCGCTTTGCTACGTTTATTGCATGCCCTAACGGGCGTTTTGAGTTACAGTCACGATTGATCAGCGAGGAAAAGTATGAGACGTATTGAACGATACTATGCCAGTTCCAATATGTTCGACGCTTTCGCCGGACGCACTGTAGATCTAATAACGCAACTTGTCGTAGTAAATCAGCTTGGATTCACGGGTACGGAGCTGGGATTTCTGAGTTCTCTCTCGATTGTCTTGTACTTAGTTTCCGCTGTACCCATTGGGAAGTTGGTCGACTCTTTAGACCCGATTAAGGTATTGATTTACGCCTTGACGGTTAAGGCTGCTCTCCTCACGGCATTTGCTTTTCTTTATTTGTCTGGAGGATTGTCATTTTGGACCATTCTGGTTCTTCAGGTTCTTCAATCGTTTGTCGGTATTTTCATCGACAACTCTCAAATAATTACAGCGGTATCAATCCAAAAAATTGTGGGAAATTCCAAGCTGGTTGCCCAGCTTGAATCTGCAGACAAGATGATCGGTATTGCTGCCCCTGGTGTGGTAGCACTGATTGCAGCAGGGGAATTCTATAGGGAAGGATATATTGGGGCAGCAGCACTCGCGATGTGTGCCCTAGCAATGATTGCATTCCCGGTAAGAAGAATGGTTCAGAATGTTAGCGATACCAACATTGACGAAAGCTCTAGCCAGCTAGAGGACACTGACGGTAAAGGAACGCTTCTTAGCGGCTTCTTATTCATTGCACAGAGTAAGGAACGTCTGATACCGGTACTACTCATTGCCGCAGGAAACCTTGGATTGGCCTTTATCGACTCTCCACAATCGCTGTTCTTGCTGCGGGAAGTAGGAATGAATCCGTCGGGCTTTTCAACCCTGAACATAATCGACGCCCTTGCAGCTCTTTTTGCATCAGTGTTGGTAGTACGACTCATTGACCGTTTCGATTTCGCAAAAATGATTACGCTAGCAACTTTTGGTCAGGTGCTCTCAGCACTGTTTTTTCTGTTCGTGGTTATTTGTGACGCGCCAGCATTCATTTTCACGGCAATTTCGGGCGCACTGTGGTCGATAGCAGCCACGTTCATCAACGTCTCCGCAATGAACTACTTTGTTAGCCAGCTGCCTCAAGGGAAAATCGGCGTGGGACTTTCTTCAATGCGAACGTTTGTTATGGCGGTGGTTCCACTAGGAGCAATCTTGGGTGGATATAGTGCAGATCGTGTGGGATACGCGTTCTCTGTCATCGTTTGGACTGCAATAGCTATTGCGACGTTTCTCATTGGGCTGAGTCAGTTTTTAGGACGAAAATCTGCTCCATCTATTGAGCACGATGTAGATACAGAAATCGCTTAAGTAACTTCCTTGCCCTGTTTGTCTGTTTGCTTGCCTGTCACCGCCTGTTCTTCTGTGGAGTCCTAGTGCCAGTTGGTGCTAGGACTTTCTTCATGTCTTGGGTTATGATGAGAAATGCTTTTAGGTTTTTCTCAGCTTTGTATGTTATGGCTGGGATGGCTTGGAAAGTGCTTTTTTTGTTCTTTTTCCTAGGAGAATAGAGGAAATAATGTTGTTGAATCGTTTTGCTAAGCGTGCTGCGGCTGTGGTTGCCGTTGGTGTGCTTGGTGCGGGTTTTCTATCCCCCCCCCCTCGGTATTAGCCGGTGGTGCTGATAATGTTCATGGTTTTTGGGGTGGTGTGAACTGTGATACGGGTTCTACCTGTGTGAAGCAAGTGGGGGATGAAACACAGGTTACCTGGCAAGTGCAGGTAGCGCCATTGGCGATGGGTGAGGATCAAATCCAAACCTCGAAGAATGCACAGATCATGATCCCATCTACGGTCAAAGACGTGTCTATCAAATTGACGCATATGCCTGTTAAGCCTAACGAAGATATAGATCTTTATACGAGTTTTATGCCTGTGCGTATGGTTGATTATCAGGTTCCTATCAAGGATAGTTCTGAATTAGATTTATCTAATGTTGAGCGTGATGCTACGTATGGTATTACTCCGTTTTATAAGTTTACTGCCGAGGAATCAGAGAAGTTAGGGCAGCCTCGTGGTGTGAATCCTTCGTCTTTTTCGTATCAGCCTGAGTGGAATTTCTACCAGATTAGTTTGGGCAGTGTGGGTGGTGTCTATACTTTTGAGGTCACCGGTACTGTGGAGGCTGTTGGTGAAGATACCTATATTCCGATTCGCGTTGATAATGTGATGTGGAAATGCTCTAGCCAAGATGTGTTTGGTAGCGCTGAGGAGGGGTGTCAGAGTCTGAAAAGTTATCACTGGGGGCTTACTAATGAGTTGCCTCCTGCGTCTATTCCGATGATTCATGAGGATGAGTCTGCGTCTTCAGCTCGTAAAGCAGAGATTGTTCAGCGTAATAAAGAAATCGCCCTAGAGAATGAGAAGATTGCTGCTTTGTATGCTGATCAGGGTACTCGCCATGGTTTAACAAGTGTGGGAACCTGTGCAGTTACTCGTAATACGAATCGTTTTGACATGATTGGTAACGATATCGAGGCTGGTGGTGATAGATATGAGAAGTATGTAAATACGTTTAATCTTCACTTGAATCCTGCGGTGAATTATTATGGCGCACTATATGGTGCTGAGGATAATTGTGATCAGGGTTTCCAGCATATTACTCTTTGTCCTGATGAAGAGACTGAGGTGCCACCTAGTGAGGAGCCTGTAGAGTCTGAGGAACCAACTCCTTCTGACGAGCCACAGGAATCTGAAGAACCTACGCCTTCTGACGAAGAGGAGGTTGAACCTGCTAAGCCTTCCAAGGAAACTGAGGAACCACGGGAGTCTGAGGAACCAACTCCAAGTGAGGAAACTCAGGAACCTACTCCTTCTGAAGAACCACAGGAACCTGAGCAGGAGAAACCTGTGAAGCCAGCTGAGTGTCCTGAAGAACGTGAGGAACCGGTTAAGCCTGTTGTTCCACCAACTGTGCCTGACACAGACACAGAGGTTGAGCAGGGTGAGGTTGTTACCACCGTTGTAGAGCCTGAGCAGGACGAACCTGCCGATTCTAAACCAGAATCTAAGCCTGCACCTAAGACCGTTATTTCTGAAAGCGTGAAGGATAACGTCGCTAAGCAGGCTAAGACTGTGGCGAAGAAAGACCGTCCTAAAGTTACTACTGGCGGACATCTGCGCGCAGCGTAATTCTTGCTTAAGAGTTGAAAGCTCCCCGCTGGTTGGATCAGTACATGATTCTTAGCTGGCGGGGAGTTTTTGCGTTAGTTGACTCAGGTGGTATGTGATGAGTGTTGTTTCGCGTCATGATGAAATGTGCAGCTAGGTGGATAGCTTAAATATCTTTTGACAGTCTTTCCTATGGCGGTGATACTGAGCTTGTCGGGCGTCTATGAAGGGATTACAGTATGCGCAACCACCGCAATTATGGAAAATTACATACGCATATATCCTATATCCTTTGTTTCTTAGTAGTTTTACCTTTTCTTTCTTCTCTTGAAGCGAAGATTAGTTCTGATTTTCTCATTTCTTTGGTTGCTTTTCCGTGGTTGTGGTTATGGATTGGTTTTTGTGCTGCTTTGGTTTTTGCTGATGCAGGCGCGTTTGTGAGCATTATGCTTGGGGCTGTGTGTACTGGGGCAGCGTTAGCAATCGAAACTGGTACGGATGTGCTCTTAGGTGTTGGTGCTAGCTTTACTCCGGTTGTAGAGGCGGCAATGTGGTTTATTGTTGGTACTGGTTGTGGCTTTGTGGTGGCGTTTTTGGGTTGTGTTGTTATTACTGCACGTAGGCCTGTGGCATTATGCGCGTTGGTTACTTTTGCTGTGCTCATTGTGTTGTCTTTTGGTTGGGAACTGAAAGTCAATAATCCGAGTGCTCGGTCGATTATTTATGGTGTGATGTGGCTTGTGGTTAATATATTCGCCCTGGTTGCAGTCTATCGACGCTGGATTGCTGGGCGAGGCACGAGAATCGTCTAGAATCGTCAAGGGTGAGCTACCACTACATTGATCAGGATTGTCAGCGCCGGTATTCAGAAGGGGAAAAGGGAAGTGTGCTCATTGCGCACACTGACACCCGTCACCCTTTTGCGCGTGATCGTGCGCGGGTGTTGCATTCTGCGGCGCTGCGTCGTTTAGCTGATAAAACACAGGTAGTGGCACCTGGGATTGGTGATACGCCGCGTACTCGGCTTACTCATTCTCTTGAAGTGGCACAAATAGCGCGTGGCATCGGTAGCGGGTTGGGCTTAAATGCTGATTTATGCGAGATGGCTGGTCTTACTCACGACATTGGGCATCCACCGTATGGGCATAATGGTGAGCGTGCGCTCGACCAGGTCGCACAAGACTGTGGTGGTTTTGAGGGAAATGCGCAAACGCTGCGGATTTTAACTCGCCTAGAGCCAAAGATTCTTGACGAGAGCGATACTTCTTTTGGGCTTAATCTCACCCGCGCAGCTCTCGACGCTGCCTGTAAATATCCGCGCACCAAAACCAATACCGATGGCAGTATCAATAAAAAATATGGTTGCTATGACGAAGACCGTGACATTCTTACGTGGATACGCCAGGGGCATACTGATGACCGTCCTTGTGCAGAGGCTCAGGTCATGGATTTTAGTGATGACATTGCGTATAGCGTCCACGATGTAGAAGATGGCATTATTGCTGGCAGAATCACATTAAGTGTGCTGTGGGACTTCGTCGAATTAGCTGCATTGGCGCATAAAGGGGCACGAGCTTTTGGCGGTGAACCAGAGCAGCTTATCGACGCCGCGGATCGCCTGCGCGATCTTGACGTAGTAGCCAGTGCCGCAGAATTCCACGGTAGGTTGCGTGACTACACTCAGCTCAAAGCAATGACTTCGCAGTTGGTGGGCAGATATGTAGGAGCAGTAGTAAGCGCTACCCAAGAAGCAGCTCAAGGGCAGCCATTGGGGCGAATGTATGGCACGGTAGTTATTCCTGAACAGGTATGGGCTGAGGTGACGTTGCTCAAAACCATTGCGGTGCTCTATGTGATGGATCAGCCTGCGCATTTAGCGCGTCAAGATCGGCAGCGCGACCGTATTTTTAGAGTCTACGATTATTTTTCCGCAGGTGGCGCTGGTACTCTTGACCCTCTCTTTCGCCTGTGGTGGGAGCAGGCTGATACTGCTGCACAACGTGAGCGAGTCATTATTGATCAAATTGCGTCAATGACAGAATCGCGTTTGGAGCGGGTAGCTGCTCAGGCGGCACAGTGGTCGGGTTTCCTGGGATAGTCCTTTGTTGCCACGCTAGAGTCGCAGCGTTAGTCCTCAGCGTCAGGTATGGCGCAAAAACTCTCGTAATGATCCTCAGTGTAGTACCATACCTCGGGGTCGGTTTCTGTGCCGCCACCTGTGACAATCCTTTTCTCTCCTCGGTGCCCAAGACCTGGGGTTTCCACGGTATATTCGCGGTAGTAACTACTGCTTTGGCGGGGGAGTTTGCGCTCATAGTTGCCAAAGTGAGAACCATCAGTCTCTGGAAACTCATAGGGACCACCCTGCAAAATATCGGCTACGACTTCCTCGGCCTCTGCCGGTAAAGTATCCAGCTCACAGTTTTTGAGTGTTGCGCGACCCGCCTTAGCGGATTGCGTAGCACCAGCGGGTAGGCGTGCGCTTTTTGTGCTGGTTGCATGAGCGTCGTTAGTGGAATTATCGGTGGAATTATTGTGCGAAATGCCAAACCAGATGCCGGCTAATGCGAGTGCAGTGGTGCCAGCACCGGCAATCAATTTTGAGGTAGTTTTGGGTGACCGTGATTGTCCACTCATAGTGCTATGGTGGCATAGTTGTTCCTGGAACGCTAGTAGAACCTTTTGGCAGCCCCAAGCCGTGCCCCACTAGAGGCATATTTGGAGTAGAATGCGACACTATGTGTGGAATTGTTGGATATGTAGGCTCTTCGCAATCAGCTGCAGAATATACAGCTTCAGATGTTGTTTTACAGGGGCTTAAACGTTTGGAATATCGCGGTTATGATTCCGCAGGTATTGCCGTTGCCTCTGAAAAGGGCATTGCTTTTTGTAAAAAAACTGGAAAAGTTGCGGTTTTAGAAGACGCTATCACCCAATCACCACTAGGCAGTGCTCAGGTTGGCATTGGGCATACGCGTTGGGCAACTCATGGTGCGCCCAGTGATACTAATGCGCATCCGCATATTGTTGCCGATGGTCAGGTTGCTGTTGTCCACAATGGCATTATTGAAAACTATGCTGAGTTAAAAAAAGAGCTCACTGATAAAGGCTATAACTTTGTTTCTGAAACAGACACAGAGGTAGCAGCTACGCTCTTAGCTGATATTTTTGCTCACGACGCGCAGGCTCAAGGCGATTTAAGCCATGCCATGCGCCTGACCAGTAAGCGTTTGGAGGGGGCGTTTACCCTTCTGGCTATTCATAAGCAATGCCCGGATCGTATTGTGGCATCGCGCTCTGGTTCACCCTTGCTGGTTGGTGTAGGCGAGGGGGAGTTCTTCCTGAGTTCTGATGTCAGTGGTTTTATTGAATACACGAAAGACGTCGTCGAGCTGACAGATAACCGAGTGATTACGCTTACCGCACAAGGTTATGACATTACTGATTTTGACAATAACCCTGATGAGGGCAAGAAATTTGTGGTGGAGTGGGATATTTCTGCTGCTGAAAAAGGCGGCTATGACTTCTTCATGGTCAAAGAGATTCATGACCAACCCACTGCCGTGCGCGAAACCCTCATGGGGCGTTTTGATGAGAATAACAAGCTCACTCTCGACGAACTCCACATTGATGAGGCAGTGCTACGCAGTATAGACAAAATCATTGTTATTGCCTGTGGTACAGCTGCTTATGCTGGTCAAGTGGCACGCTACGCCATTGAGCATTGGTGTCGTATCCCTACTGAAGTAGAGCTCGCGCATGAGTTCCGTTACCGCGACCCCATTGTGAATGAGAAAACCCTGGTGGTTGCGTTATCTCAATCTGGTGAGACGATGGACACGCTCATGGCAGTGCGCCACGCTAAAGAACAAGGCGCAAAGGTACTCGCCATCTGCAACACCCGTGGTTCCTCTATTCCACGCGAGGCAGACGCAAACCTATACACCCATGCTGGCCCAGAGATTGCAGTGGCCTCGACCAAAGCATTCTTGGCGCAAATCACAGCATCCTATCTGCTGGGTCTGTATTTAGCACAATTGCGTGGCAATATGTTTGCTGATGAGATTGAGCTTATTGTGCGTGAGCTCAAAGCCATGCCAGATAAAATTCAGCAAGTTATTGATGCTAAAGCAAGTATTGAAACCCTGGGCAAGAATATGCAAAATGCCAACTCGGTGATTTTCCTTGGTCGCCATGTTGGTTTCCCAGTAGCACTCGAAGGTGCCCTGAAGCTCAAAGAAATTGCCTACCTCCACGCAGAAGGTTTTGCTGCTGGTGAGCTCAAACATGGTCCGATTGCCTTGATCGAAGAAGGACAACCCGTGTTTGTGATTGTCCCTTCTGCAAAAGGGCGTAATTCTTTGCACGCAAAGGTAGTGTCTAATATCCAAGAGATTCGGGCACGTGGTGCGATTACCATTGTGATCGCTGAGGAAGGCGATGAAGTCGTAGACGCTTACGCTAACCATGTGATTCGGATTCCTCAAGCCCCAACACTGTTGCAGCCTTTGCTTGCTACTGTGCCATTGCAGATTTTTGCTTGTGCCGTTGCTGCGGCTAAAGGCTTGGATGTGGATCAGCCACGCAATTTAGCTAAGGCAGTTACTGTGGAATAATCCACGGCACGCGCCTGGGATACGTGGGATATGTGAGGTAGTAGCGGTGCCCAGGGTGGCATCTGCGGTGAAAGGAGGTTGAGCAGACATATGAGAAAAGGAAAAATACCGGCATCTGATGTGCAGGCAATTCGAGAGAGAATTAGCCTAGAGGACGTCGTCGGTGAGTATGTGCAGCTCAAGCCTGCCGGTGCTGATTCGTTGCGCGGGCTTAGCCCATTCAAGGACGAAAACACCCCTTCTTTCTTCGTGCGTCCGCAACACGGCTACTACCACTGTTTTTCCACTGGAAAAGGCGGAGATGTGTTTGCTTTCCTCATGGAAATGGAGCACGTTTCTTTCCCGGAGGCAGTGGAAATATGCGCAGACAAAATTGGGTACCGAATTAACTATGAGGGTGGTTCCACTGGTGCCCGCAGAGAAGAACCTGGAACCCGTAAACGCCTCATTGAAGCTAACCGAGCAGCACATAAGTTTTACCGAGAACAATTAGAAACACCTCAGGCAGCCACTGCACGTAATTTCTTACTCAACCGTGGGTTTTCTAAAGAACTCATCTATTCCTTTGAGTGCGGTTATGCCCCCGAGGGCTGGGATACTCTCACCAAGCAGTTACTTCGTCAAGGCTTTAGTTTCCAGGAACTAGAGGCTGCTGGTTTATCGCGCATGGGTAAACTCGGGCCCATTGATCGTTTTCATCGCAGACTACTCTGGCCGATTAAAAACATATCGGGTGATGTAATCGGATTCGGCGCCAGAAAACTTTTCGACGACGATAACCTCGGTAAATACATGAATACCCCGGAAACGCTCTTGTATAAAAAATCAAAGGTACTCTTTGGCCTTGATGTGGCAAAGCGTGATATTGCTACCAGACACCAGGCGGTAGTCGTCGAGGGCTATACCGATGTGATGGCCATGCACGCAGCAGGGATTACCACAGCAGTAGCAGCCTGTGGTACTGCTTTTGGCGATGATCACCTGCAAATGATCCGTAGGCTCATGCTTGACGATAACTTCTTCCGCGGGGAACTCATCTATACTTTCGACGGCGATGAAGCTGGACAAAAAGCAGCTATGCGTGCTTTTGAGGGGGATCAAAAATTTACTGGGCAATCCTTTGTTTCAGTGGCACCAGAAGGAATGGATCCTTGTGACCTGCGTCTGCAACGTGGTGATAGTGCTGTGCGCGAACTTATCGCCTCAAGGGTTCCCATGGTGGAGTTCGCACTCCAAACCCTCATTGCCCAATACTCTCTTGATTCTGTGGAAGGGCGCTTACAAGCACTGCGTCGCACAGTTCCAGTGGTCGCAAGTATCAAAGACAAACCACTTCAAGATGAATACGCCAGGCTATTAGCTGGGTGGATTGGTTGGCAAGACCCGCATGAGGTAGTGCAGCAAGTACGAGCACAAGCACGCAAACCCCGTACACCACAGCGCAAAGCACAGCGTTTTCATAATGCTGCCCCTGCCGCTCAACCTGACTCAGTGCTATCTTTGCCCAACCCCAAAGATCCGCGGCTTTGGACACAGCGCGAATGTCTGAAAATTGCCCTGCAATACCCTGAGGCTGTGGGAAAGCGATTCGACGACCTCGCCCCACAAGTATTTACCCATGAGACATACCGAGCGCTCAAAAAAGCAATTGATTCTGCTGGTGGGTGCAGTGCGCAGCAATCAGGGGCGCAATGGATTTCCTCGGTAAGCGATCATATGCTCGATCTCGTAGGAAAATCATTAGTATCTGAACTTGCAGTAGAAGCATTCCACGTTACTGAAGAAGATTTCTTGCCACACATCGACACCACATTGGCTAGATTGCAAGAGCAACAGATCGGCAACCAAATTGCCCTGCTCAAGGGCAAAATGCAAAGAATGCGCCCATCAGAAGATGAGCGCACTTACAATGCGTTATTTGCCGAACTTGTGGAATTAGAGCAGCGTCGTCGGGAGCTATTGGACTTAGCTTTTGGTAGCTAAGGCGCTCCTTGGGCCACTACTCATACTCAATATGGGCTGGTGGAATAGGAGCCCCATGCGGGCGCGGAATTTTGGGATAATCATGCTGTTGCCTAGAAGCAGATACCTTAGGTGTTTCTTGAGCAGCTAGCGGTGCAAGATTTTTCTGCGCAAGCAGAGCCAACCCCAGCACCCCAACACCAATGAGCAGAATGAGAATCAGTCCCACAGCCTGTCCGGCGTGAGTGCTGTATCCGATGAGCAAGCCCAACCAACCAAAGTCGGCGTCGCCAAAAGTGGTGGTGTTTGAGCTGAACTTACCCAAAACAGACATCAAAAACGCAGGTAAGAATGTGATGATGAGTCCATTAGTCAGCGCGCCAAAAAATGCTCCCCGACGCCCACCAGTGGCATTACCATACACACCAGCCGCACCACCGGTAAAGAAATGTGGCACAAGACCAGGCAAAATAAGAGCCACACCGAATGCGGGTGATAACCATGCAGAAAGCACAGCCAAGCCAAGCAGTCCGCCTAAGAATGAAGCAAAGAACCCAATCAGCACTGCGTTTTGTGCATAAGGGAACACGATCGGACAATCAAGAGCAGGAATCGCACCAGGAACTACCTTATCGGCAATGCCTTGGAATGCGGGAATCAGTTCACCCAACACTGTACGCACCCCGAAAAGAATAATGGCAACACCAACACCAAAGGTGAGCCCTTGGGTGACAGACTGCATAAAGTAATTACCCACTGAACTGGCCTCTTGCTCAAAAATGGCAAAGGCATCCGTGTTGCCTAGTCGTGGCAGTGCTATTGCCGCAATGATCACATACATCAGTGCCATCGAAAGCGCAGTAGTGACCATAGAATCACGCAAGAACTTTAACCCAGAAGGCAGTTGCAGATCCTCTGTGGAAGGGGAGGGGCGAGCTATTTTATTCAGTGCGCTGCCAACGCACGCCGAGCTAACATAGCCCAAGGTACCAAAATGCCCCATTGCGATGGAATCATCACCAGTGATTGTGCGGGTCCATCGCTGGGATAGTGCCGGCAAAGAAACCATCATAATGGCAAGCACAATAGCGCCGACAAGAATCACAGTCACACTGTTATACCCTGCGGTGTCAAGGATAATGGTCAGCATTGTTGCCATGAATAAGGCATGGTGACCAGTGAGAAACACATACCTCAGGCTGGTAAAACGCGCAATGACTAGGCTAAGTCCAAAACCTAATATCAACAGCCAGGCTACTTGAGAGCCATATTCTGCTTGCGCAATTCCTGCGATTGCCTCATTGGTGGGAATAACACCTTGTGCACCGGTAGCCGCATTAATCATTGCCCCCAATGGTTCGAGTGCGCCCGATACTACACCAGCGCCTGCACCAATGAGCATGAAACCCAGCACAGCTTTTAAGGCAGCACCAATGACATCACCAACACTGCGTCGTAGCGCAAACAATCCGACTGCGGTGATGATACCAATGAGAAATGCGGGCACTGACAAAATCTCATTAACAAGAAACTCTAGAATCTGCATAGGTTATTCTCCAAGGTCATAGATGGTACGAAGCACATGATCTACTTCTTGTGGGGAAGAAAAATTCTCAATAACATACACCGGTATGCCAATCTCGCCCAAGGTGCGCGCGATAGCGTCGGACGTGAGAACAAAATCAGCCGACTGGGCTTTTCCCTTTGCAGAAATTGTGTCTGTCGCCTCCACCGAAACATAGCTTGACCAGCCCCAACGCTCTAGTACCTGTTCGAGGGTGCTTTTGAGGAAAAGCGAAGTACCTAATCCATTGCCGCACACGGTCAAAACGTGACCAGTGCTTTCTTGCTTTTCGACGTTCGCCTGAGCCTTCTTCACTGCGCTCGTTGCGCTCGTTGTGCTCGTTGTGTTTGGTTGGGCACCACCAGCAAGTATCTCTGCAATCTGCTCCGGGGTCTGCGCTTGGCTGAGTGCTTGGCGAGTGCTCTTGGTGGACAAGAGGGTAGCAAGGCTGCGCATAGCGTCGATATGTGCGTGAGAATCAGCTGCTGCCAAAGCAAAAACTATATGCACTGGATCATTTTTGGGGTGCCCAAACGTGATGGGGGTACGCAGCCGCACAAAAGAAAGACAACTGCGTATAACAGCGTCAGAGCTGCGGGCATGAGCAAAAGCAATACCAGGAGCAATGACAATATAAGGACCATTCTCAGTGACATTATCAATCATTGCCTGAGTATAGGCGGCAGTAATACTATTGCTGCGCTCTAATAATTCACCTGCAATGCTTATGGATTCTTGCCAGCTATCAGCGCTAACATCGAGGAGAATCCGATCCCCAAGGAGATCATTAAGACTAGACATGAGCTCTTTTCTTACAAGTAGTAAAAACACGAAGTGATTAACTATCCTAACAGCGGCAGCCGACGTTACTAAGCACAATATGGCGCAAGAAGGGGCGAAGTTAAAAAAAGTAAAGGTTCGATGAATCTTTCATCACGAAGGACTACGAGGTCACCGCGGTTATTTACAATAAAAGAGCAGGGACGTTCACAATAAGGAAGGAAAAACCATGCAGATTGCTGCTGTATTCATCGCTGCTGTGGGACTGATTCTATTGAGCACATTGTGCTTAAGTATTCCTAATACAGCTACCTCGGGAAAACTATATCGCAATTCAATAATGGGACTACGGACAACACAAACCAAAAAATCTGATGCAGCGTGGCTGCAGGGTCATAAAGAAGCCGCACCTATCTTGAAAGTGACAGGAATGCTCGTTATTGCCCTCACCGCAGTGCTACTCATTTCAGCATTTTTTGTGCAGGATGTTCCATTTGTTTCTTTGACCACCGGAGCTATCTCTTATGTCTTAGCGATAGGTGGAATCATCTGGGCAGCTGTTATCGCAGATAAAGCTGCAAAAAAGGTAAATAACCAGGTAGCGGCATAATTTATTTCCGCTGTCTTGCGTCGTGCGGCTTGTCTAGTGCGACAAAAAGCTCTTGGTCACCGTCGATTGTGTTGAGATCGCGGTAGCCAAGAGCTTTTGTATTAGTCGTGATCTGGTTCCAAAATAGTGGAATTATCTTTAGTCCTAATGTTTTTTACTTCCTTCATCCGTGGCTGTGGATCAATTTTATTAGCAATCACCCGACGAGTGGTGGTCACTGCCTTTTTAGTAATAGGGGAATTAACGGCTGTGTGATAGCCCTTCTTGATTTGTTCATATCTGCGTCGCCCTGCTTTAGTACCAAAAATATAGCCAGCAGCTGCACCTACGACGAATTGAATCATGAAAATAGCCTCCCATATTATTGTGAACCTTCTGCCCACCACTATACGGGTTTTAGCACAGGAAGGGGGAAGGAAGTGGTGGCAGGTCAGCTGTTAACACACTTGCGTGGAATTACCCCTATCCGCATTCTCTTTGTGCATTACTCGTTTGTTTCCTCTAGTGTCATCCGCTTAGTCATTTCAACAGTTTGTCTCCAAGCCTGACGTACCTCATCACTTGTCATTCCTGGTCGCCAAGACTTCAACAACAAAACCGACACCAGTTCTACACCAACAGCCACCGAAGTCATCAATATAGCCGACGACACAAACCCCACTATCGCATAGGTGAGCGCATAATACACAGCAGTAACTCAAAAAACCGCCTACACTTTTGTAGGCGGTAGAAGAAAGCTCCCCCAACTGGGCTCGAACCAGTGACCCTTCGATTAACAGTCGAATGCTCTGCCAACTGAGCTATGGAGGAATGTTATCTAGCTGAAACGCATCAACGCGTTCAACCGAAATAAACTATATCTACCCAATCTTGCACTTGCAAATCTGCAGCTTATTGCATATTTTTCTCGAAAGTTATTCTTCCGTCCATAAGCTACTTGCCCTTTTTTCACTAGAGAGCATTCTAGTGTTATACTTTTCTAGTCTTGCGTGCGGTTGCCCAGCAATCACACATAAGAATGGTGTTAGGGGCTATAGCTCAGTCGGTTAGAGCTGCGGACTCATAATCCGTCGGTCCCCGGTTCGAGCCCGGGTGGCCCCACACATAGGCTCCGCAGCAGTATCGCCGCGGAGCCTTATAATATGCCCTATGGATCTTGAAGCACATTTGGCACAATGGGACGTCACCAACAAAGCAGCAGCAGTGCTTGACTGGGGCGATAATGCCCATGCTCATGGCGTCGAAAGCGCACTCGTTGCTACTGCTGGCGATATTCACCGCGTTTTTGAGCTAGCCAGCGTCACAAAACTACTATGTGCCTACGGATTTCTCATTGCCATCTCAGAAGGGGTTGTTGAGCTAGATACCCCATGCGGTCCCACGGACGCTACAGTAAAACACCTATTAGCTCATGCCGCAGGAGTGGGTTTTAGCCAAGACGACCCAATCAAAAAACCTGAGCAGCGCCGCATCTATTCTTCCTACGGTTTCGAGCTACTCAGCGCGGCAGTAGAACGCGAAACAGACATTCCCTTTCCCGAGTACCTCCATGAAGCAGTATTCGCCCCATTAGGTATGCACAATTCTTTATTGCATGGCAGCGCAGGGCACGGCGCACGCTCGAGTGTTCATGACCTCACGCTTTTTGCTCGTGAGGTGCTATTCCCACAGCTTCTCGACGACCAGACAGTAGCACAAGCCTGCCACACCACATTTCCTGGTCTAGCCGGAATCGTGCCTGGCTATGGAATGTACAAACCCTGCGACTGGGGGTTGGGCTTTGAGATCAAAGGTGCAAAGAACCCACACTGGACAGGGCAGAGTATGCCCAGCGATGTGGTAGGGCATTTTGGGCAGTCGGGAACATATATGTGGCTGCATCGTCCTAGCAAGCGAGCAATGATAGCGCTGACCGATCGAGCTTTTGGACCGTGGGCTAAAGAAGTATGGGGTCAAACCAATGACCACATCTGGCAGGAGTTAACCCACTGAGCACGTTACCCTTGGGTGGCGTCGATAAGTACTGCAAGATCAGCAATGCTCATGGTTGCCCGAACCTTGTCGCTACGTAGCTGCTGTGGAAACTCAATCTCCAAGCGCACTGCGATCTCAATGATATCGAGCGAACTCGCGCCGAGGTCTTGCAAGAGAGTGCTCGTAGCAATGGATTCTGGTTCTTCGCCAAGGACGCGGGCGATGATGGTACGAATTTTTTGTGCAGTTGTCGGTTGGGCAGTGCGCGCATCAGAGTCCTGAGTGCTCTGGAGTTTTGCTAATTGTTCTTGCAGCGAAGCCATCCTTGTCCTTTCTGCCCATGAAGATTTAGTTCCTTGCTAAGTTTATGCTGCACTCGACTAGACTACAACGCATGGCTTTTCTTCGACTAACGAAACGTTCCAAGCGCAATCATGGGCTTGCTAGCGTGCCGGCAACACCGCCACGCGGGGAAGAACATTTTTCGACCAAGCGCACAGTGGGCAAAAATACCTATTTCCTCACCGGCCCTGAAGATAGCGCAGTAACAGTCGTGTTCGTGCACGGCTTCACTCTTGCCGCAACCCAATGGCAATACCAAACTGAAGAAATAGCACATCGAGCTCGTTGCCTGCTGCCTGATTTTCGCGGGCATGGACAAACCCCCCAATATCCCGTGGCAGAATGCAGCGTCGATGGAGCTGCCGATGATGTCTATGCAGCCATCACCGACGCAAACATTACCGGACCGATTATTCTTGTCGGGCACTCTCTAGGCGGAATGGTCAGTTTTAATCTCTTACGACGCTACCCCAAGCTGCGCAAACAAATACGTGGCATGGTGCTCATAGCCACCGCAATCGAATCCTTTTCCGGAAAAGGTACCCCTCAACTCTTAAAGCTCCCCGTGGCAGATGACATTAGAAATGCTATGGAAATCTCTCCAGAAGAAGCGCAAAAACTACGCTCGGAGTTTGCGGCTTTGATTGCCCCCACGCTGGGTGTGACCATGTTCAAGAACAGTGGCATGAGCCCCGCAGTGAAACTGCACGCACAATTGCTCAATTCCACTCCCATAGAAACCTATGTCGGTTTCCTTGATGATCTAGAAAAACACGATGAGTTAGCAGCAGCCCAAGCAGTAGCTGATATTCCCGCTGTAGTCATCGTTGGTGACAAAGACGACGTGACACCACTGGCACAGGCAGAGAAGATTTGTGAGCTTATGCCGCACGCTGCGTTGCAAGTAATACCGCAGGCGGGGCATATGTTGCCGCTAGAAAACCCTGCCGTTGTCAATAAAGCAATTGCGCATTTCATAGCTCAGTAATTATTGGGTTCTAGCTGCATACGCCACTCATATACATAACGCGCTACCTCACTTAGGTGAGGTAGCGCGTTGAGCTTAATCGAGGTTTGTGGCGCGAAATGCGCCTAGCGCCATAGATTATGCTTTGGTTGGGTCGTTCAAGTTGAACTTTTCTGCTGCCTGGGCAACAATTTTGCGCTCAACTTTGCCTTGGCGTGCCAGTGCTGCCAAAGCGGCAACCACAACGGATTCAGCGTCAATGTTGAAGAATCGTCGTGCAGCAGGGCGAGTATCGGAGAATCCAAAGCCATCTGCGCCCAAGGTGGTGTAATCACCTGGGACAAAGCGTCGGATTTGCTCTTGGAGGTCAGATGCGAAGTCGGAAACTGCAATGTATGGGCCAGCAGCCTTCTTCAACTGAGTTGTCGCAAATGCTTCTGCTACCTCAGCTTCTGGGTGGCGCAATTGCTCGAGTTCTTTCTTGCGTCCTTCACGAGCAAGCTCAACCCAAGAAGTCACCGAGAATACATTGGCACCAATGTTGTATTCGTCGCGCAAAATATCACGTGCGCGCAATGCTTGCTGCATACCGATACCAGAACCAAGCAATGATACTTCAAGCTCAGTGCCAGTTTCTGCCTTTTCGTAAAGGTAAATACCTTTGTGGAGCCCTTCAACATCGAGGTTTTCTGGCTCTGCTGGCTGAGGAATCGGCTCATTGTAAATGGTGAGGTAGTACATGATGTTCTCGCCACCATCTTTGCCGTACATACGATCAATGCCTCGATGGATGAGGTGAGCGATCTCATAAGCAAAGGCAGGGTCATAAGAAACCATTGCAGGGTTAGTGGATGCCAAAATTTGGGAATGACCATCCATGTGCTGCAAACCTTCACCTGTTAAGGTGGTGCGTCCTGCAGTAGCGCCAAGTATAAAGCCACGAGCCATTTGGTCGCCTGCTGCCCAGAAAGAATCGCCTGTGCGCTGGAAACCAAACATGGAGTAGAAGATATAAATTGGAATCATTGGTTCGCCATGCGTTGCATACGCTGTACCAGCTGCAATGAATGCTGCGCTAGAACCTGCTTCATTGATACCCTCGTGCATGATCTGACCATCTGTTGCTTCACGATAGGACAGCATGAGGTCATGGTCCACCGGCACATAGTTTTGACCATGTGGGTTATAGATTTTCAGCGTTGGGAACCAGGAGTCCATACCAAAGGTACGAGCCTCGTCAGGAATAATAGGCACAATGCGCTTGCCCAATTCCTTATCGCGCATAAGCTCCTTGAACGCGCGCACAATAGCCATGGTGGTGGCAACTTCTTGCTTACCAGATCCCTTGCGGATACTACGCAGTTTATCCAGACCCGGTAATTCTAGTGGCGTGTAGTTTTCCCGACGCTCTGGCAAGAAACCACCAAGAGCTTTACGACGCTCCAGCAAGTATTTAATTTCTGGCGAGTCTTCACCTGGGTGGTAGTAAGGTGGCAAATAAGGATCTTTTTCTAATTGTTCATCAGAAATAGGAATGCCCTGCTTATCGCGGAATTTCTTGAGATCCTCGAGGGTGAGTTTCTTCATCTGGTGCGTTGCATTGCGTCCCTCGAAGTTATGACCAAGACCATAACCTTTAATGGTGTGCGCCAAGATAACAGTAGGGCGATCCTTGGTTTCTAGGGCACGCTTATAAGCTGCGTAAATCTTGCGGTAATCGTGTCCACCGCGAGGAAGTTTCCAGATTTCCTCATCGGTCCAATCTGCTACGAGTTTTGCAGTACGTGGATCGCGGTTGAAGAAGTGCTCACGCACATACTTTCCGTCATTGGCCTTGAAGGTCTGGAAATCCCCATCAGGAGTGGTATTCATCAACTCAACGAGGGCACCGTCTTTGTCAGCCTCGAATAGCTGATCCCATTCGCGACCCCATACCACTTTGATAACTGACCAACCAGCTCCACGGAAGAAAGACTCAAGCTCTTGGATGATCTTGGTATTACCACGAACCGGACCGTCGAGACGCTGCAAGTTACAGTTGATGACAAAGGTGAGGTTGTCGAGGTTGTTCAGCGCTGCCATTTGGATAAGACCGCGTGATTCTGGCTCGTCCATCTCACCATCGCCAAGGAAAGCCCAAACGTGCTGCTGAGAAGTATCTTTGATACCGCGATTATGCAGGTAACGGTTAAAACGTGCCTGATAAATAGCGTCCATTGGGCCAAGACCCATAGAAACGGTAGGGAACTCCCAGAAGTCTCTCATGCCATGTGGGTGAGGATAAGAAGGCAAACCGCCTTGTGGGCGCGATACTTCCTGACGGAATCCGTCGAGGTCGTCCTCAGTGAGGCGTCCTTCAAGGAAAGCACGAGCGTACATACCAGGAGAAGCGTGACCCTGGAAGAAAATTTGGTCACCGCCACCTGGATGATCTTTACCGCGGAAGAAGTGGTTGAAGCCAACCTCATAGAGTGGAGCTGCACCAGCATATGTCGAAATATGCCCGCCGACGCCAATCCCAGGGCGTTGAGCGCGGTGCACCATAATCGCTGCATTCCAACGAATCCAACGGCGGTAGCGCTTTTCCATCTCCTCGTCACCAGGGAAATCTGGTTCCATGCTGGTAGGGATGGTGTTCACATAGTCAGTGGAGGTGAGCGGAGGCAAAGCTACTCGCTGTGCTGAGGCACGTTCTAGTAGACGCAGCATGATAAAACGTGCTCGTTCTGGACTTGAGTCTGCCAACATTCCGTCGAGAGAATCGATCCATTCATTTGTTTCTTCTGGATCGGCGTCGTTGAGATAAGACGCAACACCATCGCGGATCATCGCAAAATTAGTGTCCTCAGCGTGCTTTCCCTGAGTTGGGTCCGCCATTCCACACCTCCAAGTGAGAGTTCATGATTGTGTAATCACAATGAGATTTATATGTGCATGTATGTGCATAAAAAGGCACACATTACGTTTTCTAGAATACGCCAGTTGCGGTTGCTTTGCTCATGGTCAAACCCAATTAGGGGACAGTGGATATTTCTTGAACTGTTCTACGAACTATTCTGCGGTCTAATTTTTTCTAAAAATTAAGAAAATAACCCCAGAAAATGAGAGAAAATCACAGAATGGGAGTATTGTTCCTAGTGATGAACGAAACAGTATCGAAGGAGAAAAAAGCCGCAGTAACTCCTGCGGATCATGCACGCCGTTTAGGTTTTACAGACGGCATGGTGGTGCAAGAAATTGGCTGGGATGAAGATTGCTACTCTGAGCTAAGCGAAGCAATCGAAGACATCATCGGTGAAGAACTCTTAGACGAGGACACAGATGAGGTATGTGACGCCGTTTTGCTCTGGTGGCGCGAAGAAGATGGTGACCTAGTAGACGGCCTCGTCGACGTTATTCGTCCGTTGGCTGGTAATGGTCGCATCTGGCTATTGACTCCTGGTGCTGGGAAACCGGGTTCATTAGAGCCAGGCCTTATTGCAGAATCCGCACAGTTGGCTGGATTGGTGCAAACTAAAGCAGAACGCTTAGGAGCATGGCAAGGCTCATGCCTTGTACCCAGCGGAAACAAGTGAATTTTCTTTATTTCACTACTGTGTGTTAAGCTTTACGACGTTGCTAAGAGAGCTGCTGAGATGTTCAGTAAGTTTCTCAGCATACTGCGCCTTTAGCTCAGCTGGGAGAGCAGCTGGTTTACACCCAGCAGGTCGGCGGTTCGATCCCGTCAGGGCGCACCACAAAAAGCACTTTCCAAAGGGAAGTGCTTTTATTTTTATATAGCCTATACCCTTAAAATGCGGGGGTCATATGTTTCGTGGTCTATTGGCCGGAGTAATTGCCGACAGAATTATTGGCGATCCAGGAGGGCGGCTCCATCCCGTTGCCTTATTTGGTTCCTATGCCGCGCAGATGGAAAAAATCTGTTATCGCCCCACCAAAGCAGCAGGAGCAACATATGTATGTGCGTGCATTTTGCCGCCTACATTGGTGGTTGCGCTGTGGGCAAAGAAAAGACCACAATTGGCACTTGCGTTGGGATTATGGTCAAGTCTTGGTGGAACAACACTAGAAAAAATAGGTCAGCGGGTGCATGAGGAACTAGCACAAGACAATATAACAGCAGCACGTGCGCTTATTCCTTGGTTGTGTTCTCGTGATCCAGAGGCATTGGATCGCGCGGGTATCATTCGCGCCACTGTGGAGTCTTTAGCAGAAAACACTTCCGACGCAGCGATCGCTCCGTTATTCTTTGCAGCCTGCGGTCGTTATGCCGCAGTAGCAGTAGTCGTGCACCGGCTTGCTAATACTCTTGACGCAATGGTGGGGTATCGCAGCCAACGCTATGCACAATTTGGTTATGCAGCAGCAAAACTTGACGATGTATTAGCGTTTATTCCTGCCCGTATTACAGCATTGAGCCACCTTGCCTATGGGTGGGTGCACGGCAATGCACGTCGGGTGCTTGGTGCATGGCGTACAGATGCTGCCGCACATCCTAGCCCCAATGCTGGTGTGGTTGAGGCAACGGCTGCTGGTGCACTTGGCGTGCAATTGGGTGGGAAAACTCAATATGCACATGGGGTAGAACAGCGCCCAACATTAGGTAGCGGAAACCCACCACAGATACATCATATTCAGCAGGCAGTGGCGTTATCCCGGTGGGATCAACGCCTAGTAACGATTACGCTTGTTTCGATAATGATCGGGGCGCGTATTACCATAGCGGCTACGCGTCGGAAGTGATTGCTGTTGGGCGGACTCACTAGGGAGTGAGGGTTTCGTGTCAGCATTGTGGTCTTGAGCAGTAGGCGCGCTAAGCATTTCTGCTTCTTCTTCGCGCACGCGTCTGCGTTCGCGTAGCTCAGAGTACACCATATAGCCCAAGCCCAGCGGTGCCATAATGCCAAAAGCAATCCATTGGAAACCATAAGACAAATGATTCCCTCGATCTAACTTTGGCACTGGTATTGGATTAAGTCCACCAGCTGAATCCTCAGAAAGCTGCAAGTAGTCTGTGCCCAGGCTTACCCCGATGAGTTCGGAAATTTGTTGAGTGTTAATACCATAAACTTGCTGGTAGCCACCGTCATTCATGGGATTGGTAGCTGGTTTTTGTTCATTGAGACGGGCATTGGCAGTGATCGTCATCTCGGCACTAGGAGGGGTGGGGATATCTGGTTTTTCACTTGCCTTAGTGGGAACCCAACCGCGATTAATGAGCATGACAGTGCCGTCGTCAAGCTGAAAAGGAACAAGAGATTGATAAGAAGGACCAGATTCTACCGGGCGTAATCGAAGCAACACTTCTTTATCGCTCAAAAATCTGCCGCGAATAGTCACACGCATCCATTCTTGCCCGTCTTTGACACTGCCATCATTAGTGAATACCGCGGTGAACGGTTGCGGGTCTGTTTTATAAGCCTTCTCGACGTGCTCATTACGCGATACAATTGCCTCATCCTTGCCCAGCTGCCACGGTGACAACACAGTCAGCGCAGCATAGGAAAAGGCAATAACTAAAAGGAAAGTAATAACCCACCCCGGGTGTAGAAAAGTTTTCCACCAAGGTTGTGTAGCATCTGTGTGCTTTTTTCGCTGCTTAGCCATGATGTCTTAAGAATACACCTCAGAGATTGACTGCTGCACCCAGCTCTTATACCGCGTGGGTATGGTGGAACAATAATAACGACAACGCCATAATGGCCATGCCCAGGATGACACCATAGATCGCTGTGTGCTGCTTATTGGTTGATAGAGCAGCCGGGAGTAATTTATCGAGACTAATAAAAACCATAACGCCGGCAACACAAGCAAAAATGATACCGAGTGCCATGCCATTCATAAAAGGCATAAGGAACAATAAACAAACAAGAGCACCGAGTGGTTCAGTAAGACCAGAGATAAGCGTCCACAATAGTGCCTTCTTTTTAGAACTGGTGGCTTCTCTAATCGGAACCCCTACTGCGATTCCTTCTGGGATATTGTGTATGGCAATTGCACATACCACCGGGAGTGCGATAGAGGCTTGTGCAGTACCGGCCACAAAAGAAGCAGCACCTTCAGGGAAATTATGAATCATAAGCGCAAGAGCAGCCATAGAACCTGTTTTCATCATTGCTTGTTGATGTTGGCGTGCCGCTTTATCTGACATATCATGCTCAGACACGTGCATGGGTTCTGGAATAAGACGATCGATGAGTGCAATCGCTGCCATACTTAAGAAAAACACAGAAACTGCTATCCATGAAGCAGTGTGCGCTGCATGGTCTGCATGCCCTGCATGATCGTGACTATGACTGGTGAGCGATTCAATGCTTTCAGGCAGTAGCTCAATAAAAGAGACATAAAGCATGACACCAGCAGACAAGCCCATTGTTCCTGCCAAAAAATGCGGACCAGGGTTTTTCTTTGCAATGGCAATCAACCCACCAATTCCTGTGGCAAGTCCGGCGAAAACAGTCAATGCAAAGGCAAAAAGCACTGTCGAAACAGAATAATCAGTAATCATATTTATTTAACAAACAACCTAGAAAAGAGTAAAAATACCTAACAACTATCACTGTAGATTAGTTGTCAAATTACAAGGTCATTGCAGTTTCTACCCCTTATATTCTGCAGAAATATGCGCAATTATTCCTGGAATGGCAGCCTCGACCTGAGCTAAGGTGAGTGCAAAATCATCCAGCGAGCCATAATAAGGATCAGCCACGTCAAGATCGCCGTCTGCTGCAGGATCGAAACTACGCAGCAAACGGATCTTTTCTGGTGCAACGCCAAGCGCTTGTAACTCACGCACATGCCCACTATCAAGAGCAATGAATAAATCAGCTGATTGATGTGACGCACCAAATTGTGCAGCCCTATGTGCGGAACCATCATAACCAGCAGTTTCTAATGTGCGAAGCGCACGCGAATCAGCTGGTTGCCCGCTATGCCAACCACCAATCCCACAGGAAGAAACCATAACCTCAGCCATAGTGCTCTTGCGTAAATGCTGTGTTAGTACCACATCAGCAATAGGGGAACGACAGATATTGCCAGTACATACAAAAACCACATGGTACATTTATGTTTCTCCTTAAAATTTTATGAGCAACCGCCGGGAAAGAACTCTAGCTACATACACTGCTATATACAATAGGCGAGTGACGGTTCCACCACCTCCTACCAGAGTACGAATACACGGCGACGAAGATGCCAGAGGCGCAACGCTGAACTTTAGCGTCAATGTGTTAGATAATATGCCCCCAACCTGGCTTCAAGAAAGCCTGGCCAAACATATTCCCACCTTGTCCGCGTATCCCGACGCGCGCCTTGCCCAAAAAGTACGCACATCTATTGCCCAGTATCACAATGTGCACCCAGAAAACGTGCTGCTACTCAATGGAGCAGCAGAAGGTTTTTCCCTCTTGCCGCGCCTGGCACAAAAACCAGCAATTATTCACCCTGGTTTTAGCGAACCAGAGCTTATTTTCCATGAGAGTGGCGTCGAGAGCGATCGGATTATTCTCCAAGAACCTTTTAAGGACTTAGGTGATATTTCCGAGCAGCTACAACACAATGACAATGACCTGGTCATTATCGGCAATCCGACAAACCCTACAGGGGTTCTCCATGACCGAGAAAACATAGCTGAGCTTGCCACTCATACCAGGGTAGGAACTCAGCAGAAACCTCTGCTCGTCGTCGACGAAGCATTTTTGGATATTGTTCCAAATGGAGAATCCTATAGCATGGCGGCAGCTATTTCCTCAGGTGAAGAGCATATTATTGTGCTGCGTAGCCTTACGAAAACCTGGGGATTAGCCGGCTTGCGCATAGGCTACGCACTGGCCAGTACCAAACTCATTGCCCAACTAGAACGCGGCAGAATGCACTGGCCCCTGGGGAGTATGCAATTAGCGGCTGCGGCAGCAGTATATGAACGTGGCATCACACAATTACCGCAATTGCAGCAACAGGTCGCCAAACAACGAGAAGCCATGCAACACAGCTTATCGACGGCAGGCTTTCGCCTTGCAAGTGATTCCCTAGCACCATTCTTATTGGTAAAAGTACCCCATCCTCATCCAGAACCTATCCGACAAGCACTTTTGCAAAGAGGAATAGCAATTAGGCGCTGCGATACCTTCCCCGGCCTTGGCGTAACGTATTGGCGACTCGCTGTGCGAGAGCAATCCCAAGTCAAGGCATTCTTGGCGGCTTTTGCCGAAGAGAGCCAAAGAATAGTTCACTAACAGGTACACTGATAATGGTGAATACCACTGTAGAAGACGTCAGAAAAGTAATGGATAATGCCTATCCGCCGTATTTGGCGCAAAGCTGGGATCAAGTTGGTTTAGTGTGCGGTGATCCCGCTGCAGAAGTGTCGAAAATTGTCCTAGCCCTAGATTGCACTCAGGAAGTTGCCCAAGCAGCAGTGGACCAAGGCGCTGATATGCTTATCACACACCATCCGTTGCTTTTGCGAGGCGTAAGCTCAGTAGCAGCCGATACCCCCAAAGGTGCGATTATCCATCAACTCATTCGCTCAGGTGTGGCATTATTTAGCGCGCACACTAATGCAGATTCCGCGCGCCCCGGCGTGAACGACAAACTAGCAGAGCTTGTGGGCATTAGCTCTGGTCGACCGATTCAACCCCATGCTGAATCCTTAGATAAATGGGGCGTATATGTTCCTGCTGCGGACGTCGACAAGCTCAAAGAACAAGTCTTTGCGGCAGGTGCAGGAAAGATAGGAAACTACAGTGAGTGTAGTTTTGAGACACCTGGAACAGGGCAATTTCGCCCACAATCCGGTGCTCAACCAGCACAAGGCACAGTGGGAGAACTAGAACGCGTTGCTGAGATTCGGGTGGAATTTGTGGCTAAACCACAAGATCGGCAACGGATTATGACAGCATTGCGTGCCGCACATCCTTATGAGGAACCTGCCTACGACGTTGTGGCATTGCACGATACTCAGGAGCTGGAACACGCTTATGGGCTAGGGCGCGTTGGGCAATTGCCGCAGCCTATGCGTTTGCGTGACTTTGTGCAACAGGTCGCCAACGCACTGCCAACTACCACGTGGGGAGTACGTGCCGCAGGTGATCCGGATGCAATGGTGCAGACCATAGCAGTATCCTCTGGAGCTGGTGATAGTTTCTTGGACGCAGTACGTGGACTAGGCGTTGATGTATATGTCACCTCAGATTTACGCCACCACCCAGTTGATGAGTCATTGCGTGCTGGCGGACCATTCATTATTGATACTGCGCATTGGGCAAGTGAGTTTCCTTGGACTGAGCAAGCGGCACAGATTCTGCGAGAACAATTGCCTGAGGTAAGCGTCGAAGTGCTTGATATTCGTACTGATCCGTGGACTATTTCTGCACATTCAGCGTATTCGATACCGGAAAGATAATGAGGAAAGTAGAGGAAAACATATGAAACTATCGCCACAACAGCAAGAAGAACTTTTAGAACTGGCAACGCTCAGTCGTGCTCTAAAACATAATTCTCATATTGAGCCAGAACCAAGCGAAGAACATAAAGAACTAGCTCGGCTCGTTGATGAACGAGAAAGAATGGCGCAAGCTGCATCCTCTGCACAATTAGCTGTGGATGATATGGAATTAGAGATTGCGCGCATTCAGGCTGATGAGACAAAGCTGCGGCGTCGAGAAGCTGATGATAAACGACAACTTGGCGCAAGTATCGACAGGGAAACCCGTAAAGATTTAGAGCATGACCTCTACTCGGTAAAGTCGCGCATTGCAGATTTAATGTCTGAGTTGCAAGAAGCACACAATCAGATTCATGCACTGCGCAATAATGTGGCTGTGCATGGGGCGCATTTATCAGAGTTGGATCGCAAAATTGAGCTTGCCAGCCGTGCTGCCGACGCAGCGCCAACGGCTTGGAGCTTACAAGAAAAACATGAGCGCATTGCGCATTTGCGTGCGACATTACCCCACGATAGTGTTGCTCTTTTTGATCAGAGTTTTGCGGAAAATGGGGTGGGGGTAGCAAAGTTTAATGGACGCAGTTGTAGTGGGTGCTTTATTACATTGCCTCCAGTAGAGATTGCTAAAATTCGCCAAACGCCAGCTGATGAGCTTGCGCAATGCCCTGATTGTAATAGTTATTTAGTGCGCTAAAAATCGCTGAAGAATCAAGGACACACAATTATGGCAGAGATTATCCTCGAAACAGATGGTGGTTCGCGTGGTAACCCCGGCATAGCTGGTGCAGGTAGCGTTGTTATTGATGCTGCTAGTGGCGTAGTAGTGGAAAAAATAGCCTATGTGGTGGGGGAAGCTACTAACAATGTTGCTGAGTATTATGGGTTGCTCAATGGGTTAGCTGCGGCACAGCGTCATGGTGCCACGGTGGTTCATGTGAAAATGGATTCTAAGCTGGTGGTAGAACAAATGACCGGCAGATGGAAAATCAAGCACCCTGATATGCAACAGCTTGCATTGCAATGCAAAAAAATAGCTAACTCATTTTCCACAGTGACGTATTCGTGGATTCCGCGTAAAGAAAATGCGCGTGCGGACGAACTGGCCAACCAAGCTATGGACGCCTTAGCGGCAGGAGCGCCGATTGGGGTGCTGGGTAGTGGTAACAGTGCTACAGGCGGTGCTGATACTGCTGATACTGGTGCGCGTGGTGCTGACGCTGCTGGTGCTGCTGAATCAGTGAGCCAGAATGAGACGTGGCATGGTGCGTGTACCCAGCCCACGCGTTTTATCTTATTGAGGCATGGACAAACGGCGATGTCGGCGGCAAAGCAATATAGCGGACACAGTGATCCAGAATTAACACAGTTGGGTCTGCAACAAGCCCAAGCAGCAGCACAATGGTTGGTGCAGCGTAGTGCTATCGCACGTAATAGTGTGTTGGGCAGTGCAGATCCTGTTTGTGCTGTGGGAGATCTGGGCGTGATTGATGCGGTAATTTCTTCTCCACTACAGCGAGCACAACAGACTGCAACTATTGTCGCGCAGGAACTAGGACTCAACCTTAAAACTGAGCCAGGGTTAAAAGAGATGAACTTTGGGGCTTGGGAGGGGTTGAGTTTTAACCAGGTGCGTGACCAATATCCTAAGTTGCATAGTCAGTGGCTTATTGATTCAACAGTAGTGCCACCTGCAGGAGAATCTTTGGATATGGTAGCGCAGCGAGTGGCAGACACAATGACGCAACTAAAGCAGAAATATGCAGGTAAAACTGTGGTTTTGGTAAGTCATGTGACACCAATTAAATCAGTTGTGCGTAGTGTCTTGGGGGCACCAGCCGACGTGTTCCATCGACTTCATCTTGATCTGGCAGCAATCTCTATTGTTGATTTTTATGCTGATGGGCCAATGTGTATGCGCCTATTTAATGGTGTTGATCATCTCAAAAACTTATCAAGTGCTTAGCGTTTGCGCGTGTGTTTATCTGTGTATTGTCACTATTTGTGCTTTTGTACTTGGCATGGAGTAGAGTGTGAAAGCGCGATTGAGTTTTCCAGGCGATCGCGGTGAAATGTACCGAGGTCTATATTTTATTGGCTTGCTGGCGTTTTATCGAGGAAAGTCCGGACTCCACAGAGTGCGGTGGTTGCTAACGGCAACCCGGAGCAATCCGCGGGCAAGTGCCACAGAGAGAAGACCGCCCAGTAATGGGTAAGGGTGAAAGGGTGCGGTAAGAGCGCACCAGCATGGTAGGTGACTATCGTGGCTAGGTAAACCCCACCGGGAGCAAGGTAAGAAGATACGCATTAAGCGTATCTGCGCGGACGCTTGAAGGCTACTCGCTTGATGTTCGCGGGTGACTGCTTGAGGCGAACTTCGTTCGTCCAGATGGATGATCGCCACCGTGACATAACGGTACAGAATCCGGCTTATCGGAAAACTCTTTCGCCTCTACTTTTTATCATTGGGGATAACAGGGATGGATATACAGGTATGGGCGTAGCCACGCCATGTGTTATTCCTTAAAATGAATGCTTGCTGCCTCACCAGCACTTAACGGAATGATGATTGCGTCTTTCGCATCACACGCATCCAGAAATTCCTCAGCGTTATTCTCTGAAACAATTGCCAAAATCGCACCAGAGACACCGGCACTAAGACTACGTGCGCTCAGTGCATTGTGTTGGCGAGCAAAAGCATGAAGAGCAGTGTCGATATTGGTAAGACCATAGAGTTGTTGAGTATTGAATTGTGAACGTTCTAGCAGTGGGAAAAGCTCAGTGTGTCGTCGGGAGCGAATTGCTTGCGCTGCCTGGATGACGTCTTGAGTTTCTTGATGAAGAAACGACAACCAATTACTTGCGTCTGCAATGCTTGGCATACCGTCATGACCATTGACCTCATGAACCGCACGCAGCCAATCAATTACTCGCGACGGCGCCTCAGGGAGCAAAAACAAAGTTTCTGCACCAAACGCGCGGGTTGCCTGCTCGATGAAAGCATTGCGTTGCGCTACTGCTTGCTCACAAAGAGCAGCCGTATCTTTGGTGCGTGGAACAAGAAAGAATCCCGCTGTTTGAGTTGCAGCTCCAACGGGGTGAGATGCTTGGGTGATGGAGCCATCGGCATAGTTGATGACATTGATTGCACTGCCATGACCACGCATGATGGTGCTATACCTGGATCGGGACGCAGGTACTTCGCTATAGGTGTTTGCTGCTTGAAAACATACGTCAGCAATTTTTGCTTTGGTTGGGGCGGAATCAGTGTCTTCGATATTGCGAGCAACTGCCAGTGCCGTTGCTACATCGACGGCGGCACGATACCCTAGGCCTTCGTCGTGAGGAATGGTGCCGAGGATTGTGATGTCGAACCCGGTGGTGTCCCGGGAAAGTAATTGGCGCTGAGTCATGGTAAAAATTACGCCGCAGAGGCGGTCAGCAGTATTTTTATCAGCTTGCGCAGCACTGATCTGAGTAATGTTTGATAAATTGCTGTGCCATTGCTGTGTATGTGGAGTTTGAGTCTGAGGATCCACAAAGACCTCATGCACGTTGATACTTGTGTCTTTGCGCGGCGAAATTGCGACGGCAAGCCTAAGGTGCGATAGGCCTGTGAGCACCATGCCGCCATAATGATCAGTGTGTTCGCCCATGAGGGAATAAGAAGCAGGGGCAGTAGCAGCAGCTGTTGGCTGCCCAAATTTTTCTCGATGAACACGTACTGCATAATCGGTGAGATCAAACTCGACGACCTGCCACACTGTCATGGACACTCCTTGTATTAAAAAGTTATTCATGTGCACGCGACAGCCTACCGACGTATATCGAGCGTATATCGAGTCTGTCGATGAGGAAAACTGGCTCAATGATGGTGCGTGCACTGGGCATTGATATTTTATTTTTTAATCCTTTTATTACCTTTTATACCTTAGCGCCTGACTATGCGTCATATGAAAGTCATGTGACAAGCTCAGATGATAAGCCCAGATAACAAACAACGTGCGCGCTAAGACTTACCGGCTTGGGTATGCTGGGACGTGATATGCGTATTAGCGCACTGCATTGGTGTGCAGCATTGTTGTTGTTGCTGCACTTCTATGTACTGTGGTGATAAGCCGCATGAGGAAACATACTTGGAAGAATATGTCGACCGAGAGGCGACTGTGACTAGAGGCGTAGAAAGGCATGATGATGTTTGATCATGACACTGACCCCGATGAATTGTGGTACTACAATCAAAAAACTGGACAAGCAGAACAAGGACGTGTTTCTGGTTTTTCCCAGCGACTTGGACCATACAAAACTCGTGAAGAGGCAGAGCACGCTCTAGAGATTGCTCGGCAACGCACAATCATTGCTGATCAACAAGATGAAGCAGACAATGAACAGTGGTAGTAGGGATAGCTCGTGGTACTAGACCGCGAGCTATCTTCTTTGCACCAGCCTACTTTTTCTTCTTAGAAGTACGCTGCTCCTTGTTCACTTTGCTCACCTGACGATAGGCTTTTTCTACTAACACAAAGGCCTCATCATATTGCCCGAGAGCTTGCTGAGCACTATGTTCTTCACTGCTGTAGAGAATCCCATACTCAAAAGTATTCTGACCATTACGATAAGCCTGTTCAGCAAGAGTGCGAATAGTATCACGCGAGGTAAGCGCATCTTGATAATCACCAAGTACCTTTTGCAGATGCTTACAAGCGCGGGTGAGATTTTTAGTATTTACATGACCAGAACGCGTGACTGCTTCAGAGCAATACCGCAATTTCTTTGCTGCTTTACGCACATCATGCACGCGATTTTCTTGTTCTGCTACAGTTATCCCGCGATCTTGCCAACCACGAATAGCAAATTTATGACGCTTTTTCAGCGCCGCGAAACTTTTTTCTAACTGCCGCGCCAATGTTTGCCCTGCGTTGAGTTCCTCTGAAGTAGAAGCACCGGAAGCAGGAGCGAGAACTGGTTGAGCAATAAGCTCATCGAGTTGATTAAGCATAGTGATATATGCTGTGGAATCGAGAGCCTTGAGAATATGTTGGTGCGCACGGTGATAACGTGCAGCAATACTAGAGCGAATAGAAGCGCCTACTTCCTCACTGATATTGCGGTGTTCAGGTTGCGCAAGAAGCCAATCAAAGCGTTCGGCCACGACCTCCGCGTCGCGCGCTTTGCCCAGAATATGCGCCAATTGTTTGAGGGCATCTTCCACATGACTATAGTGCGTCCTATCAATAATGCCGTCGAAAGATTGCAAAAGACTACGCAACTGACGACTAGCAACACGCATCTGATGGACAGAATCATCTGTGTTCCTACGAACTTGTGGATCCCAGCGAATCAGCTCATCTCGACTAGCCTGCAATGCACTCAGCACACTATATGCGGGGTGATCTGCTGAAAGAATAAGCTGCCGGGAGGAATCAGAAACATTGTGAATGGAATCGCCTAATGCCATGAGCAACTTCGATGGGCTATGGGATAATTGTGCCCCTGCTTTTGTCAGGATTGTGTGAGCTGAGTGCAATAACGCATCAGATAGAGCTAATTCTTGCGCTTGGGTGGTTAATTCCATTTCCCACTCGCGCCATTGAGTGCGCTTGCCACCAGGCAAGAAAGAGGTAGCGGTGACATGATCGTCACAAAATTCGGCTACGACGTGATCTCCATGCTGCAACATACTTTGGTGACGTTCATTATTGACCTCAGCAATAGCAATCAGTTCTTCATCACGAATAATGGCACGAACAAAGTGTAAGAGTGACTGTGGCGGCTCATCACTGAACTCATGATGTAATTCAATACGACCATGAGAACTTGGTATCTTGATATGCCAACCAGCATCATGACCACCACTACGTCTGCGCAATGTGATTTTTTCTTTACTCAATCGCAAATCAGCAGTATCAAAATATGTGGCAGATAACTCCAAAATTTCTGGTTCACTTACCTGCGTAATATATTCAATCGCGCCAAGGTGAGGTAAGGCTGTATCTGCTGCAACGGAGAACTTTGTCTCTACTTCGAGTTGCTCTTTAATGCTCATAATCATGTTTTACCAGGAATAGTGTTTGTGTGATAGCTGTACTCACTGTGAATAAGCACTCTTTAATGTGCTCAAGCCATCCTTGCAGCCGTACGTCATTCCGGCAATACGCGGATTAGTGCTTAAAAGTTTTATTCTTTCTGCTTCATGAGATTGTATGGAGTGGATATTGGTGTTGGGGGAATTGACGGCAGATCTGTTGCGTAGGTAATGATGATGTTGATGAAGTGCAATTACATTATTGCTCTGAGTGTAAAAATTTAAGTCGTGGTTTGTGCGCATCAGTCCTGTGTGCAGTGCATAATGAGTGCGAAATGTGCGAATAAACGCTTGATAGTAATTATTGATAAAAGTACGTAATTCATGGTGGGTAAATGTGCTTGTGGTGTGTGCAGTATGCGCCAAAGTGTGTAGTTGATTGACGATAAACGTAATGGTTTCCCATGAGCGTGCCAGATGAGATCTATTACCGCTGACCACAACAGCATCTATGGATTTATCCATGATGGCGTTGAGCCCATGAAACTGGCAGATTGCTTGGATGAGCTGGTATTGCCCTGCTTTGCGTAGTGGACGTAGTGCAAAAGATACCGATACCAAATGAGAGCTAAAAAGATGATGCTGCTGTAGCAACGCATGAGCTTTGCTCTGGTAGCAGCGCTTTTCATGTTCATTGGTGCTCGCATGAGCTTTTTTCAGTAACGCCTGATAACGACGCCATGCCTTACTCAGTGCTTGCGCATCCTGATTACTCAACATTATTGCCAGCATTTTTCTCCTTTGTGTTAGTAAGTGTTAGGAATTTTCTCCACAACCCTTGATTATGGAAAGTATGTTCGATAGGGTTGAGTAAAACATTGAGGGGCGACATATCACCCCAAACGGGGGAGGGGAATCATTAAGGCTCGCTTATCTCGTATAAATCCGCAGATAGAAAGTATCGTAGAAACATGGAATCACAAATGGAATATGTGCTGCGCACCGTCGAAGAGCGTGACATCAAGTTCGTTCGCCTATGGTTTACCGACATTATGGGATCGCTTAAGTCTGTATCAGTGGCTCCGGCAGAATTAGAGTCTGCTTTTGAGGAAGGCATTGGTTTTGATGGTTCAGCCATTGAAGGATTTTCCCGAATATCTGAGGCGGATACCATTGCTCGTCCAGACCCCTCAACATTTCAGTTATTGCCTTTCGACGATGATGACTCGCCCTTAAAAACTGCACGGATGTTCTGTGACATTATGAATCCAGATGGCAATCCGTCTTATTCTGATCCACGTCAAGTCTTGCGTAAGCAAGTAGAAAGTGCTGCTGACGACGGTTTCTCATGTATGGTATCGCCTGAGGTTGAGTTTTATCTTGTCCGTTCCTTAAAAACTGAAGGCCAGCCACCTATTCCTACGGACAATGGCGGGTATTTTGATCAGGCTAGTCATAATGATGCCCCGCAATTTCGTCGTCAAGCGATGATTGCATTAGAGGAAATGGGGATTCCAGTAGAGTTTTCTCATCATGAGACTGCACCGGGGCAGCAAGAAATAGATTTACGTCATGCTGATGCTCTCACAATGGCAGATAACATTATGACTTTCCGCTATGTGATGAAGCAGGTCGCATTACTCAACGGGGTAAGTGCTACTTTTATGCCTAAACCTTTTACTGAGCACGCAGGTTCTGCAATGCACACGCATATGTCTCTTTTTGAGGGAGATATGAACGCCTTTCATGATCCTGATGAGGAGTACAGCCTTTCTACCACAGCAAAGCAGTTCATTGCTGGTATTCTCACGCACGCAAGTGAGTTTTCTGCCATCACTAACCAATGGACTAATTCCTATAAGAGGATTCTATTTGGTAATGAAGCACCTACTGCTGCCAATTGGGGCGTATCTAATCGTTCTGCTCTTGTTCGCGTCCCCACATATCGAATAACCAAAGCAGAGTCACGTCGGATTGAAGTGCGTTCTCCTGATTCAGCGTGCAATCCTTATTTGGCACTTGCTGTTTTGCTTGGCGCGGGTCTGAAAGGTATTCGCGAGGGGTATGAGCTTGGCGACGCAGCTGAAGAAGACGTTAGTTTACTCAGTAGACGAGAGCGTCGTGCATTAGGTTATGTAGATTTGCCGTCTAGTCTCGATCAAGCACTACGCGAAATGGAAAAATCTGAATTTGCCGCAGAAGTTCTTGGTGAACACGTATTTGAGTTCTTCCTTAGGAATAAATGGCGGGAATGGCACGACTATCAGCGCCAAATTACTCCCTGGGAATTGATGCATAACTTGGAGTATTAAGTGACACATCCACGTACCAGCAGAAAAGCACTACCTACCCCAGCTAGTTTGAGTCTCACTGGTGCCCATGCCAAAGAAGACCTAGAACGCCTAGGGTGGCTCAATGAACAATCCACAGAACTTTTGTGGGCGCTTAGTGGTGCTGCCGACGCTAATCTGGCATTAAATAACCTCATTCGTCTTATGGATGCACTTCAAGAAGATGAGGCTGCAACAGGTGGCTATAAGCAATTAGATGAAGCTATGTGTACTGATATAGCATTGCGAGTGCGTTTGATTGCATTGTTAGGTGCGTCTTCAGTGCTTGGCGATCATTTGGTTGCTAATCCTACTGAGTGGAAATTTCTTGCAGAAGATATACCTAGTGCAGCAGAAATGCTCAGTACCCTTTTAGGGTGTGTAGGTGCTGTTCCTGCTTTTGATTCGAGCTGTTCGAGTGAGCAACATGGTGATGTTCAGGTAGCAGACCATCAGGTAGTAGGCCAAGAACAACAGGGAAATATGCCACAAGATACAGCCTGTTCTCAGCGCACAACTGTTGGTACTTACCGTGCTGCTTTAGGTGGGGTTGAAGCAGAAATAACCTTAAAAAAGGTGTATCGCAGTTTACTTATGCGCATTGCAGCACATGATTTAGCAGGAACTTATCCAGAAAATGATAAACGCCTAGGTCAGCCTCACGTTCCCTTTAGCGTGATTAGTAGATCGCTCACAGATTTGGCTGATGCTGCACTAAGTGCTGCACTTAGCGTAGCAGTACGCAATACCTATGGAGAACAATCACTTAATGCGCAACTTTGCGTTATTGCGATGGGTAAAAGTGGTGCTCGGGAGCTCAACTATATTTCTGATGTAGATGTGGTCTTTGTCGCCGAGCCTGCAGACTCAAAAACCACCCGCTTGGCTAGTGAGTTTATTCGTATTGGATGTCGATCCTTTTTTGAGGTAGACGCAGCGTTACGTCCGGAAGGAAAGCGTGGCGCATTGGTTCGTACCCTAGAATCACATATTGCTTATTACAAGCGGTGGGCGCATACATGGGAATTCCAAGCACTACTAAAAGCTCGTCCTATGACGGGCAGTATGAACCTGGGCAAACGTTATCAAGAAGCATTGTCGCCAATGGTATGGAATGCGAGCCAACGAGAATCTTTTGTCGACGATGTGCAAGCGATGCGTGGACGTGTCCTTGACAATGTGCCGAAAAACCTTAAAGACAGAGAACTTAAACTCGGTGAAGGTGGCTTGCGCGATGTTGAGTTCGCTGTGCAACTTTTGCAGATGGTGCATGGGCGTAGCGATGAGTCTTTGCGTACACCTGCCACCATTGACGCATTAGCGGCCTTGATAAAAGGAGGCTATATTGGGCGTGAAGATGGTGCAGAACTGATTAACTCTTATGAGTTTTTGCGCCTATTGGAGCACCGACTCCAGTTGCAAAAAGTTAAACGAACCCATACTTTGCCAGAACACGATGACCAAAAAAACTGGCGCTGGCTCGCTCATGCTGCAGGTTATCGTGGGCATGAACAGTATTCAAGCGTTGATAAACTAGATACGGATCTCAAAAAAGTACGCTCTACCATTGCCCAATTGCATAATCGCTTATTCTATCGACCACTGTTGAACTCGGTGGTGAACTTTTCTACAGACGCGATCAAACTTTCTGAACAAGCCGCAAAACTACAACTTGCTGCACTGGGCTATAAATATGCCGATCGTGCTTTTGAGCACCTTAAAGCCTTAGCCTCAGGGAAGAGTCGTAAAGCAAAAATTCAAGCAATGCTCTTGCCAACGCTTATGGATTGGTTATCCGATACAGCTGATCCTGATGCTGGTTTGCTCAACTACCGTAAGCTCTCCGACGCAGCTCATGACCGTATTTGGTTCCTGAGAATGTTGCGTGATGAGGGGATTGTCGGGCAGCGTTTGATGAAGATTCTTGGCAACTCGCCCTATACCTCTGATCTGCTCATCTCTGCACCTGATGTGGTCAAGCAACTTGGTGACGGGGCAGCAGGACCCAAGCTACTAGAACGGCGAAGCACGAATCCAGCAGCATCATTGATCAAAGCAGCAAGTAGACATAAAGACCCTGATAAAGCTATTTCAGTAGCGCGTGCCCTCAGGCGAGTGGAATTAGCTCGCATATCGTCGGCAGATATTTTGGGAATGTTAAGCGTACAAGAAGTATGCCTTGATTTGTCATATATCTGGGATGCCGTATTAGAAGCAGCATTAACTGCAGAAATTGCAGACTCACTGAATAAAGGGGAAGTGGAAACGCAACCTGCGTCGATAAGCATCATTGGTATGGGGAGATTGGGAGGCGCAGAACTAGGGTATGGTTCTGATGCCGATGTGATGTTTGTGTGCGACCCCTGTGAAGGAGTCGAAGAAAATGATGCAGTACGCTGGGCAATCACAATTTGTGATCGGCTACGAACACGTTTAGCGAAACCATCAGGTGACCCACCACTAGAAGTAGATTTAGGATTACGTCCTGAAGGTCGCTCTGGGGCAGTGGTGCGCACCCTGGAATCCTACGATCAGTATTACCAGCGCTGGGGTGAAATATGGGAGATACAAGCCTTATTGCGTGCGACATGGATCGCAGGGGATAAAGAATTAGGACAACGGTTTTTGCACATGATTGACAAATATCGTTATCCCGAACAAGGCGCTACCGAAAAAGTTATTCGTGAGGTGCGTCGTATGAAAGCGCGAGTGGATAATGAGCGCTTGCCGCGCGGGGCAGATCGTAATACGCATACAAAACTAGGGCGTGGAGCACTGACCGATATTGAATGGACAGTGCAATTGCTGACATTGATGCATGCACATCAATATGAACAACTGCATAATACCTCTACCCTTGAAGTCCTAGACGTTATTAAAGAAAAAGAAATCATTTCTGCGCAGCAGGTGGATATTCTCAAACAGGCATGGTTGACTGCAACAAAAGCTCGAAATGCCATTGTTCTTGTTCGCGGAAAACGAACAGATCAAATACCAAAACCAGGAGCGCAGCTTGTTGCTGTTGCCGGTGCAGCCGGATGGGACCCACATAATTCTCAAGAATTTGTTGAGAATTATCTCAAAGTGACTAGGCGCGCGCGGCAAGTAGTCGACCAAGTCTTTTGGGGAGAGATGATAAGCGAGCATGAATGATTTACCATCCACATATAGTGAGCTTATAGTGAGTTAAGCTCTCACCAATAACACGATAAGGAGTACAGAATGAACACTAATAACCCTTCCGCAGTAAAAATCTCTCTAGCAATTAACGACCTCACTTTTGGGCAATTGCGCACTTTGGTCGAAGCTGGGGAAAATATGCGAGTGTCTGATGACGCTGCCGTGCATATCACAGAGGACTACATAGAAATCATTGTGGACGGCACTACCCCTGCATCACCGCTGCAATCAGACGCTACGCGTACACAGCACCATAATTATCATGACGCACCCAAGAAAGATGCCAGGGATAGCGCTGCGTCGGTAGTGCTCAATGGCTTAATTGAAGAACTGCTCAATCGACGCAGCTAAACACTAAGCTGCCAGACGCAGTTAGGCGCTGAGCTAGGCATTAATCTGCCATTAGTGTGTTTTCCTTTTCGAGGATTGCCGGTAGTTTTTTGCCCCACTCGATAGAATGCAACACTCCCTGAGCAATGCTGAGTTCAGCCTGCCACCCCAATAGTTCGGCTGCTTTATTGCTCTTCGTGGCACAGCCGATGACATCGCCTAGTCGTGGCGCAGCAGTGACAATTTCGAGTGCGGTACCTGTTGCTTCTTGGAAAGCAGCGGCAAGTTCATACACTGTGGTTCCAGTGCCGGTGCCAAGATTGATAACCTCATAACCAGGTTGTGCAGCGGCAGAGATAACCTGGTCAAAGCGCTCAAGAGTAGCAATATGAGCGCGAGCTAAATCCCACACGTGCACATAATCGCGCAAAGCTGAACCATCACGAGTATCCCAATCCACTCCAGTGACAGTAAAGGCACGTCGTTCGTTATGTGCCTCAATCATCTTCCCCAGTGCATGCGTCGGATGCGGATCTTGCAGTCCACTACGCATATGTGGATCAGCACCAATGGGATTGAAATACCGCAAAGAAATAACATCTAATTTTCCAGTGTGTGCGAAGTCAGACAGTATTCTCTCTAGCATCCATTTTGAGGCAGAATAAGGGCTGTGTGGTGCAACTACAGAGTGCTCGTCGACAAGATGATCCTCACCTGCTTCATACATGGACGCAGTAGAGCTAAGAATAAACCGCTTAATACCAAGTTCAGAAAGAGTGCGAATAAGCGTAATAGATTTGCCGACATTGTTGTGATAGTAATCAAGGGGCTGTTCGACAGATTCTGGAACAACAATTTTGGCAGCGCAATGAATAACTGCGTCAATATCATGCTCGGTGGTGATTGTTGTGAGGAGCTTAGTATCGGCAATGTCGCCTTCATAGAAAGCATATGGTTGGGCGAAGGTACGTAGTCCTTTGCTCAGGTCATCAAGAATGATGGGGGTTATGCCATTGTCTACGCAACAGGCGGCGATGGTGGAGCCGATGTACCCCGCCCCCCCCGTAATAAGCACTTTCATACAAAACTCCTTGGGCACTATGCGAAACGATATTCGTTTAGCCATTTTAGTTACTAAACCACGCTAAGAGAAGAAGCTAAGAGAAGAAAAAGCAGAAAAATGAAAATAATGTCGAGCAAAAATAGCTAGTTCTATGAGTAAAGCACTAGGCTGGTCAGAGTGTATTACATTTCAACCCGTGATCAGTCCCGCACTCCTGCTTCCTTTAGCGATATTCTGCTGCGCGGTCTAGCCCCCGATGGCGGTCTTTATCTTCCTAGCAGCTATCCACAGCTTGACGACGACACCCTCAACTCTTTCCGCACGATTCTTCAAGAGCAAGGCTATGCGGCGTTAGCGGCAAAAGTGCTTGCGCTTTTCATCGACGAAAACGATATCCCTGCCCAGGATCTTGCTGCTATGACAGCGCGTGCCTACACCACGCCAAAGTTTAGCGCTGCTGAGATTGTTCCGGTCACTGAGTTGGAACCAGGAATGTACATTGCCCATGTATCCGAAGGCCCAACAGCGGCGTTTAAGGATATGGCTATGCAGCTTTTAGGTGAGCTATTTGAGTATGAACTTGCTAGGCGCGGTCAGAGTCTCAACATCCTCGGTGCGACCTCTGGCGATACGGGTTCTTCTGCTGAGTATGCTATGCGTGGGCGTCGGGGGATTAAAATTTTTATGCTCACTCCTGCAGGTCGTATGACTCCTTTCCAGCAGGCGCAGATGTTTGGGCTTCATGATCCTAATATCTTCAATATCGCTCTCGACGGAGTTTTTGATGACTGTCAAGATGTTGTCAAAAGTGTTTCTGCTGATGCGCAATTTAAGCAGCGGTATCATATTGGGGCTGTTAATTCTATTAACTGGGCGCGTCTTATGGCGCAGATTGTGTATTACATCTCTTCGTATTTGCACGTTACCAAGTCCAATGATCAAAAAGTAAGTTTTAGCGTTCCCACTGGAAACTTTGGTGATATTTGTGCTGGCCATATCGCTAAGCAGATGGGGCTGAATATAGATAAACTGATTGTCGCCACTAACGAAAACGATGTGCTCGATGAGTTTTTCCGCACAGGGGAGTATCGAGTGCGTAGCAGTGCTGATACTTACGAGACGTCTTCGCCGTCGATGGATATTTCCCGCGCGTCGAACTTTGAGCGCTTTATTTTTGATTTGCTGGGGCGCGATGCTCAGCGCGTCGCAGAGCTTTTTGGCACTCAGGTAGCACAAGGTGGTTTTTCACTCGGTGCAGATCCTGCTTTTGCTCAAGCGGCTGATAAGTATGGGTTCCGTTCGGGCAAGTCCACGCATTCGGATCGCGTGGCGACAATTCGTGATTGTTATGAGCGTCTTGGTGTGCTTATTGATCCGCATACTGCCGACGGTGTGAAAGTGGCTCGTCAGTGGCGTGAGGAAATTGATAGTCCGATTGTGTGCTTGGAGACGGCGTTGCCGGTGAAGTTTAGTGACATCATCGTGGAGGCAACGGGAACGCAACCGCCGGTATCGGAGCGTTTTGCTGCAATTATGGATGTAGAACATCGTGTGATTGCTCTGCCTAATGATGTGGCTGCGGTGAAACAGCTTATCGAAGAAAATGCCTAGCAAGATGTTGAGAATCGTATTATCAGTTCGGTACTGAGGAAGAAGATTATGCCAACTCCAGAGTTTATTGTGCGGTTGCGGGAGAAAATTGGTCATGAGCAGTTGTGGTTACCTGGGGTGACTGCTATCGTGCTCAAGGATGTGCCAGCTGGTGCTCCTATTGGTGCGGTTCCTGAGGTGTTGTTGGTTAAACGCTCGGATAATGGCGAGTGGACACCGGTAACGGGAATTGTTGATCCTGATGAAGAGCCTCATGTGGCAGCGGTGCGTGAGGTAAAAGAAGAAACTGGGCTTGATGTGCAGGTTGAGGCTTTGCTTGGGGTGGGTAAAGTAGGGCCGATCACCTACCCTAATGGTGATGTGACCAGTTATGTGGATACTGCGGTGCGTTGTACTGTGCTTGATGATACGGCTGTACCGTATGCTGCTGACGGGGAAAATACTGAGGTGGGTTGGTTTTCTGTGATGCATATGCCGCCTATGCAGCCTAGGTTTCGGCTAGTTGTTGGGGATGCGGTAGCGCAGTTGCGACGCCCAGAGGGGTTTAGACCTAGATTGGGATTTCATAAGCGAGATCGTTTGCGCTAAAAGAGTAATTTTATGTGCAAGTAAAAATTATATGCACTAATTGTGTGGTTATTTCCTGAGCAACAATACCGTACCGTAGATTAAAAAGCATGAATGCTGTTTTAATTGCGGTGCTGGTCATGCTTATTCTTGCTGCAGCCCGTATCCATGTTGTGCTCGCCTTATTTATTGGCGCGATTATTGGTGGTGTTGTTTCCGGTATCGGACTAGAAGCAACGATGGTTGCTTTTCAAGAAGGACTCTCTGGTGGGGCAAAAATTGCATTGAGTTATGCGTTGCTTGGTGCTTTTGCTATGGCAGTTGCTCATTCTGGGTTGCCGGTGTTGTTGGCGCAAAAAATTATGCGTCGGATTAGCCCCAGTCAGCCCAATGCACACGCAAACACCAGCGCGACAGGTACCGCACACGCAAAAAACCAGCATAGCCAGCATGAACCTCAGGTGAGTGTACGAGCGGGTGGCAGTAACCAAGTGGCTTATGGTTGCTGGCATTGGCAATGTCGATGATGAGCCAAAATCTTATCCCCGTGCATATTGCGTTTATTCCACTGATTATTCCGCCTTTGCTGTCGGTTATGAATAAGATGCGTGTGGATCGTCGCCTTATTGCGTGTGTGTTGACCTTTGGTTTGGTCACGACCTATATGTGGATTCCTGTTGGTTTCGGCTCTATTTTCTTGCACGAGATTTTGCTCAACAATATCGAGCAGGCGGGGATGGACACCAGTGGTATCAACATCATGCAGGTCATGGCGATTCCTGCACTTGGTATGTTCCTTGGTTTGCTCATTGCTGTTTTCTTTAGCTATCGACGCCCGCGCGATTACGTCGATAAGCCAGTAACTAATGTGCAGGTAGAAGATATTTCTCCCTATAAAATTTCTGTGGCAATCATTGCCATTATTGTCACTTTTGTGGTGCAAGTGGTGATGCAGCTTTCTGGCTCTGAGGCTGATTCACTCTTGATTGGCGCGCTGAGTGGTTTGGTGATTTTCATGGTCACCGGTGCCGTTAATTGGCGTGAAGCAGATGATGTTTTTTGGCCAAGGCATGAAAATGATGGCCATGATTGGATTCATCATGATTACTGCGCAGGGATTTGCGGCTGTTATGCAAGCAACAGGACAGGTAGAGTCACTGGTGACCACTTCTGCCGCCCTTTTTGGTGGCAATAAGGCGGCGGCAGCATTTGTCATGCTCGTGGTTGGTCTTATTGTGACCATGGGCATTGGTTCTTCCTTTTCTACGCTGCCTATCATCGCCACAATTTATGTACCGTTGTGTGTCTCTCTGGGCTTTAGTCCTGCCGCAACTGTGGCAATCATTGGCGCTGCCGGCGCATTGGGAGATGCGGGTTCACCAGCATCAGATTCCACTCTTGGTCCTACATCGGGACTTAACGCAGATGGGCAGCATGATCACATTCGCGACTCTGTGATCCCAACATTCTTGCACTATAACATTCCGTTGATCATTGCTGGCTGGTGTGCCGCAATGGTGCTCTAGCGCCCAGACAGGGCCAGACAGAGGCAGATAAAACCATGAAGGCCAGCGTCGAAAGTAAGAAAAGCTCTCGACGGTGGCCTTCATGTTTATTGCTGTTCTCCTATGCCCCCAGTGGTGCAGTGCGTGGGGTGACTGCAATGGGGAGGGAGGTTTCACCCATGAGATCGGCATCTACAGCTGCCGCACAGGCGCGTCCTTCAGCAATCGCCCACACGATGAGTGACTGTCCACGACCACAGTCACCAGCGACGTACACCTTTGGCTTGAAATCAGGGAAGAGTGGTTTGATTGAGGCTCGGTAGTGCTCATCGCGAACCATACGACCACGTTCGTCGAACGCAACCCCAAGTTCATGGATGACACCACTGCGCTCTGCCCCAGAAAAGCCCAAGGCAAGCAAGACAAGATCAGCGTCAAGGTCAAACTCGGTGCCTTCGATAGGCACACGCTTGCCATTTTCGACGCGAACCTCATTAGCACGCAAGGAACGTACATGGCCGTCTTTGCCATGGAAAGACACAGTATTAACCGAGTAAGTGCGATTACCGAGTGTATCGCCAACCTTACGAGTAGCTAGACCCAGGTCTTCGATTTCTTGTGCAGACTCATTACCCGTGACGATATATTCGCCTTCCTCATGCGCTGTTGCAGTGCGATAAATAAGCGGATATGTTGGCCATGGTGTAGAACTAGCACGCTGTTTTGGTGCTCGTGGTCGAATATCAAATTGTGTGACACTCGCAGCCCCTTGGCGCAATGCGGTACCAAAGCAGTCTGTACCGGTATCACCACCGCCAATGATAACGACTTTCTTGCCGCGGGCATCAATGGTGGAGGAAAGCGTATCGCCTTCACATATGCGGTTTTGGAGGTTGAGATAGTCCATAGCGGGGTAAATACCACCTAGTTCTCGGCCTTCCACAGGAAGATCACGAGGCACTGGGGTACCGGTTGCCAAAATAACAGCATCATAGCGGTCAAGATCTGCTGCAGTAGGTGAAACACCTGTGCGGAACTCAATCCCCTCAGCACTCATTTGCGCTAAACGACGGTCAATCCACTTATTTTCCATCTTGTACTCAGGCACACCATAGCGCATAAGTCCGCCAATGCGATCATCACGCTCAAACACAGTGACGCCATGACCTGCGCGGCGTAACTGTTGTGCTGCGGCAAGACCAGCCGGACCGGAACCGACCACAGCAATACGGATACCAGTATCAAAAGAAGGCGTGATGGGAGTTACCCAACCTTGGGAAAAACCATGCTCGACAATAGCTAATTCCACATTTTTAATGGTTACTGCGTCATCACTGATACCAAGCACGCACGCACCTTCGCAAGGGGCAGGGCAGAGCCTGCCAGTAAACTCTGGGAAGTTATTGGTTGCGTGCAAACGATCGAAGGCTTCACGCCAACGGTCTTGGCGAACCAGGTCATTCCACTCAGGAATGATATTGCCCAACGGGCAGCCTTCATGGCAAAACGGTACACCGCAATCCATGCAGCGAGTTGCTTGCTGTTGAATTTGCCCAGCAGGAGCTTCTTCATAGACTTCTCGCCAATCCATTAAGCGCAAAGGCACAGGGCGATGTGCTGGTTCTTGGCGAGGAAATTTCTGGAAACCATGTGGATCAGCCATTATTTTACTGCCTCCATAATTGCTGTATTAACGTCTTTGCCTTCTGCTTGTGCCTGCTTAATCACATCAAGAACTTTGCGATATGGACGCGGCAGAATTTTAATCATCTGCTCGGGTTGCCATGACACGCTTGCCCCAGTACGACGCTCGTACTCGTCAAAAAGCCTCCGCAAAGTAGCAAGGTCTGCGTCGTCAAGCTCCTCGATACTATCTGCAACATCATGATTGAGCTTGGCGGTTAGTCCCTCATGTGGCGCAATATACGCAACCCCACCGGACATACCAGCACCGAAGTTCTCACCGATCTCGCCGAGGATAACAACGGTACCACCAGTCATATACTCACATCCATGATTGCCAATGCCATCGACGACCACCGTAGCACCAGAGTTACGCACACAGAAACGCTCACCGACACTACCATTGATAAACATTTCACCACTGGTAGCACCAAAACCAACCACATTGCCAGCAATAATGTCAGGATTATTGTCCAATTGTGTTGGTGCTTGCGCAGGTGGGCGTACCACAATTCGACCACCAGATAATCCTTTGCCCACAAAGTCGTTGGCATCACCGACTAGATCAAGAGTCATACCGGCAGGAATAAACGCGCCAAAAGAGTTACCCGCAGAACCGTGGAAACGCAACTTCAACGTATCGCTTGGCAAACCATGCTGACCAGCAGCACGCGTAATACGAGAACCGGTCATGGTACCAACACACCGGTTGATATTAGAGATAGGGTATTCCAATTCAATAGTTGGATTTTCACCCGCAGCCATCCAACTCGGTGCATTAGCAGAACTCTTTGCCGCAGCCGCATCAATAGTCAACTGAGTCGCCCGAATAATTTTATTATCGAGAGCTTCTTCTAAACCATGCTCCTGAGTCTTTGTACAGCGCAAGTTTTGATTCCTAAAGTGAACTGACTCGACTCGCTCAAAGATAGGGGAAAGATCCAATTTACTTGCTCGCGCGTGTGCAGTGTTTTTATTCATGCGCAGCACTTGAGATTGTCCCACCGCTTCATCGATAGAGCGGAATCCAAGTTCAGCCAAGTATTCCCGCACTTCTTGAGCAATGAAAGTAAAGAAATTCACCACGTGTTCTGCCTTACCCGTGAACTTCTTGCGTAGGTCTGGGTTTTGGGTAGCAATACCCACCGGGCAGGTATCCAAATGGCAGACACGCATCATGACACAACCTTCCACCACAAGTGGGGCGGTAGCGAAACCAAACTCCTCAGCACCAAGCAGAGCAGCGATAACGACGTCGCGCCCAGTTTTGAGCTGACCATCAGCTTGGATTCTAATGCGATCACGCAAACCATTGAGCAAGAGGGTTTGTTGTGTTTCAGCAAGACCGAGCTCCCATGGGCCACCAGCGTGTTTAAGGGAAGTCAATGGGGAGGCACCAGTACCGCCATCGTGACCAGAGACGAGAACCACATCTGCGTGGGCTTTAGAAACACCGGCAGCCACAGCACCAATTCCTTGTTCCGCAACCAGCTTGACGTGAATACGTGCATCTGGATTAGCGTTTTTGAGGTCATGGATGAGTTGAGCAAGATCCTCAATGGAGTAAATATCGTGGTGTGGTGGTGGTGAAATAAGCCCCACACCAGGGGTGGTGATACGTACTTGCGCAACCCAAGGATAGACCTTATTTGGTGGCAACTGTCCACCTTCACCAGGTTTAGCACCCTGAGCCATCTTGATCTGAATATCAGTACAGTTGGACAGATAATGGCTGGTAACACCAAAACGCCCTGAAGCTACTTGCTTAATCGCACTGCGACGCCAGTCGCCATTGGCATCAACGTCAAAGCGTCGGGCGTCCTCGCCACCTTCACCTGAGTTAGACATACCACCAATGCGGTTCATTGCAATGGCGAGCACTTCGTGTGCTTCGGCTGAAATGGAGCCATAAGACATTGCACCCGTAGAGAATCGTTTGAGAATATCTGCTACTGGTTCGACTTCATCCACAGAAATAGGTTCGCGATCAGGTGCAAACTCAAAGAGTCCGCGGATGGTGGCAAGGCGTTTGGATTGGTCATCGACTTTGCGTGTGTAATCCTTAAAAATTGCGTATTGCCCTGTGCGGGTGGCGTGTTGGAGCTTAAAAATAGTCTCTGGGTTAAAGAGGTGGTATTCCCCTTCACGGCGCCACTTATATTCACCACCAAGATCAAGCTCGCGGTGTGCATTTTCTTCAGGGCGTGGCAAGAATGCTTGACGATGCCGCGCCTCGACATCAGCAGCAATATCTTCTAGACCGATACCGGAGATTGGTGAGGATACCGCCCCAAAGTATTCATCGAGTAGGTCTTGGTGCAAGCCGATAATGTCGGCAAGCTGAGAACCTCGATAAGAGCTGACTGTTGCAATACCCATTTTCGCCATCACTTTGAGCACGCCTGCGGTGGCTGCTGTAATGTAATTGCGGCAGGCTTCGTCGAGGCTGAGCTGGTCAAGCTGCCCTCTGGTGCGTAGCTCGTCGATAGTCTCAAAAGCCATGTAGGGGTTGATTGCATCGGCGCCAAAGGCGATGAGCATGGCCAAGTGGTGTACTTCTCGAGCGTCACCGGATTCAATAACCAAAGAGGCTTGGGTACGGGTACGCTCTGCGACGAGGTGCTGGTGCACTGCTGAGGTCAAGAGCAAAGTAGGAATCGGGGCAAAACGCTCATTGGACTCTCGGTCGGAAATCACAATGATAGTGGCACCTGCTGCAATAGCTTGGGATACTTCTCGACGCACGCGATTAATCGCTTCATGCATTCCTTTACCGTGATGCGCTACTGGGTAGAGGCCAGAAATAACTGCCGCACCAAAACTTTCCCATTCGCCGTGGTCATTGGCATGGATGAGGGTAGCCAATTCATGATTGTCAATGATAGGGCGATCCAGGTGGATGCGTCGCGCTGCTTGTGCAACAGGGTGTAAAACATCTGATTGCGCGCCCAGGAGGGTAAACATACTGGTCACTGGTTTTTCTCGGATAGAGTCCAGTGGTGGGTTGGTTACCTGTGCAAAGCGCTGGGCAAAAAAGTCAAAGAGCATACGTGGGCGTGCCGATAGGGCAGCGATAGGAGTATCGGAGCCCATTGAGCCAATAGCTTCTGCTGCATTGCGTGCCATTGGTTTAATGATGAGGTCGACATCTTCCTCGGTGATACCAAAGACTCGTTGGCGCAGCACTACACGATTATGCGGCATATACTTATAGCGCGTTTGTGGCAGAGTATCAATTTTGACGAAGTTCTCTCGAATCCACTCCCCATAGGGTTGTGCGCTGGCAAGCTCTTGTTTAATTTCTTCATCGCTAATTATTCTGCCTGCTGCGGTATCAACAAGGAACATTCGACCTGGTTGCACTCGTGTTCTTTTGACGATATGAGCTGGGTCGAGATCTAAAACGCCTGCTTCGGAAGCCATGACGACGAGTCCATCGTCGGTGATCCAGATGCGACCTGGGCGCAAACCATTGCGATCAAGGCTCGCGCCGACGAGTGTGCCGTCGGTAAAAGCAACTGCGGCAGGACCGTCCCAAGGCTCCATGAGACAGGAGTGATATTCATAGAAATCGCGCAATTGTGGATCGATGTTATCGGCGTGTTCCCATGCTTGCGGAATGGTCATCATAATCGCGTGTGGCAGGCTGCGACCGCCAAGGTGCAGCAGCTCTAGGACTTCGTCGAAACGCGCGGTATCTGAGCCTGTAGGAGTACAAATGGGCAATACGCGGTCGAGTGGACCGAGTTTTTCTGATTCAATAAGCGATTCCCTCGCGCGCATCCAGTTCTCATTGCCACGCACAGTATTGATTTCGCCATTATGCGCCACTAATCGATAAGGATGAGCTAGCGGCCAAGACGGGAATGTGTTGGTAGAGAACCGAGAGTGTACAAGCGCAATAGCGGTGCGCATACGAGGATCTCCAAGATCAACATAGAACTGTGGCAGCTGTGGGGTAGTGAGCATACCTTTGTAGACCACAGTGCGTGCCGAGAGGGAAGGGAAATAGACGGTATCTTCACCATTTTTGGTGCCGAGCTCGCGTTCGCAGCGCTTACGAATAAAGAACATGATGCGATCAAGTTCTATGCCGGTTTTCCCTGGTACAGCCAAGAAGATCTGCTCAAAGTGGGGCATAGCTTCTTTAGCCATTTCACCAATCATTGATGAGTCGGTTGGCACTGTTCGCCAGCCCAGTACCTGTGCACCTTCTTCTCGGGCGATGGCTTCTACTTCGCGTTTTGCATCTAGCATAGCCATGCGAGCTTGGGGGAGGAAGGCAATACCAGTGGCATAGGCACCGGCTTCAGGCAGCTCAAAATCAGTGACTTCTTGGTAGAAAGCATCGGGGAGCTGCATGAGGATACCTGCGCCATCGCCAGTGTTTTTTTCTGCTCCGGCGGCACCGCGATGTTCCAGATTGACTAATGCAGTGAGGGCTTTGTCGACGAGATCTCTCGTGGCGCGACCATGCATATCTGCAACAAATGCCACACCACAAGCATCGTGTTCCCAAGCGGGATTATAGAGTCCTTGTTTTTCGATTTTTCTGTGGTAATTCATCGTTTCCCTCACACTAAAATCTTGCAAAACTATCTATTATCCAATAGATAAAATGGCATTAAGTAAAGTAAGGGGCGCCTAATATGTACTGCCCTATGGAAACGAAATCCTACATTTTGAGATAAAAAAGAAAGAAAAGTGCTGTATAAGGGCGCTATAACAAAAATAAAATTTTTAGCGTCCTGGGGTAGTAGCGGGTGGGTTGGGGTGAAAACAAAGAAAAGTAAAAAGCATAAAACTCCCCGTCATCCTGATTGGAATCAGCATGGGGGAGTTTTGTGCTTTACCGAGCGCTCATAAGCGACAGCAACCTTTATACGTCGAAGTACATCTCGAACTCTTGTGGGGTTGGGCGCAAGCGAACTGGAGTGATTTCATTGTCGTACTTGAGCTTGATGTAAGTATCGATGAGATCCTCAGTAAATACTCCACTGTCGGAAAGGAACTCATGATCTGCTTCCAGAGCCTTGAGTGAATCAACGAGCGACGTTGGTGCCTGTGGAATCGTAGCTGCTTCCTCAGGAGGTAGCTCGTAGAGATCCTTATCAACTGGAGCGTGTGGTTCGATACGGTTCTTGATACCGTCAAGACCAGCCAACATCATGGCAGCAAAACCAAAGTATGGGTTACCACTTGGGTCTGGAGCGCGGAACTCGATGCGCTTTGCCTTAGGGTTGGAGCCGGTAATTGGGATACGAACAGCTGCAGAACGGTTACGCTGTGAATACACCAAGTTAATAGGAGCCTCGAAACCAGGAACCAAACGGTGATAGGAGTTCAAGGTTGGGTTGGTAAACGCCAAAACAGCGCCAGCGTGGTGCAAAATACCACCAATGTAGTAGCGGGCAATGTCAGAAAGACCAGCATAGCCTGCTTCATCATGGAATAGTGGCTTGCCGTCTTTCCAGAGAGACTGGTGAGCGTGCATACCAGAACCATTGTCGCCAGCAAGTGGCTTTGGCATGAAGGTAGCAGCTTTACCATGAGCCGCAGCAGTATTTTTGATGATGTACTTGAAGGTCTGGAGATCGTCGGCAGCGTGGAGCAAGGTGTTGAACTTGTAGTTGATCTCTTGCTGACCGCCAGTACCTACCTCGTGGTGGAAACGTTCAATGTCAAAACCTGCATTGATCAGGTTAAGGGTCATGGCGTCGCGAACATCTTGGGTTTGGTCATAAGGTGGTACTGGGAAGTATCCGCCTTTGATACGAGTCTTGGAGCCAAGGTTTGGGCTGCCGTCGGAGTTGGTTGCTTCACCACGGTTCCACCAGCCCTCATCGGAATCAACTTCGTAGAAGCTGTTGTTGATGTCGGTGGAGTAACGAACAGAATCGAAGAGGTAGAACTCTGCCTCTGCACCGAAGAAGCACGTGTCTGCAATGCCGGTGGAGGAGAGGTATTCTTCTGCCTTGAGTGCTACTGTGCGTGGGTCACGAGAGAAAGGCTCGTGAGTAAAAGGATCAGATACGAAGAACTTGACATTGAGAGTCTTGGTCTTGCGGAAAGGATCTAGGGTTGCGGTAGCGAGGTCTGGGATAAGGCTCATGTCGGATTCATCAATGCTGGTGAAACCGCGAACGGAAGAGCCGTCGAACGCAAGACCTTCATTGATGGTGTCCTCATCAAAGGTTGAGGCCGGAATGGTGAAATGCTGTTCGATACCTGGAACGTCAGTGAACCGTACATCAACGAATTCGATATTTTCATCTTTGATGTACTTGATGATTTCTTCTGCTGTCTTGAAAGCCACTATGACTCCTCGTTCGATTAGTGGTGGACTTTTTGTACATTAAGCACTTTAGCTTATTTTCTATCACTCTATCAAAAAATTGCCAAGTAGTGTGCACCCAGCGTGAGGATATACCCAAAGCATAGGGGAAAGACAGCCAAAAAGCAGTAAAAGAGCTCCGGGAAAGCCACCTATCTCACCAGTCATATTAGGATAGTGGATATGAGTGAGCAAAAGAGAAGTTGGCTGGATGGACCACAAATCCCTGCACAACATTCAGATGATGTTATGCCACAGTGGCCAGGAGAACTGCTCGGACTTCCCAAAGAAGGGCCAGGAGCTTTAGCTTCAGTAATGCGTCGTAGTGGTGGAGTGGCAATCGACTGGGGAATGTGTTGGATCATTGCAGGGTTTATTCGTATGTTTACCCCTGCCTTTGGTGGTACAGCTTTTCTTACCCTGTTATTATTTGTGCCGCTAGGGATCATCAGTGTTACTGTTTTTGCACGCACTCCCGGACAGGCAGTGCTCGGCATGGGGGTGGCGCGTGTGGATAAAGTCGATGAACGTGTTGGGTTTATTCGTGCGTGTGCGCGCACGATTTTTACCATTTTCGTATTGCCCGCAGCAATGGTTGATGTTGATGGGCGTGGAATGCACGACCGTGCCACCGGAACAGCAGTAATTTTAGGTTAAACGGCTGTAAGTTAGCGTAGTAAAAAGGCGTACTCACATAAGTGAATACGCCTTTTTGCATCGAACTACTGCTGTGATAGGTAGCCGTTGCTGCTTATGCCTACTGCTTACCTATTGTTTACCTATTGTTGTTGCCCGCTAACACTATTGCCCATTGCGCTGCGCATGACGGCGCGCCCTGCGGTTCATACCAGCAACTTTTCCACCTTTAGGTAGTGGTCCTTTAGGCAACGAGCCTTGTTGTCCGCTTGCATTGTCCATTGCTTCAATGCGTGCAGCAATTTGATACACCTCATCTTTTTTGTAATGACGAGGCAGGCGCACCAAAGTGTTTTGGAGTTTTTTAAGTGGTACTTGGTTTTCTCCTTCGCCAACATATATCTCATGTACGGGAACGCCAGGAGCAATGCGATTCAAGCGCTTTTTTTGCTGGTTAATCAGCGGCTTGAGGCGGTGTACTTCGCCTTCACCTACGAGAACAAAACCACATACGCCAGTGACGCGGTGTACCAGATCCATGTTGGTAGTAGCTGCTACTGCGGTTTTAGTGCGCCACACCACGGCAAAGTTATTGCGCATATTTTCTAGTGCAAAGCCAGCGGAACCGCGTTGATCAGCAGCCTGGTCATATACTGAGTTTTGCAGACGACGACTAAACAGGAACATTGCTAAAGTGGCGCCAAGTAATAGACCAATAATCAGCATGAGCCATTGACCGTGCCAGAGCATACCAATAAGGAAGAATAACAAGCCAACGCCAAGGAAAGCGCCAAGCATGATAGGGATTAGTGCCTTATCGCGTTTGCGCTGGATATTAAAGGCTTGCCAGATTTGTGACCAGTTCTGGCGTCGTTGCGCTTTCTTTTGAGCGCGTTGCTGTTTCTTTTCTGCTTTTTCAGCTTGTTTCTTTGCGTCTGCCATGGCTCCTACCTTAGCGAATATCAGGGGATAACTGGGAATCGACGAGGGGAATCTCGACAATGAAGGAGGAAGAATGCGGAAACGGTGAAGATGCGGAGAGAATAGGAAAGGAACGAGGGGAATGGAATGAGGCATAAGAAAACCCACGAACCTCATAGGAACGTGGGCAATGGTGCAGTGATATTTGCTGCTATTTACTGCTTGAAGTTTTCTTGAATGAACTCAAGAGTCTTCATCGCGGAGTAATAATCAACGCGGAAGAAATAAGGTGGTAGTTCGTGAACGGCATCTGCGGTAACTGCAGCATTACCTGCTAGTTGTGGAAGTTCTTTCACCTTATCCACGAGTGAATCGCCACCGTCGGGGTTGAGTACGAAAATGGTCTTACCGGTTAATGCAGGATCAAAGTTTTCTGCTGCAACGGATTTCACATCTTTACGACCAGCAAAGCGAGGGTCGCCATTAGCAAATTCTTCAGCAGGTACTGCAATTTCCCAGCCGAGTTGGCTTAACAACTTACCTTGGGCGGATTCTGCAGTCCATACGTTAAGAGTATTGCCGCCTTGACCAAAAGAGATGATATTAACTGGTTGTTCAGGAGTGCTGATGCTATCAGCTACCTCTTGTACCTTATCCTCATAAGACTCAATAGCCTTTTTGGCTTCAGTTTCGTGACCAGTCACTTCACCGAGTTGTTCGAGTACGCTTTCCCAGGTGCCAGTCACAGAATTGACGATAACCACAGGTACAACTTCAGAGATCTGGTCGTAGACACTTACCGCGGAGTCTGCACCAGCTGCTGACATAATCACTAGGTCAGGATTAGCAGCGAGGATGGCCTCTGCATTTGGTTCACGCTCGTAGATTGTGGCGAGGTTTTTCTCCTCGGCAACATCTGCCCATTGCGTGAAGAAGCCTTTGTCATCGGCAATGCCGTTGTTCTTTGACTGTACGGCAGTACCCGCTAGCGGTGCGTCGATGGCAAGCAGGCCACCGGTGAGGCTTACTGCGGTAGAGACAATGTTTTCCGGTTTCTTCTCAATGGTGACGTCAATGGTTTCTTGAGGATTGGTTGGGCTTACGCTCTTGATCGTGCGCGGCCATTGTCCCTCGTCTGTTGATTCTGCCTCTGCGGCAGCGGTGGTTTCTGCGGCGGTAGATTCGCTATTCGCAGAGTCATTGGAATTGCTGCATGACACGAGTGAGAATGCTACGGCAGTGGCAGCTACGGCTGATGTAATCGCGCGACGAGTTGTGCGTAGAGAAAACATCCTGCTCCTTAAAGTCTAAAAGGTACATAAAAATGTGTGGTGCGCACACCACAGAGGGATTTTCCGCTTGATGTCTTACGGTAAGACAGCGAAAAACCGTCCAACTAAGTATAGGTTTACCTTCCTTCTGGGGCAATAATGGTGTGCAATAAAGGGGGGTGGAGTGAATAAAAATGCTTTACGACGGCGCGGCAAGGTGGGAAAATTGACAATGGAAGGCGTGTTTTCCAGGGGTTATATTCCTTTATCTGTGTGGGTGACGAACTCCATTCGATAATGGCGACGGAACATTCTCTGACCCGACTCAAGGCATCATTGTTAAAGGTCATTGTGACCACAAAACAAATAAGCATTCTTTTGATGACGGTAAGGGGGGTCTGAAACGTGCAGAGGCTATAGACAAGACACTGACCACAGCACCGCCTGAAGACGGTCCATATAACCGCACTTGGTACAACGCCACAGAAACACAAGACCCTAATGATGGTGTATTCCAAGATGAACAAGGAAGATGGCAGGATGGGGCGCGGGCAACGAGTGATGATTTTACGCCGACATATCGTTTAGAAGACAATAGTTTTTTGGCGGGACAGAAGAATCATGCTCCTATTGCAAAGAATGAAGAAGATCGCATTGAATGGACATTAAAAAATCCAGAAGGTAAGTATGCTAAAGCAGAAGATGTGACCTTTGATAAAAATGGCAAACCGAAAGTTGGGAAACACGGAGAATTTCTCACTCGTGAAGAATACATCAATCAGAATTCTTACATTCCTACGAAACTTGATTCCGCTTTTGCTGTCTATGACGGTTTTTACTACACAGTAGAGGAGATAGCCAAGGAAGGAGCATCAGCTGATGATAAAAGATTTGTAGAAGGAAGTATGAGGGCTTTTGGTGCGATCGGTGCAGGGGCATCAACGCTAGCAGATATGTCAGAAGGGAGAGATACACGCGAAGCAATAGTCATTAATGGTGTGGGCACTGGAGCAGCAGTGGTCGTAGCCGAGATGGCTCCAGAACTTTTAACATTAGTTGGTGTCAGTGGAGGTGCTGCCATTCCAGTAGTGGCAATAGGCGTACTATCCATTGGAATTGGTTTTTTGGCTGCTAAAGTAGTTGAAAATTGGTATGACCAGAATAATCGGAAACGTGTAGTTGAACAGATCGATGAGTGAGTGCGATATGCCTCTTAAAATTTTTCTGAAAAAGATACTTTATTTGTTCTTTTGTTTAGCACTGATAGTGTTTGGGGTGCAGAACCTTTCTGATTACCAAAGAGTTTGGAATGGAAGTAAAGCATTTGTGCTGGGAGCACCGTTTGTGATTTTTCTGGGAACTATGCTGCTTACCATGCTTTTTCCTAAGTGGTTTGGTTTTATCTATAGGCGGATTGCTACTGTTACGCAGACTACTGATTATTTGGCAATTTATCATCCCGTGTGGCTGCGACCAGTAAGGTTTGTAGGGTTATTTTTTTTCTGCGTGCTGCTTTATGTTGGAATCATTTGGGATATGTTTATAGCGCATAGCAATAGTCTGTTTCTTTATACAATATGTGGAGTTCTTTCGGTTGGTATATTTTTTAAGATGGTTCTGATTCTGATTGATACCACGCCGAGGAAAAAGCGTTTTCTTGTTTTGGAAGTAAGTAATACTGTTATTCGATATTACGGCAATGAATTATTGCCTGGAACAGGTATTATTTTTGATAGGCCTAGTGTTTTTCCAGTTATTTTTATTAGGGGACAGTGGAAAATACCGCATAGGAAAAAAGAGAAAGAAGAAGTAAAAAGTATTACTCAGATTATTGGTGGTACGATATGTTTTCCCGTTGAGTTGGAGGACATTCGGCAGCGGATTGAGCGAACTGGTTTGCTTATGTCACCAGCAGCTCGAGCGGAATGGGAACGCGAAAGAGAAGTATAAATATAGCGGGAAACAAACATCTACACAAAGAAAACGCTGAGCTTCACCACCCCAACGAAAACTTACGTATCGCCTTAGCTTTTTATAGCTGAGTTTGACCAAACTTTACTTCAGTTCATTTCCCGTGAAGTATTTTGGAAAAGGAAAAGGGCAACACGATATGGACTCTCCTCTTATGTCGAAAAGGATAAGCCGATTATATTGGCGTGCATTCCATTTACTTATGATATGTGCAATCGCATATTATCTATGGACACATTATGCAGATAATAATATTGACTCTAACTTCTGGAACTTCCAAGCTATAGATATATATCTTTTCCTCTTTTTTACTGGTCTTTTGGTTCTTTCTCTCGTAATAAATTTTCCGTATCAGATGTATTTTCTTCGCTCAAAGTTCATAACAATCATCAGAACTGATACTGAGCTAGAAATATATGATCGTTTTTCTTTCTTTTTTTATTTCATCATAATCGCTTTATCTTTTCTTCCTCTTTTATGGTTTATTGGGATATGTATGCTAAGAGCAGAGTACATATCAGTATTGATGAGAATTATTCTCTTCACTATACCGATTCTCTTTACTATCTTATGGATATGGGGAATAGTTCGTTTTTTCCGTACCCCTGCCAAGCGTCGATATCTTGTTGTTAGTATTGCGCCAGGTAGAATTGAAACTAATAAATATACTCTTGTTCCTGTTCTTGTAGAAGTTTTTGATAGCTACAAGTTTTCCTCGATTGTCATATGCGGACAGTGGAAACCTGTAGAATCAGCTAAAGGAAAAATAAAGAAACCAGAAAATAGGCGAATATTGCCCTATGCTCTTTTGGCTCCTGTCACTCCAGAAGAAATTAAACAGCGAATCGAAAACGCAGGAGTATTGCATACAAAATAGTTATGATGCAGGCGTAGTATCCATTGTGGTTGGTTTTTGCTGCTAAGGTAGCTGAAAATTGGTTTGACCAGAATGATCGGAAACGTGTAGTTGAACAGATCGATGAGTGAGTGCGATATGCCTCTTAAAATTTTTCTGAAAAAGATACTTTATTTGTTCTTTGGCGTAGGATTTATAGCGATGGGGGTATGGCATCTTTCCAATTACCAATGGATTTGGAATCACGCTAGCAAAGTGTTTGTTTTGGGAGCACCGTTTGTGATTTTTCTGGGAAGTGCGACGCTTATCATGCTTTTTCCTAACTGGTTTGGTTTTATTCTTAGGCGCATTGCTACTGTTACTCAGACTACTGATTATTTGGCAATTTATCAGCCCATATGGTTAAGACCGGCAATAATTATGGGGCTCTTTCTTGCTTTAATACTAGCTTGTGCTGGAATCATTTGGGACATGTTTATCGTACATAGCAATCGTTTGTTTTTTTATGCTATGTGCGAGGTTCTTTCGATTTTTGTATTCTTCCAGATGGTTTTATTTTTGATCAATACAACACCACGGAAAAAGCGTTTTCTTGTTTTGGAAGTAAGCAATACTGCTATTCGATATTGTTGCAATGAATTATTGCCTGGAACAGGTTTTATCCTTGATAAGTCTAGTGTTTTTCCGGTTATTTTTATTTGGGGACAGTGGAAAATACCGCATAGGAAAAAAGAGAAAGAAAAAGTTAAAAGAATCACTCAGATTATTGGTAGTGCGATGTGTTTTCCCGTTGAACCGGATGAAATTCGGCAGCGGATTGAACGAACTGGTTTGCTTATGTCACCAGAAGCTCGAGCAGAATGGGAACGCGAAAGAGAAGTATAAATATAGCGGGGAAAGTCCTCAATTTCCATCGGAAACGTGTAGTTGAACAGGTTGATGAGTGAGTGCGATATGCCTCTTAAAATTTTTCTGGAAAAGATACTTTATTTGCTCTTTTGCTTAGCATTGATAGCGGTTGGTATATGGATTCTTTATGACTATCAAAGATTTTGGAATTACGTAAGCAAGGGAGTTGTTCTGGGAGCACCGCTTGCGATTCTTGTAGGAAGTGCGACGCTTATCATGCTTTTTCCTAAGTGGTTTGGTTTTATTCTTAGGTGCATTGCTACTGTTACTCAGACTACTGATTATTTGGCAGTTTATCACCCCATATGGTTAAGACCGGTAAGACTTATGGGGCTTTCTTTGTTTTTAGTTTTGGAGTTTGTTGGAATCATTTGGGATATGTTTATAGCGCATAGCAATAGTCTGTTTCTTTATACAATATGTGGAGTTCTTTCGGTTGGTATATTTTTTAAGATGGTTCTGATTCTGATTGATACAACACCACGGAAAAAGCGTTTTCTTGTTTTGGAAGTAAGCAATACTGCTATTCGATATTACGGTGCTGAATTACTGCCTGGAACAGGTATTATCCTTGATGAGCCGAGTATATTTCCGGTTATTCGTATACGAGGAAAGTGGAAAATACCGCATAGGAAAAAAGAGAAAGAAAAGGTAGAAGCTATTACTGTGCGTATTATTGGCGCAAGGTGTTTTCCTATTGAGTTAGAGGACATTCGGCAGCGGATTGAACGAACTGGTTTGCTTATGTCACCAGAAGCTCGAGCGGAATGGGAACGCGAAAGAGAGGCATAAATACAGCGGGAAAGTCCTCAATTTCCATCGGAAATATGTAGCTGAACAGATTGATAGGTAAGGAGCGCGACGTGCCTCTTAAAATTTTTCTAAAAAAGATATTTTATTTGTTTGGTTATTTAGCATTGATAGCGATGGGCGTATGGCATCTTTCCAATTACCAATGGATTTGGAATCATGTCAGTAAAGCGTTTGTACTGGGAATACCATTCTCGTTGTTTTTTGGGGTTATGGGACTCATCCTGCTATTTCCTAAGTGGTTTGGTTTTATTCTTAGGCGCATTGCTACTGTTACTCAGACTACTGATTATTTGGCAATATATCATCCTGTGTGGTTGCGACCAGCAATACTCATGGGGGTAAGTTTTGTTATGGTAATGGGTTTCGTTGGACTTATTTGGGATATGTCTATAGTGCACAGTAATCGTCTGTTCTTTTATGCCATATGTGGGGTTTTTTCAGTTTTGGGTTTGTGCTGTAGTGTTCTATCTCTGTTTAACACCACACCAAGGAAAAAGCGTTTTCTTTTTTTAGAAGTAAGCAATACTGCTATTCGATATTGCGGCAATGAATTATTGCCCGGAACAGGCATTATTCTCGATAATCAGAGTGCATTTCCAGCTATTTTTATTAGAGGACAGTGGAAAATACCGCATAGGAAAAAAGAGAAAGAAAAAGTTAAAAGAATCACTCAGATTATTAGTGGTGCAAGATGTTTTCCTGTTGAGGTAGAGGACATTCGGCAGCGGATTGAGCAAACTGGTTTGCTTATGTCACCAGAAGTGCGAGCAGAATAGGAACGTGAAAGAGAGACATAAATACAGTGGGAAAGTTCTCATTTTCCATCGGAAATATGTAGCTGAACAGATCGATGAGTGAGTGTGATATGCCTCTTAAAATTTTTCTGAAAAAGATACTTTATCTGTTCTTTGGTTTAGCATTGATAGTGTTTGGTGTGCAGAACCTTTCTGATTACCAGAGAATTTGGAATGGAAGTAAAGCATTTGTGCTGGGAGCACCATTTGTGATTTTTCTGGGAAGTGCGACGCTTATCATGCTTTTTCCTAAGTGGTTTGGTTTTATCCTTAAGCGCATTGCTACTGCTACGCAGACCAGTGATTATTTGGCTATACATCATCCCGTATGGTTAAGACCGGTAAGGCTCATGGGGTTTTTGCTTACTTTAACACTAGCTTGTTTTGGCATTAGTTGGGATATGTTTATAGCGCATACTATTATTAATTTTTTATTATCTACTATATGCGGGGTTGCTGTAGTTGTTGTATCCATTCAGATGGTTCTGATTCTGATTAATACCACGCCAAGGAAAAAGCGTTTTCTTGTTTTGGAAGTAAGCAATACTGTTATTCGATATTGTGGTGCTGAATTATTGCCTGGAACAGGTATTATTTTTGATAGGCCTAGTGTTTTTCCAGTTATTTTTATTCGGGGACAGTGGAAGATACCGCATAGGGGTAAAGTAGAAACTATTACTGTGCGTATTGTTGGTACGATATGTTTTCCTGTTGAGTTGGAGGACATTCGGCAGCGGATTGAGCGAACTGGTTTGCTTATGTCACCAGCAGCTCGAGCGGAATGGGAACGCGAAAGAGAAGCCTAAAGCATAAGACGCATAATAAAACAATCATTCATCCATGTGTTCACATTAGTATGGCAGAGATCGACTGATCGCGTAAAAGATTCTTGTAATTCACTGTATAAGTATTCTTGCTCATACCTGCTGGATGGTTTATTGCCTGCTCTATGAGCCTATTTACCCAGCGTACGAAAAACACACCATAACCAGTGAACACTACTAGCTCTAACCTTTGTAGTGCTCACCAGTGTGCGTCGGCAGTGACTCTTATACGCGAGAAGACACCACAGGCGTATCTTGGGACGGACCATATTTGTCGAGTAAGGTACTGGCCTCTTGCGCGGTAGAACCAGAGGTAGTATGAGCTAGGTGAGCAAGATGCTCCGGCAATTGTTCACCACGAGCTTCCAAAGCCTGAGCATAGAGTCGACCAGCGCGATAGGAAGAACGCACCAAAGGTCCGCTCATGACGGCACCAAAACCAAGTTCACGAGCAAAATCAGCGTGCTCAATAAACTCTTCAGGTTTTACCCAACGGTCAATGGGGTGATAAAGCGCACCAGGGCGTAAATACTGCGTAATAGTGATAATGTCACACCCTGCCGAATGAAGATCAACGAGTGCTTCACGTACTTCTTCTGGTGTTTCCCCCATACCAAGGATGAGGTTTGATTTGGTCACTAAACCAAAGTTACGCGCTTGGCGAATAACATCAAGAGAACGCTCATAGCGGAATGCTGGGCGAATACGCTTAAAAATACGTGGTACAGTCTCTAGATTATGTGCAAATACTTCTGGGCGTGCCTCGAAAACTTCTTGAAGTAAGTCGGCTTTACCAGAGAAATCAGGAGTGAGGTTTTCCACGCCAGTGTGCGGGTTGAGCTTGTGAATCTGCCGCACCACTTCCGCATACAACCAGGCACCCTCGTCGTCGAGATCGTCACGGGTAACACCTGTGATGGTGGAGTAGTTTTTAGTTCCATTTCTACTGATTCCGCTACTCGACGTGGCTCATCACGATCTAGCGGTTCTGGTTTTGCTGAATTGATCTGGCAGAAATCACACCGTCGAGAGCAATTAGCACCACCGATGAGGAAAGTTGCTTCGCGGGATTCCCAACACTCGTGGATATTCGGGCAGCCAGCTTCTTGGCATACAGTATGCAAACCAGAACCAGCCACACGCTTTTTAATATCTTGGTACTCAGGTCCTGTTTTTACCGCAGTACGAATCCACCGAGGCTTAGCCTCGATAGGGGTTTGCGAGTTTCTTGCTTCAATACGAAGTAGTTTACGTCCTTCAGGTGCTGATGTAGTCACATCGCACAGACTACTCCGCCTTTGGCCGTGCGTCGAAAAGCCCTGCTTAAAAAGGGTGATTTTTAATCCAAAGAGAGATTTAATGGTTGCGGTTTAAGTGGCATATGTGTCGCAGAACGCCGCGGCAATCCCTTAGTCGGGTCTGGTGCTTGGGCAAAAGTGTGGTCTGCTACTTGCAGACGACCAGACAAAGCCGCATCAAGAGCCTCAAGAAGAGGATCGGTCATCTCTGAGGTACTTATCTCACGCCCTAATTCTTGCGAGAGGGTAGTGACACCCGCGTCGGTGATACCGCAGGGAACAATGTGATTGTAATAGTCAAGTGTGTTATTGCAATTAAGTGCAAGACCATGCATAGTAACGCCACGCGTAATGCGAATGCCCAAAGCAGCAACCTTACGATGAGCCCGACCACCGGTGCCCGGTATCCATACCCCAGAGCGCCCATCAATTCTGCCAGCATTACTGATACCAGCGTAATTGCGTATCACCTGGATTAGTGCTTCTTCAATGCGGCGCACATAATCGACCACATCAATAGGGTCAGCTAATTTGATGAGCGGATAAAACACTAATTGCCCCGGACCATGCCACGTAATACGCCCGCCGCGGTCAACATCAATGACTGGTAAACCATTGGTAGGGCGATCTTCAGGCTGAGTACGCTTTCCAGCAGTGTAGACGGCTGGATGTTCTAACACGAGGACTGTGTCGCCAATATCGCCAGATACGCGCTGGGCAACGAGTTCATTTTGTAAATCCCATGCTTGTTGATAGTCAATTTCGCCTAAACGGCGAATATCCAGTGGCGAATTATCGGCACGGATTGATTGATCAGCGGGGAAGAAGGGATCACGAGGAGCAGTCATGAATTACAACATACTCCTGTTATGCCGTGCGATGAAACGCACGGCATAGAGAGCACAGCATAAGGAGAGGAAAACCAATATAAACTCAGGAATTATGCAACACCATTTGCCTGGGCATATTCATCAGCGCTCATGAGTTCACCGCTAGCACTGACTTCAACCTCAAAGAGCCAACCCTCACCAAAAGGATCATTATTGATAAGCCCATAGTCAGCGTCGATATTGTCATTGACTGCAACGACTGTGCCAGAAACCGGTGCGTATAGGTCAGAGACAGACTTGGTGGATTCCACCTCACCACAGGTTTCACCAGCCTCAATACTATCGCCAACCTGAGGAAGCTCAGCGAAAACCACCTCACCAAGACGATCAGCAGCAACAGAAGTGATCCCCACCTTTACAGTGTCACCTGCGCTGACCTGCGTAGTATTGATCCACTCATGTTCTTCCGAATAAGAGTAATCCTGTGGCAAAGCAGTAGTAGACATAGCTTGATCCTTTCCTGAAAATAAAATATGGAGCCAATGAAGGCCAATAGAGTGAGTGAGCAGCAGATACGGCACACGCCACCACTCCTCATACCAGTGTAAGGGATAAGGCGGCGGTTCGTTGCCACAATAAGCTCATTAATCACGAGAATAAAATGGCAGCTTAACAACCTCAAAAGCATAATGCTTACCGCGAATGTCAGCACGCAAAACACTACCAGGTTCTTGATACGCGCGATCAACATAAGCAAGCGCAATAGGATGACCGAGCGTGGGGGACGGCTGCCCAGAAGTTACCTCACCCACTACCTGATCGTTTTCATCGAGTAGTGGGGTATGTGCGCGTGCTGCTCGACGCTCCTTGCTAACCAACCCAACCAATACCTGAGTTGGTTGCTCAGTATTGCTCAGCGCTTGCTTGCCGACGAAATCCCCCTGCTTTTTCTTAGACACCAAAACACCAAGACCCGCAGAAATAGGAGTACGCTGTCTGGAGAGCTCATTGCCATAAAGCGGCATTCCCGCTTCGAGACGCAAAGAATCACGCGCAGCAAGACCAGCAGGAATAAGCCCAAACTGGGCACCAACTGCAAGCAATTTTTGCCATAGAATTGTAGCCTGTTCTGCAGAAACATACAGCTCAAAGCCATCTTCACCGGTATAACCAGTGCGGGCTAAGAGTACCGCGAGCTGATCAACCATAATCGGAGCGCACGCATAATAACGCAGACTACGCACTACCTCTGGATCTGTTTCTGGGGTATTCGCTGTGGCTGCAAGCACAATTTCCTCAGCCCGAGGCCCTTGAACTGCAATAAGCGCAGTATCTTTCGACTCATCTACTACAGAAACCTCAAACCCGGCAGCACGTTTTTCTAACTCAGCAAAAACCGTGGTTGCATTGCCTGCATTAGGAACCACAAGGTATTCCTGCTCGGCAAGACGATAGGTGATCAGATCGTCGATAATGCCCCCATCTTCAGCAACAATCATGGAGTATTTTGCTTTGCCCACGGGCAGGGCAGACAGCAAAGAGATAAGGGCATAATCCAAGAACTCACCAGCTTGAGCACCTGATACGCGAATCTCACCCATATGAGAAAGATCGAATAATCCAGCAGCACTACGCACTGCCCGGTGTTCTTCTAGCTCAGAGCCATATTTTAGCGGCATATTCCATTGCCCAAATGGGGTAAACCGCGCCTCTAGTTTCTCATGCTCATTATGCAATGGGGAATGAATAAGCTCAGACAATTTTTCTCCTTGGTACGCTTTGATACTTCTTGGTACACGTACGTGTTAGTTCGTGGTTAATCCTGGTAATCAAATGCTTCTGGTGGTGGACACGTGCAAATGAAATTGCGATCACCATAGGCTTCGTCGAGGCGACGCACCGGTGGGAAGTATTTTGCCTTCTTGAGATGGGCAACCGGGTATACCGCCTGCGAACGAGGGAAAACGTAATCCCACTCGTCAGCACATACGTCGTGAGCAGTGAACGGTGCATGGCGTAGCACAGAGTCTTCATAAGCAACCGCACCCTGGGCAATAGCATCAATTTCCGCTCGAATGGTACGCATGGCTTCAATAAAGCGATCCAACTCTGCTAAATCTTCTGACTCGGTAGGCTCCACCATGAGTGTTCCTGCTACAGGGAAAGACAATGTTGGTGCATGGAAACCAAAATCAATCAGACGCTTTGCGACGTCGGTTGCAGTGACACCAGTCTTATCGGTGATCTCACGCAGGTCAAGGATACATTCATGCGCCACAAGACCATGAGCGCCAGTGTAGAGGATAGGGAAAGAATCACTGAGCTCATGAGCAAGATAATTAGCGCCCAAAATAGCTGAGGCAGTAGCCTCCTTGAGGCCAGCGCCTCCCATCATGGCGATATACGCCCAAGAAATAGGAAGGACACCAGCAGAACCATACTGTGTGGCTGCAATAGGAACACCAGTGTTTAGTGCTGCGTCAGTGTGTGGATCGGCAGTATTCGGGTCAGTAGGCAAGAATGGCACAAGGTGTGCAGCAACTGCCACAGGACCAACACCTGGACCGCCGCCGCCATGTGGAATGGTGAAGGTTTTATGCAGATTCAGGTGAGAGACATCTCCACCAAATTGACCAGGCTGTGCAATACCTGCGAGTGCATTGAGATTAGCACCATCAAGATATACCTGCCCGCCAGCAGCGTGTACCTTATCGCAGACGGTGCGTACTGTCTCCTCAAACACCCCGTGTGTAGAGGGGTAAGTAATCATAATTGCTGCTACATGACCAGAGTGCTTTTCGAGTTTTGCGTCTAGATCTTCCAGATCAATCGAACCATCGCTAGCGGTTGCTACCACCACTACACGCAAATTTGCCAGGGTAGCAGATGCAGCATTAGTGCCATGAGCTGATTGCGGAATAAGGACGATATTGCGCTCAGTATCTCCACGAGAAAGATGATAACGACGAATCGCCAATAAACCAGCAAGCTCGCCTTGAGAACCAGCATTAGGCTGCACAGAAACTTTGGCATAGCCAGTAATCTCTGCTAGCCATGACTCAAGTTCTGCAATAAGCGCACGCCAACCAGCAGTATGCGATTCAGGAGCATAAGGGTGGATATTGGCAAACTCAGGCCAGGTAATTGGTTCCATACCCGCACTAGGATTGAGCTTCATTGTGCATGAACCCAATGGAATCATGGTGCGATCTAAAGCCAGGTCTTTGTCTTTGAGAGTGCGCAGATAGCGCAACATTTGAGTTTCGGAATGTACCGAGTTGAAAATGGGGTGTGTTAGTGCTGTCGTATCGCGTTGAGCATAATCAGGAATAGCGCTGTGCTCTGTTGCTGGCTCATCTGCTACCTGAGCATCAAAAGCCGCTGCAAGCTGTACCACATCTTCGTGAGTTGCAGATTCGCCGAAGGCAATAGACACTTCGTCCTGCCCAATGGCACGCACAAGATACCCTTGCTCAGCCAAGCGATCTGTGATTTGTGCAGCTTTTCCTGGTGCTGAGACTGTGACAGTGTCAAAAAACTCATGTGACACAAGAGTGACATCAGTGCAGGTATCAATCGCACGAGCAAAAGATACCGCTCGGCTATGAATTCTTTGGGCAATAGTTTTTAACCCTGCGCCACCATGCCACACTGCATACATCGAAGCACACACTGCGAGCAAAGCCTGAGCAGTACAGATATTGCTTGTTGCACGCTCTCGACGAATATGCTGTTCTCGGGTCTGCAAAGCCAAGCGATAAGCCGGACGACCAGCTGCGTCAATAGACACACCGACGATACGACCAGGGAGTTGACGTCGCAAAGCATCTGTGACTGACATGAAAGCTGCATGAGGCCCACCGAAAAAGAGGGGGACACCAAAACGCTGTGAGGAACCAAAGGCGATATCTGCACCTAACTCACCTGGTGACTTGAGTAATTGCAAAGCAAGCAAGTCTGTGGCAACGGCAGCTAGACCACCGCGAGCATGAATATCTGCAATGGCGCCAGAAATATCTTGAATATCGCCTTTGGTGCCAGGATATGCCAGCACCACGCCAATGAGATCATCACCAGCTAAACCAGAGGTAGGATCGCTAATTTCTACTTCAATATCAATAGCGCGTGCGCGTTGAGCCGCAACTGCTAGCACTTGCGGGTGGAGGCGTTGGTCAAGGATAACCCGACGACCTTTTTTCTGTACTCGACCCATGAGAGCAATAGCTTCTGCGGCAGCACTTGCTTCATCAAGCAATGATGCGTTGGCGACAGGTAAACCGGTGATTTCCTCAATCATGGTCTGGAAGTTGAGCAATGCTTCCAAGCGTCCTTGAGAAATTTCTGGTTGATAAGGCGTATAGGCGGTGTACCAGCCTGGATCTTCCACGATATTGCGACGAATAACTGGTGGGGTGAGGGTGTCGTAGTAGCCCTGCCCATAAAAGGATTTCAGCACTGTATTTTGCCGTGCGTAGGAACGAAGTTTTGCTTGTGCTTCTTCTTCGCTAAGGGCTGGTGCTAAGGTTGGCGCCTCGCTGCGGATTGAGGCGGGAACTGCGGCAGTGACAAGTGCTTCGAGGCTGTCATAACCCAGCCGCTCTAGCATATGTGTACGTTCTGCATTATCCGGGCCGATGTGGCGGGATAAATATGGTGAAGAAGATAGCGTCATTATGGCTAGAAACTCCTTTGCATGATGTGTATGCTGCAGTGAACTATCCCCGTCATTATATGGCATTACTTATTGCGAAAGTAGGGCTTGGTAGGTCGGGATATGCGTAGGGTAATTCAGTGCGATATGCTGGCACCTTTTCGCTGTATAAGATGGAAAATATGCAATGCTGCGCATAGTTTTTCACCCCTGCTTTAGGGTAAGGAAAATCCCCGGAACACGGCAATTGTTATACCGTGCGCCGGGGAGGTGTGCTGCCGTGACAGGCAACTAGAGCTCTAGCTCTGCCTCAAAATTAGCGGTTTCGAGACGATCCTTGATTGTTGCGGTGAAACGACCAGCATCTGCACCGTCAACAACTTGGTGATCATAGGTAAATGGCAAGTAGCACATCTGACGAATCGCAATAGCGTCCACACCGTCTTCGGTAACCACAACAGGGCGTTTCTGAATCGCTGCAGTTCCCAAAATTCCTGCTTGTGGTGGTACAAGAATTGGGGTATCAGATAATGCCCCTTCAGAACCGATATTGGTAACAGTAAATGTTGCCCCGGTCAGATCATTTGGCTTGAGCTTATTGTTGCGTGCCTTATCAGCCAACTCGACGATAGCCTTAGCAATATCAACCAAGCTAAGATCCTGAGCTTTATGAATAACAGGGGTCAGCAAACCACGAGGAGTATCAACAGCAATAGCAACATTAACGTCTGAGTGGTAGGTCATTTCCTTAGTCTCTGCATTGTACGATGCATTGACATTCGGGTGGCTAATAAGCGCCTCAACAGTAGCCTTAACAAAGAATGGCAAGTACGTAAGATTTACCCCATGCTTTTGCTGGAACGCAGGCTTATGTTGCTTACGCAACTCAGCAATTTTTGTGACATCAACTTCCTGCAAGTGCGTGAGCTGCGCAGAAATCTGCAACGCTTCAACCATCTTGGCAGCGGTAATCTCACGGATACGATTAACTTTCTGCGTAGTGCCAATAAGCTCTGCCTTAGCAGGATCAACAGACTTCGTTGACCAGTTCGCGCGTGGATCGGCAGCCTGAGCATTGCTCTTGCTCTGTGAATCAGTAGCGCTACCTGTGTCAGCGCCATTAGCAGCAGCAAGCACATCCTGCTTACGGATACGACCGCCAACACCAGTGCCCTCGACGGTAGACAAGTCCACACCATGCTTTTCTGCCAGCTTACGCACAAGTGGTGTCACATAAGGCACATTGCCGTTGTTCACTTTTTCAGGCTGCTGTGCTGGTTGTGCACTCTGTGCTGGTTTTTCTTCGGCAGCTGGTGCTGGTGCTGCTTGTTGCGCTGGTTGTGCAGGCTGCTCGGCAGGAGCTTGTGTTTCGGTTGGTGCTGCTTGCTGTGTTGGGGCAGCGCCTGGGGTTCCGATTCGGACGATAACGTCTCCTACGTCGACGGTGTCGTCTTCTGCAGCGAGGATTTCAAGGATGGTTCCTGCTACTGGTGATGGTACTTCGGTGTCTACTTTGTCTGTGGAGACTTCGAGTAGTGGTTCGTCTACTGCGACGGTGTCTCCTACAGATTTGAGCCATTGGGTGATAGTGCCTTCGGTGACTGATTCACCAAGTTCTGGCATAACAACGTCGGTAGCGTCAGCAGCGTCTGCACTCTGTGCTGGTTGTGCGCTCTGTGCTGGTTTTTCTTCGGCAGCTGGTGCTGGTGCTGCTTGTTGCGCTGGTTGTGCAGGCTGCTCGGCAGGAGCTTGTGTTTCGGTTGGTGCTGCTTGCTGTGTTGGGGCAGCGCCTGGGGTTCCGATTCGGACGATAACGTCTCCTACGTCGACGGTGTCGTCTTCTGCAGCGAGGATTTCAAGGATGGTTCCTGCTACTGGTGATGGTACTTCGGTGTCTACTTTGTCTGTGGAGACTTCGAGTAGTGGTTCGTCTACTGCGACGGTGTCTCCTACAGATTTGAGCCATTGGGTGATAGTGCCTTCGGTGACTGATTCACCAAGTTCTGGCATAACAACGTCGGTAGCGTCAGCAGCGTCTGCACTCTGTGCTGGTTGTGCGCTCTGTGCTGGTTTTTCTTCGGCAGCTGGTGCTGGTGCTGCTTGTTGCGCTGGTTGTGCAGGCTGCTCGGCAGGAGCTTGTGTTTCGGTTGGTGCTGCTTGCTGTGTTGGGGCAGCGCCTGGGGTTCCGATTCGGACGATAACGTCTCCTACGTCGACGGTGTCGTCTTCTGCAGCGAGGATTTCAAGGATGGTTCCTGCTACTGGTGATGGTACTTCGGTGTCTACTTTGTCTGTGGAGACTTCGAGTAGTGGTTCGTCTACTGCGACGGTGTCTCCTACAGATTTGAGCCATTGGGTGATAGTGCCTTCGGTGACTGATTCACCAAGTTCTGGCATAACAACGTCGGTAGCGTCAGCAGCGTCTGCACTCTGTGCTGGTTGTGCGCTCTGTGCTGGTTTTTCTTCGGCAGCTGGTGCTGGTGCTGCTTGTTGCGCTGGTTGTGCAGGCTGCTCGGCAGGAGCTTCGTCTGCGTCACCAATAATCGCAATGACTTCACCAACGTCAATGGTATCGTCCTCTTGCGCTTTAATCTCCAATAGTACGCCTGCTACTGGTGATGGTACTTCGGTGTCTACTTTGTCTGTGGAGACTTCGAGTAGTGGTTCGTCTACTGCGACGGTGTCTCCTACAGATTTGAGCCATTGGGTGATGGTGCCTTCGGTGACTGATTCACCAAGTTCTGGCATAACTACTGAGTGCGCCATTTTTGTTTTAGACTCCTCGGATTTTAGTGTCTGGAAAACGTTAATACTTTAGAGAGTACCGTCTAAAGGAACTTTATGTGACTTTCGGGGGCAATGCGGTTAAAAAAATCTTTAGAATATGAGCTGTGTTCAATTTATTTGGTCGAAAATCTAGGCAGAAAACAACCTCCCGACGGTCGCACTCTGCTCACACTCATATGAAGAAAATGCAGGAAGAAGACGTGCAATTCTTGGTGCGTTGGACAACTGAACATATGGGCGTCGAAGGTTTTGTGGAACCAGAAACCCTCATCAATGAAATGTCGATTGTGCTGGTTGACATCACCGGCGAGTTTACGCGCCGCAGAATTGGTGGCCCGCGAAGCATTGATATGCTCGCACAACGGCTTGATATTCCAATTTATGATGTAGAAGAAACAGGGTATCCCCAGCGTATGCGTGAGAAAATTGAACGCGATCGTATTCTTAAAAAACGTGCAGAGCAGAAGAAACGTCGAGAAAAGTTTGAGCGAGAATATCGCGATAAGCAATAAAGAAAAGGGCTGTTATCAGGATCAGGGGAGGGGAATCACAGCGATCATACAGACAAGAGATAACAGCCCAGAATGCGTTAGTTAGCGTCGGCAAGCTCACTGAGCACTTTGAGGAATGTACGCACTGGCACACCTGTCGCACGTGTGGGGGTATAACCGTGTTCACCACTGGTATTAAACGATGGTCCGGCAATATCAATATGTGCCCACTGCACATCATCAGCAACGAACTCCTGCAAGTAACAGCCAGCCACTAACATACCGCCCCCAGAATTAGCACTGATATTACGTAAATCAGCCACAGGGGATTTGATTGCGTCGCTAAGCTCAGTAGGCAATGGCATTGCCCATGCTTGTTCGCCTACAGTCTGACCAGCAGCAACAACACGATCACGGAATTCATCTGAACCCATGACACCTGAGATACGATGTCCGAGTGCAACAATCTGGGCACCTGTAAGAGTCGCTGCTTCGAGCAGATACTGTGGCTTATCCTCACACGCCCTGGCAATAGCGTCGGCAAGCACAAGGCGTCCTTCTGCATCAGTATTGAGCACCTCGGTCGTGATACCGCCATAGTGAGTGATGACATCGCCTGGACGATATGCGTGACCACTAGGCATATTCTCTGCTAGCGGAATAGTAGCGGTGATACGTACATTCAATTTCAAGCGTGCTGCAGCTAGAACCGTAGCAACAACGGCTGCAGAACCACCCATATCAGAAATCATGTGATCCATCTGAGCACCCGGTTTGAGCGAAATGCCACCAGTATCAAAGGTAATTCCCTTACCCACCATTGCTACATGAGGCAATTCTTTAGCGGTATCCTTATCCTTCGGTGCCCATGATAAGCGCACCAGCCGAGGGGTACGAGCTGACCCCATACCTACTGCCAAAATGCCACCAAAACCCTGCTTTTTGAGCTCTTTTTCCGCCAGCACCTCGACGTCAATCCCAAGTGGTTTGGCAAGTTGTCCAATAATGGCTGCATAACTTTCCGGGTAAAGATGTGCAGATGAAGTATTGACTAAATCGCGAGCTAAGTTCACCGCATTAACGGTCACTTTGGCATTGCGAACTATCTCTTTATCACCTTTAGCGTTATGTAAGAAAACTACTTTCTTCACTGGCTCGTTATGTGCGGTATTTTTGGCATTGTTCTTGTGATTTTTTAAGCCGCGATAGTGATAAGCACCGAGGCCAAAGCCCTCTACGGCTGCTTGCATCCCAAAAGCGCCAATGGTTGTGACAACAGTATTTACCCCGGTTAGCGCACGTGCAGCAGCGCCGGTAGCGCGACGGATTGTTTCCTCATCGAGTTCTTGGCTATCACCTAGCCCCACAGCAAGAACAAAATCCGCTGGAGAGTTCTCGCCAGCAGGAACCTTTGTGAGCTCAGCTACTTTACCTGTTGCTCCTACTGCAATCAGCGACTTCCATATATCCAAGTTGGCGGTTTCGGAGAAATAATCGCTGGCTGCTAGTTCTAAATCGTGTTCTCCTTGAAACACAGGAACAACTAGACAGTCAAAAGATTCAGGGAGCTTTTTCGCTAGGGTGAGCTTTGTTTTTGTGCCACGTGCTGGCAAATCAAATTGAGATGTCACAATACAACCTTCCGTAATCGTTATGCTTTCCCCGCGCTTGCATGATGCGCTTGAATGAGTAGAAAAACATATCTGGGAGTATTTCTACAATAGCGGAAAATATGATTTTCTCCCTGCTCTGAACAAGGTGTATATTCAAGGAGCATGACGTCTTCTACTTTCACAGTTCAGAAAACCACAACTCCGACGTCACCAGAGCGGCTCCAAGAAATCCTTGCTAACCCAGGTTTCGGTAAGCATTTTAGCGACCATATGGTGACAATCAACTGGAATAAAGAGCAAGGTTGGCACGATGCCAAAGTGGTGCCGTACCAGCCGATTTCTCTTGATCCAGCAACAAGCGTGCTGCATTATGGTCAGGCAATTTTTGAGGGACTCAAAGCCTATCGCCATGCCGACGGAAGCATTAAGACTTTCCGCCCACTAGAAAATGCACACCGCTTTCAAGCATCAGCACAACGTCTTGCTATGCCAGAGTTGCCGGAAGAACTGTTCATAGAATCCATACGTCAACTTGTTGATATTGACCGTGATTGGGTTCCAGCTCCAGGTGGGGAAGAAGTGCTCTACTTGCGCCCCTTTATGATTGCTACAGAAAATACTCTAGGGGTTTCCCCATCGCAGTCATATATGTATATTCTTATCGCTTCTCCTGCAGGAGCATATTTTGCCGATGGGATCAAACCGGTATCAGTATGGTTGAGCACTGATTATGTTCGCGCTGCTCCAGGAGGAACAGGTGCGGCAAAGTGTGCTGGTAACTATGCTGCTTCTTTGCTCGCCCAGGCTCAGGCAACAGAAGAAGGCTGTGAGCAAGTGGTATGGCTTGATGCCAAAGAACGCACCTATATTGAAGAAATGGGTGGCATGAATATGTTTTTTGTGCAGGGGAAAGGAAAAGACGCACAGGTCATTACGCCGAGATTATCTGGTTCAATTCTGCCAGGTGTCACCCGACAGAGCATTGTTCAGCTCGCTCAAGATCTTGGCTATCATGCACAAGAACGCTTAATTTCTGTCCAAGAATGGGAAGAAAAATCGCGTAGCGGTGAGATGAGCGAAACTTTTGCTTGTGGTACCGCAGCAGTTATTACCCCTGTTGGTTCTGCAAAATATCCACAAGGGCAATTCAGTATCAACGGCAATCAACCAGGAGAGATAACTATGCAATTGCGTGAAAAACTCACTGGTATCCAAAAAGGCACTGAAGAAGACATCCACGGTTGGATGTATACTCTTATCGAGCCTTAAGGGCGCTATTTTCTTTGCCGCTTACCTGGTGCACATGGTGTGCACCAGGTTTATTTATGTGCAGCACTCATGGCAGTAGCGGCAATAGAACCGCGAACACCACAGAACAACTTACGACGCTCATCTCTAAGATAAAACCGTTGGTGTCACCATTGAGTCCGCGAAAACGTCGAAAGCAATGAATGGCACAGATGGTGGCAACGATAATACTCACCACCAAGGCAACACTCACACTGAGCATAAGAGCCATAACAGGTGCTGCGCACATCAGGGCTAAGGAAAAGCACAAAACTAACGCCAAGAAAGCCCATAATGCTACCCACCAGGTCTGCACATGACCGATGAACAATGCGCCAAAACCTTGGGTGCGCATAGGGTAAAAACGCCGATGAGCACCTATCATGGCACAAATTCGTGAAATAACCGGAATGAAGAAGATACTAATCAGTAACGTCGGGGTGCTGATGCGGGTAGTCATAGCAGCATCTAACAAACAAAAAATAGCTGCTATTTCGACGCCCAGGGCAAGGACCACACTGGCAATAGCAATAAGGCCGGCATGAGGGTCGGAAAGGATGTCGCGAGCTTTTTGCGGCGGAGCATAGGAACCAAGTGCATCGGCAACATCAGCAAAACCATCTAGATGCATGAAACGATTAAAAAGCTGCCATGCACTAATGATCAGTACAGCGCTGAGAAAAGGAAAAATATGTAGCGAGAGAAAAAGCCATGCTAAAGCACTACCTACGAGTCCAAAGACGATACCAACCACAGGTAACGATGCCATTACGCGAGCACCGGTAGTACGGTCAAATGCTTCGGCACCACGAATAGGTATGATGGTTAGCCAACTCAGTGCTGTAGCTGGTCCTTCAAGCCAAGCAGAACCGTGGCTACCAGGGACAAAGTCCACTTTTCCTGACATACTAGGAGCAATCCTTAAAGCGGCCAACAGGAACTGCATCACTACCAGAAACCCCAGCTGAAGCAAAGGTTTCCATATCATTCATGATGTTGGCGCTCATCATTACCAATGGAACAGCTGCTGCTGCACCTGAACCTTCACCCAAGCGCATGCCCAATTGAAGTAGGGGATTGAGCTCTAAATACTCCAGTGCAAAAGCGTGTGCCGGCTCAGCAGATTGGTGCCCAGCTTGCATCCAGGCTTTAGCACCAGGAGCAAGATTTTCTGCAAGCATTGCCGCTGCTGTAACCACAACACCGTCTAAGAGGATAGGGGTGCGTCGAATAGCTGCTTGAGCAAGAAACGCTGCCATAGCTGCTAGCTCAGGTGAGGTTACTTTGCGCATGAGCGTGAGAATATCGTGACGATCTTTGCGCGCACGGAACATAGCGTCACGTACAGCAGCTGTTTTACGTTGCCACCCTTGATCATCGACCCCCGAGCCACGTCCGGTGACAAGCACAGGTTCTTTATGAGTGAGCAGTCCAATTATTACTGCCGAAGGAGTGGTGTTGCCAATGCCTAGATCACCAGCCATAAGCAGGTCAGCACCTGAATCTACCTCTTGGTCTGCAATGGTTTTACCAATTTCGATTGCGCGGTGGAGTTCTTCCTCGCTCATTGCATCTTCCACATCAATCGAACCACAGGACTGAGAAACACGCTCTGGGCCGGTGGCCTCGTGGAATAGTGAAATATCAGCAACGCGTATTCCCGTGCCTGATTGTTGAGCAAGGGCATTAACACCAGCACCACCTTGACGGATATTTTCTGCCATCTGCACAGAAACCTCAATTGGATATGGTGAAACATTTTTCGTAGCAATGCCATGATCGCCTGCAAAAACCACTAATCGTGGTCGAGTAATTTTCTTAGGAGGCACGCACCCTTGGCAAGAACTCAACCATACTCCCAGAGTTTCTAAGCGTGCTAGTGAGCCGGTAGGTTTTGTTAGCGTGAGTTGAAAATCACGCGCTTGTTGCGCTATATCTGCGTCAGGGGCGTGAACTTTAGGGAAAAAATCACTTGCGTGCATAAGAAATCCTCAACGACTCTCAAAAGGCTCTCACAGGAAAAATAAAGATTGTAGCCTCAATCGTAGCTTTTATGCAGCTCTAATGCTTGTCCTGCCACTACGAACAGACTACGATCGACGGCACTGGCTATCATCTGATTGAGTAGCCCTAATTCATCACGAAAAAGTCTACCAGCGTGATACTCAGGAATAATGCCCATCCCTACTTCAGGAGAGACAAAAATAAGATCAATGGTGCTCGGAAAAGCGCTAATTTTTGCAACTAGCTCATCAAAAAGGTGGTGGAGACTTCCGCGAGGTTTATCCCACGCCTTGTGAATGTCATATTGATAGCTAAGCCAGGTGCCCAAGTCGTCGACAAGAATATAATCTACCTCGGGGCGATGAGACTGAGGGCGTGTGTACTCCTCAAGTATCTCAAGGAGATCACGTTCCTGCTCAGTGAACCAGTGCGCAGGCCGACGCGACTTATGCCGGGCAATGCGCTCTGCAAAGTCATAATCACCTGGTGTGGGGCGAGCAGTGGCTATATAGAGACACGAAGCCTCGCCGATAAGATTCTCTGCGAAACTAGATTTTCCAGAGCGCGCTCCACCCAGAATAAGCGTGCGCATTAACTCACCTTTTCTCCTAAGGACACACGTGGTTTAGGAGTACGCCATTTTCTCGGTTGGGTGGCGCGACCATAGGCATAAAAACCTAGACCAAAACCAGACTCGGTAGTATCGGGGAACTTTGCTTTCGTTGCACGTGCTGCCGCACGACCAAGCCAGATGCCTTCGGCAAAGAAAATCAGCATGATAATCATTGCTACGAGAGAAATTATCGACGCAATTTGTGGCATACGTTGACCAATAATCAAGATGAGTAGCAGCACAATTGCGAAAGGCATGACGTAATTATTGAGGTAGCGTCGGGAGTCAATAAAATCACGAACAAAACGACGCTCCGGTCCTTTGTCGCGTGCAAGAAGATACTTTTCTTCTCCACGATCCATTGCCGCTTGAGCTTCGCGTTGTTGCTTTTGCCGTTCCTGCTTTTCTTTCTTCTTATAGTCTCGCCACTGCTCAGCGCTCATCGACGCTTTGAGCTCCTTGCGTTTTTTTCGATTCTCGCTGTATGTTCCTTGCGGAGCATAGCGCGACTCAAATGTCCCCAAATGCTGTTGCGCCTGCTTACGAGAAGGCGTGGCATGACCTTTCTTGGGAGTGTATGCCTTTGAGGTCTGCTGAGACTCTTGAGGCTTTGTCTCTGAGGTTTCTGCAGCCAGAGGTTTTTGCTCCTCCCCAGGTTGCTCTTTTGCTAGTCGACGTGCAGTTCCTGCCGAAGCAGCTGATACTGATTCTTGCTCTTGCTTTTTCTCATCATTCCAAGGAAGTTTCACGTTCCTAAGGCTACCAATTAGAAGCGACAAAGTAACAACTCCCATACACCCGCACTTTGTGGAATGCACGCGCAATGTGTGTGGAATGCGTATGGAAAATGCGTATGGAATATGTGAGGGAATAATTTTTAGCGTCATGTGTTGCACATAAAGAAGTTCCGAAGAAGTTTCTTGAAGCCTAAAAGAGTGTAATGCTCTAGCATATCTAGCGTAAAAGCCAAGATAAGGGTAGCGTGGGGATACTTGTATTTTTTGATACAGTTCTCACAAGAACTTCTCATCAACTTAGGTTCCTATGTCCACAATGTTAAGGAGAAAGTAGTCATGACAGCACCTTCTACAGATACCAAAGATACCAATACGGGGGTTATTCTTTCCGAGGCTGCTGCTGCTAAGGCAAAGGCATTATTAGAGCAAGAGGGTCGTGATGATCTTGCTTTGCGTATTGCAGTGCAACCAGGTGGTTGTGCAGGATTACGCTACCAACTCTATTTTGATGATCGCCAGCTTGATGGAGACAAAGAAGATATTGTTGGGGGCGTACGTCTTGTCGTGGATAAGATGAGCATTCCTTATCTCACTGGGGCCCGTATTGATTTCGCGGACACTATTGAGTCGCAGGGCTTTACCATTGATAACCCTAATGCAGGTAGTTCTTGTGCCTGTGGAGATTCATTCAACTAATTATTCAATGTACTCAACTCTGCTGCCATAGATGCTGCAGATGTTATAGATACACAAAGCCGACTCCTAGTCCTAGTGAGTCGGCTTTTGCGTTTGTCGCTGTCTGCGAGAGCGTTAATTCTAGAGATATACCGGGTATTCTTTGTCCTCAATACCTGGATCAATGCGTTCTTCCACAAAAATGCCATGCCATACCATGAACGCCAATACTGTCCATAGCCTCCGAGAATGATCTGATACACCGTCGCGATGCTCATTGAGCATGGTGAGAATAGCTTTTTTATCAAAAATATCTTCAGTCTCTGACTGCGTGATTTGATCTTGCGCCCAGCCAAATAGTTCATCGCCAGCTAGCCAGTGGCGCATGGGTACGGGGAAGCCCAATTTCTTGCGATGGAGCACATGGGCAGGGACAATTTGCTCCATAGCCTTGCGCAACGCATATTTTGTGGTGTTATGGGAGATTTTGAGGTCATAAGGGATTGTTTCTGCAACGGCAAAAACTTCCCGATCCAAAAATGGCACGCGCAACTCTAGAGAGTTTGCCATGGTCATTTTGTCTGCTTTGACCAAAATATCGCCACGCATCCAGGTGAACAGGTCAAGATGTTGCATTCGGGCAACCGGGTCCATATCGCGGGAATGTGCGTAGATCGGTGCTGTTACGTCCTTGTGATCCCACTGAGTTTTTGCCCACGGCAATACGCGCTGGAGCTGGTCGAAATTAAAAGAGCGAGCATTGCCGTAGTAGCGTTCTTCCATGGTCATTGCACCACGCTCTAGTAGTGATTTGCCTTTCATTCCTGTGGGCAATATCTGCGAGAGCTTGCCTAAACCTCTGCGCAAAGGCGATGGTATTTTCTCGAATGGTGCCAAGGAAAGTGGTTCTTTATAAATGGTGTATCCACCAAATAATTCATCAGCGCCTTCTCCAGAAAGAACCACTTTGACGTGCTTTCGTGCTTCTTGCGCCACAAAATATAGTGGCACAAGCGATGGGTCTGCCACTGGGTCGTCAAGATACCACATGATTTTTGGAATAGCTGCAGCGTATTCTTCTGGTGACACAATTTTCACCACGTGTTTTACCCCGATTGCCTCTGCAGATTCTGCAGCAACATCTACTTCTGAGTAGCCTTCTCGCTCAAAACCTGTGGTGAAGGTTATCAGATCCGGGTTATGACGTTTGGCTAGTGCAGCAATTGCCGTGGAATCAATGCCGCCAGAGAGGAAGGAACCTACGGTGACATCAGCACGCATATGCTTTTCGACGGAGTCCTCAAGCGCACGAGCGATACGGTCGAATAACTCTTGTTCTTTTCCTTTTGTTACTGGCTGCGCAGGGAACCGAGGTGTGAAATAGCGTTGTTGCTCTACCTCGCCACCTGGCTTAACTGTGGCAATACAACCAGACTCGAGTCGTCGAATAGCGCTATGGAGGCTTTCTGGCTCTGGAACATATTGCAAATCTACATAGTGTTCGATCGCGCGCCTATCGAGCGATAAATCAAGGCTCAAGTCTTGTTCCATTGCTAGTAAGCACTTTTTCTCGGAGGAGAAAGCAGTGCCCTTGGTAGTGGTCGCATAATAAAGTGGCTTAATGCCAAAAGGATCGCGTGCCAAAAATAGTTGCTTTTCGACGGAGTCCCAAATGGCAATGCCAAACATTCCGCGCAAGTGAGAGACGACATCTTTGCCCCAGTGATGGAAACCAACAATGATTGGTTCGCCGTCGCCAGAAGTATTAAAACTGTAGCCGTATCCTTCTAATTCCTGACGCAGCTCTACGTAGTTATAAATCTCCCCATTGAATGTCATGGCATAGCGCTCTGGCTGCTCTGCTGGCCCCCAGGTTAATGGCTGGTGAGAATGTTCAAGGTCAATAATCGAGAGGCGATTAAAACCGAAAATAACTTGGTCATTATGCCAAGAACCCGCCTCGTCGGGACCGCGGTGGCGCATACATGGCAGCGCTTTTTCGATGCTGCTGGTAAAGCTGGCAGCGCTAGAGTTGGCGCTGAGGAAACCAAGAAGTCCGCACATAAATAATCAGATCCTAAAGTCTTTTCATTCTTTTAATCGAGTTACTTACACAGACTATAGCCTGCTTTAGCTATTCGACGAGTTACCGTGCTGCTTGGACGGGGTATTTATTTCTTGGACTCAATGCCGTTGGGTAGCGTTCGACTGAATTAAGAGTGTGAGGGAATAAAGCGTTAGGACGGCGGGGGTAATACGGGTGAAACTTGTGGGTATCCATAAGGTTGATACGTCTCGTATGTTTTGTGAAATGGATTACATTCAACGGGAGTGTTTGCCTACTGCGGTGCAGGGTAACGGATAAAAAACCGTTGTGAAAAGGGGAAACGTTTTTTTTGCCGTATTTAGTGCTGAAATCATTTGTGCTTGTTGAGTTAAAGGAAAGGGCAATTGTGCGCTATCCTGCATATTTAGGTGGGTTCTTGAAGGGAACAAGAAAACTACGTCACGCTCTATGTGATGTGTGACGATCAAGAATCTTCAGAGAAATATATTGTTCAGATGAAGGAAGGCAGACGCGCGTGAATCAGCAGCAGAAGCGTGGCATGAGCCGTAAGGTGCTCCTAGGTGCCCTTCTAGGTGTCAGTGGCTTCGCACTTGCCGGATGTGACGTCGAAGCGCCAGGTGGTCTTCTTGGTGAGATCTTGGCTTTTGGTTGGCCAAAGGGTATTACCCCTGAGGCAACTGCAATGTATAACTTCTGGTCCTGGGTATGGGTTGCCGCATGGATCATTGGTTTTATTATGTGGGGTCTGTTTATTTATGGGATGCTGGCTTGGAATGCAAAGCGTGCCAAGAAAGCAGGAAAAGATGAGTTCCCACGCCAGACGCAATATAACGTTCCATTGGAGTTAGTTCTTACTATTGTTCCAATCATTATTGTGATGGCTCTATTCTTCTTTACAGTTCAGACTGAAGATAAAGTCAATGCACTGAATAAAAATCCAGAAGTAACTGTTGATGTTACTGGTTATCAGTGGAACTGGAAGTTTGGTTATCAGCACGTTGCGGCTGAACTAAGCCCAACTGGTTCTGATTATGACGGTGTGGATCAGGAACGTCAGGCACAGGCAGAGGCGTCAAAAGTTGATCCAAACGGCGATAACCCAATCAATGGTCGTTCTAAGAATGATACTTCTTACCTACGTTTCAATCTTATTGAGACTCTAGGAACCAGTGAGGAAGTACCAGTTCTTGTTCTTCCATCACAGACGCCAATTCAGTTCGACTTGGCTTCTAACGATGTTTCCCACGCTTTCTGGGTTCCTGAGTTCCTATTCAAGCGAGATGTCTATTCTCACCCAGAGGAGAATAAGCAAGAGCGTCGTTTCCAGATCGAAAAGATTGAAAAGGAAGGTGCTTTCGTCGGTCGCTGTGCGGAGATGTGCGGTACCTACCACTCCATGATGAACTTTGAGATTCGCGTCGTTTCGCCAGAGAAGTTCAAGGAATATCTCAAGATTAGGCATGACGATCCATCTTTGCCGAACTCAGAAGCTCTTGCGAAGATTGGTGAGCAACCTTATGCGGTGACTACACACCCATTCAACGTTGATCGCATGACTCGTGATGGCGACAATGCAGTAGACAATAACGAGCTTGCGAAGAGATAAAGGGGATTATCGATGAAAGCAACTGCAAAACTCTTGTATGGCATGGCGGTATATCTCTTTGCTGCTACTGTGGTGTATTTCTTCGCCACTACCTACGTTCGTGATGATGGAAATCTTTATAAAGAAGGTGCAGGCACATACAACTTCGAGTGGGCAGGTGGTGTGTCATTGGTATTGGCAACTGCATTGATGCTCATGCTTGCTGGTTATCTCCATTTCACTGACAAGCACGTCGATGTTCTTCCAGAAGACTGGGAAGAAGCAGAGATTGCTGATGGTGCTGGCACACTTGGTTTCTTTAGCCCTAGCTCTATTTGGCCTGCTGCCATGAGTGGTGCGGTTGCAGTTCTTGGGTTTGGTATCATCTTTATGCATTATTGGCTCATTGCTGCAGGTGCAATTTTGTTGATTTGGACTACTACTATGCTGAATCTGCAATATGGATTGCCAAAGGAAAAACATTAAAAGTTTTGTTTGCTGTTAAACGCGGAGCCTTCGAGTTGGGTAGCTCGAAGGCTCTTTTGTTATTTTTGTGTAGGTGGGGGGGCATGAGTGCGATAGTCGTATGGAATGTGAAAAAAGTTCCCGAGATGTATGAAAAAATTTTTCCGACTATTCTTTAGGTTATTTTTGGTTCTAATGCCTGCATAATGCCAGGTAACTAAGGGGCATACTAAAGTTTGATATGGCAAAAATGCCCCTGCTTTCTTATGTGATAAAACTCTCAATATTTTCTTTCTGGAAACGCTGAAAAATAATTATTTTTTGTCCTGCATGTACTTCTTATCTGACCTTCTGTCAGTGGCTCGAATAAAAGCGGCGTGCTGACCTGCGTCAATGTGTAATGCGGTGAATTCTGGAATATGTACGTATTCTTTTTAAGAAATAGTGACAGGAAAAAGCCAATTTTTTAGGCCAGAGATGGCCATCAAACCTTTGGCTAATGTGGGGGGCGTGAAGTGACTTAAGGCGATAAAACAGCCATACTAGATAACGTGACGAGCGCAATTGGAAATAAAGATATGGCAGCACCACGACGTGTTGCGGCACTGAACCGACCCAATATGGTCAGTGTTGGCACAATCGTGTTTCTGTCTCAGGAATTGATGTTCTTCGCCGGTTTATTCGCAATGTACTTCACCTCACGTGCGAATGGTATAGGAAATGGATCCTGGAAAGAGGGGGCAGAGCACCTCAATGTTCCTTATGCATTGCTAATTACTGCTTTCTTGGTTTCATCATCTATTACTGCGCAGTTTGGTGTGTTTGCGGCTGAACGTGGTGATGTATTTGGATTACGTCGCTGGTTCGGAGTGACTATCTTGCTCGGTTTTGTCTTCTTGGCAGGGCAGGCCTATGAGTACATTCATTTGGTTGAGCATGGTATGACCATTCAGAGCAGCGTCTATGGATCAACCTTCTTCATTACAACAGGCTTCCACGCAGCACACGTGCTTGCTGGTGTCTTGGCTTTCGTTGTTGTGTTGCTAAGGGTTAGTAAAGCAAAGTTCACTCCTGCACAAGCAACAGCAGCAATGGTGGTGTCCTATTACTGGCACTTCGTTGATGTGGTCTGGATTGGACTCTTCATTACTATTTACTTCATTCAATAGGCGGTAGTAGCTTGTAAGGGCAGTTCCTTATAGCTCACAGTCATTCAATTTCCGAACGAGATTAAGGGAAATGATGGATAAGAACCCACAAAACCCCGACATGACAGCTCAAGCTGGACCTGTGTCGGCTACGCAAGCAAAGAAAAAGCGTAATCGTCGTAAGATACGCCGAATGTTTGCTGGTGCTTTGGCTTTTGTGCTCAGTTTGACTGGTGCGGGTGTGATCGTTAATGCGGTAACACCAACTGCACAGGTTGCTACTGCACAAAAAGATGAAAAGGCACTCATTCAAGAAGGTAAAGACCTTTATGACGTAGCGTGTATTACCTGTCACGGTGCAAACCTTCAGGGAGTAAAAGATCGTGGACCTTCACTGATTGGTGTTGGATCTGGTGCGGTTTACTTCCAGGTGCACTCTGGTCGCATGCCTATGCTGCGTAATGAAGCACAAGCTATGCGTAAAACTCCACGCTATTCTGAGTCTCAGACCCTGGCTTTGGCAGCATATGTCGAAGCTAATGGTGGAGGACCAGGAATTGTTAAAGATGAAGATGGCAATGTTTCTCTAGAATCGCTACGTGGCTCGCATTTTGATGGAAACATCAACCCTGCTGACGTTGCACGTGGTTCAGATCTTTTCCGTCTTAACTGTGCATCATGCCACAACTTCACTGGACGTGGTGGTGCGTTATCAAGTGGTAAGTTTGCGCCTGTTCTTGACCCAGCCAATGAACAAGAAATCTATCAGGCTATGCTTACTGGTCCGCAGAATATGCCTAAATTCTCTGATCGCCAGCTAACTGCCGAAGAAAAGAAAGACATCATTGCTTTCATTAAATCAGCGAAAGAGACACCATCCCCAGCTGGATGGAGCTTGGGCGGTCTTGGTCCAGTTGCTGAAGGTATGTTCATGTGGCTAGTAGGAATCGTTGTTCTTATTGCTGCTGCGCTTTGGATTGGATCACGCTCATGAGTAATACAAACGAAAAACAATATTCAGAAAAAGAACTCGCTTCCATGTCGAATGAAGAATTGGCACGGCTAGGAACCGAGCTTGATGAGGTTACTGTTGCTTATCGCAAGCAGCGTTTCCCGATTCCCAATGATCCTGCAGAGAAGCGTGCAAGTCGTGCAGTAGCAGTTTGGTTAGTTCTCGGCATTATCTCTGGTCTTGCATTCCTTGGCGTGTATCTCTTCTGGCCTTGGCGCTATAAAGGCCTTGGCGACGCGGGTCTATGGACATACACTGTTTATACGCCGCTATTGGGGTTGACCGCTGGTTTGACCATTCTTTCTCTTGGCTTTGCTGTTGTCCTCTACATTAAGACAATCATGCCGGAAGAAATTGCAGTACAGCGTCGTCACGATGGTCCTTCAGATGAAGTAGATCGTCGTACTATGGTTGCGTTGCTTAATGATTCTTGGCAGACTTCCACCCTTGGTCGTCGTAAAGTGCTTCAAGGATTGCTTGGTGCTGGTGGTGTGTTGAGTGGTCTCGTGATTGTTGCTCCACTATTTAGCATGATCAAGAACCCTTGGAAAGAAGGACCACTGGGTATTCAAGGTGATGGTACTTTGCATACTTCAGGTTGGTCTTTGTCTAAGAAAGGCGTAAAGCTCTATCTTGGTCGTGACACTGGTGCTACTGCTGCTAAGCACAGCAACTCGGTGGGGGAGCACTACACTACCCAGGGTGTTACTCGTCTCGTTCGTATGCGTCCTGAAGACCTAGCTGCTGCGGGTATGGAAACTATTTTCCCACTTCCTGAAGACTTGGTAAATGATGGCGATAAATACAGTAAGACAGCAGATGTGTATGAGGAGCATATGCACTCCATTCATGGTCCACGTAATGCTGTGATGCTTATTCGTTTGCGTCACTCAGATGCGCAAAAGGTCATTGAACGTGAAGGTCAAGAGGACTTCCACTATGGTGACTACTACGCATATTCCAAGATCTGTACTCATATTGGTTGTCCAACCTCATTGTATGAGGCGCAAACCAACCGTATTCTTTGTCCATGTCACCAGTCACAGTTTGATGCGTTGCATTATGGTAAGCCTGTGTTCGGGCCGGCTGCACGTGCTTTGCCTCAGCTACCAATTACGGTTGATGAAGAAGGATACCTCATCGCTGCTGGTGACTTTGTTGAACCTGTTGGCCCTGCATTCTGGGAGCGTAAGTCATAATGTCTACTAAACTTGCTCAAATTGGCGAAAACATTGATTCACGCTATACGGCTGCTGCTGGTCTTCGCCGCCAAATAAACAAAGTATTCCCGACCCACTGGTCGTTCATGCTTGGTGAGATTTCGCTTTACAGCTTTATCATCTTGCTGTTGACAGGTGTATATCTGACCCTATTCTTTGACCCTTCCATCACCAAAGTGATTTACGAAGGCGACTACCTTCCACTTAACGGTGTGGAAATGTCTCGTGCTTATGAAACAGCACTTGATCTCTCTTTTGAGGTTCGTGGCGGGTTGTTCATTCGCCAAATGCACCACTGGGCAGCGCTCATGTTCGTCATCTCCATGACGGTGCATATGCTGCGTATCTTCTTCACTGGTGCTTTCCGACGTCCACGCGAAGCAAACTGGATCATTGGTTGTATCCTCTTGTTGCTTGGTATGGCTGAAGGCTTTATGGGATATTCTCTACCAGATGATTTGCTTTCTGGTGTTGGTTTGCGAATCATGTCCGCCATTGTTGTGGGTCTGCCAATTGTTGGTACCTGGTTGCACTGGCTCATCTTTGGTGGGGACTTCCCTTCAGAGATCATGCTTGATCGCTTCTATATCGCACACGTATTGATTATTCCTGGCATTATCCTCGGCTTGATTGCAGCGCACCTTGCACTTGTCTGGTATCAAAAGCATACGCAGTTCCCGGGTGCAGGTCGTACGGAAAACAACGTAGTTGGTGTGCGTATTCTTCCATTGTTCGGTCTTAAAGCCGCCGCTTTCGGTTTGATCACAGCAGGTGTGCTTGCTCTTATGGCTGGTCTTACCACCATCAACGCGATTTGGACTCTAGGACCATACAATCCAGCACAGGTATCTGCAGGATCTCAGCCAGATATTTATATGCTTTGGACGGATGGTGCGGCACGTGTTATGCCAGCATGGGAACTATACCTCGGTAACTACACAGTTCCAGGTGCATTCTGGGTAGCAATGCTATGTGGTGTTATGGTTGTCCTACTGGTTGCATACCCATTCATTGAAAAGAAGATTACTGGCGACGATGCTCATCACAATCTTTTGCAGCGTCCTCGTGATGTGCCTGTGCGTACTTCCCTGGGAGTTATGGGCATTGTATTCTTCTTCTTGCTCACTCTTTCTGGTGGAAACGACCTCTTTGCTTACCACTTCCAGATTTCCCTGAATGCTATGACCTGGGTAGGACGTATTGGTCTTATCGTGTTGCCACCTGTTGCATATTTCATTACGTATCGCATTTGTCTCGGTCTACAGCGCTCTGACCGTGAAGTGCTTGAGCATGGTATTGAAACCGGTACAATTAAGCTCCTCCCTAATGGTGCCTTTATTGAAGTGCATCAGCCGCTTGGACCAACGGATGAGCATGGACATCCAATTCCATTGCCTTATGCGGGAGCTGCAGTTCCTAAGCAGATGAACCAGCTTGGACTATCTGGTAAGCCAGGTCGTGGCTCATTCTTTAAGCCAGACTCTGCAGAAATCGCACGCAAGGCCGATGAGATTGAGCACTCCAACCATGTTGAAGAAGTAGAGATGCTAGAAAATCTTAACCGCGTAAATCGTGAACAAGATAAGAAAGATGGACTTATCTAAAAATAAGTGCTGTCTCTAGTTATCCACAGCTCTCACAGTCAATAAAAAGACTGTGAGAGCTTCTTTCTTTATTGTGCACTCTATCGCCCTATATTCCTTGTATATCTTTCTTACTTTCGACGTGAAATATATGTGAATTATTGTGATAACTGTTTTTTGAGTTGCACAAGTAGAAATAATTTTGTTCCCTTTTCTCCCGATTCTGCTATGCATTTACTGCTCCAAAAACAGAAAAAACAACTGTGTGACATAAATAACTTATTCTAAGGTTTCGTCTTTTTTACGATGGGGAAGTTGGCTGGGCGAGTGTGGGAATGGGGCGCATAAAAAATATCATGCACAGAATATGCGCAGCTTAACCAACCTTTTGGCTTTATGTGACATTGATTGCGTGCTTTTCTAGGGGCACTTTTCTCGTTATGAGAAAAAGTGACGTTATCTTAGATAACGACTCGATAACATTTTGGAATCATTGGGTTAATTGGACATCAGTCGTTATTTTTTCGTAATCTATTCGAGACAATTAAGCGACCAAAGCAGTCGTGTCGTCAAGAAGAAAATCGATAAGCCTTATTGGTATCGCTGAAACAGCTCAAGATTTCGGTGGTAGCAAACCGGTCAGTGTTGTGAATGACAGTGCTGATTGGTGGTTCAGAAAAGTTTGGAGATTCATTCATGGCTAAACATCGCCGTCGTGGTCAGCACAATCTATGCGCAGCAGCTGTTGTGGTTGGCACAACAGTGACTCTTGCTAATCCAGCACAGGCTGCTGAGCTTTCCGTGCCAGGTTTGGGTGCGGTTAATGTTCCTGGTTTGGAAAACTTGCAGCAAATTACGAATAATCCTGCACAGATCCTTCCTGCACTTCCAACCCTTCCAGGTCAGGCTGCTCCACTAGATTTGGGAGCAATTCTTGGCGCACCAGCGCCAGCTCCGGGCGCTCCTTTGGTTGCTGCTCCTAGCAGCAATGGTCAAGCTATTGTGGATGCTGCACGCAGCAAGATTGGTTCGCCATACGTGTGGGGTGCTGCTGGTCCAGATGCTTTTGACTGCTCTGGTCTTACTACTTGGGCATATTCACAGGTAGGTAAGTCTATTCCACGTACCTCTTATGATCAGGCGGCACAGGGAACTCCTGTTTCTCGTGACCAGCTTCAGCCTGGCGACATTGTTGTTTTCTACTCAGGTGCTTCTCATGTAGGTATCTACACTGGTGTAGGAACTGTTGTTCACGCTCTTACTGAAGGAACTCCATTGTCTGAGTCTCCGATTGACAGCATGCCATTCCACTCTGCAGTACGCTTCTAATAAGGCTGTGGTGTCGCAAAGCAAAGAGCTGGCATCAGTACCTCTGTGAAACGTGCAGTGTAAGCACTGTCGACTGTAAATCCCCGCTAGACCTTTGGTTTGGCGGGGTATTTATGTTTGGGGGTAACTGATGAATAACATAGAACTCATTTGTCACATAAGGAACATTTTTACTGTTGGGGCACCATTTTTTGATTTAAGTATGTATAGTGAACAGGTCAGTATTTATAGGATCGTTATCATTCTAGTTTTGGTTATCGCATGAATAAGTCTCGTCGTTTTTTTGGAAGTGTTGCCGCCGTAGTGGCAGGTATCAGTGTATTGAGTTTAAGCCCAGTCGTATCAGCTGATGAGCTTGATACTCTTCTTGCCTCAATGGAAGAAGTATCACAGCAAGCTAATGCTAAGAATGAGGAAGTAAAACAACTAGAGATTGATCTTGAGAATCAAGGTAAAGAACTGGAAGTTTTAGAGCAAGAAGTAAAAGACGCTTCTGCTTTGGTGGATCAGGCAAAGTCTCAAGAAGATCAGTATAAAGAGCAGATTAACCGAATCTCTGGAACCAAGTACAAGGGTACTTTGGTTGATCCTATTACTAACGCAATTTCTTCTGATGATCCTCAGCAAGCAATTGATCGTGCTGCATATTTGAGTACCTTGTCCAAGAAAACCCAAGGACTACTTGGAGAATTATCCGATTCCACTCGACAAGCTGCTAAGGCTCGCAATGATAAATCACGTGCTTTAGCAGAAGCTAAGCATAAGCGTCATGATATTGAGCAAAAGCACAAGCTCTTGCTTAAGGAGCGTGAAGAGTTAGAGGAACAGACTAATGAGCTTGCTGCTCAGGTGGATGGTCTTTCTGAACAAGATCGTACGCGTTGGATAGAAAAGAATGAGCCTGTCTTGGATTTTGTGGCTCAGGAGTTTTCTATTCCAAGTGGAGGTAGTGAGACAGCTAAGGCCGCAGTAGCAGCCGCAATGAGTAAGCAAGGGGCACCATATAGCTGGGGAGCGATCGGACCAGATGCTTTCGACTGTTCCGGTCTTATCTATTGGTCTTATCAGCAAGCTGGTCTTACTGTGCCACGTACTTCTCAGGCACAGATGGCGGCAGGCACTCCTGTGAGTCGAGAAGAACTGCAACCAGGTGATGTTGTTGGTTACTATCCTGGTGCTACTCACGTGGGCATGTATATCGGTGACGGAATGCTTATTCACGCCTCAGATTATGGCATTCCAGTACAGGTGGTTTCTGTTGATTCGATGCCTTGGTATGGCGCACGTCGTTTCTAGGCATTGTTTCTGAGCATTTCTAATATGCCTAGAGTTCTTCTCGTAACAAATGATTTCCCGCCAACTTTAGGCGGGATTCAATCCTATCTGCGTGATTTTGTGGCAACATTGCCAGCGGATGATGTGGTGGTTTTTGCCTCAACACAAAATGAGTGTGATGCTCAATCATGGGATGCACAGCAGCAATATAAAGTCTATCGGTGGGGTGCCAAGGTCATGTTGCCTACACCTGCAACTGCGCGTCGTATGCAAGAGATTATTCGTGCGGAAAAAATAGATACGGTCTGGTTTGGGGCGGCAGCACCTTTGGCAATGATGGCAGGTGCAGCTCGTCGTGCAGGTGCAAAGAAAGTTATTGCTTCGACGCATGGGCATGAGGTTGGTTGGTCTATGCTGCCAGGAGCACGGCAGATATTGCGCTATATAGGTAATTCTTGTGATGTTGTTACCTATATTTCGTCCTACACGCTTAATCGGTTTCGTCGTGCGTTTGGTGATAATCCGCATTATGTTCATTTGCCCTCGGGGGTATCACTAGATTATTTCCAGCCAATTGCTACTTCCCAAAAAGAACAGAAAGCAGCGGCACTTAATTGGCATAGTGGTGGACCGCATATTGTATGCATTTCCCGACTCGTGGCACGCAAAGGGCAAGATCTGCTTATTCGTGCGATGCCCGACATTGTGTCTGAGTTTCCCAATGCGCAGTTGATTATTGTGGGGGGAGGGGCATATGAGGCAAAATTGCGAAAACTTGCTCTTAAGACTTTTGGTTTGCATAGCTCGCACATAGTTTTTAGCGGAAAATTGAGTGATGAGGATATGCTTAGCGCTCTGCAAGCAGCTGATGTGTTTGCTATGCCAGCGCGTACTCGTGGGGCGGGGCTAGACGTCGAAGGGCTTGGCATTGTGTATCTAGAAGCTCAAGCGTGTGAAATACCAGTTGTTGCCGGTAATTCGGGAGGTGCGCCAGAGACAGTCACTCATGCTACTGGAGTAGTTGTTGATGGTCGTGATCGTGCTGGGCTTGCTTTAGCGTTGTGTGCCATTCTCAAGGATAAAAAGCGAGCACAAAGAATGGCACAAGCAGGTCGTGTCCATGCGCAAGATCGATGGACCTGGGAGATCATGGGGAAGCGATTGGCTGATATTGTGCGATTGTCGAGTGAGCCCAGCCGCTAACGGATATCTCCAGGAGATACCTTTAGTTGCTGCAGTTATTTGCGAGCATAAGCACTGCTTTCGCTATTGTCGATCGTGGAGTGGGTGCGGTTATCATGCATGAAGGACACCGCGATGAGTCCTAGAACGGCCATGGCAACAATATACCAAGGGAATAGTTGACCGATGCCAGCATCTTTCATGCCCAGTGCAACGTATTCTGCAGAACCACCAAAGAGGGAATTGCCGATGGCGTAGGTAAAACCAACTCCCAGACCACGAATATACGTAGGGAACATTTCCGCTTTGACGATACCTGAGATCGAGGTATAGAAGCTCAGGAAGAATAATGGGATAAGCATCAAAAATCCACTGATAATCAGAGAATTTTGGTTGTTGATGAGGCTAAAGAATGGCACCGGAATAATAATCATGCTGATAACGTAAATCAGCATGCAATTTTTTCGTCCGATCTTATCGGAGAGCATACCGATTAATGGTTGGAAGATAACGAAAACCAGTAAGCACAGAGTCATGACTTTAGCTACGTCAGACTTGCTATACCCAACAGTGTTAATCAGATGTTTCTGGATGTATGTGCTAAACGAATAGAAGGTAAGAGAACCGATTGCTGTAAAACCAAGAACTACCCAAAAAGCTCGTGGATGAGCCAAAACTTCACGGAACGTTCCAGCGCCTTTTTCATTTCTTTCTTCGGAAGATGTGGTTTCATGCAGATGGGACCGTAACCATAACGCCACTAAACCGGCAAGGGCACCGATGACGAATGGCAGGCGCCACCAACCGCCTGAAATTTGTTCTTCGGAGAGGAAAATGGTCATGATCACAGCTAGCAGGCTGGCAAGTAGTTGTCCACCAATGAGCGTCACATATTGAAAGCTGGAATAAAACCCACGACGCTCAGGAGTAGCTACTTCAGACATATAGGTAGCGGTAGATCCATATTCACCACCGACGGAAATGCCTTGGAAACACCGTACCAGTAGCAATAAAAATGGTGCTAAGGCGCCGACGCTTTCTGCCGTGGGGAGGACAGCCATGAGTAATGACCCCAGGCACATGGAGATAATAGCGATGAGCATAGAGGTTTTGCGTCCACGTCGATCCGCAATGCGTCCAAAGATATAGCCGCCAATGGGGCGCATGAGGAAACCAACGAACAAGATGCCGGCAGACTTAAACAACGCACCGGTTTCTCCAGTTCCGGTGAAGAATTTTTCTGCGAAATACACACTGAAAAAGGCGTAAATATAGAAATCAAACCATTCCACTAAGTTGCCGCTCGAGGCAGCAATAATTGTGCGAATAGTATGAGTTTTTTCAGTGTTTTGTGCGCTACTAGCGTTCGTGGAAAGTGGGCTAGACATAGTGCGTGCCTTTCGATCGACAGAAATCTAGTGAATAACAGCAAGGTACACGGTGAATCTAACCGACGCAAGATAGGGGTACTAGGATCAGTGTGCCTTGGAGGAGGATGGTTATACACGCATAAGCCAGACACAGTTATAATTAAGGGGTTATCTTAAATTTACAACCTTAAAAGTGAGACGTGCAGTTTATGTCTTTAAGCGCTCCGACGGTTACTGTTGGCTTTGATATCGGCGGTACGAATATGCGTGCTGCAGTTGTGGCAGAATCAGGAAAAATACTGGATACTCAATCAATTCCTACTCCGCGGACTCAAAGTGGACTAGAGCGAGGGATAAAAGAACTTGTCACCTATTTTGATCGTTCGTATTCTGTGGCAGGGGTAGGGGTAGCCGTCGCTGGTTTTTTGGATCCCGAATGCGAAACTGTTCGATTTGCTCCTCACCTTTCCTGGCGAAATCAACCTGTGCGCGCCCAGCTAGAAGAATTATTGCAGGTGCCAGTGATCCTAGAACACGACGCTAATGCTGCGGCCTGGGGAGAATATGCCTTTGGCGGCGCACAGCAACATAAGAACTGGGTATTCTTTGCACTTGGAACAGGTATTGGCGCCACACTGATGATTGATGGGGAAATTTATCGTGGCGCGTTTGGAACAGCACCGGAGTTTGGGCATATATGTGTAGTTCCGCAGGGAAGAAAATGCGCTTGTGGTAAAAGGGGCTGCTTGGAGCGTTATTGTTCGGGTACTGCTTTGGTGGAAACAGCTAAAGAACTATTGGCGCACACAGACCATGACTCTTCTTTGCTCCAGCTTGGCGTCGACGGCTGTTTAACTGGAAAAGCAATTATGCTAGCAGCTCACAATGGTGATGAGTTGGCGCAGCAGGTAGTGGCTGATTTTGCGCGTTGGTTAGGTCATGCGCTATCCACAGTAGTGGATATTTTGGATCCAGAGTTGATTCTCATTGGTGGTGGGGTTTCTGGTGGTGCTGAATTATATTTGGATGCGGCACGTGAGTATTGTGTGCAGAACATTGTTGGTTCGGGCTATCGACCAGTTCCTGAGATTAGTTGCGCTACATTAGGAGATGAAGCTGGTATGATTGGGGTCGCAGATTTGGCTAGAAAACGTCAACTTTCTTAACTCCTGTCACGTTTTCCATGCGGAACGAGTTGGGCAGTATAACGCTGTAGATAGCAGTAGATGGCATAGATTGGTAAGGATATAAGGCGATGCAGAACAAACTTTATTGGTTCTTAAAACATATTGTTGTCGGTCCATTGCTGCATATATATAACCGTCCGACTATGGAAGGTAAGGAAAAAATACCTGCACATGGTTCTGCGATCCTTGTATCTAACCATCAAGCTGTTATGGATTCTTTTTATCTGCCGTTGTTGTGCCCACGTCAGATCATTTTTCCAGCGAAAAAAGAATACTTCACCACTCCAGGCGTTGTTGGGGCAATTCAGAAATGGTTTTTTAGTGGTGTTGGTCAGGTTCCCTTGGATCGTTCTGCCTCAGATGCAGGGCAGGCATTACTCGAAGCTGCACAGGATGTCTTGAATAAAGGGGAGCTTTTTGGGATTTATCCTGAGGGGACTCGTTCACCTGATGGTCGGCTTTATAAGGGAAAAACTGGTATTGCTCGAGTTGCGTTAACGACAGGCGATAAAATTATTCCTGTAGCGATGTTTGGTACTCGTGAGGTTAATCCTATTGGGTCGTGGATTCCGCGTCCTCGTAAAGTGCATATTAAAGTAGGCGATCCTATTGACCCGCATGAATATGTGCGTAACGCTGGCGTGGATCCTAATAGTTATGAAGCAATACGTGGTCTTACTGATCATTTCATGGCTGCTCTGGCCAAGTTAAGTGGGCAAACCTATGTCGACGTTTATGCAGCTGATGTGAAAAAATCATTAGAGGCAGGACAAGGCTATCCTGAGGAAGCACAGCCATAATCTCGTAACTAATGTTTACCTTTCTTTTCTGATTTTCTCAGATTCTGTACGCTGAACTTTTAACAGTGGACAGTAAAGAAAAACCAGAGGGAAAATATGGCGCAACGGTTAGCATGGCCTGATATTGCTCGTGGGCTATCTATTTTTGGAGTCGTCATCTTACACGTGACGTTAGCTGTTCCCAATGGAGCCCAAACCCAACTTTTTTATTACAACGGGTTATTTGGTTTGCTGAGAATGCCAGTATTCTTTCTTGTTGCTGGTTTTTTTGCACGCAAAGCACTCGGTATGACTCTTGGGGAAGTCATACGAAAACGCCTATGGTTTCTTCTCGTTCCCTATTTCATTTGGGCACCTGTGGAACTGTGGACAAAACAACAAGAGATGCACTATGGCATGGGCAACGAGATGCCTTCATTATTTTTTTATATATGGCATATCCTGTGCGGGCAAAATACCTACTGGTTTCTTTATGCACTAGCCATTTATACATTCATCCTATGCGCTAGTAAGCATTTACAGCGCAAAGGCAAAATTGTGCTACTGATCTGTGCAATCATCACCCCCAGCATTGTGGAATACTATGCCATCGTTAATGAGCAGTCTTCTCTCTTACCGATAATCGCTAATTTCAGTTATCTCGCAGTATTTCTTCTAGGTGTTTATCTGCGCCCAATTATCGAGCGCTACGCTGCTACTGCATTGAGTATTTCTGGGATCGGCATTGCACTTGCAAGCCTTGCTCTCGGCATTGTTCTTGGTTGGAACGACATCGTCTATGGCGGTTTTAGTCAGCAGATTATCCAGACGATTTTGTTTATCCCAAGTGCAATTGCCCTTTCAGTTTTATTGAGCAAAGTACCGGTGCTCAGTACCTGTGTTCAATTCGTCGGGCGCAATACGTTGGTGGTGTATCTAGGACACCAGCTGGCTCTTACCTTGGTCTTTGGTTTTCTCTTCCGTTATCGTGGTTTTGCTTTTAGTTTAGAAGCAGATAATCTCGTCGACAGTACATATTTTTGGATCGTGCTATGCACTGTAGTTGCCTTTGGCGGCGGTGTGGTCATGCATTGGCTCAGCAAAGTCCCTGTTATCGGGTGGACAATTAAACCTCCAGCATTACCAGTGCGAAACTACCCAAAAACCATTCCAAACGCCTAAACTGAACAATTATGCGTAAAAGAGTGATAGCAGCTGCTGCATTATTGGTGCTTTACATCATTCTGGCAGCTTTGGATATATATGGAGAAGTAGTAGCACCGTTTTTCTGCATAGCTATTGCTTTATTGCTATTTTTGCCAGTGCGCAAAGAATATAGTGTGTATCATGATCCTTCAACTAGACAACGCTAGGTAGGTCGTCGTAATGCGTTATTTTTATGACACAGAGTTTATTGAAGATGGACACACTATTGAGCTGGTGTCCATTGGTGTCGTTGCAGAAGACGGCCGAGAATACTACGCAGTGTCTACCCAGGCAAATCACGCAAAAGCTAATAAGTGGGTACGAGATAATGTGCTGGATAAGTTGCCCAATCCCTCCGACCCAGCGTGGCGTGATCTCCACACAATTCGTCAGGATCTTATTGAATTTTTCCGAACAGGAGTAGCTACAGGGGGAGCTGCTGCATCATCCCCAGTGCAACTATGGGCATGGGTGGGCGCCTATGATCATGTTGTTTTAGCACAATTATGGGGTGATATGTCTGGTTTGCCATCGTTTATCCCGCGTTATACTCATGAACTCAAGCAGTATTGGGAAATGGCAGGAAAACCCCCATTACCGCATACCCCATCAGGCAATCATGATGCTTTGGTTGATGCACGTCATAATCGAGAGAAATTTCGTTGCTGCGCCCAAAAACTACCCTTGAGCATGAATAATACAGTTCTTGGCATATAAGTGGGTGGAGTTGCGCCAAGTGAGAAATAGCTGATTGTGCTCAATAATATTCTGTCGATTTCGTTGGAGCTGGTCGACATGATAGACATAAGAGTGTGAGTTGGACAGTAGATATCCCTAAAGAAGCCCTGCCAGATTTACCTCCGTTGCCAGGTGCAATGCAAACACAATTTGAGGATGTTATTTCTCGTGACGCGAAACAACAGCCTACGTGGGACGCTGATGTTGCCGCTAATGTTCGCAAGATTCTTGAATCAGTGCCTCCCATTGTGGTTGCTCCTGAAGTTACCAGGCTCAAGAAACAGCTTGCCGACGTCGCTAATGGCAAAGCATTTCTCCTTCAAGGTGGCGATTGCGCAGAAACATTTGAGTCCAATACTGAGCCGCATATTAGAGCAAACATTAAGACATTGCTCCAAATGGCAGTAGTGCTTACTTATGGAGCGTCTACACCTGTAGTGAAAATGGCGCGTATCGCTGGTCAATACGCAAAGCCTCGTTCTTCTAATCTCGATGGCAATGGTTTGCCAAATTACCGTGGTGATATTGTCAATAGCGTTGAGGCCACACCCGAAGCTCGTCGTCACGACCCTGCCCGAATGATCCGCGCTTATGCTAATTCTTCAGCGGCAATGAACTTGGTTCGTGCTTTGACTAATTCTGGAACAGCAGATCTTAATCGCTTAACGGAATGGAATCGTAAATTCGTTGCTGATTCCCCAGCGGGTGCTCGCTATGAAGCATTAGCAAAGGAAATCGAGCGTGGTTTGCAGTTCATGGGTGCTTGTGGAGTATCTGACGATACGCTGCGTTCAGCGGATATTTTCGCATCTCATGAGGCACTTTTGGTCGATTATGAGCGTGCCATGTTACGCCTTGCGACCAATGAAGAAGGCAAGACAGAACTCTATGATCTTTCCGCCCACCAATTGTGGATTGGCGAACGCACTCGTGGCATTGAGGATTTCCATGTGAACTTTGCAGCAATGATTGCTAATCCTATTGGCATAAAGATCGGTCCTACAATCACTCCAGAAGAAGCCGTTGCTTATGCTGAGAAACTCAATCCTGAGCGTGAACCTGGTCGGCTTACTATGGTTGCCCGCATGGGACACGATAAAGTTCGCTCTGTGCTGCCTGGTATTGTGCAAGCAGTAGAAAAAGAAGGACATAAGGTCATTTGGCAGTCTGACCCTATGCACGGTAATACGTTCACCGCTTCTAATGGTTACAAGACTCGTCATTTCGACAAGGTTATTGACGAAGTACAGGGCTTCTTCGAGGTTCATCGAGCTTTGGGCACACACCCAGGTGGCATTCACATTGAATTGACTGGCGAAAATGTTACCGAGTGCCTTGGTGGTGCAGAAGACATTACCGATGTCGATTTGCCAGGACGCTATGAGTCTGCGTGTGATCCGCGCCTGAATACTCAGCAATCATTAGAGCTGTCTTTCCTCGTGGCAGAAATGCTGCGCAACTAAAATTTCGTGATAATCCTAAACCCTGATTCTAGGAGAGTCATAAGCACTATATAAGCTGGGGAGAGCCATAATTTTTTATGGTTCTCCCCAGAGCTTATTTCCAGTAGATTTTAGTGAGCGGTTGCCACCTTAGGCAGACGCAGCGTTATGCACAAAATAACCAATGCAAAAATAACATAGTGCGCACCAAGCACTTGCTGCCACAGTGCCCATTCTGACTCTACGCCACCAGTTTGCGGTAAATAGTAGTGGAAGGGGAACACAATCGCAGCCAGCACACCCCATATCGCTAACCCACGATAGTTATAGATAAAGAGCACGATCACAGTAGGTACTAACCACACCCAGTGATGTGACCAGCTCACTGGAGAAACACATAAGCAAGCTAGCGCAATAGCAATAATCGCTAGGAGCGGTTTTTGCGCCACAGTTGCGCGTCGAGCAGCGAAAAAAGCTAATGCGGTAATTGCCACACATACGATCAGCCACACTAATTGACTATCGACGGTTCGTGCATTGATTCCTGAGATGGAAACATTTTTCGCATACTCTGGATTACCGATTCTGTTTGCATGAAAGACAACGCTGGTGAAGTATTGAATGCTTGTTGCAGGGTGACATATGAAAGCAAGCGCACTGGCGCCGAGAAAACCACCGATGACTCCTAGTACGCCCTTCCACTGCGCTCGTGCTAAGAAATAAAGCCCAAAATATGCTGGGGTGAGCTTAATTGCAGCAGCAACACCAATGAGAATACCGCGAGGAAGTTTAGGAATAAGACCAGTGATATCAATAATCACTAATGCCATAAGAATGAGATTGATCTGTCCAAACTGGAAAGTCTCATGAACCGGCTCAAAAACGAGAGCCACAGGCAAGCACCACAGTGCCCATAACCAGGGTTTTTTAATATCAGCCGTACGCAAGATAGCACCCATGCTCAGCCACAGGCAAAGCGCTGACACCACAGTGAGGAGGGTTTCAGCGCCAACTTGACCTAAAAATGCAAAAGGAATAAAGAATAAAGCACCAAAAGGAGGATAGGTAAAAGGTAAGTTAATCAGCCGCGTGGCATAGTCCTTGTTGTAGAGATCACCTTCACCTAAGAACTCAATCGCGCCTAGTCTATATACATCGGTGTCAATGAGATAACGGATAAAATCCTCTTTGCCTCGCATGATATAAGCAATAATGCCGCAGGAGATAATGGTGGCGGTTATTGTGATAAGTCGAGTGCGTGTGGCAGATAGTGTGTTAATTTGCATGAAGTGTGATTTCCGTTCCTTCTTGGGCAGAATTGCTAACAATAAAACTGGTAGGTGATTGCCAGTAGACTTTGGCATTAGGTTTTGTCGATCCCTTCACCGTAGCGCTAAAGCCTGCGTCGCTAAGAATTTGTTTCGCTTCTTTTACCGTTTTTCCTACCACATTCGGTATCTCTACTTCACCTACGAGAATGAGCGTTACATTAGAGTTCGCTGGATCAAGCAGAGATTGTGCTTCAGGACTGGTGCCTACGACAGTATCTTTAGACTCACCAACCGCACTCGTAGAACGGGTAACTTGTTCCACGGTCACTCCTGCTTTAGCAAGACGTTTCTTCGCCTCTGATTCACTCAACCCAGATACATCAGGCACTTCAATAGCAGTGGATACTTTGAGCGTTACTGCAGATTTCTTCGGCAACATGGTGCCAGCAGGGGGATCTGTTTCGATGACGTGATCATTAGCAAAACGCGGGGAGAACTCTTTGACCACAGTAACGGATAAACCAAGATTTTCTAATTCTTCTATGGCGTCTTTGCTCTCTTTATCTTCAAGGCTTGGCACATTTACTGGAGCAGCACCTTTAGAAGTATAAACTGTGACAGTGGAATCTGTAGGCACAGTTTCTCCTGGTTGAGGATCTGTGCGGATGATATTACCTTCGGGAATGGTATCGCTATATTCTTGGATACCGGTAACCAGTTTGAGCGTACGCTCTTCTAATAGTGGCCGGTAAGCTGCAATTGTATTCGTATTTGGTATTGCTGGAACCGTAGGCTGACCACGTGAGATAAGCACTGTAATGTCTTTTCCCCGTACTGCGCGTTCGCCACTGGCAGGATTAGTCCCTACAGAGTGATGTGCTTCAATATCATTGTTATACACATCAGATGTGGTTACGCTAAACCCTGCTTGTTCGATCGTAGCGACAGCTTGGTTTTCTTCCATACCCAATACTTGCGGGATTTCTCCATATCGTCCTGAACCGAACCACCAGGCTCCCACAGCTACTGCTGCAGTAAATAATAAGACGGTAATCAACCATGCGATGAAACCAGTTTTGCTGCGATTGCTCAACGTTGGTGTATGCGCGTTCGTATTGGATACCACAGCCTCACTTTGATCCGCAAAATGAGCGCTTTCGACGCCATAGCCAGCAGCAGTAGAGGCATGAGCATCCATACTTGGGAAAACCTGAGTTTCATGTGGTTGTTCTGCTTGAGGCAATGCAGTGGTGCGTGCCGTAGGTTCAGAGCCAGGTCGGTTGATATCAGTGGTGAATAAGTCTGTGTGAGCAGTTGATGATAGTTGTTCGGAAGCGCGATGTGCAGCAGAATTAACTGGAACTGGAATAGTGAACTCAGGGAGGTTGAGTGCAGTAGAAATATCGTCGAGAGCGTGTAAAAATTCGGTAGCATCAACAAAGCGTTCATCAGGATTGCGTGCTGTTGCGGTGGCGACAAGGTCGTCAAAAAGTTTTGGCACGCCGTCGATAAGCGAACTAGGAGCGGGCACATCTGACTCAAGACGGGCATAGGCATGAGAGATTTGGGTATCGCCTTGGAAGGGAGTCTGCCCAGTAAGAAGCTCGAATAACAAGATACCAGCGGAATAGACATCAGAGCGAGCACTGATATCATCCCCGGTGACCTGCTCCGGAGATAGATAGGAGACAGTACCGACGATCTGTGTTGATGTGGCGGTACTTGCTGATGCAGCACGTACTAAACCAAAATCCGCTAATTTAACCTGATGATCTGCATTGATTAGCACGTTATCCGGTTTAATATCTCGATGCACCATCCCTGCTTGATGCGCAACGGATAACCCAGTGAGTACACTGCGCAGTACCGCTGCAGCGGCATGGGCAGGCATTGGACCACGTTCTGCTAGTAGCTCACGCAATGTGCCACCTGTAATAAGCTCCATGATGAGGAAGATATGTTCTCCTTGGCTCGAGAAATCATATACCCCAACCAAACACGGGTGGCTCAGTTTGGCCATGGACTGTGCTTCTCGCTTAAAACGCTGCGTGAAGATAGGGTCATGGGCGTACTTATCATCCATGACTTTGGCGGCGACATATCGAGCCAAGCGAGTGTCTATACAACGATAAACTGTGGACATACCGCCGCGAGCAATCGGAGCTTCAATCTGATAGCGTCCTTCAAGTACATCTCCTACCTGTAACATCGTCATGGCTATAAGTATGGTCGAAATTGCGTATTATTCCCAACTCACACGACACAGCAGAACCATTTGCGTAGGTATGTGAAGAACTATTCTTACAGAAAACGCAGAACACGATAGAATAAGTAAGCGTGAACACATATGATAGAACTCCTGTCAATGTCCAAGCCCATTTAGCGCACGTTCTAGCCGGTGAAACACTACTGACAGTGCCGGAATATGCACAGCGTATTGGCGTGCCAGTCACAAAAGTTTTTCATCTACTCAATGACCATAAACTCATTTCCTTAAAGCTAGAGAAAGTCCAAAAAATCCCAGAGGCTTTCATTGCTGCAAAAGGAAACACGAATAGTTTTGTTCCAGGTGTTATTGCCCTGTTAGCAGATGGCGGCTATAGCGACGAGGAAATTTTTTCCTATCTCTTCACTGAAGATGATTCCTTACCAGGTCGCCCTATCGACGCATTGCATGGGCATTTGGCGCGTGAAGTGATGCGTCGAGCGCAAGCGTTGGCGTTTTAACCTGTAGTTTGTTGGCCTTGGTGCTTATACGGTGTAAGAAAAATCCAATGCACTGCCCAGCAAGCAAGAATGCTTACGATAATCATCCACAGTGGTTGGTAGAACTGGTGGTTGCCGCCACCAGTAAAAGAAAGCGCAATAATAATAGAAAAACCAATAATAAGTTTTTTAGCCCATTTAGGTGCATGGATAACGCCAAAGAGAGTAAGAATACTTGCGTAATACCACGGTAGGGTTACTGAATTAAAAATAAATACACAGCAGTAAGCAACAGTGACACCGCGTAGAATAGCCAGTTTAGAAGTGCGGAAATATATCCAACTTGCTATTACTCCGATGAGCAAGAACGCCATCGATACAAGACGGATAACTGCCAACACTTTGTTATACGGGAAGTCAGGTATCCATACACTAAAAATAGAACTGATGATGCCACTGAGAAATGAGGGGAAAGCAAGTGGGTTAATTACTTTGGTATTGCCAGTCAGTTCCGCAATCCAACCCCAGGTTGCGCCAGAGAGCATCGTGATGATGTAAAGCGTTGCCAAGCATAAGAACACACCAGTGATGGAGCTAATAAAGAAAGCCAGTATTTTCTGGCGTAAGTTATCACGCCGAAGTACAGCAAGCCAAATGAGAAAAGGCAAGGCTAGGGCAGCAGTAGCTTTGAGCGCCATTGCAATAGAGATAATCACTATTCCGAGGTAAAGGTTATTTTTAAGTGCTAGATAAATACCTAGACTTACTAATCCAACCATGACTGACTCATTATGCATTCCGCCGACGAGATGGAATACGACCACAGGATTGAGCACCCCAATCCAGAGTGCATAGCTAGGTTGCACATTAAATAATAGAGCGATACGTGCAATGGAGAAAGCAATAAGCGCAAAGCCGGCTAAGGAAATAATCTTAAAAAGAAAAAGCCCAAGTGTTAGGTTATCGCCGACGACACGAGTGATTAATGACCCGAGGTATAGATGGAGCGGACCATAAGGGGTGGTGGTATTGCGCCAGTCTGGGGATACCTCTACTAGATACACACCTGGATTAGCTGCAGCACCTTGGGTATATGGGTCAAAGCCTTTTTCTAAAAGTTTTCCTTGCATGAGATAGGAATAGACATCTCGACTCATAAGGGGACTGGCAAAGGAAAGTGGAAAAACCCACCACAACATGATGCGATAAATTTTCGTGACAGGAAACTCAATGTTGCGGTGAATCAGGTTGCGTCCTAATACAAGCCACGCAATGACAAAAAGAAAGATCCCGATCCAAAGAAAGACGTTACAGATAAGTGAACCATGTCCAAAAGTGAAAAAGTTTAAGCCAAAACGATCAAGAATTCCGCCATGATTACGAGTAGCACCTGCGCCAAAGGAAGAAAGCATGATGATACAGCTGGCAATAATGCCTAATGTATAAGGGGAAAGATGAGAAAAACAGCGGAAAAGACGTTGCCCCCACCAAGGCTGTGTGGCGGTTTTTCTCACAGATGAGCTGTGGTTTAGCGTGTGCATGGTTGTCCTTTAGGTGCGTCGTGCCGTGGCGCGATGGGCTAATTGTATAAGAGCGTCACGACCACCTGGTGCTAAGTCGCATTGTTCTAGATGAGCGATACCGGATTCGGTAAGGGAGCTAATGAGTTGCTCCATATGTTCTTCAACGCCAGTGTCTCTGAGCGTTTGAGCTAATTGGGCGATATCTTCTGCTTCAGTTACCTGACCGAGATGGGTTCGGATATAGTCACTTCGTTGTGGATCGAGGGTTAGTGCAGTGGCAATAAGTACCGTACGCTTGCCTTCACGGAGATCATCACCAGCAGGTTTTCCTGTTATGGTGGGGTCGCCAAAAACTCCGAGCAAATCGTCGCGAAGCTGAAAAGCGATGCCAATGTCTTGTCCGTATGCTCTCAACGCAGCAATGGTTTTTTCTGACGCACCTGCTAGTGCAGCACCAATATGGAGCGGACGCTCTATGGTGTATGCAGCGGTTTTATAGCGATTGACATTGTGTGCTCGGTCAATGGATTCATCGGCTGAATGTTCATTGATGATGTCGAGTAATTGTCCGCCAATAACTTCTGTGCGCATTGCCTCCCAGGGGATGCGGGCGCGAGTGAGTGCGTCAGTGGGAAGATTCGTGGAGTGAAACATATCATCTGCCCATACCATAGCCATATCCCCGATAAGGATAGAAAGACTGGCGCCAAAATGTTGGCTCGATCCTGACCACCTGCGCTGGTTGTGTATGTTTTCTGCTTGACGGTGCACGGTAGGGTGGCCGCGTCGGGTATCAGAAGAATCAATATAATCATCGTGGATGAGGGCACAGGCTTGGATAAATTCAAGGCTACTCACTGCCTGAAGAACTGCTTGTGGTGTGAATTCTGTGCGTTCCCAACCGTAGGAGCTACTAAAACCAACCCAAGCATACATGGGGCGGATGCGTTTACCGCCGTTGAGTACATAGTTTTTCAGAATGGACATGGCCTCAACCACAGGTGAGCCAATTTTAGTGATCTCATCCCAGCGATGCTGAAAATAGTCGTTCAGACAGCGTTCTACATGGCGAGGTAATTGCTCAAAAGAAAAAGGTGAGCTGGAAAGCTCGCTGGTAGAAAAAGTCATGCAAAATCCTTGTGCTGAAACTGATGTAGAGAGTGCTCTACGAATGGGTTTTCACGCTCTATTATCGCTTGTTTGTCAGCTACAGTTCAATTCTTTTCATATTTGCCAAAGTAGTTTTCTTTCTTGGAGTAAAGCTCAATAAGATACTGTCATGTCTTTTTCCTCGGTTCCTGCTTCTTATCAACGCACCATTACAGATGTTATCTCCACAGTAAACCCTGGCAGAGTTCCTTTTTCCGTGGAGTTTATGCCACCGAGAGATGACGCGGCAGAGCAGAGGTTGTGGAAAGCGGCAGAGGTGTTTCATGATCTTGGAGCTGCCTTTGTATCAGTGACGTATGGAGCAGGCGGGTCGTCGCGAGAAAGAACAACGCGCATTGCTCATGAACTTGCTCATCACCCACTTACGACGTTGGTGCATCTTACATTGGTTAATCACACAGAAGAAGAATTAGTGTCGATTTTGACTGAATATGCGCAGGCAGGTTTGTCTAATTTATTAGCATTGCGTGGTGATCCGCCGGGAGCTGATCCGCTAGGGCCGTGGACGAAGACACCAGGGGGATATGAATATGCGCAGGAGTTGATTGAGCTTACTCGACGGTTGCCGCAAACGCAGCATTTTCAAGTGGGTATTGCTTCTTTTCCTGAGGGGCATTTTCGTGCGCCATCTTTGGCAGCTGATACTGAAGTGACGCTAGCAAAATTACGTGCGGGTGCTGAGTTTTCGATCACTCAGATGTTTTTTGATGTGGAATACTACCTACGGTTGCGTGATCGTTTGCTCAAAGCTGATTCGGAACATGGTGCCAAACCGATTATTCCAGGAATAATGCCTATCACCAGTATGCGTAGTTTGGCGCGACAAACCGAGCTTTCTGGTGCGCATGTGCCATCGCGGGTGCATGAGCAGCTTAGGCGTGCGGCAGAATGTGGCGGTGATGATGAGGTGCGTAAAGTGGGTATTGAATTGAGCACTCTTATGGCAGAGCGATTAATTGCTGAAGGCGCGCCTGATCTGCATTTTATGACGCTTAACTTTGCTAGGGCGACCCAAGAGGTATTGCATAATCTAGGAATGGCACCTGCTTGGGGTGCAGCTTTGGGGCATGATGCTGTGCGCTAGTTGGTTAAGCCGTGCGAACTGCGATTGCTGAGGATTACTGAAGATTACTGCGGCAGCTTAATAGTCCAATGGCAGTGGGGTATGCAGGATAGCAAACGGTCGGTTATCGCCAGTGAAGAGGAAATGACGCAGAAAATCTGTGCAGCCAAGTCGTCGATAAAGCCGAAAAGCAGCGTTATTTTCTGCTGGTACTTCTGGGGTGGACAGTAATAAGTGTTTGGCGTTGATTTTGCTTGCACAACAAGCTAGGCGAGTGAAAAGTTCTTGACCAATGCCTTGCCCTTGAGCTTGCGGGGTGACGTGTATCTCTGCTAACTCAAAAAAACTGTTAAGAATTTTTTTCCGGATCAAAAATTCGTGATCGTTTATTCTTTTCTCTGTATAAAATTGTGCGATACCTCGATCGATCTCTGCTCCCCACCAATGATGAGTAGTAGCGCGATATCCATAGGCTATTCCAAGAATTGAGGTGTCGTCATGGGCTAATATCGCATGAAAACCTGGTTCCATACTGTCTTTATGCCAGTGAAGTACTCGTTGTTTCTTGATGGATGGATCGTACTCCATAGCTGCGATATATACATCAACAAGATGTGGAGTGAGACTGAAGAATTGGTTTCTATTGAGCAGGTCATAGTGTATAGCCACATTAGATAATCTAATCGCTTTATTTTTTCTTCGCTTTCGACGGTCAGGCTCACCTTTTTCACCTTTTAGAACAAATGTTCGCATATGGGTGTATGCTATGTCGCAAGGGGTAGGTAGGTTAGTGCTTGCTCAAGATGATAAAGATCAAATTATGGAGGTCATGATGTCGGTAGTACAGATGGAAACAAAGAAAGTTTCATCGAGTGGTTACTCTAAAATGCCAAAGCATAGGGTTTTTCTGTTGAAGGCTTATGGTCTATTGAAAGAGGCACAAGATAAATATGATTCTGAAGAATATGATGCAGCGCTAGAATCTGCTTATCGGTGTGCATTGCGGGTGGCTGGTGCCAAGGTGTCTTTGTCTCGTATTGCTCGGCGGTCGCGTAAACCGCAAAGCGCTTGGCTGCAATTGCAGCTCGTTGATGATGTGGGTCGGGAATGGGCAAAGAAATTTTCTGCTTACTCGCGCATTCGTTCGCGCGTAGCTAGTGGGATGGAATATGGTGTTTCGCCGCTTTTAGTGGAAGAGCTTATGGCTCTTGTGCGAGATTTCCTGTGGGAGGTGGAGTGCGAGGCCGGGGAGCTTATGCTGGCAGCTTAAAATGGGAAGTGAGATTTTTCTTTTTCTGGCGTGATAATGAGTGGGAACTTTATAATTGTTTTTAGCGTTATCGTATGTAGCTGCAACATAAAGCTGCTAGAACACTTTATTCCCAGAGGAGAGCAAAATGTCACTGTCGGAACAGGAACAGCAGGCATTGCGTGAGATTGAACGTTCACTTATGGCAGAGGATCCAAAGTTTAGTGCCTCTGTCATGTCTGATAATGAGTCTCACGGTTCTGGTATGCAGTTATCGCTGAGGGGGATAGCGATTGTTGTTGTTGGATTGCTCATGCTCGTTGGGGGTGTGGCATTGAGTCCTTCTTCTACATGGTTTGTTGTACTGAGCATTATTGGCTTTTTGGTCATGCTTGCGGGTGGAATCTGGATGCTTCACGGTGGTGGATCTGCTGCTATTAGCAGGGGATCTATGGCATCGAAAACTGCTAAACCTCGTTCTTCAAGTGGCCTAGGGCAGCGTATGGAAAATAATTTTCACCGCCGATTTGAGGCATAGACCTGAGGTAGTAGAAAATGCTCGGCAGCCTGGTGCTGCCGAGCATTTTCTTATCTTGGCTCATGTGAACTTTATAGAGGTGCGGGGATATGTGATTTAGGATTCCCCACTTTCCCCCACATATTTATATGACTTAAGGGTATGTGGGGCTATGTTCTGTATTTTCTTGGGTTCGGTGCGCTTTACTTGGTCTTTTTAAGAGGTGATTCACCTTCCATATCGTTGTGTAAAAAAGATATCAAAGTGGCAATAGTTACTTATGTGACATAATTAAACCTTTGATGTCTCATGTGTTAAATGGATAGGGTATGGCGCCCCACGATGGGTTTGGTGGAGAAAATCCTGTTCAATGCGCTTTTTGTAATATATTTTTGAGTAAATATGCCTCATTTACCTGTCTAAGTGTTGAAAGTGGGGGAAAGTGGGGTAATGTGGGCAGTGGTGAAATTTTATACGTGAAATGCGTAGGGGTGACACCTAAAGAAAATGCTCAGTGGTTGTTGATTGTTTTGGAGGTGGGTGCCAATGTTTCTTGGTACATACACGCCAAAACTTGATGACAAAGGGCGTTTAACGCTTCCTGCAAAATTTCGGGAGAAATTAGCAGGCGGATTGATGGTTACTAAGGGGCAAGATCACTCTTTAGCGGTATATCCCCGTGAGGAGTTTGCAGCAAGAGCGCGGAAAGCGGCAAAAGTTTCTCGCACCAATCCTGCTGCACGTGCTTTCATTCGTAATCTTGCCGCTAGTGCTGATGAGCAAAATCTTGATGGTCAGGGTCGCATTAGTCTATCGGTGGCTCACCGAGAATATGCGGGTTTGAGCAAAGAGTGCGTGGTCATTGGTTCGGTTGATTTTCTGGAAATTTGGGATGCGCAAGCCTGGCAAAACTACCAGCAAGAAACGGAAGCTGATTTCTCTGCAGCCGAAGAAGATATGCTGGGGGATTTTCTTTAATTTATTCAGTTCATCGACCACATCGACACTAAGAACGATGGACGTATGAACTCCGTTTGAGCGAAAAGTTCTGGCATACTTCCCCGATGCCAGAGCCAAAATACTTGAGCGGGGTCTCTATGTTCGTCGTTCGCTTTAACTGCTAAGCCCACAAAACAATCAAGTAGCTGCAAAGGCTAGCGCAATATGGAAGGAGGGAAAATGACCGTACAACACGATAGGCAAGATGAATATCAAGGTGAACGGCGCAGTGATGTGACGTATGATCTTGCGTCAAACCACGGTCATGTTCCTGTGTTGCGTGAACGCATGGCTCAGCTACTTGCCCCTGGTGTGGAAAAAACTCTTGCCGCACAGGACACCGCAGTGATTCTCGACGGCACCCTAGGCGCTGGTGGTCACACCGAGTATTTCCTCAACAGATTTCCCAAGCTCAGTGTCATAGGTCTGGATCGAGATGCACGATCGCTAGATCAAGCAAAGCAGAGACTTTCTGCTTTCGGCGATCGTTTTCTGGGAGTGCATTGCCGCTTTGATCACTTTATGACTGCACTTGAACATAGTGCACACCCATTAGCGCAGCATACGCTCGAGCATGGTTTTGCGGGGGCTCTTTTTGATTTAGGTGTTTCTTCTATGCAGCTCGATCAAGTTGAGCGAGGTTTCGCGTATCGGGTTGACGCTCCTTTGGATATGCGCATGGATGATACTTTGCCGCTTAGTGCTGCTGATGTTCTTAACACCTATTCGCATGGCGAACTAGCGCGAGTGCTTAAGAACTACGGTGATGAACGCTTTGCGGGGAAAATTGCCTCCGCTGTTATTCGTGAGCGTGAAAAGACCCCGTTCAGCACTTCTGCACGCTTGGTTGAATTGCTTTACCAGACCATTCCTGCAGCTGCTCGACGTACAGGCGGACATCCTGCCAAACGCACTTTCCAAGCATTGCGTATCGAAGTTAATCGGGAATTAGAAGCGATTGAGAATGTCATTCCGGTGATCGTCGAAAAGCTCTTGCCAGGTGCGCGGGCAGTATTTATGTCTTATCAATCCTTGGAAGACAAAATTGTGAAACGGCATTTCCGTGAGTTCACTACGTCTAAAACCCCTCAGGGATTACCTATGGATTTGCCTGGTATGGGGGCACGTTTTCGGTTAGTGACTCGTGGTGCGGAAAAAGCCACAGAAGAAGAAATAGCCGAAAATCCTCGGGCGGCTCCAGTTCGAGTAAGAGCCATTGAAAAACTGGAAATCGAGAAACCTTAACCAAAGTAATAACTAGAAGAACGGAGCAAGACAGATGACTATGACACAGGGGCGTTATCAGCAGTCAGCACGCTACTCCCATGTCTCACGAGACTATAGTGCTCAGACAGTGGGAGGCGTGGGCACACTTGCTCCGCTACGACATGCACCAGAGCGTTCGACACCGCGTAGTGGGGTGCGGACTCTACCACGTCCGCATCGTGAACCACGACTATTGCAGAAAAAAGCTGGTTCCCGTCAGCAATTTAGTTATCGCGGTAGACGGATTGTAGAGAAGAAGAAAACCGATCCGCATACAGTACGTTTCTTGATCGCTATCACTGGTTTGTTGATTGCTGGCGTATTCATGTCAATGATGTTTTCTGGTTGGACCACAACGGCTTCTTTTGAGCTGCAAAAACTAACAAGCAAGGAAAAGACTCTCGATAACCAAATCGAAACATTAAATCGTGATATTGAACAAGCCTCAGCAACAGCGGAAATTGCTCGGCGTGCCCAAGAGATGAAATTGGTGGTACCGCAACAAGCTGGAGTACTGGCCGCAGATGAGCATGGAGCTATCGTCGAACAGCGACCAGCTGAGCAAGATACCCGCCCTATTATTGATGTCAATGGTAATCCAGTACGTGCCAGCGGAGCGACGAGTGATCCAGCAGCTACCCGAGAAGTAGGTGGTAACCTTAATGCTGTACCTGGTGCTGGAGCAAATAGTGGAACTGCAATTGCAGGGGTTGCTCCTTATGCGGCACATACTACTGCTAGCACTGATACTGCCGCTGGTACTGTGGAATCCCCACGCATGAGTAACTAATAGTAGGAACTAATTTTGCCTGGCAAAAATGATGAATCGTTTTATCCTAGACGTGCTTTGAGGGATCGTGAAGGCGCGTCACCCCACTCATCATCAACTCGCGCGTATGCTGATAGGCATTATCGCGATTACACACGAAAAAACTTTGTCCACGAGAATGGTTCTATGTCCCGCCGCTACCCAGAACAAGAACGAGAGCTAGGTCTGAAGCGTCGTTTTAATAATGCCGAAGAATACAACGCGCATATGCAACGACAGCAGACCATTAAGCGTATTCGCTTTGTTGGTATCGCAGCATTGTTTGCAGTAGTGGTTCTGCTCATTCGTCTCGCATTAGTGCAGCTATGGTGGGGTCCAGATCTATCTGCATTGGCACAGGAGCAACGTACGCGTTCTTATACTGAAACAGCGCGTCGAGGTGCAATTTTGGATCGTAATGCAAAAGAGCTTGCTTATACGATGAAAGCCCGATCATTGACTGTATCGCCAAAGCAACTGCGAGAAGAACTGCGTTACACCGCTGATGTGGAAGTGCAGAAGAATAAGGATTTATCTGGTTTGCGAGGGCAAGCGCGGGAAGAAAAAATTAGTGAGTTAGTTTCTTCGTACTTAGAAAAGTATGCCAAGGAAATACCAGAGCTTATTGGTGAGGCAAATGCTAGTGCAATGCAAGTAGACTCCGAGGAAATACTCGATAAGCTGCACGCAGACACGTCGTATGAAGTGCTTGTCCGTAATGTCGATCCTGATGTTGCAGAAGAAATAGCGAAAAAATATCACGGTATTGCAGCAGATATGCAGCTTATTCGACAGTATCCCAATGGAGCTATAGGCGAAAATATCATCGGCAAAGTAGATCATGAGGGTGCTGGTCAATATGGTTTTGAGGCATCGAATGATTCATTGCTTGCTGGTATCGACGGGCACAGCACCATGGATGTTTCGGTGAATGGACAAGAAATACCAGGTACCTTGCGTGATGAAGTGCCTCCTACCGACGGGGCTAATATCACGTTAACGCTTGATTTAGACACACAAACCTATGTGCAACAGCAACTTGAACAAGCAGTGGTGAATTCCGGCGCAAAAGGTGGTCAAGCAGTGGTGCTTGATAGTGCTACTGGTCAGGTGCTTGCCATGGCAAATTCCGGCACTATCGACCCTATGGGGGATATTGAAAAGCAATTAGCTCAAGGAAAAGATTTTGGTAACTCCACGATTAGTGAGCCATTTGAGCCGGGGTCAGTAGCAAAAATTATTACCGCTGCAGGAGTGATCGAAGATCATCTCAGCACTCCAGATGAAGTTCTGCAAGTACCAGGCAGCATTGATATGGCGGGAGTTACCGTACACGATGCGTGGTCCCACTCGACCACAGGATTTACCACAACAGGTATTTTCGGTAAATCCTCTAATGTTGGCACGCTGATGTTAGCACAACGTCTTGGCGAGGATCGTTTTGCCCAATTGCTGCACGACTTTGGTATTGGCCAAAACACCAATATCGAGCTCCCATATGAATCTTCTGGCTTATTGCCGCAACGATCACAATGGTCAGGTGGTACATTTGCAAATTTGCCAATTGGTCAAGGTATGAGCTGGTCTTTGCTGCAAATGGCAAGTGTGTATCAAACTCTTGCTAATGGTGGTTTGCGTATTGAACCAAGAATTATTGCTGAGGTCAAAGATGCGCAAGGAAACATTGTGGAACAGCCAGAGCCAAAGAAAGTACAAGTTGTTTCCCCACAGACTGCGCGAACAGTAGTAGATATGTTTAGAGCTGTTATCCAAAAAGACCCAAGTGGTTTACAACAAGGAACCGCTTATGATGCAGTTCTTGAAGGCTATCAGCTATCCGGTAAAACAGGTACTGCACAACAAATTGACGAAAATACAGGTGCGTATTCCAACTCGAATTATTGGATCACCTTTGCTGGAATTGCGCCAGCTGATAATCCACGCTTTGTCGTGGCGTTAGAACTAGATAGGCCTCAGCGTGGAGTACACGGTCAAGGCGGGCAATCAGCAGCACCGTTATTCAAGGATATTGCCTCATGGTTGCTCGATAAAGAGAATGTGCCGCTATCAGCACCGATGGAAGGACAGTTGATATTGCAGACTGGATAAAACACGGGAAATTCCGTATTGCAATCTGAGTGTTTTATAAGGTTTAAGGAGAAAAGAATGTCCACATCATTATCGCATTTGTGCGAACTTGCCGGTGGCGTATTACATAATGTTGAGCACGATGCAGCCGAGGCACTGACCATTAGCGACATTGGTCTTGATTCCACAACCTTAGCGCCACAGGCACTTTTTGCTGCTTTGCCTGGAACCTCAAGGCATGGGGCAGTTTTTGCAGCAGATACTCAAGCAGCAGCAGTGCTTACCGACGCACAAGGAGCAGAGATTATTTCTGCTGCTGGTCTAGCAATGCCACTGATTGTCGTCGATAATGTGCGTACTGTGCTCGGTAAAGTATCTGCAGCTGTGTATGATTATCCGTCACAGGAATTAACCATCATTGGGGTAACTGGTACCAGCGGTAAGACTACAACGAGTTACTTATTAGAAGCCGGGTTAATGGCAGCTGGTGCCCATGTGGGACTCATCGGTACCACTGGTACTCGCATCAATGGGCAAGCAATTCCCACCAGTTTGACCACACCAGAGGCACCCACATTACAGGCGTTGTTTAGGCGCATGGTTAATGAAGGCGTAAGCCATGTAGTAATGGAAGTATCTTCTCATGCTTTAGTGCTTGGGCGGGTGTCCGGTACGGAGTTTGATGCAGCTGGTTTTAGTAATCTTTCTCAAGATCATCTTGATTTCCACGAAACAATGGAAGAATACTTTAGTGCTAAAGCCCTCTTCTTCGACCCAGATTCTGCACTTCATGCACAGAAATCTGTGATTTGTGTCGATGATCAGTGGGGGGAAAAGATGGCAGCTCTTGCCAGTGCACCGATGCGCGTAGGACTTGATACATATGCGCATGATGAACCACTTGATCTCGTAGCTTGTGACATCAAGAGTTCTGTGCAAGGAACCCAGCGTTTTAGCTTGAAAGACAATGTGCACAACCGTGTTTACTCAGTTGAGCTGCCTCTTCCCGGATTGTTCAATGTAGCCAACGCTACCTTGGCATGTGGATTGGCATTGGCAGTAGGAATAGATCCTCATGCCTTCCTCCAAGGTGTTTCTCAGGTATCCGTACCAGGTAGAATGCAAAAAATTGACTGTGGTCAAGATTTTCTTGCAGTAGTAGATTATGCGCACAAACCAGCAGCGGTAGCAGCCGTGTTAGATACAGTACGTGCCCAAATTACTGGTCGGTTAGCTGTAGTCGTGGGAGCTGGAGGTGATAGAGATGCTGCCAAACGCCCCATCATGGGACAAGAAGCAGCCCAGCGTGCAGATTATGTCATCATCACTGATGATAATCCACGCTCCGAGCCACCTGCAGCGATTAGACAAGCAGTCCTTGAAGGCGCTTATAACGGACAAAGGCAACGTCGTGAAGCTGGTGAGGAAGTGACAGTAGCGGAAATAGGGGATAGGCGCGAGGCAATTGCGGCGGCAATATCGTGGGCGCGTACGGGAGACGCTGTGGTTATTGCTGGTAAAGGTCATGAAGTGGGACAGCTTATCAATGGCGTGAATCATCATTTCAGCGATAGTGAAGAAGTAACTGCAGCATTACACCAGAGGGAGAAAAATAATGCTTAATCTTACTCTTGGTGAGATTGCGCGCATTGTGGGCGGTACAGTTCACGGTGATCCTGAGATCACCATTACTGGCGCAGTTGAATTTGATTCACGCAAAATCAACCAAGGAGATCTCTTTGTGGCTCTTGGCGGAACGCGTGTTGATGGTCATGACTTTGCGGTGGCGGCACAAGAAAAAGGTGCCCATGCTACTTTAGCTTTTCGACCGGTTGAGACTCCTGCAGTGCTTGTTCCTGCGCTCAAGGAGTACAGCACTGATAGTTATGCTACAGAACATGATCGTGATGGGTCAGTTGCTGCGGTACTAGCGGCACTAGGAAAATTGGCTCGCTATGTCGTCGATACCCTAGCGCAAGAACACCATACACATACTGGTTGCCAAACAGCACTCACTGTCATTGGAGTAACGGGTTCAGCGGGAAAAACCTCCACAAAAGATATGATGGCAAGTATTTTTTCGGCACAAGCTCCTACAGTGGCACCACCTGGATCTTTTAATAATGAAGTGGGGCATCCCTACACAGTTTTGCGCTGTAACCAAGATACTCAGTACTTAATAGCAGAGCTTTCTGCTCGCGGTATTGGACACGTGGCACATTTAGCTGCGATTGCCCCACCACATATTGGTGTGGTGCTCAATGTCGGCAGTGCACATCTGGGACAATTCGGCAGCCGTGCGACGATTGCCCAAGCTAAAGGAGAGCTTGTTGAAGCACTAGCTGATACCGGTAGTGCTATCTTGAATGCTGATGATGAGTATGTTGTGGCAATGGCACAACGAACAAAAGCACGCGTGCTGTATTTTTCTACAACAGGACAAAAAGAAATAATCCAAGGAGATTCTCAAATCGCCGTGGATTTTTATGCTACCGACGTCACTCTCGACGAATTAGCCAGACCACAATTCCAACTCCATGTTCTAGGACAAGCTCCTCGCAAAGTACATCTTGCTGTGCATGGTAAACATCAAGTGGCTAATGCGCTTGCCGCAATTGCTGCAGCATATGCTGCAGGAATAAGCACAGAGCAAGCACTTAAAGCATTAGAACAGCACCACAATCTTTCTGCGCACCGCATGGATGTACGGCTGCGAGAAGATAATGTCATGATTATCAATGATGCTTATAATGCCAATCCCGAGTCGATGAAAGCAGGCATCGAAGCCTTAATCAGTGCTGCTCGCCATCGAGAAAACGCGCGTTCATGGGCAGTATTGGGGGCAATGGGTGAGCTTGGTGATGATGCCGATACAGCACATCGACTATTGGGAGAGTTTATTGCTCAAGTCGGCGTCGATAAGCTCATGGTTGTGGGTGATAATGATCAGGTTGCAGCACTCGCTGAGTCTGCCGGTGCATATGGTGTGGACACTGTGCGCGTGGCAGATAATGCACAGGCTATTGCTACTTTGACTACCCAATTGGCGGCAGGGGATGTAGTGCTGCTTAAAGCCTCTCATGCGGCGCAATTGTGGACCATTGGGCAGGGGATTGCAGATTCTCCTGGATCAGCACGATGACAACAGCAAAGTGTAGTGGAGTGTTATGTGGGTAGTGGTTTCAACTACCCGTATAATCTGATAGTTAGCTTAAATTTTTAGTGAGAAGTAGCAGGTGATGAGGCAGTGGGGCAAATAATTATTGCAGGTGCCGTGGGTTTTTTGGTATCAATTTTTCTTACGCCGGTGCTTATTCGACGCTTTAGCGAGCAAGGTTTAGGGCAAGAAATTAGAGAAGAAGGCCCTGCCTCACACTTGCGTAAACGTGGTACCCCAACAATGGGCGGTATTGCCATCATTGCCGGTATTTTTACTTCGTATTGTGTAGCAAGCACGTATGGGTTACTCACTGGTGGGCAAGGTTTTCGAGCTTCTGGCCTATTAGTATTAGGACTCACCTTAGCTCTTGGCGCTTTGGGGTTTGCCGATGACTTTATCAAGCTCTATAAAGAACGCAATCTTGGCTTAAACAAAAAAGCAAAGCTCATTGGGCAATTCGTTGCTGCCATTGCCTTTGGGTTACTTGTCCTATGCTTTCCGGATGACAGCGGTTTGACTCCTGGCTCGCAAAAACTTTCTTTTGTGCGTGATATTGACACAATTGATCTTGCTGTGGGGGGCGGAGTAATTGGCGTGATCGTCTTTCTCATTTTCATGTATTTTTTGGTATCAGCGTGGTCCAATGCAGTGAATCTCACTGATGGTCTAGATGGCTTAGCTGCTGGTATTAGCACAATAGTATTGACGGTGTACCTGGCAATTACATTTTGGCAGCACAATAATTCTTGTTCTGCACAGCCAGCACTGGGCTGCTATGACGTGCGTGATCCATTGGATCTCGCAGTGCTATGCGCCGGTGGATTGGGTGCTTGCATTGGCTTTTTGTGGTGGAATGCGGCACCTGCAAAAATTTTCATGGGCGACACCGGTTCTTTGGCATTGGGCGGTTTAGTTGCTGGATTATCTGTTGTTTCTCGTACTGAAGTGCTCATGATTATTATTGGCGCTATTTTTGTCATCGAAGTTATTTCTGTGGTCATTCAGATTTTTGGTTTTAGAACTCGTGGTATTCGAGTATTTCGCATGGCGCCCATTCATCATCATTTCGAGAATGGTGGTTGGGCGGAAACTACAGTGGTGATTCGCTTTTGGATCATCAGCATTGTATGCGCCTTAATTGGTGCCGCATTATTCTTTGGCAATTGGGTGCACCTTGCTGGTATTGCTTCATAACCTCACGTCGTTGGGCAATCAGCTCACAATGGTAAAAGAACACATATGACCTCGCAGACACAACTACCTGGATATTTGCGCGGGACAGTGCTTGTGGCCGGTGCAGGAGTAACAGGAATTGGGACTGTTAAACTATTGCACCATCTTGGTATTGCAGTAGAGCTTGTCGATGCTCATGCACAATCTTTAGCTAATGCCCAAGAACAAACCGGTGTTGTGATTCGCTCACTAGAAGAAGCAATGGACCGGATCGGCACATATTCTTTGGTGGTCACTTCTCCTGGTTGGCGCCCCGATACTCCTTTGTTATGTGCTGCGCTGGAAAAGGGCTGCGAAGTGATCGGTGACGTAGAGTTATGCTATCGCCTTGATCAGGCACAGATGTGTGGGAAAACAAGAACGTGGGTTGTTATCACAGGTTCTAATGGTAAAACCACGACTACAGCTATGACTACTGCAATGCTGCAAGCTGCTGGTTTGGCAGCTCAAGCTGTGGGTAATATCGGAGTGAGCGTTGCTCAAGCACTTATGGATGAACAACGCAGTGATATTTTCGTCGCCGAACTTTCTAGCTTTCAGCTGCATTGGACTAAGGAACTTGTTCCAGATATTGGTGTATTGCTCAATATCGCTGAAGATCATTTGGATTGGCATGGTGATTTTGCAGCGTATAAGAAGGCCAAAGCCAAGGTTCTTGCCGCGCCAGTTGTGATAGTCGGATGCGATGATACTCATGTGCAAGAAGCAATGGAGGACTATCAACGCACATATGTTTGTGCCGAGAATGAGTCTAAGTCTCAGACAATTATTCCGTTTAGGAATAGCTCACCCAAGTCTGGTGAGTTCGGTGTGCATGAGGGGCAGTTTTATGATCACGCTATCCATAATATGCCCGAGGGGAGCCCTGTTGCAGGAACAGCTCATATTGAGCCTCCTGGTCTAGCAGGCATCTACGATGCTTTAGCCGCAATAGCCGTGGCGTGTGCATTAGATTGTTCGCATGAGGCCATTAGACAAGCATTGGGGTCATTTCAGGTTGCCCCACACCGAGGGCAAATAGTTGCTCGGTGGCCGTCGCACGCTGATCTTACTGGACAAATAGTTGCTATCGACAATTCTAAGGCCACTAATCCTCATGCTGCAGATACCGCTTTGAGTGGGTATGACAGTATCATTTGGGTTGCTGGAGGTCAGCTTAAAGGTGCTGATGTAAATGCAATTGTGGAAAAGTATGCTACAAAGCTCAAAGCTGTGGCCTTGCTTGGACAGGACAGAGAAATTATTGCTCAGGCAGTGCGAGAAAAAGCTCCTCATGCTCTTCTTATGATGACAGAATCTCGTGATCCTCAAATAGCAATGGCAGAAGTAGTGGCATGGTCTGTTGCACAGGCAAGTGCCGGTGACGCAATTATTTTGGCTCCTGCTGCAGCAAGTTTAGATATGTATAGTGGCATGGCTGAGCGTGGCACAATGTTTGCACAAGCCATTGCCACCTACACTTAAGTGGTAAGACTCAAGAATCTTCGTCAGGAACCATATAATTTTCGTCACCACGAACTAGGGAGCGTAGATGACAAGCCCAAGCACATCACCGCGAGGTAGACGCCGCCATGTGGCTGGGTCACGGCAATCTGCTGATAAAACCAGTGCAGGTGTGGAACAAAGAAAGAAACAAAGCGCGCGCGTTTTGGCTTCGGCTTCAACTAAGTCGCGAGATCAAGCCACTGGGCAGCGCTCATTACTTAGTCTATTGCGACGAGCTGGGCTAAGGATTGTTGAATGGCGTACTCGTCCCTTTAGCGACTACTACCTGATTTTGATTATCGTTAGTATTTTGTCGATTCTGGGGCTGGTCATGGTGATGTCTAGTTCTATGGTAACTGCGGTAGACGCAGGGCAAAATGTGTGGAGTACTGCTTCCAGGCAAACAGTCATGGTCATCGTTGGTTTTCTTGCCATGTGGTTAGCATTACGCGCTCGACCTGCTTCCCTTAAAAAATATGGTGTGTGGTTGCTATTATTTGCATTCCTCACGCTTATTCTTGTGCTTATCCCCGGAATTGGTACCGGTAGGGAAGAAGTAGGATCGCAGTCCTGGATTGTGGTTGGTCCTCTACGATTACAGCCTTCAGAATTAGCTCGCGTGGCCATTGCAGTATGGGGAGCGGGATATCTTTCACAGCAGAGTACATCTGGTGTGGCTGAGCAGTCGATGGAGGAATCAAAGCGCACTCGAGTAAAAATACCGCTTGCAAAGAATAGGCTACTGGTGTTTAGTGGTGTCTCCATTTTGATGGCATTACTTATTTTTGCTGAGGGAGATGCTGGTATGGGTATTTCCTTCTTATTGGTTGTCGCTATGATGGCAATTTTTGCCGGATTGGATCTACGGTTCCTGGCATTTTTTGGCGGTCTTGGTTTGATTGGTATAGCAGCTCTTGCTTTGTCTGATGGCTTTAGATCGGATCGGTTTACTGTGTATTTTGGGGCACTATTTGGACGTTTTGCCGATACTGGTGATACTGCATATCAAAGCTATCAGGGCTTCTTGTCGTTATCAGAAGGATCGTTTTTTGGTATTGGTCTAGGGCAGTCGCGAGCCAAATGGTTTTATTTGCCAGAAGCGAAAAATGATTTTATCTTTGCGATTATTGGTGAAGAACTCGGTTTCTGCGGGGCTACCATTGTGATTGCCTTGTTCTTCCTGCTATGGATCATTGGTTTGCGCACCGCCCGACGTTGCTCTAATCAATTTTTAACTTTGCTATCAGCTACTTTGAGTACAGGTGTGGTACTGCAAGCATTCATCAATATCGGGTATGTGGTTGGTGTTTTCCCAGTAACCGGTATCCAGCTGCCAATGATTTCTGCAGGTGGTACGTCTGCGATTATTACTCTGGGAGCTATGGGGCTTTTAGCTAATTGCGCACGTCATGAACCAGAAGCTATGGAAGCTATGTCATTTTATGGACGACCAGCACTGGATCAGATTTTCTTTCTACCAGAACCAAGCCTGAGAGGACTGGTAGATGAAGAGGAACATGATGCTGATTTTGCGCACATGAAGTATCAAAGAGCGCCGCAGCAACGTCGAAAAGCATCCTCCTTTTCTGCACGTTCACGGAAGTCGCAGACGCAGCTAGCGCCACGTCCTACACAGCGCACACACTATCGGCATGTGGAATCTTCTCGCCATACTGCTGCGCGCCAAACGCGCCCTCACTATCCAGATCAGGTAGAGCAGAATAGAAATCGTGGTAACCACAGCAACTATATGATTGACTCTCGTAATCAGATTAGAGATGACCGGCGCGGTAGCTAGACAAGCCCGTAGCAAAAGACACAAAGACACAATGAGAATGAAGGCACACTGGAGTAAAAAATGAAGATCAATGCAGTAGTGGCAGGCGGCGGTACTGCTGGTCATATCGAACCAGCGCTAGCAGTTGCGGAGCAATTAAAGACGCAGGGGGTTGAGGTTATCGCCCTAGGGACAGAGCGTGGTTTAGAAAAAAACATCATTCCCCAGCGTGGTTTTGAGTTAAAGCTCATTGAGGCAGTTCCTATTCCACGTTCGATAAATGCGGAACTGGTGAAATTGCCGTGGAAGATTCTCAAGAGTTTTCGGCAAACGCGCGCAATACTCAAAGCACATAATGCTGATGTGGTCATTGGATTTGGTGGTTATGTTGCCGCATCAGCATATTTAGCGGCACGATCTTTAGGGATTTCTTATTTTGTTCATGAGGCTAATGCACGCGCAGGTTTGGCAAATAAGCTAGGTGTTTTCCTGGGGGGAACTGGTTTTAACGCTGTAGCAGGTTCAGGTCTTCAAGGCGAAGTAGTTGGTATTCCTATTCGTGCTTCGCTTGCTGAAGATACTCGTGCTGCTCGTTCTCGGGCATATGAGCAGTGGGGATTGGATCCACGTCGTAAGACAATTGTTGTTACTGGTGGTTCACAAGGAGCACGCAGTATTAACCAGGCAGTGAGCGCTGCTGCTGAGGAATTGACTACGCAGGGGTATCAGATTCTTCATGCTTATGGCAAGAAAAATGAAGCGCCAGTGCAGGTGCCGCACTATGTTGCAGTGCCCTATATCGACGATATGGCAGCAGCATATAGTGTTGCAGATTTTATGGTGTGTCGTTCTGGTGCCATGAGCGTGGCAGAAATTACTGCTTTAGGTATTCCGGCGCTCTACATTCCACTTCCGCATGGCAATGGCGAGCAAGCGCTTAATGCGCAGGAGGTGGTGGCAGCAGGTGCCGCACGATTGATGAGTGATGAACAATTATCAGCACATACTCTCATCCAACAGATTAACGAAACTATCGGCAACGAAGAAGTGTATGAGCAGATGGCTCAAGCTGCTGATGCCGCAGGACTAGGAAATGCGGCAGCTATCATTGCTGAGCGAATGTGTGCGGCAGTAAAGAAATAAAGGGAGGTCGTTATATGGTTGAGCAACCGATGTCAGGATCTATTGATTTATCCCGAGTACATCTCATTGGTATTGGTGGTGCTGGAATGTCGGGCTTGGCTCGCATTCTGCTAGCCCGTGACGCAGTGGTATCCGGTTCCGATGTGAAAGACTCACGCTCTGTTTTTGCTTTGCGGTCGATGGGCGCAGAGATTGCAATCGGCCATGATGCGAAGAATCTTCAACTCAGTGGTGCCTTGCCGACGGTCGTCGTAACGTCTTTTGCTGCTATTCCTCATGACAACCCTGAACTTGTTGCCGCTCGAGCTGCTGGTATTCCGGTCATTCGACGCTCTGATCTACTAGGAGAGCTACTGGAAGGCAACAAGCAGGTACTGATTGCAGGAACACATGGAAAAACCTCGACTACGTCGCTTGTTGTGTCAGCTTTCTATTCCGCTGGCATGGATCCGAGCTTTGCCATTGGTGGGCAGTTGAATCGTGCGGGAACTAATGCACATCAGGGGGCAGGGCAGTGGTTTATCGCAGAAGCAGATGAATCCGATGCCTCCCTATTGCGCTATCGACCAGATATCGCGGTTATTACTAATATAGAGCCAGATCACCTCGATTTCTTCCATACCGCTGAGGCATACTTTGAGGTTTTCGAGAAGTTTACTGAGCGTATCGTCGAAGGCGGCTCGCTCGTTATTTGCCTTGACGACGACAAAGCCGCTGAATTAGCTACGCGTGTGAGCGATCGGATCAATGTTGTTGGCTATGGTAGTTCTCAAGCTGCAGCTCGGTATCCAGATCTGATGAAATGTGTTATTGAACGCATGGACGTTGCGGCATCGGGAACACAGGCACGCGTATTACTTGGCGAGCAGCAGGTGACTTTTACTGTGCGTACCCCTGGTCAGCATATGGTTGCCAATGCCGCAGCAGCGCTGACTGTGGGGATGTTAGCTGGCGGTGATGTGGAAAAACTTGCTGCTGGAATTAGTGATTTTGATGGCGTACGACGCAGGTTTGAGAGCCACGGTGTTATAGAACGTGGTGCTTATGCGGGGGTAGAAGTCTACGATGATTATGCTCATCACCCCACTGAGGTAACTGCTGTGCTTAAGGCTGCTCGGGAAAAAGTTGATGCACAAGGAAAAGGTCGCGTTGTGGTAGCTTTTCAACCGCATTTGTACTCTCGTACTATTGAATTTGCTGAAGAGTTTGCGCATGCTTTGTCTTTAGCTGATGAGGTAGTTGTACTTGATATTTTTGGGGCACGAGAAAAACCAGTGGAAGGTGTGGATTCTCGTATTATTAGTGAGAAGGTAACTGTACCTGTCTGGTATGAACCTCATTTCGCTGCAGTTCCAGAACGCGTGGCAGCTATTGCGCGCCCTGGAGATCTCATTCTTACGATGGGTGCAGGGTCAGTGACTATGCTTGCTGATGAGATCCTCAATACCCTTGCGCAGGGTTAAGTAGTCTGGGGAAGAACAAGACCCCAAGGCAGGTAATAAGAAAACCAAAGGCACATAGATGAGTAGAAAAAAAATTGTCGTCAGTCTCATAGGCATTCTCTTAGCTCTTGGTATTGCAGGTGCCTTGTTGTGGTTTCGACCAATTTTGACAGTAAAAAACTTTGTGGTTGATGGTGCAGTGCATGAGAGCAAAGAGCTTATCTCGCAGACCTCAGGAATTAATCTTGGCGACAATTTAGTACGTGTGAATGCTCATGCTGCTGCCTCGAAAATTAGCGAATTACCTTGGGTGGATTCAGCGTCGGTGCGTATTTCTTTTCCCAATAGCGTTGCTATTTCTGTGGTGGAACGTCGGGTAGTGCTTTTTAGTGAGCATGAAGATGGTGCGCATCTTATTGATCAACATGGGCGTCCGTTTAGCATTGAACAACCGCCAATAGGGGTTCCTAAAATTACGGGTATCACCGATGACATAAAAATTTTGCGAGAAGCAATAGCAATTGTAGAAGGGCTTGATGAGCCAGTGCGTGCTCGTATTGTGGAGATCAATGCGAAAAGTGCGGTGGAATTAACTTTGATTAGTGATGACGGAAAACGCATTTATTGGGGATCGAGTGATAATCGTGATGCCAAACTTGCTGCCGTTGCTGCGGCTTTGAGTAGAGCGGAACAGAATGTAGATATTTCTGGTGCCCCCATGATTGCTGTGCGTCCTTAAGGGGAAAAATAATCATATTTTTTCGGAGAGAATGTGGTGATTTCCTGTATTTTCCCAGCTCAAACCCTCAAGTAATGGTTTAAGGTACCGACACGCCGCCAAAATGTCCTCATTTTTTCTCAACTTTCATCGAAGATGGAACATGAATGCAAAAAGCAATGCTCATCATTGTGGTAAAGCAAAAGTTCATCTCAAGTTACAAGGAACAAGGAAGGCGAGTCTGCTTTTATGACTTCCCTAGATAATTACTTAGCTGTCATTAAGGTAGTCGGTGTTGGCGGTGGCGGAGTTAATGCCGTAAACCGCATGATTGAAGAAGGGCTCAAAGGGGTTGAGTTCATTGCAGTGAATACTGACTCACAGGCTTTGATCTTCTCTGACGCTGATGTGAAATTAGACATTGGTCGTGAAGCAACGCGTGGTCTTGGTGCTGGTGCGAACCCAGAGGTAGGGCGTCAATCTGCAGAAGATCATAAGAGTGAAATTGAAGAAGCGCTCAAAGGTGCGGATATGGTGTTCGTTACCGCTGGTGAAGGTGGCGGAACTGGTACTGGGGCAGCACCAGTAGTTGCGTCTATCGCAAAGAAGATGGGTGCTCTGACTGTTGGTGTTGTGACTCGTCCGTTTAGCTTTGAGGGGCAGCGTCGCTCTCGTCAAGCGATGGAAGGTATTGCAGCTCTAAAAGAAGTATGTGACACCTTGATCGTTATTCCTAATGATCGCCTGCTACAACTTGGTGATGCTTCTTTAACTATGGTGAGTGCATTCCGTGCCGCTGACCAGGTGCTTCACAATGGTGTGCAGGGTATTACTGACCTGATTACTATTCCTGGTCTGATTAACGTCGACTTTGCTGATGTGCGTTCCGTTATGTCTGATGCCGGCTCTGCATTGATGGGTATTGGTTCTGCGCGCGGTGATAATCGTGTGATGACTGCTGCGGAGCAAGCGATTAACTCGCCTTTGCTTGAGAACACAATGGATGGCGCAACAGGAGTCTTGCTTTCTATTGCTGGTGGTTCCGATCTTGGAATCCAGGAAGTCAATGATGCTGCATCTATGGTGCAAGAAAAAGCAGATGTTGATGTTAACCTCATTTTCGGTACTATTTTCGACGATAATCTTGGTGATGAGGTTCGTGTTACAGTTATCGCCACTGGTTTTGACAGCAATCGTCAAAATGGTGCTCATCAGGTAACTGAAAGCGCATCCACCCCGGTGAGCAATCCAACACCTGCACCTGCACGCGAGAACTCTGCACTATTTAGTGATGATGACCAGGGGCGTCACCGTCGTGAAGCTCAAAGCTATGAGAGTCAACGTAATGAATCTTCTAGCTATACTCCGCGAGATAATCGTGGTGGTTTGTTCACCTCACGTGAAGATAACCAGGAGCCTTCATATCAGTCGCAGCAGCGTCATCGTGATGTCGATGATCTGGATATCCCAGACTTCTTGCGCTAATTCTTAAAATTTGGCTAGAGAAATATGACTGAGATGAACACACAAGATCCTACTTCTCGCCCTGTCCGCAAGGTATTTACTACTCGTGCGGGCGGGGTTTCGCCTTATCCCTATGATTCTTTTAATCTGGGGAATCATGTTGGCGACAATCCTGCCAATGTCGCAGCTAATCGGGATCGTCTAGCGCAAGCGCTCAAGTTGTCTCCGGATGCGTTTGTCTGGATGGAGCAATTGCACACAAATACCGTCACTGTTGTGGATAGGCGGCACGCCGAGCCGGTGCCTGCTACCGATGCGCTGGTAACGAATACGCGCGGGTTAGCGCTTGCTGTGCTTGTTGCCGACTGTGTACCTGTGTTGCTTTCCGACGATCAAGCAGGGGTTATTGCTGCGGTTCATGCCGGTAGAGGTGGGGCACGTAATGGCATTGTGGCCAAAACGGTCGAAAAAATGATGGCATTAGGAGCCAAGCCAGCTCGGATCCATGCGCTTCTTGGTCCGGCAGCTTCTGGTAAAAACTATGAAGTTCCCAAAGAAATGGCGATGGACGTCGAGCGGCATTTGCCAGGCAGTCTTTGTAAAACGAAACAAGGAACAAGTGGTCTTGATATCCGTGCTGGCTTGGTGCGGCAGTTACTAAGCCTAGGGGTGCGGGCGATTGATGCAGATCCGCGATGCACTATTGAAGATGATACTTTTTTCTCGTATCGTCGCCAGGGCACGACGGGACGTCAAGCTGGGGTGGTGTGGCTGCCAGAATAATGCGGCAACACACCGTGTCGGAACTAAAAGACCTTAATAACAGCACTATCTTATAAAACAGTACGTAAGCAAGAACGCGCCATATCCGAAGGAACCACCGTTATGTCATTTGTGAAAAAGACAAAAGAATTTTTTGGTCTCGCTCCTTATGAGCTTGAAGAAGAGGCTGCCTACTCCTCCTACTATGAGGAACCACGTTATGAGGGTTCGGCTGCTTATGCACCAGATTATGAGGATCGCAGCTACAGTAAAGTAGATAGCTCTCGACGTGACGCTAGCGCAAGCTATAAGCCTTCTTATCCAGCAACTATTGTTCCGGTGTCGATTGAGCGCTATAACGACGCTACTGAGATTGGTAATCCTGTTCGAGATGGTGATGTTGTGGTATTTGACGTTAAGCGTCTTTCCCATGACGAGGCAAAGCGTATCATTGACTTTGCTGCTGGTCTATGCTTTGGCTTGTATAGTCAAATGAAAAAACTTGATGCGGGTGTGTTTGCCATTATTCCTAAGGGCGTGGATGTAACTACTGTGGAGCTAGAACGGGCTGCCGGATTGCGTTAATTTTCCACTCAGTATGGTTTTATCCATGCTGTATCAACGTGGAACTAGACCAGTGCCTCGACCGTTGTGTATGAAGATATGTCTCATGCGTCGGCGGTTGGGCATTTTTATTTTGCATACTGCATCTCAGGAAGATGCTGTTGCGCTCTAGGTAACTGAAAGAATGGAATAGGTTGACATAGTAATGACAGAATTTCTTTTATTACTATATTGGGTGGTTGAGATTTATACGCTCATGCTTGTTGGGCGTATTCTTATTGAGGTAATTCATGCTTTTTCACGTAATTTCCGCGCACCAAGGTGGTTTGTGATCATAGCGGAGTTTTTGTTTGTGCTCACTGATCCGCCAGTAAAGTTTTTGAGAAAACTTATCCCACCAATGAGATTGGGTAATGTAGCGCTTGATGTGTCTATTCTTGTTCTCTTCTTTGCTTTACAAGTGTTCCAAATTGTGCTTGGCGTAATGATGCATTCATAATTTTGAGGGTAATGAAATAAAATTTTGCGTGCTATGTGGTAGTTGAGCAGCAGACTTGCGTACGTGTATGAAGAGTGTCATGTTCTTATGCAGCTCTCCTGCTATACTGGGTGTAGTTTTGCCGAAGGCTGTGCACATGGAGTACATAGGTTCTTGTAATTCATATGGCTGCTATGCACTGCTTGAGTAGAATTTAAGAAACATTTGTTAAATATCTGGGATTATTGCATTATTATGTGCAAGTAATACCAATCGTAGGTGAAGATCGTCTACGGTCAGATTAATCTTGGAAGGATAAGCTCAATGCCTTTGACTCAGACCGATGTGCGTAACATCGCTTTCAATAAGCCGCCAATCGGCAAGCGGGGCTACTCCGAAGATGAGGTAGATCAATTTCTTGATCTCATTGAGGAAAGCCTTGAAGAGCTACAAGATGAAAATGATGATCTTCGCCAGCGGGTAGAAGAGCTTGAAGCAGAACTAGAGCAGGCACAAAAGTCTGGTTCTTCTCCAGCGGCATCATCAGTTTCTTCTCAGAAAGTAGATGAAGCTGCGCTGCGTAAGAAAATTGAAGCTGAACTGCGTAGTAGCTATGAGCAGCGTCTTGAGCAGGCACGTCAGGCACAGCAAAAAGCTGAGGCACAGGCACGTGAGGCACATAAGCAAGTAGAAGCAGCCAAAGCAGAAGGCAAGAAAGCAACTGCTGCTGCTCCTGCTCCTGCTGCTGGTGAGTCTAGCGCTACTCCTGAGACACACTTGCAAGCCGCAAAAGTTCTTGGTTTGGCTCAAGAGATGGCTGACCGTATTACTGCAGATGCACGCAATGAGTCTAAGGATATGCTCGATAAAGCTCGTTCTAGTGCAGAGTCTCAAATTGCAGACGCTGATTCACGTTCTAAAGCAACTCTTGAAGAGGCTCGTCGTAAAGCGGAAGCACAGCTTGCTGAGGCTGCACGTAAGTCTGAGCAGACTATTAGCGAGGCTAATTCTCGTGCTGATGCTCGCTTGAAACAAGCGGAGGATAAAGCAAAGTCTCTTCAAGAAGATGCTGAGCGTAAGCACACTGAAATTATGGCTGTGGTTAAGCAACAGCAGAGTGCTCTTGAGACTCGTATTGCTGAGCTGCGTACCTTCGAGCGTGAATACCGTACTCGCTTGAAGACTCTGCTCCAATCTCAGCTGGATGAACTCGAGTCACGAGGAACATCAGCACCTGCAGCGAATAACGAGAACTAAAACTCTGTTCTCGTATCTGTACTTCTCATGTTCTGCATAATGCAGAACTGGGAAGTACAATTAACTTTATTGGCAGTGATCCGGCAATCACCGGGGAGCCTTTCAGAAGAAAAGAACCGTATTGTCATATGAGGTTCTGAGTAGAACTGAACGGGTAAGACCGACATCTCTTTCACAAATGAAGCGGAGCATAAAATGCTCAAGCAGGGTGGTACCGCGTTATTGCTATGTGTTGATAGCGTCCCTGCATATGAATGCGATAGTTAATATCCAGATATGTTCATTGTGTGGAGGAGAAAATGAGTAACGTCGGTGGGGTTTACCCGAAAGTAGATATGACCAATGGTACAAACCATTTTCCTACAATAGAAGAAAATGTGTTGGCCTATTGGAAACAAGATAATACATTCCAAGAGTCGCTAAAAAAGCACACCGATAATTCTGAGTATGTGTTCTATGATGGTCCGCCATTTGCTAACGGACTACCTCATTATGGGCATTTGCTTACTGGCTATGTTAAAGATATCGTGCCACGGTATCGCACCATGCAGGGGGATTTAGTCAACCGTGTCTTTGGCTGGGATTGTCATGGTTTACCAGCAGAATTAGAAGCGGAAAAGCAATTAGGAATCAAAGATAAAGGGCAGATCGAAGATATGGGTCTGGCTGCCTTTAATGATTACTGTGCACAATCGGTACTGAAATATACCCAAGAGTGGAAAGAGTATGTCACTCGTCAAGCTCGTTGGGTTGATTTCGATAATGGCTATAAGACCATGGACATCGACTTCATGGAATCAGTCATGTGGGCATTTAAGACTCTTTATGATAAAGGGCTCATCTACCAGGGATTTCGTGTTCTTCCGTATTCTTGGGCAGAGCATACTCCGCTATCAAACCAAGAGACACGCCTAGACGATTCATACAAGATGCGTCAGGATCCAACCGTGACTGTTACCTTCCCGATTACTGCTGTAAAAGAAGGAACCCAGGCTCATGCTTCTCTCGTTGGCGCCTATGCACTGGCATGGACCACAACACCGTGGACTCTACCCTCGAACTTAGCGCTTGCAGTCAACCCTGAGGTGAGCTATGCACACATTGCAGTAGGGGATGATGGAGCTGAGGCAATCGTCGGTAAGCGTGTGCTGCTTGCACAAGCCCTTGTTGAGGTATATAGCAAAGAACTAGGCGAGTATGAGTTGCTTTCGACGCACACCGGATCAGAGCTGGTAGGACTATGCTATGAACCAATTTTTGACTATTTTGCTGATCACGACAATGCATTCCAGATTCTTGGCGCAGAGTACGTGACGACGGAGGACGGTACTGGTATTGTTCACCAGGCACCTGCATTTGGTGAAGACGATATGGAGACTTGCCAGAAAAATGGAATTGATGTAGTTATTCCAGTGGATATGGATGGCAAATTCACCCAGGCTGTTCCAGAATATCAAGGTCAGCTTGTTTTCGACGCTAACCCACATATCATTCGTGATCTCAAAGCAAAGCAGCGAGTGGTACGTCATCAGACCATTGAGCACTCGTATCCGCACTCCTGGCGTTCTGGAACACCACTGATCTACATGGCCTTGCCATCCTGGTTTGTTGCCGTGACAAAGTTCCGTGACCGCATGGTGGAGCTGAACCATGAGCAGATTGATTGGGTACCGTCCCATATTCGTGATGGTCAGTTTGGTAAGTGGTTAGAGGGTGCCCGCGATTGGAATATCTCCCGTAACCGTTACTGGGGCGCGCCAATTCCTGTGTGGGTATCTGACAGTGAGGAATACCCTCGCATGGATGTGTATGGTTCCTTGGAGGAACTTGAGCGTGATTTTGGGGTTCGTCCACGCAGCTTGCACCGCCCTGATATTGATGAGTTGACTCGTCCTAATCCAGATGATCCAACAGGTAAGTCCATGATGCGGCGTGTGCCTGAGGTATTGGATTGCTGGTTTGAGTCTGGTTCTATGCCTTTTGCTCAGAAGCATTATCCTTTCGAGAATAAAGAGTGGTTTGATTCCCATTCACCTGCTGATTTCATTGTTGAATATTCTGGTCAGACCCGCGGTTGGTTCTATACCTTGCACGTGCTAGCGACTGCTCTTTTTGATCGCCCTGCCTTTAAGAAGGTTGTGGCTCATGGCATTGTGCTGGGTGATGATGGCCTGAAAATGTCGAAGTCTAAGGGCAATTATCCTGATGTGAATGAGGTGTTTGATCGTGATGGTTCTGACGCTATGCGTTGGTTCCTGATGAGTTCACCGATTTTGCGTGGTGGCAACCTTATTGTGACGGAGCAGGGTATCCGTGAGGGCGTTCGTCAAGCATTATTGCCAATGTGGAATGCGTATAGTTTCCTCCAACTCTATTCCTCACGCCCAGCTACGTGGTCAGTAGATTCTACTGATGTACGCGATCGCTATATTCTTGCGAAGCTGCATAACCTTGTGGCTCATGTGACGCAAGCACTAGACAATACCGATATTGCTAGAGCGTGTGATGAAGTACGTTGGTTCTGCGATAGTCTCACCAACTGGTATGTACGTCGTTCCCGTGAGCGTTTCTGGGCCGGGGATGAACAGTACCCTGAGGCGTTCAACACGCTTTACACTGTATTGGAGACTCTCGCAAGGGTTACTGCACCATTGTTGCCATTGGTTTCTGAAGCAATGTGGCGAGGATTGACAGGTGAGCGTTCGGTGCACTTGACTACATTCCCTGAGGCGCAGCAGTTCCCTGCAGATGAGGAATTAGTGGATGCAATGGATGAGATTCGTGGCATATGTTCTGCAGCAAGTTCAATCCGTAAAGCGCACAAACTCCGCAACCGCTTGCCATTGCCGAAGTTGACTGTGGCAGTACCTCAAGCACAGCGCCTTGAAGCATTCGTCGACATCATTAAAGATGAAACCAATGTGAAAAGCGTCGAATTGCGATCCGACGTTGCGGCTGTGGGTACTTTCCAAGTAGCTGTGAATGCTAAAGTGGCAGGGCCTCGTCTAGGTAAAGATGTGCAGCGAGTAATTAAAGCTGTCAAAGCTGGAAACTACACACGTCAAGGCGACAGTGTACTCGCGGATGGTATTGAGCTTAAAGCTGGTGAGTTCAGTGAACGCCTTGTTGCTGCTGATCCCGATTCCACAGCACAAATTGATGGTGTGGAAGGGCTAGTCGTATTGGATATGACAGTAACTGAAGAGCTAGAAGCTCAAGGTTGGGCAGCAGATATTGTGCGTGAACTACAAGAAGCCAGAAAGCGTAGTGGATTGGATGTTTCCGATCGCATTCGGGTACAGCTGTATGTGGATTCTGGGTTATATGAGTGGGCGACGCGACACCAAGAATTTATTGCTGGTGAAGTTCTGGCAACAGAATTTAAGGTACATTCTGGTGAACCTACCCATACCGACGAAAGTGAAAACGGACACATACATTCCCTTGCTCATGGAGTTAGTGCGCAAATAACAAAGAATAACGCATAAATTGTGTAATTATTGTTTTTCGCGGGGCTAATCCTGAGCTGCACAATAGAGCATAACTGTTCTTCGGTTATGCTCTTTTCTATTATCTTTTGATTCTTGTACATGAGCATGAGCCTATGAGTATGGCGGGAAGATAAGCAGAATATAAAGAGGCAGGATGAAACGGAGAATAACATAATGGATATGTCTACCTGGCAACCGACGCTAGGGGCTGGACCTTTATTATTGATCGCAGCAACGGCAGTGGCATTGATTTTGCTCATGATCATTAGATTTAAGATTCATGCTTTTGTGACGTTAATCGTGGTATCAGTTGTGACTGCATTGGCTGCAGGCATTCCCGTTGATGGTGTTGTGCCTACCTTGACTGCAGGTTTTGGTACTACCTTGTCGTCGGTAGCGCTTTTGGTTGGACTAGGCGCTATGCTTGGGCGCTTAGTGGAGCAATCAGGTGGTGCACAGTCTTTGGCAAATGCGTTGGTAACTCGCTGCGGACAAGAAAAAGCACCACTAGCATTAGGTATTGCGGCGTTGCTCATGGGTTTTCCTATTTTCTTCGACGCCGGGCTCATTGTTATGTTGCCAGTAATTTTTGCGGTGGCGCGAAAATTGAATGGTCCGGTGCTCACGTATGGTATTCCCGCTGCTGGAGCTTTTTCTGTCATGCATATTTTTGTTCCGCCGCATCCAGGTCCAGTTGCTGCTGCTGAGTTTTATGGGGCAGATAGTGGTTTGGTGTTATTGGTTGGGTTATTAGTTGCACTGCCGACGTGGTATATCTCCGGTTATCAGCTAGGTAAATATCTGGGTAAGAAATTCAATTTCCGCGTGGTTGATATGCTCAGCGGTGCACCTTTGTCAGCTGAGGAGTTGCCTGATAATCCTGCTCGTTCTGGTCAGGTGATTGTTATTTTACTGATGCCGCTCGTGTTGATTTTCGGCAACACTGGATTATCGGCTTTAGCGACGGCAGGGGTTATTACGGATCAGTCATGGTGGTATCGGGTTGTGGTATTCCTTGGGCAAACGCCTATTGCCTTATTGATCACATTACTGATGGCGATTGTGATATTGGGACTAAGGCGTGGTGTACCAGCTAAGACAGTAGAGAAAACGATGGAATCTGCTCTGGCTCCTATTTGTTCAGTTGTGCTCATTACTGGTGCCGGCGGAATGTTTGGTGGTGTATTGCGCACCTCAGGTATTGGTGATGCGTTGGCACACGCGATGGCGGGGATAGGTATTCCAGTAATTTGTGCGTGCTATCTTATTGCTGCTGTACTGCGTGTTGCCCAAGGATCAGCAACGGTGGCATTGACAACTGCCGCGGCGTTGATGGTTCCTGCTGTGAATGCGGGAGACTATTCCTCATTGCAACTGGTTTTGATTGTGCTTGCCACTGCTGCTGGTTCGGTAACTGCAAGCCATGTCAATGATTCTGGATTTTGGTTGGTTGGTCGCCTAATGGATATGGATGTGCCTACTACGCTGCGTACCTGGACGATTAATCAGTTGCTCATTTCTGTGATTGGGTTTAGTATTGTCGGCACAATTTTTGCTCTGACTACTGTTGTTTAAGACTGGTCAGCCACTGATATACGTGACGCACAATTTCTGTTGGTGATTGTTCAACATCACAGATAAGACCGAGTTCGTCCTCGGATAGTGGTTCCAAAATTGCGTACTGAGATTCTAATAAAGAAGCAGGCATAAAATGTCCGGGGCGATTGCTGATTCGCGCATATAGTACATCGAAGTGTCCGTGGGGATGGATAAAAATTGCCCCAGGACAATGAGCACGGATGATATCGCGGTATGTGCGTTTTAAGGCGCTACAACTAATCACGCAACCATGAGGGTTATGTGCTAAACGATCTCCTACTTTTTTGAGCCAGGGAATACGGTCTGCGTCGTTGAGCGCGATTCCTTGGGACATTTTCTCGATATTTTTCTTGGGGTGCAGATCGTCGCCGTCATAGTAGTCAAGACCTAATGTTTGGCTCACTAAGCTACCTATAGTGCTTTTCCCGCACCCAGATACTCCCATGACAATGATATGTGGTGTACGCACAATGTTGCTTTCTGATTATGTTATCTATTTTTCTCGGTTACTTCCCTAAACACCCCTTGGTAGACTAAGCTGTCTATGTATGTGTTCTGAGGCTACTTCACACCATAGCTTTGATGATTTTCATGCACAAGAGACTGCAGGCTATCGCAAAGATCTGAAACATAGGCATATCCATATGATTGCCCTTGGCGGGGCATTAGGAACCGGGTTATTTCTCGGTGCTGGTGAAAGATTAAACATTGGCGGACCTGGACTGGCATTGGTCTATGCAGTGTGTGGCATTATCGGATATTTGATGCTGCGTTCGCTAGGGGAAATGGTGATCTACCGCCCAACCTCTGGTTCCTTTGCCTCCTATAGCAGAGAGTTCCTTGGACAAAATGCAGCCTTTTTCGCAGGATGGATATATTTCATCGCATGGGTAACAGTCGGTATTGCTGAGCTGACTGCTATTGCGGTGTACCTCAAGTTTTGGCCGCTTTTTGCACAAGTTCCTCAATGGATTTTGGTTGCATGTGCTTTGTGCCTGGTGGTTGGGGTAAATCTCATAGGGGTTAAGTTCTTTGGCGAGGCAGAATTCTGGTTTGCTTTTATCAAAGTAGCTGCAATTATCATCTTCATGTTTATTGGAGTAGCGGTGATTGTTAGCGGTACGACAATCAATGGTCATGCTCCGGGCTTATCGACGTTGGGCGAAGGCGGCGGCTGGTTTCCTCATGGAATCATGCCATTGATTGTTATGACTCAGGGGGTTATTTTTGCATATGCTGGAATCGATATGATTGGCGTGGCGGCAGGTGAGACGCAGAACCCAGGCAAAGAGATACCTCGAGCAATTAACACTACAGTTGTGCGCATTATCTTCTTCTATGTTGGCTCTGTCTTTCTTCTTGCATTATTGTTGCCAAGTTCTGCTTATTCCGGCACGGAAAGCCCGTTTGTGACTTTCATGAATGCTATCGGAATTCCTGCTGCTGCCGACATCATGAATATGGTTGTGCTCACTGCTGCTTTATCGTCGGTTAATGCCGGACTATATGCAACGGCACGTATTCTCAAACCGTTAGCACACCAGGGGCTTGCGCCGGTTTTTCTGGCAAAAATGTCTTCTCATGGTGTTCCCACAGGCGGAATTTGGCTTACGACGTGCTTCTTTGTAGGTGGGGTGGTGCTTAACTACGTCGTTCCAGCTCAAGCATTTGAGATTGTGTTAGGTTTGGGTGCCATCGCGATTTTGGGAATGTGGGCGATTATTTCCTGTACCCATATTGGGTACATACGAGCAGCGAAGAATGGGAAAATAATGCGGCATAATTATCGAACCCCTGGTGGGATTGGTGCCGATATTATTGTTTTGCTCTTTCTTGGTGGAGTCTTTGTCCTCATGATTCTGGATTATCCTCAAGGTACCTATACAGCCATTATTGCTCTTATCGTGTTTTTCTTGTTATTTATTGGTGGTTTGTGGCTAACACGAAAAAACGCTAATCGAAAATATGTTTGACTGTGGTGATTGCTGACATTACACTTTAGGTTTATGCAGCGTTGGGTTCTCCATATTGATATGGATGCATTCTTTTCCTCCTGCGAACAACTTACTCGACCTACTCTGCGGGGTCGTCCGGTTGTTGTTGGTAATACTAGTGGTCGGGGAGTGGTAGCAGGCGCTTCTTATGAAGCACGTGCTTTGGGAGCCAAATCTGCGATGCCCATGTATCAAGCCAAAACTCTCATAGGTATGCGAGGAGTTGTGGTGCTACCGCGGTTTAGCGTATATCGGCACCTTTCTAAGCAAGTGATGGCAATCATTGCTGAGCAAGGGGGTGTGCTAGAACAACTATCGGTTGATGAAGGTTTTATTGAACCTGCTGAATTAGCAGGAGCGTCGGTGGAGCAAGTACACCAGTGGGCGCATGATCTTCGTGAGAAAATCTACAGTCAGGTAGGTCTTCGCGCCTCGGTAGGGGCGGGGTGCGGAAAGCAGTACGCAAAAATTAGTTCTGATCTAGCAAAACCTGATGGTATTTTTGTTATGCCACGAAAGGATCACGCCACCGTACTGTATCCATTACCGGTGAACAAACTATGGGGTGTCGGTCCTGTGGCGCAGCGGAAATTAGCACAGCTTGGTGTGGCTACTATTGGCGATTTGGCCGCATTATCGCAAAAAGAAGCAGAAGCATCTTTGGGCGCTGCGGTGGGGAGAACACTATGGTCAATGGCGCAAGGCAGAGATGAACGCCCAGTGGCTCCGCGAGCAATTGCTAAGCAAATATCTGCCGAATATACCTATCCGCAAGATCTACACACAAAAACCGAAGTGGATGCGGCAATCATACGGGCTATACAGAAGGCGCATAGTCGTTTGCTCAAAGATGGTCGAGGTGCGCGCACAATAAGTCTCAAACTCCGTATGGCGGATTTTCATATAGAAGCTCGCTCAACGACGTTGCCCTACGCAACCGATGACTATGAGATTCTCAAAGCTGCGGCTTTCTTATTGGTACGCTATCCAGATCAACTTGGACCAATTCGATTAGTAGGAGTCGGTTTTTCTAGCCTGGAAACAGCACGACAAGAGGTGTTTTTCCCTGAACTTGATTTACTTAATCACCACAGCATAAAAGAATCAGAATATGAAGTAGGTGTTCGTGCACAGCAACACAACTACGAAGACCAAGCTGAAGAAGTTTTGCCGCAGAGTCTCGTGCGTCATGGTAGGTTTTGGACTACTCAAGATGTCAGCCACCCAGATTATGGGCATGGGTGGATTCAAGGAATAGGGCACGGTCGAGTGAGCGTGCGTTTTGAGACGAAAAGCACTACCAATTCTCAGGTAAAAACCTTTGATAGTGCAGATCCATTGCTCACTCCTGCTGATCCATTAGACAGCTTAAAATAATGTAGCTGGGTGTACCCCAGACGCAATTGCAATGGCAAGAAGCACTCGTGCTTGCCCACTATGAAAATATCGAGCTCCAATAGCGCCCTGTGCAGCTAGTGTCGCTCCGCCACCAGCGCCACCATATTTTCCAGCAACTTCACCGCGCGGAACTCGAGTTGTGATAACCACAGGGATACCTGCTTGCAGTGCGTCACTTATTCCCGCTGCTAATTCTGTGCCAACATTGCCTGAACCTAGTGCCTCAACAACTATCCCTTGAGCACCAGCGTTGCGAGCAGCGTCGATAAGCGTACGGGAAGCACCAGGGTAGGCGGTAATTGTTTCAATATAAATATCACCGAGAGGGCAAGGAGAAACAGGATCGGCTCGTTGTGGCTCTTCAGGACCATTTGTCGCAAAGGCAAGTTCATCTGTGGTATGCCATTTGGTTGCTCCTCGTGCAGGTATAACTGCACGTCCAAAAACGATAAGTACCCCAATGCCACGTGCCGAGGTGTCAGAAGCAACCATAATTGCCTCGAACAGGTTGCGGGTACCATCTTCTTCTGGGTGATCATGGGGTTTTTGAGAGCCAGTCAGTACAATAGGACGTTGATCATTGTGGAAAGTATCAAGAGCAATGGCTGTTTCTTCCATCGAATCTGTGCCGTGTGTAATAACAACCCCAACTACATCAGGGTCGTTGAGAGCATGATGTGCTGCGCTGACAATTTCGTCAATGTCAGCCAAGGTCATAGAAGAAGAATCAAGACGATTAAGTTCGCGCACCTCAATGCTGAGAGTATCAGCAAAGCGCGGAATGATGGGGGCGATGAGCTCGGCACCACTGACTGTGGGAATGAGCGCACCTGTTGAATCGCTGGTGCAGGAAATAGTGCCGCCAGTGGTCAGCACTACTATTTTTTTGACAGATGAATCAGAGGCCATAGGTATTAGAGTGCCATAAAAATGGGGAGATATTTTATGTGACTCGGTCAGAATCCTAAGCAGAGAATGGAAAAGCACGAAATCAAAAAGCAGATAGCGCATTTGTATGCGTAAAGAAATTATTTTTCCTGATGAGATAATGCGTGTAGAATCGGTAGACGTTATCGGCGTAGTAAGACGCTGACGTTCCTGGGTATGCCATGATGCGCTATATCTGGAATGTGCCGAGTAAAAAATATGACTATTAGGCTTGATAAAAGCCAAGAGGATCGTACCGTGATCCACATAAGGAAAGGGCCCCTGTGAAATATTCCAAGGTTTTCATTGCTACTATCGCTGCAAGTATGGCTTTAACTCTGGGAGCTTGTGCCCAGGATAATGATAAAGCAACAAACACGAAGACCAGTGAGAAATCAGATTCTTCCGCTGCTGGTTCTGCAGTGGTACCAGAGCAAATGCCTACTGTTGAGCAACTGAATGCAATTCTTGCTACTGCCACAGATCCTGCTGCAACAATCGAACAAAAGACCGCCACAGTACAAGGTGGTGAAACCGCACCTGAGCTATTTGATACCATGGCTCGTCTCAAAGAAGAATCTGGTGCTAATTTCCAGGTTGTAGATCCAATTTTGCCTAATGCTGAGCCAAATAGCGTTTTGACTACTTTGTCTTTGACCTATCCGGATCAAGAACCACAAACAGTGGAAAACGTTATTTTTGTCTATGAAGATGGTGTTTGGAAGATCTCTCAAGACTGGGCTTGTACCCTCATCAGTGTTTCACTAGGGGATGCACAATTGCCACCAATGTGTGTTGATCACGTTGCACCAGCAGCGCCAGAAGCTGCTGCTCCAGAAGCATCGGTTTCAGACGCGCCAGCTGCTGAGGCTCCTGCTGCTGAGGCTCCTGCTCCAGAAGCACCAGCTGCACAATAATAATCAAGAACATTAGTACCCGCATAGCTTTCGACGTGAGCTATGCGGGTACTGTTGTATTTTCGGTTTTGTCCAGGGTGAGTCGTGTTTCACCAAGGAGATTAAACTGAGCCAAAAGAAATTGCTTGAGTGCTATCTTGCACCACCCGAGTTTGCGTTGATTCTTCACCGTAGACGACACGCGTCGTAAAGCCAATATCGCCACTTACCGGGAGTGGTTTATGTAGATCGACCACAATTTTTCCCTGGGAGGTAGTGGTGGAACTGAGTACAGTTAAAGAACGTGTTTGGTCATCGATGGGTAAAGATAAAGCGCCAAGAACTGGACGTTGTTCGACCGAGACATCAAGATGCACCGTGTCAGCCACAAGGTCTGTCACCGTATAAGTAGTGGTTTGTAACATTGTGGAATCATTAGCGACTCGAGATTCCACTTTCCATGACCCACCTACACTGATGGGATCTGCAGGAAACACCACAGTGAACGGGACGAGTTTCATATAGTATTGCTCAATTATGCTTCTCCCAGCGTCGGTTGCTTTGCTTGGTGCCGCAAGATTTACTGAAGAAATCTGACCTGCATCACTGGCGAACCAACCAAAGCGGAACCCCTGTGTGGTATCTAAATCTTGGTTATCCGCTAAGTTATCTGATGAGCTATCTGTGATAGATAAAGAAACTGAGCGTTTACTATCACTATTCTCTGGGGTAATTGTTTCGGCTTCTAGCGAAGACGTCAGTGTTGTTACCTCACCACCTGCTGGGGCTTGTGGATCAACAGCATCGTTGTTGACCACAGATTGTGCAAAGCCTTCGGATATTTCCAAGGTGAGTTTTTGCTTGTCGGTTTCACCATTGGCAAGGTCTAGGTAGCGTAATACTTTTGCGTTGGTGCTTGACGTACCTGAGCTAAGCATTGTGATTTTTACTGGATCCACCTCAGCACCGACAGGAGAGTCAACCAGTGTCTTTTCTTCAGTGCTGCACGCAACTGTGGCAGTGCTCATCAGTACAAGCAGCCCCATGATAGAGACAATGGTGCGTATTCTATGCTTGTCTGGGATCAACCGCAGTTTGCTATGTTGTTGTGGGATATTCACGCTCCATAGATTACCTTACTTATTGTTGTAGCTAGAAAAACTGATATTTTTCCCGTCGTCCCGCGCGTGCGTTTTTATCTTGAGAAGGTCTTTGCAAAGATAGATGATGTGATGGAAACCGATAGGGGAAAAATAAAAAGCTATGTTCGCCCGATGATAGTCATTGCGCTCATTGTGGCTATACTTGACCAGCTTACAAAAACTCTTATGCTTGATCTTCTTGAGGACGGGCCACTGTATCTTATTGGTGATTGGTTTCGTTTTCGCCTGCTTTTTAATTCCGGTGCTGCTTTTTCTATCGGGCAAAATTCCACATGGCTATTCACGTGTATTCAGATCGCTTTTATTTGTGGTATATCCGTGTATGCTCGCAAAATTGAGGATATTTACTCTGCTACTGGTCTTGCGCTTATCGCTGGTGGGGCTTTAGGCAATCTCTATGACCGTCTTACTCGAGAGCCTGGTTTTTTTGTCGGGCATGTGGTGGATTTCATTTCAGTGGGTAATTTCGCAGTGTTTAATGTTGCCGATTCTGCTATTAGCGTGGGCGTGGTGATTTTCTTGTGCTCTCTATTTTTGTCCGCAGCACCGCAAGGAGAAAAAGATGCGTGAGCAGCGTAGTTTACCTATTCCTGAGGGTTTGGAAGGGATGCGCGTTGATTCTGGTTTGTCGAAGTTACTTGGGGTATCGCGTACTGCCGCTGCAGAGTTAGCATTAAGCGGTGATGTGCTTATCGACGGTCAACCTGTAGGAAAATCCGAGCGTTTACTTGCAGGGAGTTGGCTTGAGGTAACCTTACCTGAAACTGATAAAGAACTTGTTGCGCAGGAAGAACTCGTCGAAGGAATGAATATCCTCTATGCTGACGACGATGTCATTGCAGTGGATAAGCCTGTGGGAGTGGCGGCACATCCAACGGTAGGCTGGGATGGGCCAACCGTCGTTGGTGGGTTAGCAGCTGCAGGGTTTAGGATCTCTACTTCTGGTCCTCCTGAGCGCAAAGGCATTGTCCAGCGTCTGGACGTGGGTACTTCTGGTGTGATGGTTGTTGCTGCATCAGAACAAGGATATTCAGTATTAAAACGTGCATTTAAGCAGCGTACTGTGAAAAAAACATATCATTCTCTGGTACAGGGGCATATGGATCCACTGCAAGGAACCATCGAAGCACCAATTGGGCGGCACCCTAGTTCAGGATGGCGTTTTGCCGTGACCAATGATGGCAAACACGCGGTGACGCATTATGAAACCTTGGAGGCTTTTGCTGAGGCATCATTGCTCAAGATCCATTTAGAAACTGGGCGGACCCATCAGATTCGTGTCCATATGTCTGCTTTGCATCGACCATGTTGCGGCGATCCTATGTATGGGGCAGATCCGGCATTATCGCGTCGCTTGGGGCTTAATCGGCAATGGCTCCATGCTGTATCTTTAGGTTTTTACCATCCGCATGATGGACGTTGGATGGAAATAGAATCGTCGTACCCTGCTGATTTACAACATGCCCTCGATATACTCAGGTGTGATTAAAGGAAGAGCTACTGTGAAAAGTGATCGCTTTTATGGTGTCGCCGCAACAGTTGCTTTAGTGCTTTTTTGTGTTGTGGGAATTATCGTTGGTGAGCAAAAATATGATGGTACGCCACCTGTTAACGGGGATATGGTAGGTCAGGAAGAAGGCGAAACATTATCAGAATATGTGCAGCGTGCGGCGCAAAGCCTAGCTCATGCACAGCAACCAGCCTTTGCTTTTGTTTATTTTCGTACTCCTGTTACTGCACATGAGGCAGCTCAAGTAGTAGAAAATGCTCAGATTACTCGGGTTAATGCGGCGATAACAGTTATTGGCTCTATTGCTGAGCTACCCGAACCGAGTGCAGGGGTAAGCAGGCAACAATTACTAGAACAACAGCTAAAAATGCGTGGTTATGTCGATAGCATTAGAGGATTCATTGTGTATGACGATGGTGATTCTTTGCGTCAATTAGCAAAAAACGAAGCAGTGTTGAGCATAGAAGTATTACCTGAGGACGCCAGATGGGGTTCCTTTGGGATTCGCCCTATTTTTCACCAGAATTAGCACGTTTTTGTTTTCTACTGAACAAGAAAGTATCTAAAAGATAGAGCGATACCGAAATCCAGATGATGACAAAGCCAAGCCATCGGATTACATCAAGTTGTTCATGTACCACAATCACTGCCCACAGCATCTGAATACTAGGCGTGATGTATTGAAGCATGCCGATCGTCGAGAGCTGTGTCTTGTGTGTGGCAGCACCAAAGAGCAGTAATGGTATTGCAGTGATAAATCCTGAAGAAATAAGTAGTAGCGAGTGCGTCATACCGCCTTGTATAAAAGTACCAGTGCCATTGAGGGCAAGAAAGATGAGATAACCGCAGGCGAGAGGAGTAAGCACGAAAGTTTCTCCGGCAACCGATGCTGAGGCGGACAGAGGAAGTCCTTTTTTCAACAAGCCATAAAAACCAAAACTGAAGGCGAGCAGTAACGCTAAAATAGGTGGTTGAGAGCTTGCGAGTGTCAAAATAATAACGGCAAGTGTGCTGATCATAATGGCAATTTTTTGTAAGAACCGCAATCGTTCGCCAAGGAAAATCATCCCAAGGATCACACTGACCAATGGGTTAATGAAGTAGCCTAGTGCGGCTTCTGAGACATGACCAGAATTCACTGCGACGACATACACGAGCCAATTCGTAGCGATCAGTAATGAGGCTGCTGCTACCCGTAACCATACTTTTGCCGATGCGTTGCGTAGCTCTTGCCACCGTCGGGTGCATAACAGGAGAATGAACATGAATACACATGTCCAGACAATGCGATGTGCAATAACCTCAAGTGCGGTAGCAGGTTTGAGCAAGGGGAAATAAGCAGGAAAAATCCCCCACAACAAATATGCGAGTATGCCATACACCATGGTCTGTAGATATTAGCCCAAAGTGCGTTGTGGTGGTTTGCCAGGATTGAATAGTGCTTGAATAGCGCTTGAACAATGCTTGACTGCTGGCGATTTTATTGGTTGAAAGTATCGTGAACAGCAGCTATGCGAAGATGAGATGGGTGCTCTAGACTCTGTTTCATGGCAAAAAAATCTTCTTTCGTTCATCTTCATAATCACACGGAGTATTCCATGCTCGATGGTATGGCGAAAGTTGATTTATTGGCTGAGGAAGTAAAACGACTAGGAATGCCCGCTGTAGGCATGACAGATCATGGCAATATGTTTGGCTCCGATGCTTTTTACCGAGCTATGACAGCAGCCGATATTAAACCAATCATTGGTATTGAGGCGTACATGGCGCCAGATTCTCGTTTTAATAAGCAGCGTGTTCGTTGGGGTGAACCACATCAAAAAGCTGATGATGTCTCAGCATCTGGTGCATATCTGCACCAGACCATGCTTGCTGAAACCGCTGAGGGATTGCATAATCTTTTTTATCTTTCCTCTATGGCTTCTTATGAAGGTCAGCTTGGTAAATGGGCGCGAATGGATGCGGAAATTATTGCCGAACATTCGACGGGGATCATTGCCACTACTGGTTGTCCTTCAGGAGATGTGCAAACCAGGCTAAGGCTGGGGCAATTCGACGCAGCTCTCGAGGCTGCAGCAATGTGGCAGGATATTTATGGGAAAGATAATTATTTCCTTGAGCTTATGGATCATGGGCTTGATATTGAAACTAGGGTGCGCAATGAGTTATTAGAAATTGGTCGTAAACTTAATTTGCCACCATTAGTTACTAATGATTGCCATTATGTTTTGGAATCACAGGCTCAATCACACGAAGCCATGTTGTGTGTGCAAACTGGTAAAACAATGAGCGATCCTGATCGCTTTAAGTTTGATGGTACTGGTTATTATGTAAAATCTGCGCAGCAGATGCGACAGACGTGGGATGACTTAGTCCCAGATGCGTGCGACAACACCTTATGGATTGCAGAGCGCATACAGGATTATGGGGAAATCTGGCAGCCGCATACTCACGATCGTATGCCGGTTGCTGATGTGCCAGAAGGTCACACCCCAACTAGCTGGTTGCGTGAGCAGGTCATGAGTGGTCTGCAGGAACGCTTTGATGGTGCCGAGGTGCCTCGAGAATATATTGAGCGCGCAGAATATGAAATTAATGTTATCGATATGAAGGGGTACCCTTCCTACTTCCTTATCGTCGCAGAGCTTATTAAATATGCACGATCAGTCGGTATTCGTGTGGGGCCTGGACGTGGTTCAGCTGCTGGAGCTTTGGTTGCTTATGCGCTCACGATTACCAATATCGATCCAATGGAACACGGTTTGCTGTTCGAGCGATTCTTGAATCCAGAGCGACCATCAGCACCTGATATTGATATTGACTTCGACGATCGTCGCCGCGGTGAAATGGTGCGTTATGCATCTGAGCGTTGGGGTGAGGATAAGATCGCGCAGGTTATTACTTTCGGTACCATTAAAACAAAGCAGGCTATTAAAGATTCTGCGCGTGTACAGTTTGGGCAGCCTGGTTATCAAATTGCAGATCGCATTACCAAAGCACTTCCACCAGCGATTATGGCAAAAGATATTCCGCTGTCCGGCATTATGGATCCAGACCATCCTCGCTATAGCGAAGCCGGTGAAGTGCGTGGCCTGATCGAAACTGATCCAGATATTAAGAAAATCTATGATACTGCGCGTGGTTTAGAAGGCGTGGTACGCCAAACAGGCGTGCACGCTTGTGCAGTGATTATGGCTTCTGTTCCCTTATTGGATTGCATTCCTATGTGGAAACGCTCCCAGGATGGGGCGCTGATTACTGGATGGCCGTATCCAGCGTGTGAAGCAATTGGTTTGCTGAAGATGGATTTCTTGGGATTGCGCAATCTGACAGTGATTGGTGATGCCATCGAAAACATCAAAATTAACCGTAATGAAGATGTTGATCTTGAAGCACTTGATACTGATGATCCCAAAGTATATGAGTTGCTTTCTAGAGGAGAGACACTTGGAGTGTTTCAGCTGGATTCTGGTGGTATGCAGGAGCTACTTAAGCGAATGCAGCCAACGGGGTTCAATGATATCGTGGCGTCTTTGGCTCTTTATCGCCCAGGTCCGATGGGTGTGAACGCGCACTGGGATTATGCTGATCGCAAGAATGGGCGTAAACCAATTGAGCCAATTCACCCCGAGTTAGAAGAACCACTGCATGATATTTTGGCGGAAACGTATGGTCTTATTGTGTATCAAGAGCAGATCATGGAGATTTCTCGAAAAGTAGCAAATTACACCGCTGGTGAAGCCGATGGTTTCCGTAAAGCGATGGGTAAGAAGAAAGCAGATGTGCTTGCTGCTCAATATGAAAAATTCTCTGCTGGGATGCACTCCAATGGGTATTCGCAGGCAGCAGTAGATGCGCTATGGGGCACAATTGAGCCTTTCGCGTCTTATGCGTTTAATAAGTCCCATGCTGCAGGATATGGTTTAGTTTCTTATTGGACTGCGTATCTTAAAGCAAACTACACAGCGGAATATATGGCTGCGCTCCTTACTTCGGTTGCTGATAAGAAAGATAAGTCAGCTATTTATCTTTCAGATTGCCGTCACTTGGGTATTTCTGTGCTTTCTCCTGATGTTAATGAATCCGCTTTTAACTTCTTACCTGTGGGCACTGATATTCGTTTTGGCTTGGGGGCAGTGCGTAATGTTGGTGAGGATGTGGTGGCCTCAATCATCAAAACCCGCAAAGAAAAGGGATTATTCAAGGATTTTTCTGATTACCTCGATAAGATCGATGTCATTGCGTGTAATAAACGTGTTACTGAGTCCTTGATTAAAGCAGGGGCTTTTGACTCGATGAATCATTCTCGTAAAGGCATGGTGATGGTTCATGATGATGCCATTGATTCTGTGATCAGCACTAAAAAAGCAGCGGATAAAGGGCAATTTGATCTTTTCGCAGGTTTTGGCGGGGAAGATACTCCTGTGGAGAATATCTTTGCTGTCCAGGTTCCTGAGGACAAGTGGGATCGCAAACATGAGTTGGCATTAGAACGAGAAATGCTGGGACTCTATGTATCAGGTCACCCATTAGATGGTTTTGAGCAAGCTCTCGAGGCACAAACAGATACTGCTTTAACGACGATTCTCAGCGGCGAATTAAAAAATGGTACTGAGGTACTCGTCGGCGGCATTATTTCTAGCGTGGATCGACGCTTCTCCAAAAAAGATGGTTCGCCGTGGGCGATTGTTACCATTGAAGATCATCATGGTGCTGCCGTGGAATTACTGGTGTTCAATAAAGTGTATGCCTTAGTAAGTTCGCAAATCGTGGAAGACAATATCATCTTAGCGAAAGCACATATCTCGATCCGCGATGATCGAACCTCATTATTCTGTGATGATATGAAAGTACCTGAACTTGGTCCTGGTAATGGCTCAGGTCTACCATTGCGCTTGACCTTGCGCACTGAGCAATGCACCATGAACACTATTGCTAAGCTCAAGCAGGTGCTTTTAGCTAATAAGGGCGAATCTGATGTGTATCTGAACTTGGTCAATGGTGAGGAATCATCCATGATGATTTTGGGCGAACACTTGCGGGTGAATCGTTCTGCTTCATTGATGGGAGATCTCAAAGCGACAATGGGACCTGGTATCTTAGGCTAAGAGATATAACCTAGAGCTCCACATCTGCCCAGACACCCAGGTGATCTGTTCCTTGTACATTCACAGTACCGCCATCAGCACAGCGTGCTGTGCTGAGAATATGATCAATGCGAATAACTGGTAGTGTCTGCGGCCATGTGGGCTTGTGCGCGAGATGACCAGTACAATCTGCTAAACCTAGTTCACGGTACTGCGGGTGGGCACGCGTGGAATTAAAATCCCCAAGGAGCACAAGGTCAGCATTGTTTGATTGCTGTTGCCTAGTAGAATGCGCCCAGCGTGCTAAGGATTCTAGCTCATTTGACCATAGTTTATTAGTGCCATTGGCTAGCAGGGGAGCCACGGGGTGAACACCGACAATGCGAGTCCCTTGGGCAAGTTCAAGTTGTGGCATTTGGGCAATGGTCATGTTGTCGACCATAGTGAATGTCCATGTGTTGTCGCGTTGGAGTTTTTCTAGGTAAGGGGCAGATACAAGGGTCACTACTGCACTAGCGCCACCGCCTGGTTGCGCTTCATTGAGCGCAGTATAACCGGTGTGTTCTGCTATAGCTGCTACCTCTTCAGGGTTTGTCTCAATGAGAATTAATATGTCAGGGGATATTTCGGTGACTTTTTGGGCGATGATGCGGTCATCAGCATGAGCAAAGAAGGTATTAAGGCTCATGACACGAGTTGTGGGTTTATGCGCAGATTGAAATGGCATGGGAACTCGAGGAATAAGTACAACGCTGAGCATGGCTATGATCAAGATAATGAGTGCGCGTCGAAAAGAACGCAATAATCCTATACCTGTAATCAGCGTTATTGCGCCAAGGAAAGCACTGGCTTGGATTTGCGGAACTGGGAGAGCACTGTCAGCGTAATGTTTGGGAAGAATAATCGTGCCAAACCAGATAAAACCGATCAGGATGAGTAAAAAAGCAATGATACGACGGACATTATTGGTAAGGGATTGGTTTTTATCTTGTGAGGCTGCCATGAACGCGAGTCTACTTGAATGCTTTATCGACCAGTGCGCAGATTGGTATCAAAATAGTACCAATCTGGTGTCGATTAGCTATCAGATAGGTAAAAAGATAATTCGGTACTAGTATCTATCAGCATGGGTAGTTCTGCGGAAACAGACAAAGAAACAATACATAACGTAGGGTCTGGCGAAAAAGACAACAATAACAACAATGGAGTACGTGCTGCTGATATTCAGGTAGCTCAAGCACGAATTTCGGCGTTTATTGCGCCAACACCATTGCAGTATTGTCCGCGGCTGTCACAACTGACTGGGGCTCAGGTGTATCTCAAGCGCGAGGATCTTCAAGATGTGCGTTCCTATAAGATTCGTGGTGCGGTCAATGCGATCTCACAGCTGAGCAATAAACAACGCGAAATGGGTATTGTGGCTGCTTCTGCTGGCAATCACGCACAAGGAGTGGCTTTTGCCTGCCGGTCTTTAGGCATCCATGGGCGCATTTATGTACCAGCAGCAACGCCTAAACAAAAGCGTGATCGCATTATTGTTCATGGTGGCGAGTATGTGGAACTTATTGTTACCGGTGCTAATTTTGACGAGGCTGCTCAAGCAGCGCGTGCCGACGCAGCTCGGACAGGCGCTACAATGGTTGAACCTTTTGATAATCGAGACACCATTATCGGGCAAGGAACAGTGGCTGCTGAGATATTGTCACAGCTTACTGCGCTAGGAAAATCACTTGATAGTATTGTGATTCCCGTCGGCGGTGGAGGATTGATCGCGGGTAATCTCAGTTATTTAGCAGATATGGCTCCTCGTACCGCGGTGATTGGTGTGGAACCTGCAGGTGCAGCATCCATGACTGCTGCCTTAACCGCAGGTCAGCCAGTTACTCTTGAAACAGTTGACTCTTTTATAGATGGTGCAGCGGTAAAGCGTATTGGGGATCTTAACTATGACATTCTAGAAAAGAACCAGGGACGTTTGCACCCGCTCAAAGTCAGCGAAGGCGCAGTATGTACTGAGATGATTCATCTTTATCAAAATGAAGGTATTATTGCTGAGCCGGCTGGTGCATTATCTGTGGCGGGCTTAATGGAGATGAAGTTTTCCCCTAATGACGTGGTGGTATGTATTATCTCCGGTGGAAATAACGATATTTTGCGTTATTCCGAGGTGATGGAACGCAGTCTTGTGCATCGTGGATTAAAGCATTATTTTTTGGTCAATTTCCCGCAAGAACCCGGGCAATTGCGTGCATTTTTGAGTGATATTCTCGGTGAAGACGATGACATCACCCTCTTCGAGTACCTCAAGAGAAATAATCGCGAAACTGGTACTGCTTTGGTGGGAATTGAAATGGGCAATGCGGCTAATTTGACTGGTTTATTAGAACGTATTGTTGATTCTGGTATTGATTGTCGCAGGTTAGAGCCAGATTCTGCAGAATATGGTTATCTTGTAAGGATTTAATGGTGACACCAAGGCATTATGATCGACCTGTACCTGGTGAATACCATAGCGAGACAGAAATAAAACGCTCTAAATTTCTCTGTTTCATCTCAGCGGCTCCTGATGAACAAGGCGCAAGAGAGTTCATAGCCCAGATTAAACGACGATATCCCGATGCTAGGCATCATTGCAGTGCTTTTATCGTAGATGGTAGTAATACTCATCCAACTCAGCGCTCTAATGATGATGGTGAGCCAGCAGGAACTGCTGGTAATCCTATGCTTGACGTCCTAAACGGTAGTGGACTACGTGATATTGTCGCAGTGACTGTTCGTTATTTCGGAGGGATAAAATTAGGCACTGGTGGGCTAATCCACGCCTATTCCCACAGTGTTTCTTCTTGTTTAACTCAGGTGAGAACTTGTCGTCGTAGTGTACGAGAGCTCTACCAGGTAAGTATTTCTTATGAACAAGCCGGTAGAGTAGAAGCATATTTGCGTGACCGTGATTTTAGCGTCATAGCTAGTGAATACAATACTGGGGTAGACTTAACCCTTGCGGTGGTTCCTGGTACTTATGATGATTTAGCTAATACTTTGGCTAATTTAACCTCAGGAACAGCTACAATAAGACAACGTGGTGAGAGCTGGATAGACGAGAAGGGATAAGAATGTCGTTACAACATAGACCAAATAACCCTATCGAGTTACGTAAACAAGCTGTACGTCGTAATGCGGCCAAAGCCCTTATCTGCGTGGGTGGTGGCGTAGTGGGTGGGTTATCTCTCGGATTCTTATTAGCATCACAGACACTTATGGTGCTTGGCTTTGTTATCGCTGTAGTTGGCGGCGCTTTCTATGCCAATAAAGTGCGTTCTATTATCAATCAACGTGATAACTACTAAAAAATAAAAGCATGATGGAGGATACTTTACCCACTAACCCAGTGCGTATTGATGCCTGGGTGTGGGCAGTTCGCTTGGTAAAGACTCGCTCTCAAGCAATACAGGCGTGTAAAGCAGGGCACATCAAGTTAGCTGGTAAGGCGGTCAAGGCTTCGCAATCCATTACTCCTGGTGATCGTGTAAGAGTATGGGTGGATCATCGTGAATATGATGTGGAAGTAGTGCATACTATCAAAAAACGAGTAGGGGCACAGATTGCGCGAAGTTGTTATGTGGATCATTCGCCACCGCCTGTGCCACGAGAGATCATTATGTCTATGCCTAGAAGAGATCGTGGAGCAGGTCGCCCTACGAAAAAAGAACGACGCGAAATCGATCGATTACGTGGCAGACGTGAGCATTTCTAATCTATGCTTGAGTTTTGCTGGACGATGTAGGGCTCGCTTGCCAATTTTTTCTGTTTTCTTAATATGATCTTCGCGATAGCGATAGAGCAATAAGTCATCAATAATTCTTATTTGACCAGGTTGAAACCGATACTTAAAAGCACTTGATACTGCTTCAATATCCTGGTCATTAAGTAAGGAACGCAAGCTAGCCACACTTGTTATATCGTGTGCGGTGAGTAATTCATCGAGGAAACGATAATCTTGCATACGTGATTGAGGAAAACGCGTACCGACGATCATCGCAAGAATACCCGGTAAAGTTTGCGGGCTTAGCTCAAGGTCATTGTCTTGTGGTGTTTCTGGTTGCTTAATTGCTGCAATCTGATCAAATTGCTGATCCGCCAGCTCAATAAGTCCTGCTGCAAGAGTAAACGCACGATCAATCCGTGGATCCAATTCTTGTTGATTACGCTTATAACGAATATCATGCTCAAACTCTGCCCAGGCATGCTGAAGTACAGTACGAATTTGCACCTCGAATTGGTGCCCTGCGTAGCTGCTTAGTTCTTGAGACGCATGATCTACTTCAAGAATAAGATGGTGTGAGCCATACCCAAACCCACCAGCAATACGTGTTTGCGCAGCTTTATCGACGGAACGGTGCACGATAAACGTATCTTTGAGTACCTCAACAATTTGGGGAATATCTGTGGAATGAAAAGTGGTGATGCGTATGCCAATCAGGTCATGAATATCATTCCATGGCTGTGGGTACATAAGTTCGCCACTGGCAGTGCGCTTTTTTGCTTTTGCTTTGAGCGACTGCCATTCTTTGAGCCGTCCACTGACTCTATCGAAGGTTAAACCTGCGTCGGACAGCACATCTTCGATAGTATCGACAAGATCGTCAGGTGCATCAGGATGTGCATTGACGAACTTTTGATAAAAGCTATGCAATCGCTGCAGCTGAGCTTGTGGCACGATACCTCCGAGATGAAAGATGATGAAGAGGGCATGGGATATTCAACGACATTTTATTATCTTCTTTATCCCACACTAATAGCACATTGAGCGTGTTGCGGGAGTACATGGGTAGGAAATCCCTGGGCACAATAAAAAACCGGCGGAATGCGGTGTGGATGGTGTGCACAAAAATGTTCCGTTATCCAGGTACTTAATGAAGAATGATGCCCAGGTTGTGGGATTGGCTCAGCAAGGAGCATAGAATTATCAGGTGCATAATAGGCTAATGGTGCACCAAGCAATTGGGAAAAGTGTTTATCCAAAATACTAAAACTTAAGGGGTGGGCAAGCCATGACCCAATTGCGCTGCCGTGGGCGCGTATTTGGATACCAGTTGTTGCGCGAGAACTAAGGTAACTGCTTGGTCGATGCGAAAAACATATCCCTTGGGGACGTGTTGCTACGCGGATAGTATTCTGAGCACCTAAATCCCAGGCTTGTTTGATACTGAGCTGTAGCTGAGCAAGCTCGGTATAGCATAATCGTTTTCCACCCAGGCTAAACGTAGTGGCTAAATAGGGGGATAAGGAAATTGATGCATGAGAGGTATCAAAGTGCTGACTATGAGTTTGTGTGCGTTGTTTCCACGGCACAGGTGTTAGTTCTAGAAAGAGTTGCTCGACATTGGCAATATCGGTCATAGGAGGGTCCTTATCACTATCAGTAGTATTTGTTGATTCTTTGATAGGGAATAGACGGATCGGCTATGACTATGGTTCCTCAGTTGAGCAAGAAAACTTAGAATGGTGGTTGTTCTTCTTCTATCTGAGTGGGGTCGAGCCCCAGAGCGTCGAAAAGCTCTCGAGAGGTCCACATGGTAATGTCTTGTCCTTTCCCGATAAGTTCTTCGGCACGTTTTTGCTTAGTGGTGATGGATTCCCATGCTCCGATAGCAAGTAACGTGGTTTTCTTTGTTACATTCTTGGCAATGATTCCACCTTGGTAAGCGATTTTTTCCCACAGCACTGCTTTATCGAAAGGCGAGAAATCTCCAGTGAGTGTAATACATTGTCCAAATAAAGGTGCTTGTGGATCGGCATGTTCATTAGGTTGCGGGATGATTTCTGGTGTTGCTGCTTTTTCCCATTTATTACGATTGTGGCGAGAATTATTTTCGTGCTTTTCTTTTCCGACCCTAGATCCTGCCGTAGAGTCATCAGCTGAATGAGCGTTGCTCGTTGCGTCGTCAGTGATATAGGCGCTTGGTTGTTTGAGCACCGGGTACACACGATCCGCATTGAGGGAACCAAGATTAAAATGAAAATGCTCATATAGTCCCCGAATAGAACCCTCATAGTGTGCTTTTTGCGCAATCCCCAAAACAATTTCAGCACAAGCGAGCGCGTCTGCACAGGCATCATGGTGATCATGGAAATCGATCTGGAAAAACTGTGCCAGAGTAGGGAGCTTGTGATTTTCCACTCCAAGGTGTGCTGCTCGCGACAGAGTGAGGGAACACCCAAAAGCTAAGGTAGGAATGGGTGCACCTGCAGCCTGGGCAGCTCGTCGTAATGCTGTCATGTCGAATTGAGCATTATGCGCTATAACTATGAGATCGCCAATATACTCCACAACTTCGCCTAGTACTTGGGCAAATGGTGGTTCATCAACTACAGTCTCAGCAGTAATATGATGAATCGCGGTATTCATGGGATCAAAATAAGAAAGACTTGCTGGGGGTTGGCACAGCCATGATCGCTTGTCGACGACCACCCCAGCACGTACAATTGCTACTCCGATCTGGCAGATAGAACCCCAATCGCTATTAGCAGTCTCTACATCGAGAGCAGCAAAATTAAGTTCATGCTCTTCTTCTCGTTGTGGTTCTTCTTGCGGCTCTGGCTCAGGATCTGGGTGCTCATCAGGGAGAGAACCCATTTGTGCTTGTTGCAGCAGGTCGAGAAAGCGCTGTTGCCTTTGTGCGGTACCGGGAGAAAAAGTAAGTTCAGTTATGGTGCCTTGAGCAGAATGGATACGCACTGTGCCATGCTGAAAAGCAGTTGCTTGTTCGCTCAGTTCTACTGTCGTAATTTCGGCAATATCTAGGCTGCGTGCTTCTTGTCCTAGTGCTGCAAGCAGAACTGTTGGGCGCATGATAAGGTGCTGTAGCGTTATCTCTAGTTCTACACCGTGTGCGCGTATATGTGCTGTCATAATGCCAACGAGGCCTTTCTGGTTCTGTTTCCTTTAGGGGATCCACACGCTAGTAGCGTTGTGCTGGGGCAGGTGCGTAATCATCGTGGGCAGGTGGTTGCTGAACTGGTGCTTCTAATCTCAACAGCATTGTTGATCTACTTGGAACAGTAATAGTGCCTTGAGCTGGAATAATAAGTGGTTCCTTGGGGTAGCCGATTGGTTCGGTAGTATCAACAATGAGTTTCCATTGTTGCCCGAATTGCTCATCTGGGGTACTAAACACAATGTCATCATGGTGTGCATTGAACATGAGTAAGAAAGAATCATCCACAATGGTGCGTCCACGCTCATCTGGTTCAACTATGGCATTGCCATTGAGATAGACCATGAGCGATTTACCAAAAGCAAAATCCCAATCATCTTGGGTCATCAATTTTCCAGAAGGGACCAGCCAAGCAATATCTCGCTCATTGGCCTCATGGTGCCCCAATGGACCTCCGGCTAAGAACCGTCGTCTGCGGAAAACTGGATGGTTATGCCGAATTTTAATGAGCCGCTTCGTAAATTCAAGCAGCGCTGCGTTTTCTTCGGCTAGCGACCAGTCAATCCACGATAGCTCATTATCTTGGCAGTAGACATTGTTATTACCGTTTTGGCTACGACCAATTTCGTCCCCATGAGCAATCATCGGTGTGCCTTGACTGAGTAGGAGAGTGGTCAAGAAATTACGGCGTTGGCGTGCTCGCAGTGCCCGCACGTTTGGATCATCAGTATGGCCTTCGACACCGCAATTCCAGGAGCGATTATAGCTTTCGCCATCTCGGTTTTCCTCCCCATTGGCATCATTGTGTTTGTCGTTATAACTGACCAAGTCAGTGAGCGTGAAACCATCGTGCGCCGTAACAAAATTGATGGATGCTGTCGGTCGCCTACCGTTATGGGCATAGAGATCAGAAGAACCAGTAAGACGCGAAGCAAATTCACCCAAGGTAGCTGGTTCACCTCGCCAAAAATCTCGGACAGTGTCACGGTATTTTCCATTCCATTCTGTCCACAGAGCAGGGAAATTGCCGACTTGGTATCCGCCTTCCCCTACATCCCAAGGCTCAGCAATCAGCTTGACCTGCGAAACAATAGGATCTTGCTGCACTAGATCAAAAAAAGAGGCGAGCTTATCGACGTCATGCAGTTCACGTGCCAGAGTTGCAGCTAAATCAAACCGGAAACCGTCGACGTGCATCTCTGTGACCCAATAACGCAAGGAATCCATGATTAATTGCAAAGAATGGGGATGGCGCACATTCAAGGAATTACCGGTACCGGTGTAGTCCATATAACGCGCTTTGTCTTGTGCTACCAAGCGATAATACGCTGCATTATCAATTCCGCGGAAAGCAATGGTGGGACCGAGATGATTACCTTCTGCAGTGTGGTTGTAGACCACATCGAGAATGACCTCAATGCCTGCTTCATGCATGGTACGCACCATACTCTTGAACTCGCTTACAGCACCGCCTGCTTTCTGGCTGGCAGCATAATCAGCGTGAGGTGCGAAAAAACCAAAGGTGTTATAGCCCCAATAGTTACGCAATCCAAGATCACGGAGTCGATCATCATGCAAGAACTGATGTACCGGCATAAGCTCAATTGCCGTAACACCTAGGTCTTGCAGATAATGAATGATTGCCGGGTGGGCTAAACCAGCATACGTACCACGTAAGTGTTCTGGCACTTCTGGATGTGTCATTGTCATGCCTTTGACATGGGCTTCATAAATAACGGTTTTATTATCTGGAATCCGTGGCGGTCGATCTGCACCCCAATCAAAAAACGGATTGACCACAACAGAGAGCATGGTATGCCCTAAACTGTCTTGAGTGTTGCGCGCCTGGAGATCATCAGGATTGGTGATGTCGTAGCTAAAAAGTGAAGGGTCGCCATCAAATTCACCGTCGAAAGCGCGTGCATAAGGATCAACTAATAATTTTGCCGGATCACAGCGAAGCCCTTGCGTGATGTCATATGGCCCGTGTACTCGGTACCCATAGCGCTGACCCGGAATAATGCCGGGAAGATAGCAATGCCAAATATGATGGTCACATTCTTCGAGCGTAATTCTTTCTTCCTTACCAGCCCGATCGATGAGACATAACTCTACGCGCTCTGCCACTTCGGAAAAGAGGGCGAAATTAGTGCCTGATCCATCATAAGTAGACCCTAAAGGATATGCCGATCCAGGGTAGACAATTCGATTCATATCCTGGTCACTTATAGTTTCTTGGCTCATATTTGGAGATTTTACCCTGTTTTATCCTAGAGACGAGATGAGTGGCTTATAGCGCCGTTGAGGATAAGGCTAATGCCTGCTAAAAAAGATTCATCGCCGTGCGACTCTCGCTCAGGTGATGGCGAACTCATGCTGATTTCTACATCATGACGTTGTTGTTGGAGTTGTTCTACTGTAGTCGCACCAAGAATAAAATGAACAGTTGTTTGCGCAACGGTTTCTCGTAATGCACTAGGGCAAAAATCTAGGGTGAGCATGAGTTGTTGTTCTAGTTCTTGTCGCAGATGTTCGTCCGCAAGCGCAGCACCAATTAATTCTGCACCGTCACGGTAACTAAGCATGAGGGTGCGCAATTGCGTGCAGGTTGTGATAAATCGGTGTGGGGTACTTGCAGGGGAGGAAACCGGAGTGGTATTTGCGAGAAAAGGCTTTAGTATTTCTCTGGCAGTAGCGTCGATAAGCGCTTGCTTATTCTGGAAATGCCAATAAAGAGCACCTGGGGCAACACCTAATTGGCGGGCTAAACGACGCATCGTCATATCAGCTAACCCGTAAGAATGAAGAATATCGAGACTTGTCTTTATGATGAGGTCTTTACTCAACTGCACTTTCTCCAGAGTAGTCCAAAGCAGTCTAAAAATAATCCTAAAAGTACAGACATGGATGACATGGGTTAGGGTGGAAAAGAAACGAAAATGTCCAACGCAGAGATAGTCTTTGCATAGGGTTTATAGCGTTTGTCTACAATGTCCCTACAATGGTGCTCAAAGAAACAGTAGTTAACAGTAGTTAGAGGAGAACAATAGTGTCACACCACAACAACATCAGGTTCAGCAAGCGCAATGCCAGGAAAACAGCGATTGTGATGCTTTGCGCTGCATCAACTTTTGCACTTGTTGCGTGTGGCAATGATAAAGACTCTGCCGCATCTGCTGGCAGTTCTGCAACGTCGTCATCAGCGAAAACGACGGCAAGTTCAGCAGCAACTACCACAGAACACAGCGAAACCAGTGCTGCGCTAGAGTCATCACCTGCACCGGAATCAACTTCTGTAGCAGAACTATCGCATAATGTGGCACCAGAGCAACCACAAGGTCAAGCACCAACTCCAGCAGATGCTGCTGCACCTGTTGCACCTGCTGCGCCACCAGCTCCAGTGGAGCCGCCGGTTCCTCTGGGAAATGATGTGACAGCTCCTGGTGTTGCTGAGGTTAATGGTGGACCAGCTACACCAGAAGATGCCGCTGCAATTGAAGCATTAGAACGTAATATCTCTCAAGCTACAACATTTCGCGAGTATGTTTCTTATGTTCCCAATAACACCTGTCGTCAGGTGCAAGCAGAACGTGGGGGCGAAGCTGCAATGAATACAGACTCAGTACCAGATACTCCATTGGCGCAGGTACCTGCATACCAGCAAGCTAATCCCACTATTGACAAGGTGAGCAATATCAAAGTTGAGGGTGATACAGCCTCGGCTCAGGTAACAGCAAGCACTGGTGGTACTCCTACCACAGCAACCCATCGTTATCTTAAAGAGGATGGGCGCTGGAAGTTCTGTAAGTAAAGTGATCACCCGCAAAGAGAATGAGAGAGTGCCTTGGGCTTAACAACAACAAAACGCAGTGTGCATTCCTATGCCAGTGTGGTGCTTGCAAGCATTGCTCTTTTTGCTCTATGCGGGGTTATCTGGGCTGTTATCCGCCCCAGCTATCAGGTGACTGTTCTTCGGGACGGGCAAGGACAGTTAGGCGATGAAACCAACATAGAATTTAGATCTTTTTTCTGGTTCAGTCTTGTTACTATGATTGCAGCCTTGGTACTTAGTATCGGGGTATTTCACCGCATCCGTCCACGCAGCGTCATAATGATGTGGTGGCTTGCATTATGGACGCTCATTGGTTCTTTCGTATGCTTAAAAGTGGGCACTTCAGTCAGCGTTATGCTCTACGGGGTAAGTCAAAGCGATATTAGTGCTCTTGTCCCAGGGGAGCATATATCGTATGTTCCACCTTTTGAGAGCGGAATTGCGGTTTTCTTTCTGAGCCCTTTTGTCGCGGTATTGTCCTATTGGCTTGGTTGCCTAGTATATGTTGCTCCCGACGCAGTGGATATGCCAGATACAGCTGCGGCAGTTGAAAAGTTTGATTCACATACTCGTGCAGATATTCCTACTCCTGTGCAGCGCAAATTATAATATCTATAGTGCTATCAAAGAACTGTATTGCAAGTAGGTGTAGCGTAGACAGTTCAAGTGAATCATGAAAGAAAAACTATATGCTCAATGTTATTGATTTGCGTGGTCACAATCCGACCACAAGCCAACTTCGGCGTGCCCTACCTCGTGGAAATACTGATATCAACGCTGTTCTTAGCACAGTGGAACCTGTGGTTGCTGCAGTACGTGAGCATGGTGCTCAGGCTGCGCTAGATTTCGGTGAAAAATTTGATGGTATTCGCCCAGAGCACGTGCGAGTGCCGAGCGAGATCATAGAGCAAGCACTAACCCAGCTTGACCCACAGGTACGCAGCGCTTTGGTAGAGTCGATTAATCGTGTTCGTACTGTACATCGTGAGCAATTGCCCACAACGCACACTACACAGCTTGCTCCTGGGGGGACGGTTACTGAGCGATTCATTCCAGTAGAACGTGTAGGTTTGTACGTTCCTGGTGGTCAAGCTGTGTATCCCTCCAGTGTGATTATGAACGTGATTCCTGCACAAGAAGCAGGGGTGGAGTCATTGGTTATTGCTTCTCCACCGCAAGCAGCGCATGGTGGTTATCCACATCCAACAATTCTTGCTGCTTGTGCGCTATTAGGTATTACTGAAGTGTGGGCAGTGGGAGGTAGTCAAGCCATTGCCCTGCTTGCCTATGGCGACGACGTCGAAAAGCTAGAGCCAGTAGATATGATTACTGGACCTGGAAATGTTTATGTTACTGCAGCAAAGCGGCTGGTTCGTTCTGTGGTAGGCATTGATGCCGAGGCAGGTCCTACAGAAATTGCTATTCTCGCTGACGAAAGTGCTCATCCTGTATGGGTTGCCTATGATCTCATTAGTCAAGCAGAACATGATGGTATGGCTGCTTCTGTGCTTATTACAGACTCGGAGTCACTTGCTCAAGCAGTGCAAAAAGAAATTGCCCAGCGCTATGAGGTTACGCTGAATGCGTCGCGGGTTGCTCAAGCATTACAAGGTGAACAGTCGGGTATTGTTCTGGTGGATGATCGTGATACCGCGATTGGCGTCGCTAATGCTTATGCGGCAGAACATCTAGAAATTCATATGCAGGATGCTGCTGCGGTAGCACAGCACATTAAGCACGCGGGAGCAATTTTTGTTGGCGAGTTTTCTCCAGTTCCACTTGGCGATTATTCTGCAGGTTCTAACCATGTGCTTCCTACTTCAGGATCGGCGCGTTATAGCTCTGGCTTATCGACGCACACCTTCTTGCGAGCTGTTAATGTCATTGAATATAACCGAGATGCGTTATCGGAAATCGCGCCAACTGTGGTGGCATTAGCGCAAGCAGAGTCATTACCTGCACATGGTGAGGCGATTCGCGCTCGATTTGAGAACCTACCCACTAGCGCTGAATAAGAATTCATAAGAAACAAAGCACATAATCATAAGAGGGCACCCATGGAACAAGAAGAATACAATGCAACTGGCTCTATTTCTGTAGCTGATTTAGCTATTCGCGATGACCTACGTGGCAAGCAAGCCTATGGTGCGCCACAACTCAATGTACGGGTGCGGCTTAATACCAACGAAAATCCATATCCACCCTCCGATGCACTCATCGAAGAATTAGCACATCGTGTAGCGCGTCAGGCTCATGAGCTTAATCGTTATCCTGATCGTGATTGCGTGGAGTTGCGCCAAGAGTTGGCGGCCTATGTGACAAAACAAACCGGATATTCTGTCACAAAAGACAATCTTTGGGCAGCAAATGGCTCCAATGAGATCTTAATGCAGCTATTTCAGGCTTTTGGCGGACCTGGCAGAAAGGCTTTGGGGTTTTCCCCAAGCTATTCTATGCACCCTATTCTTGCAACTGGTGCCTATACCGAGTTCATTGATTGCCCTCGTGATGAACATTTTGATATTGATATGCGTGCAGCCCATGATGCAATCGTTGAGCATAAGCCGCATATTATTTTCATTACAACCCCTAATAATCCCACTGGCAATAGCACCAGCTTGGAAGACATTGAGCACATTGTTCAGCTAGCGCCGGGTATTGTCATTATTGATGAGGCATATGCAGAGTTCTCACAACAACCCTCTGCAGTCGTGTTGCTGAAAAAATATCCACACAAAGTGGTGGTGTCGAGAACCATGAGTAAGGCGTTTGACTTTGCTGGGGCTCGTCTGGGATATTGCGTTGCAGACCCTGCATTTATCGAGGCGTTGATGCTTGTGCGATTGCCGTACCATCTATCGGCTATTTCGCAGGTATCAGCGATTGTAGCGCTCCAACACAGTGATGACACTCTGGCTACCGTCGAAATGCTTGTTCAAGAGCGTGAACGCGTAGCAGGACAATTAGCTGCAATGGGGTTTTATGTGCTACCTAGCCAGGCTAATTTCTTATTCTTCGGGCTTTTCGACGATCAGGCTCAGGCATGGCAGGCTTTTCTTGAGGAACAAGTGTTGATTCGGGACGTGGGAATAACTGGGTTCTTGAGAGTGACGATTGGAACTCCAGAGGAAAATGATGCTTTCTTAGCAGCTGCAAAAAATGTTCTTAAAGTGGCCAATATAGACTGTGCGCGTAGACAAGGAGAATAATCATGACAACTAGCACACAAGATACTCAGGATAATGATATGCCTCATGTGCGTCGTGCCATGATACAGCGCACCACCAAAGAAACCGATATTAGCGTTGAGCTGAATCTTGGTGGCACTGGAACCGTGGAAATCGATACAGGTATTGCTTTCTTTGACCATATGCTCACCGCTTTTGGAGTACATGGCGCTTTTGACCTTAAAGTTAAAGCACAAGGCGACATCCACATTGATGCCCACCACACCATTGAAGACACAGCAATCGTACTTGGCCAAGCACTCGCACAAGCTGTTGGCGACAAAAAAGGCATGAGACGCTTTGGTTCCTGTCAGTTACCTATGGATGAAGCCCTCGTCGAAGCAATCGTTGATTTTTCCGGGCGCCCATATTTCGTTATGACCGGGGAACCAGAACATCTAGTGCACTCTGTTATTGGCGGACATTATGCGACGGTAATCAACGCGCATTTCTTCGAGTCGCTTGCTTATAATGCGGGCATCACATTACATATTCGTTGTCTCTATGGTCGGGACCCGCACCACATTACTGAGGCGGAATATAAAGCGGTAGCGCGTGCTTTCCGAGAAGCACTGAGTGCTGATGAGCGCCTACGAGGTATTCCGTCTACTAAAGGAACATTGTGATACGAGAACTAGAGATAACATTCATGCACTATCCCAGGGACATCCTCGCGCAGACTATGGATGATTATGCCGAGTATGCCACGTTTTTTGCACGCAGCAGCAATGGCAGTGGGAATTATATCTTGGTCTATATCCTATTCCTCGTCGCTGGTCTTCTTGTTGGGGGAGTCTGGTCTGCATATAAAGCAGGTAATAAGCTCTTTGCTGTCATTTTGGCGCTATGCGCAGTTATTGCTGCGGCTGGAGGAGTGTTGTGGGCACTAGACTTCCTTGGCGGTTAACACTTATAGGCCTTATAGGCAATGTATAGGGGCAGGGAAACAATCGGGGAAACATACAGTGTAAAACAGCACTGAGAGAGAAAAGGTAATGAGTATGAAAACTGTGGCGCTATTGGATTATGGTGCAGGAAATATCCGTTCAGCCTGCCGAGCACTCGAACGGGTAGGGGCACAAGTTGAAATAACCCAAGACCCACATATTGCTGTAGAAGCAGATGGATTACTTGTTCCAGGAGTGGGAGCCTACGCAGCTTGTATGCAGGGACTCAAAGCCATCAGAGGAGATCGTATTATTGGTCAGCGCCTTGCTGGATCGCGCCCAGTGTTTGGTATTTGTGTAGGTATGCAGATTCTCTTTGATCAAGGAGTAGAGCATGGGCAAGAAACCCAAGGATGTGGCCAATGGCCGGGGGTTGTGGAACAACTCAAGGCTGATATTTTGCCGCATATGGGGTGGAATACTGTTGTTTCTCCTGAGCAATCTGAACTTTTCTCTGGTCTAGATGCAGCTACGCGATACTATTTTGTGCATTCTTTTGGCGTACGACGTTGGGATTTTGTTGAAGATGGGCTAACACAACCGCCTCTTGTGACGTGGGCACAGCATGAAGATGACCGCTTTATTGCTGCTATAGAAAATGGTCCGCTGTGGGCAACACAGTTTCATCCAGAAAAATCGGGTGATGCCGGGGCACAGCTATTAGAAAATTGGTTAGCGCAGTTATAATCTTCACAGATAGCGAAAGACAAAGCGCAAGATAATAAGAGCAAGTAGGATCATTACACATGGCATTTACCCTCCTTCCCGCTGTTGATGTTGTTTCAGGGCAAGCAGTGCGTCTAGAAAAAGGTGCGGCTGGTACCGAAAAGTTTTATGGTAGTCCACTTGAAGCTGCACTCAATTGGCAGAGTCAAGGAGCACAGTGGTTGCATTTTGTTGATCTTGATGCTGCTTTTGGTCGTGGTTCTAATTATGAACTGATGGCGCAGGTCGTTGGCTCATTGGATATTGCTGTGGAATTAACGGGTGGTATTCGTGATGATGCTTCCTTGGAAAAGGCACTTGCCACTGGGGCACGTCGAGTGAATATCGGTACGGCAGCGTTAGAAAATCCAACCTGGATCGCACAGTGCATTGATAAGTATGGTGAGAAAATTGCTATTGATCTTGCCGTACTTGAAGAAAATGGGCAGTGGCGGGCACGTGGGCGTGGCTGGGTGAGTGACGGTGGCGATTTATGGGAAGTGTTGGAGCGTTTTGATTCCTATGGCTGCCAGCGCTTTATCGTGACAGATGTGTCAAAAGATGGGGCATTAAGTGGAGTTAATGTGGATCTTTTGCGTGAGGTTTCCGCAGCAACTGATGCACAAATTGTAGCTTCAGGGGGTATTTCAAGTATTGACGATATTCTTGCTGTGGCTCAGTATGAAAACGAAGGCATAGACTCTGCGATTATCGGAAAAGCCTTGTACGAAAACCGTTTTAGTCTCAAAGAGGCTCTTGAGGCGGTAGCAGGACAATAAGATGCACGATATTCGCGAGCTTTATCATATTGCTGAATCTGCAATAGCTGGGGCGGAAAAGATTTTTTGCGCTGGTATCCATAGGCAGACAGTGCAAGAGCTGAAAGCACGCGGCGATTTTGCTACTGACATTGATCTAGAGATTGAGCGCTACTTACGGACGCATTTATATGAAGCCACGGGGATTACCGTCGTAGGCGAAGAATATGGTGGTCAGCAGGGTTCCCCGCAATGGGTTGTTGATCCTATTGACGGCACAGCAAATTATGCTACGCATAATCCCATGTCTGCCATTTTGCTCAGTTTGCTTATCGACGATCAACCCGTCGTCGCGCTGACCGCAATGCCATTGTTATCGCAAACATTTGGTGCCTATAAGAACTCGCCTTTACTATGCAATGGACAACCATACCAGTACAATATGCGCTCTCGTAGGCGCTGTGCTCATGTGGGAATTGGTGCTATGGGGTCTGCTCATGATGAGATACCTAGCAGCGCTAGGCAGGAAATTTTCCAAAGACTCTGTACTACGTCCTTGCGCCCACGTATTACTGGTTCGGTAGGTATTGACCTTGCATATGCAGCAGCAGGAATTTTCGATGCTGCGATTAGTTTTAGCCCGAATATTTGGGATAATGCTGCAGGAGTGTTGTTGGTGCAAGCAGCGGGTGGAGTAGTAAGTGATTTGTCCGGCAAGCCTTGGCATCCTGGAGCCTGTGGATTGGTAGCTGGAAGTGCGGTAGCGCATGAAGAAATAATGAGTGTGCTTGCCTAGAATGTCAGCATTGAGATCCAGTATGCCAGGGAAAATGACAATAGCGGAAAATATAAGGGGATAAGTATATGGCAGTAGCAGTCAGAGTCATCGCTTGTCTTGATGTTGATCAAGGCAGAGTTGTGAAAGGAGTAAATTTCGCAGACCTCAAAGATGCCGGTGATCCGGTGGCATTGGCTGCTCGCTATGAGGCTGAAGGCGTGGATGAGCTGACGTTCTTAGACGTTTCTGCCTCGAAAGATGGTCGCGGTACGATGCTTGAGGTAGTACGTCGAACCGCAGATCAGGTTTTTATTCCGCTTACTGTTGGTGGAGGAGTACGTACTGCCGAGGACGTTCATGAATTACTACACGCGGGTGCAGATAAGGTCAGTGTGAATACTGCAGCCATTGCACGCCCAGAGTTGTTGCGTGAACTTTCTCAGCAATTCGGTGCTCAATGTATCGTATTGAGCATTGATGCGCGTCGTAGTGCAGATGGTAGTGCAACGTACCCTAGTGGTTTTGAGGTTACTACTCATGGTGGTACTCGTTCAGCAGGGCTTGATGCAGTGCAATGGGCACAGCAGGCTCAAGAATTAGGCGTGGGGGAGATTTTGCTTAATTCTATGGATGGCGATGGCACCAAGCAGGGGTTTGATCTTGAGCTTATCGAAAAAGTGCGTTCCGTGGTCACTATTCCCATCATTGCTTCTGGAGGTGCAGGTAGGGCTGAACATTTTCCACCTGCATTAGCAGCGGGAGCCCAAGCAGTGCTTGCCGCGTCGATTTTTCACTTCTGCGAAGTCTCGATAGCCGAGGTAAAAGATGCCTTACGTGAAAATCAGTGGGAGGTGCGCACCTATGAGCAACGAGGATAACCCAGCTCAGTATCAACTTGATCCTGCCATTGCACAGCGAGTGAAATTTAATGACCAAGGTCTTGTACCTGCTGTTGTTCAGTCTGAAACTCAAGAAGTATTGATGCTTGCGTGGATGGATGCACATGCTCTTGCTTATACCTTGGCTACGAGAAAAGGAACATATTACTCTCGGTCGCGTCAGCAATACTGGATCAAGGGGGCTACCTCCGGCAATGTTCAATATGTGCGGCAGGTACGCTTGGATTGTGATGGTGATACTGTGCTGATGGTCGTAGAACAAACCGGAGCTGCGTGTCACACAGGTACACGAACTTGTTTTGATGACGATGTGTTGCTTGAAGAATGATGGTGATCAGTGGTGGCTAAACAAAATATCAAAGCAGTTATCGGAATTCTTCTCGGCGGTGGCATCATATGGGTCTCATCGCGAATGCCGTGGATCTCAGTTGAGGCTTTCGACGATAAAGCAGGGCGTATTACCACTAGTGTTCGCGGTGCTCTATGGAGTAATGAGCTTACTGCATTTGCCTTATTGCTGGTGGCAGCTGCGGTAGTTTCTTTAGCTTTGCGACGGCTAGCCAGAAGAATAATTGCTGTCAATGCTGCGATTGCAGCGGCTTTAGGCGCATGGCCACCTATGCAATTATTACTGCATAAACCAGATTATGAACGCATAGTGCATTTGCTTTCCTCTGAGAATTCACGTTCGCGCGCGCAGGATCCAGTTGTTCTTAATGATTGGGCAGAGATTATCAGAGCAGATGTGCAGACTTTATCGTTGTGTGTGGCATTATTTGGTTGTGCTCTAGCTTTTGTAGCGGCAGTGGTGTTGGTGCTACGACCAGGTACGGATGGTGCGCGAGCCAATCAGTATGAGCGCAAAGCTCAACGTCGTCAGCGTATCCGTGAGGATCTCATTTCTGATCCTGAATCTGGGCGTGTGATTTGGGATGCGTTAGACGCAGATATCGATCCAACAAGTGACTCGTCTGGCTCATCGAGAATGCCTTGAATTCGTTATCTGCGGTGAAGGCGTTAGGCTATGAGAGTAAGGTGCCAGTTGGGCTATACCGGGTTATGGTGAAGGATCGCGTTATGACTACAGTATTCGATGAGATCATTGCTGGGGTTATCGAAGATGTATCTGCACGTGAAGCAGAAATTTCTTATAAAGAGATGAAAGCGCGTTCTTATGACTGTCCACCACCTCGTGATGCGATGGCCGCACTGAAAAATGTTGGTTGCAGTATTATCGCTGAGGTTAAGAAGGCGGCTCCAGGGCACGTCATTGCCCATACTATTGAGCCAACGGCACTGGCTGCAGAGTTTGAGGCCGGTGGAGCACATATGATTGCGTGTCAAACAGAACGGCGGAATTTTAAGGGCTCATTAGAAGATATGTATGCGGTGCGTCAAGCAGTAAGCGTGCCAGTGATGTGCCGTGATTTTATTATTGATCCGTATCAGATACATGAAGCGCGTTATTATGGTGCAGATATGATTCCACTAAGAGTGGGGGCGTTGACGCAATCGCGTTTGGAGTCGTTAATTGATCGCACAGAGTCTTTAGGCATGACGGCTTTAGTGGAGGTGCATACTCCTGCGGAGGCTACGCGTGCTATGCAGGCATCGGCTAAGGTGATTGGGATTAATGCTCGTGATTTATCAACAATGACCATTGATAAGAAAATTTTTGCTGATATAGCTCCTGGTTTACCGCAAGATACTATTCGTGTTGCTTTGTCTGGGGTGCGTTCTAGTAAAGAATTACTCACGTATGCTTCTCAAGGTGCTGATGCAGTAGTCATAGGTGAGGAATTGGTGAGGGCTGCGTCACCGCGTTCTTTTACTCGCGCATTAGTAGCTGCTGGTCAGCATCCCTCTTGTCCATCGCGTTTCTAAGGATTCGTAGCACTCAATCGGGGGACTAGGGGTGGCATAGTGAGGTTCTATCAGGCACACTAGAGTGGTACATTTTGGTCGTCGAAAAGGCAGTAGATGAACGTCACGCAATTAGCTTTTATTCCGTCACCGCCGCAGGGAGTGTGGCATATTGGTCCGGTTCCTATTCGTGCTTATGCTTTATGCATTATTACAGGAATTATCATTGCCTTGTGGGTAGGAACTCGTCGATATAGCGCACGAGGTGGTAATAAAGATGTTGTTTTCGATGCAGCGATAATTGTCATTCCTGCAGGTATTTTGGGTGGACGCATTTATCATGTGCTCACTGATCACGACAAATACTTTTGCGATTCATGCAACCCTGTCGAAGTTTTCGCTATTACTAATGGTGGCTTGGGTATTTGGGGTGCCGTTATGTTGGGTACTGCGGCGGTATGGTTATATCTTCGCCATAAAAAAATTCCTTTTGCCCCTTTTGCTGATGCGATTGCCCCTGGTGTCATTATTGCTCAAGCAGTAGGTCGATTGGGGAATTGGTTTAACCAGGAACTTTATGGTGCCCCAACATCTGTTCCTTGGGGGCTAGAGCTTTATTATCGTGTGGATAATAACGGTAATTTAGCGCCTCTGACAGGTCATTCTACTGGTGAGGTTATGTCAGTGGTTCATCCGACTTTTCTTTATGAACTGCTGTGGAATGTACTTATTTTTCTCGTGCTGCTGTGGGCGGATAAGCGGTTCACACTAGGGCATGGGCGAGTGTTTGTGCTCTATGTAGCGGGTTATACTTTTGGTCGTTTCTTCGTAGAGAATATGCGCACTGACGACGCCATGCTCATCATGGGTATGCGTATTAATGCGTGGATGTCTATCATTGTTTTCATTCTTGCGTGCATTGCTTTCTTCGTGATGAAGAAAGGTCGCGAAACTCCTGAGCACGTCAGAGGGGAGACTGCTGAAAATAGTGAAGATAAAGCTGTTACTGCGTAAGTATTAGTAGTTATTAAAAACCGCGTTGTAATTGAGGTATGGTTTCCTCGGTGACAACGCGGTTTCTGTTATTCAATGCAATCATGCTTTTGTTTATTAGAGTTCTCGTTGAGCAAGATCTCTTGGAGTGCGTAGAAGTGCGATGATAGAAATTACACACATAACGGCGAGGTAGACACCAATTGTCCAGCTAGCGCCAGTGCGGTTGAGTAGCAATTGGGCGATCGTCGAGGCAAAGGCCCCGCCGAGGATAGACCCAAGGGCGTAGGAGAAAGCTACACCTGAGTAGCGAATTTCTCGATCAAACATTTCGGCGTACAGAGCGGATTGTGGTCCATAGCTTAGCGCTAAACCAGGGGTAAGGAGCAGCATGGCTAGAGCGAAGAGCCAGATTGATTTCATGTCGATCATGAACCACATAGGAATAGAGATAGCTAGCAAGAGGAGGTAGCCGATTAAGAATGTTTGTACGCGTCCGATGCGATCGCTGAGTGCGCCACTCCAGAGGGTAAGGAAAGTCCAGACGATAGCAGCGATAATAACGCATACAAAAATTTGTTTTTGCGGCATTCCTAAGGTTTTTACTGCATAGGATGCCATGAATGCAATCACCATATAACCAGCAACATTGTTGGCGGCAAAGATCAATGCTGCTTTGAGCACAGTAGGGAAGTGATGTTTGAGCAAGACCCCCAGCGGTGTGCTTGATTCGGCTTTGCGTCCGCGGATCTCCTCAAATACGGGTGATTCGCTTACTTTGCGACGTACGATAATGCCGACAACAACCAAAATAAAGCTAATGAGGAATGGGATGCGCCATGCCCAGTTCAGGTATGCTTCTGCACCGAAGAGAATGTTGAGCAAGAGCAACACTGAGGTAGCAAGAGTAAGACCAAGTGGGACTCCGATTTGTGGGAATGCTCCGAAATAACCGCGTTTGCCTTGTGGCGCGTGTTCGACAGAGAGCAAAGCTGCACCTCCCCATTCTCCACCGGCAGAAAAGCCTTGGAGGACGCGTAGGATCACGAGCAAAATTGGTGCTGCAATACCAATGGAGGCGTAGGTAGGTAGCGCACCAATAAGGGTGGTGGTAGCACCCATGAGGATTAGAGTTGCAGAAAGAACAATTTTTCGCCCATAGCGGTCACCTAGGTGACCAGCGATAATAGCTCCAAGTGGGCGGAAGAGGAAGCTGATTCCCAGTGTTGCCCAGGCGAGGATTTGTGCGATGGTGCCGTCGCCAGCTGGCTTAAAAAAGTGGGTTGCGAAAACTAATCCAGCTGCTTGCGCATAGATGAAAAAGTCGTACCATTCGATTGCTGTACCCACAAGGGTTGCGCCGAGGACTCTACGACGTTCTTGCACTGAAATAGTATTGTGCGAGTCTTGAGACATATGCTAGCTTTCTGGTCAATCAAAAAGATAAAGAAGGGGAAGAACACAGAATATAGGAATAGCTCTTCTGTACTCACGCTTAAGCGTATATGCAAGAGATGTTCGTTATCAAAAATTAACCAAAATTTTCCTTAGGTTTCATATTGGGAAAATACAAAGTCCTTGCCCGAAAGAAGGACTAGGGTGGAAGAGGCGTTTGCAGCACACGGTATTTGGCTGATGATTTTTATCTTTTCTCTGGAAAATCCCTTTTAGAGGGTAGTTTTTCTATTGTTCTTCTAAAGAATCTACGTCCTTGTTTGTGTTACAGGATTTCACATATTGTTATGTATTCCATATTTATATCACATAAGTGGTATTCGTTATATTTTGTATCATGTGCAGTGGAAAACCGTTCGAGGCAAAGTTGCTTTACGATGTTGCCTTACCATTTTGAGGGGATTGTGACGGGGAATTGGAGTGACATAAAATTCTCGGCATAGTAAAGTTTCTTGTCTGATCTAGCACTAACGAGAAATGAAGATTAGGCTTAAACACATGGAACGTCGCACAAAAATTGTTTGTACATTAGGCCCTGCAGTAGCAAGTGAAGAAAAAATACTTCGACTGGTGCAAGACGGCATGAATGTGGCTCGCTTGAATATGTCGCATGGTGAGCATGAAGATCATGAGAAAAACTACCATTGGGTGCGCAAAGCAACTGATGAAACAGGAAAAGCAGTCGGTATTCTTGCTGATCTCCAAGGGCCAAAAATTCGCCTAGGGCGCTTTATCGACGGTGCAACAGTATGGGAGAACGGTGAAACTGTGCGCATCACCGTCGACGATATAGAAGGAACGCACGATCGCGTATCAACCACTTATAAGAACTTGGCTAAAGATGCAAAGCCTGGTGATCGTTTGCTTGTCGACGATGGAAAAGTAGCATTGGTATGCACTGGTGTCGAAGGCGACGATGTTGTTTGCGAAGTGGTAGAAGGCGGACCAGTATCTAATAACAAAGGTGTTTCTTTGCCAGGTATGGACATTTCGGTACCTGCTCTTTCTGAAAAAGATATTCGTGATTTACGTTTTGCCCTTAACCTTGGTGTTGACTTCATTGCACTTTCTTTTGTGCGTTCCCCGCAAGACGTGGAATTAGTTCGCGCAGTTATGGATGAAGAAGGCAGGCGCGTGCCAGTTATCGCTAAGATCGAAAAACCAGAAGCAGTTGATGCTTTGGAGTCAATTGTTTTGGCTTTCGACGGCATTATGGTCGCTCGTGGTGATCTTGGTGTTGAAGTGGCGCTTGAGCAAGTGCCACTGATGCAGAAGCGTGCTATTCAGATTGCTCGTGAGAATGCAAAGCCAGTTATTGTTGCTACTCAGATGCTTGATTCGATGATTGAGAACTCTCGTCCTACTCGTGCTGAGGCATCGGATGTGGCAAATGCAGTGCTTGATGGTGCAGATGCAGTTATGCTTTCTGGAGAAACCTCTGTGGGTATTGATCCGCATAACGTAGTGCGTACGATGTCTCGTATTGTGAAATACGCGGAAACTTCTGGTCAGGTGCCAGATTTAGCGCATATTCCACGTACTAAGCGTGGTGTTATTTCTTATTCAGCGCGAGATATAGCAGAGCGCCTTAATGCTAAGGCCTTGGTTGCTTTTACTACGTCTGGTGATACCGCAAAGCGTGTGGCTCGTTTGCATTCTCAATTACCATTGTTGGTGTTTACTCCTTCGCAGGCAGTACGCAGTCAATTAGCGTTGACCTGGGGTGCGCAAACCTTCCTTACTCCAGAAATTAAAGATACTGATGATATGCTCAAGCAGATTGATGAGCAATTATTAGCAATGGAAGAATATGAACGTGATGATATGGTAGTTCTTGTTGCTGGTACACCACCAGGAATTTCTGGAAACACCAATATGATTCATGTGCACCTGTTAGGAGAAGAAGTACACGTATAGCGTTTGTGCTTCATCATTACCTGAATCAACACTCGCTAAGTAAACTGATGCGTTTATGGGCATGATGCCCCAAAGAAACGCATCAGTTTTTCTTTTATCCGGTGGGGTAAGGTGCATAAAGTTTGTCGAAACTTTGACTAGCCATTTTCTACTAAGCAATAATGAGATTTTGTGACGAAAAGATTTGGTTGGTCTATCCACGGAGATGGAAAACATATTCATCCGGGTGCAGTAGTTGCCCCTGAAGAGCGCCTTTCTTGGGCGCGCACTATCGGTGTTGGTATGCAACACGTTGTAGCAATGTTTGGTGCGACCTTGTTGGTGCCTACTTTAACTGGTTTTCCAGTTAATACCACATTATTATTCTCTGGTCTTGGCACGATCATATTCCTGCTTGTTACCAGGAATAGGCTCCCATCCTACTTAGGCTCTTCTTTTGCTTTTATTGCACCTCTTAGTGCCGCACAGCATTATGGTATTGGTGCTCAGGCTGGTTCCGTGCTCGTGACTGGTCTTGTACTTATTGCCATTGGCATTATTGTAAAAATAGCTGGTAAAAGAGTTATTGATGCTGTTATGCCGCCGACGGTCACCGGTGCCATTGTTGCATTGATTGGTCTTAATTTAGCGCCAAGTGCAACCACTAATTTTCAGGCACAACCGCTTGTCGCGTGTGTGACTTTGCTGGCGATTTTGATTTTCGTAGTAGCAGGGCGCGGTATGGTTTCGCGTTTAGGTATTTTATTTGGCGTTATTGTCGGCTGGATTTTTGCGGCTATGACTGGCAATATCGCCGAAGAAGCACGCCAGAGTATCGCTGAAGCTGCGTGGGTTGGGGTTCCACAGTTCCATACTCCGCGATTTGAGATTTCTGCTATTGCAGTGGCACTTCCGGTGTTGGTGGTATTGATTGCGGAAAACATTGGTCATGTTAAAGCTGTCAGCGAAATGACGGAACGCAATTTAGATGATCTAGCAGGAGATGCTTTGATTGCCGACGGTCTTGCTACGTCTTTGGCAGGTGGTTTTGGTGGATCTGGGACTACTACATATGCAGAAAATATCGGTGTTATGGCAGCTACACGTGTCTATTCTACGGCTGCCTATTGGGTAGCTGCTGCTACTGCTATCTTGTTGGCGTTTATTCCTAAGTTTGGTGCTTTGATTTTTAGTATTCCCGCAGGAGTGCTTGGTGGGGCAACAGTAATGCTCTATGGTTTGATTGGTATGCTTGGCATTCGTATTTGGCAGGATAATAAAGTGGATTTTAATAATCCTGTCAATCTTAGTTGCGCTGCTATTGCTTTGATAGCAGGTATTGGTAATTTGACATTAAGTATTGCGGGGATCCAATTAGAAGGAATTGCATGGGGTTCCGCGGGGATTATTATCGTGTACCCGATCATGAGATACTTGTACGCAGCTTGTGGTGAAGGTTCGCGCTAGATTGTGCTGGGAATATATGCAAGCAGCACTTTAAGCTCCTAGAGATGTTCTCTAGGAGCTTAGGTTTTGTTATGCGGGGGTGTTGACTGTTTCTTGGAGGGTTTTATTGGGAAGAGCTTGTTTTAATACGAGTACGGAAATGGTGCTGACTACGATTCCACTTAGTAGCGCAATGACATAGCCCCAGATTGGGTCGATAGCGAAGAGTACAAAAATACCGCCATGTGGTGCACGTGATCCTACGTCTAAAGCCATGCTCAGTGCTCCTGTAGTGGCACCGCCGAGCATCATCGCTGGGATGACACGCAGTGGGTCTGCTGCCGCAAACGGAATTGCCCCCTCAGAAACAAAAGCGAGTCCCATTAACCATGCTGATTTGCCATTTTCTTGTTCTACAGGGGTAAAGAGATTTTTCTTTATCAGCGTAGCTAAAGACAGTGCAATAGGTGGAACCATGCCGGCTGCCATAACAGCGGCCATGATATGCATGGAGGCGGGGTCGCCGGTTGATAACCCGGCAGTGCCAAAGAGATAGGCTGCTTTGTTGATTGGTCCGCCAAGATCAGAACACATCATAAGACCTAGAACAATGCCTAAAAGGATCGCAGAAGAACCAGACATACTTGCCAACATATTCTGCAAACTTGTCATGATATATGCCAGTGGTGCACCTAAAAATAAATACATCAAACTACCGACGATCAAAGACGTCATGAGTGGGATAAGCATGACAGGCATGAGTGAGGCAAGCCAGCGGGGTGTTCTCCAAGAACCAATCCACATGGCTATGAAACCAGCAAGTAGTCCAGTGATTAATCCTCCGATGAATCCAGCGCCAACACTTACTGCAATGGCACCACCAGCAAATCCAGGTGCGATTCCGGGGCGACCGGCTAAGGCGAAAGCGATATAACCTGATAGTGCAGCAACAATGAAGCCCATAGCTGCTTGACCAGTGGCAAAGAGAACTGCTCCGAAATAAAGAGCAAAACCAGAACGCTCAAATGTCATGGAATTCACCTCATGACCCGGCAAGTTGGTGAGGCTATGCTGTGTGACAATATCTTGCCAGCCTTGTGCCATATCTGCACCACCGAATAAGAAACCTAGTGCCAAGAGCAGACCACCTGCGGCAACAAAAGGCACCATATAGGACACGCCTGTCATAATGGCTTGTTGGAGACGTTTTCCCCACCCAAGTTGTGATTGGTTAGTGTCTGTGGGAACACGAGAGCTTGTCTTGCCAGACACAGTACGTGCTTGCGGATTGTGTGCTGCACTTATTGCTTCTTTGAGCATGGTATCGGGTTCGTTAATTGCTCTTTTGACACCAGATTCAATGACTGGTTTTCCGGCAAATCTTTCTCGGTCACGAACCCCAACGTCGGTAGCGAAAATAACAGCCTGAGCGTTGTCAATAACTTTTTGATCCAGAGGGGCATTATGAGATGACCCCTGAGTTTCCACTGCAAGTTCCACATCATTGCATTTGGTTGCTGCCTGGGTGAGTGCATCTGCTGCCATATAGGTATGCGCAATGCCTGTAGGGCAGGCAGTGACAGCAACGATAGTGGTTTTAGCGGAGCTAGTGCTTGCTTTACTGGAGGCAGGGGCAGTGGAGGTTTTCTTCTCAGCGGTTACCACGTCTAGCACTAATGCGACGATTTCATCTTCGGATTGCGCAGTGCCTAGTGCAGCAAGAAAATCAGGGAGAACCAGTGCTCGTGCTAATTTAGAGAGGATTTTGAGGTGCTCTTTCCCGCCGTCGGCGGGTGCGGCGATGAGGAAAACAAGATGCGCATCACCATCAGGACCAGCAAAATCAACCGCAGGATTTAGGCGAGCAAAAGCAAGGGTCGGTTCTGATACTGCTGCACTACGACAATGAGGGATAGCTACTTTGCCTGGAACACCTGTTCCTGCCTTTTGTTCTCTGGCAATTGCTGCTTGTGCTAGTTCCGTTGCGTTGTTTGCGCGTCCAGCTTGATAAACAAGTTCGGCAAGATGAGTAATAACGGACTCAGGTGTGGTACCGCAATCCTTATCGAGAGTGACAAGATCAGTGCTAATGAGTGCGGAAGTCATGATCATGTTTCTTTCTGTCGAGTTGTGAGAAGATTAAAAGGCTAGTTCTGTGATAACAGTATCTGTGGTATTGATCAGCTCTGGTGTCGGAATAGTAGTCCCAGGTAGTGCTGTGGCAGCAGAGCCATAGGCAACTGCTTGTTGCAATGCTTGGGCAAAAGTTTTTCCTTCAGCTCGGGCCATGAGATATCCTGCTAAACAGCAGTCACCTGCGCCAACGGTAGATACAACTGTAATAGGGGGTGGACTTGCGTGCCAGATACCAGAACTGGTGGCAAGAAGAGCACCTGCATCGCCTAGGGTTACTAATACTTCAGAAACACCCCGACTAATGATGGTGTGAGTTGCTTTAATGATATCGCTGAAATTTCCTTGTCGTGCTGCATTTTCTAAAGCATTACCATCGCAGCCGACGAGCTGGCCTAATTCTAATCCATTGGGTTTAAGCAAGTTAGGTGCTGCGTGATGAAGATGTTTCCCGAGTGCTTTTAGCGGTGCGTCGGAAGTATCAACAGCGATACGTACGTGAGGTAGTTCTTTGCGTAGAACCTGGCAAAGTGCAGCGTAGAAATCTACAGGCGTGTTTTGGGGTAGTGATCCTGCAAGAACCACCCAATTTGCGTGCGCTGCTTTATCAAGTAACGCACTCATCAGCTGTGTTTGATGCGTGCTACTAAGATGAGGTCCTGTCCCGTTGAGCTTAGTGGTTACTCCGTGGGGATCAGTGATTGTGGTGTTTACTCGAACCTTGTCGTCAAGCGTAATGCGGCTATACGGTACGGCTATTTCCTCCAAGAGGTTAATAAATTGATCATGCTGTGCAGCAGGAAAGAGTGCGTGTGTTGCTTTTTGTGCTTTATGAATGGCATGAGACACATTGATGCCTTTGCCGCCAGCAACATGGCTTATTGATTGTGCTCGATTAACAGTGCCTAGTTCGAGTGGGGAAGAAAGAGTGACGGTAGCGTCAATGCTTGGATTTGGTGTGAGAGTCACGATCATGGAGTAGCGACCTTATCTTATGTATCTTTATTCGCGCGACGTATGCGATATATGCGATGTGCATGATATACACCATCAATACTTGTCTGCTTATGTCTGATTGTCAATGTGACTGTGTTGTTTTGTGTTTATTTCTGTGGGGTTATTTTTGTAATGGGGGTGGTGTTGGGTGATTAATTTCTATAATTTGCTAGAAAGTCCAATGATTTTCATGGAGGATGTTTATTATTTATTACAAATAATTATGATAATGACATTTTGTAATGTTTGTTACTAAATGTTATTTCTCGATTCATGATTAATTAGGAGCAGACAATGGATCATGAACCAACTCAAAGAACATTAAAAACATGGGAAATTACGGCCATATCATTGGGATTCATGGGACCAGTTATGGCTATGTCTCTCAACGGAATTGGCATCGCTGGTTTAGTAGGAAAATCAGTTCCCTTTACTTTTTGTCTGGCCTTCATCGGCACACTATTAGTGGCGTATAGCTTTATTCGCTTAACTGGTTTTATCGGTCATTCTGGATCAATTTATGCATTAGCAGGACTAACTATAGGCCCACGTGCTGGATTCTTTGGTGGGTGGGTTTTACTCGGAACTTACATATGCTTTTCTATGTGTATCGTCGGCGCATGTGCAGTTTTTGGCACTGCTTTCTTTGCAGAATTAGGGATTGAACTAGACGGTCAGCAATGGATGTTCATTGCTGTATTTGTGCTGGCGATTGGGTTATTTCTCAACAGCCGGGAATCGAAAATAACAGCACGATTTCTGCTCTCAGTGGGCTTCATCGGAATTGCTTCCATGCTTTTCCTTGCAATTTTTATTCTCATAAAAGTAGGAACAGATATAGACAGTGCACCAGTAAAAACCGGAATAGATTTTTCCGTATTCACCCCTGGAAACTCACGCTGGACGACGATTATCACTGCATCCGTGTTTGCATTTTTATCATGGGCAGGTTTTGAGTCTGGGAGTGCCTTAGGAGAAGAAACACACAATCCAACGAAAATAGTGCCGCGCTCTCTGCTCTATGCAGTTGTCTTAGGCGGGATAACATACATCTTTGTAATGTTCGCAGTTACCATTGGTTTTGGCACAGACTCACAAGGAATAGCAGCTTTTAGTTCTTCTTCATCAGCGTTAACTGAACTGTCTACGCGCTATATCAACCACGGTTTTGCTGTGGGGATGGCAGCTGTTGCATTCTGTGTGGCTCTAGCTGCTTTTTTAAGTTCAACTGCAGCAGCTTCACGTCTGCTCTATGCCTTAGCGCGTGATGATTGCGGACCACGAGTTTTTGCTTATATCTCGAAAAAACACGCGATTCCGCTTTATGCTGTCTGGTTTTGCATAATTCTAGCTGTCGGATCAGCTCTTGCATTAGGGCTGATGGGAATGTCAAGCGTAGATATTTATTATTACTTAGCAACAATCGGCACCCTATGCATGGTAGTTGCCTATGCCACCACGTCGTTAGGCGTTATATTTTTCATTTTGCAATCTCGTCGCGCTATACCGCGCTATGAAATTTTTATTCCGATACTTGCACTGTGCTACCTGCTTTTTGTCTATTTCATTCAGATACATGATCAAAGCGCACCTTTTACTTATTTCCCGTATATAGCTGGGGCATGGTGCTTTTTAGGAATAGTAATAGCCACAGCTCGACCACGATTAGCAGAAAAAATAGGCAAAGAAATGAGGGATAAGAATCCTATATAGAGATAAAGACACGAAAAACAGCAACCGAAAGCAAGATAATAGAAAGCAAGGTATAGGAAAATGGAAGCCACCAGTAACACAACTGAATTATTATTCGTTGCTACCAGTGATATTTCAGCACGAGCAAAAGGTAGAGCGATGCTGATGAGCGATTACTCACCGAAGTCGTCTTTAGGCTGGGTGCCGGCAAACTTGGGGATAGGAGCATTAGGACATATAGCACCAGGATCTGCTTTTGGCTCTAGCGGTGATTTGCGACTACGACCAGATCCTACTTCACTGAGCACGATCAAGACACCAATGCATACCGTCAACATTGTACTTGCTGATTTAGTGGAACCAGATGGGAAAGAATGGTCGTCATGTATGCGGACATTCTTAAAACGTGCAGTAAATGATTTAGCCGATTATGGTCTTAGAGCGACGGTGGCATTTGAGCATGAGTTTATGGATACGAGCCAATCCACAGAACATCACCCGTTCTCGTTAAGAGACTTTCGACGCGCAGAACCTATAGGAACTCAGTTGATGAATATCGCGAAAGAAGCTGGTCTAGAACCAGAAACATGGCTGCCGGAGTATGGTAAGCATCAGTTTGAGATGACATTACGTCCTGCAGATCCTGTCACAGCTGCAGATAGAGCTATCGTATTACGAGAGCTTATTCATGATGTGTTCGAGCAAGCAGAGAGAAACGTGAGTTTTTCTCCACTTGTATCTCCTGATTCAGTAGGCAATGGAGTGCATGTTCATTTTGGCCTGACTGATTTGATGGGGAAACCAGTATGTTTTGATCCCACGCAGCCTGGAAGACTCAGTAAAAAGGCGGCACAATTTGCTGCTGGAATTATTAAATATGCGCCTGCGTTCTCGGCATTATGCGCTCCACTGACTATCAGCTATAAGAGACTTGTACCGAATAATTGGTCAACAGCTCGTGTTTACCTAGGACTAAATAATAGAGAAGCATTGTTGCGTATCCCATCAACAAATGAATTATATGGACGTGACCCTGCACCGCAGTTGCATTTTGAGTATCGAGCTAGTGATATCGGTGCGAACCCCTGGTTATTGATTGGCAGTATTTTGCGTGCAGGCATGCAAGGTTTACATGAGCAACTACCACCGGAACCTGTAATAGAAGGTGAGCTTGATCTTGATGGTGAGCATAAAGATTTTGCACAATTACCGCATAGTTTACCTGCAGCTTTAACAGAACTTTCCGAGAATGAGATAGTTAAATCGTGGTTTTCGCAAGAATTTCTCAGTACGTTCCTCGCCATAAAGCGTGATGAGTGCGAGGCATTACAAGGTCTTTCTTTAGCACAACAATGTGAGGTTTATTCTCGTGTCTACTAAACAATTGGATCTTAGTCAGCTGGAATTATTTGATCATCATTGTCATGGAGTCGTAGAGCAGGAATTATCTCGACAAGATTTTGAGGAATTGATATCAGAGTCAACGTATGGTCCAGCAAAAGGAACTACGAGATTTGATACTCATATTGGATTTGCCATAAGGAATTATTGCGCACCTATTTTGGGATTACCAAGGTTTGCTACTGCTGAAGAATACTTAGAAAAACGTCGTGAGCTAGGTGCGAGAGAAGTTAATAAACGTTTGTTACGCGATAGTCGCATGACAACTTTAGGTATTGAAACTGGTCATGCACCAGATCGTATTCTTGGTGCTAAGGAAATGGGATGTGCTGCGGAGGCACAGGTTTATGAGATTGTGCGCCTGGAACGTGTAGCAGAAGAAGTTGCTATGGCACATCGTCGTCAAGCATTGCCAGTAGAGATCTTATGGGACGCGATTACGACAATGTTAGAGCATAAACTGCGTACAGCGATTGGCGTGAAAAGCATTGCAGCGTATCGAATTGGGCTTGACTTTAATCCCGAAGCACCGACAGATACAGAATTGGATCATGCCCTTTGTCGTTGGTATGAAAGCGTTTCCGACGATAAACACCCGAGATTAGTAGACAGCACTATTATTCGAGCGCTTATCTGGTTCGCCATTAAAAAATCGCTACCTATCCAATTCCACATTGGATATGGCGATAACGACGTGGATCTGCATCGCTGCAATCCTTTGTTACTGACAGATCTGTTACGAAAATCTGTACAGTATGGCGCAACTATCATGCTCTTGCACTGCTACCCATTTCATAGAGAAGCGGGATATTTAGCGGACGTTTTTCCGCACGTCTACTGCGATGTGGGGTTGGCAATAAACTACACTGGGGCGCGCTCAACAGCGATTATTGCTGAATCTATTGAGCTAGCGCCGTTTACTAAAGTGCTCTTTTCTAGTGATGCTTTCGGATTAAGCGAGCTCTATTGCACCGGGGCAAGACTATTTCGGTGTGGCTTAGAAAAAGTTTTACAAACATATATTGAAAAGCATGGGTGGCCCATAGCCGAAGCACAACGTGTAGCAGAAATGATTGGCTATCGTAACGCTATGAGAGCATACCACTTGGAGAATAAAGAGAAATGATGGCGAGAGATCTAGATAGCTTTGCGGATAAGTTTTATGAACTACTTTCTGCAGAAATAGGTATGGCTCAGGAATTGCGAAAACGACTGCATCAAAATCCACGAGTTTCTGGTGAAGAGTCAGAAACAACGCAAGAAATTATTGCTTACACTGGTTGCGAATTTTCTACTATCGCAACTACTGGCGCATATACCAGAATCGGAAAGAAAACAGGACCTGCAGTTGCTATTCGTGGCGAACTTGATGCTTTGGCTATCACTGAGAAAACCGGTGTGACGTGGGCAGCTACAAATGGGGCTATGCACGCCTGTGGTCATGACGTGCATTTAGCTGCTTTAGGTGCAGTGATACGAGCAGCACGACAGATCGATCTTCCTGTTGCCTTAGTACCAATTTTGCAGCCTCGCGAAGAGACATATCCCTCAGGTGCATTAGATATCAAAAAAAGTGGTATTTTTGAGCAGCAAAACATACAGTATGCAATAGGTGCACACGTTCATCCCTCATTACCTTGTGGCAGCGTGGCAACTGGTGCGGGAGTTGTTAATGCTGCGGCAGCTGAAGTGCATTTTTCTATCTCTGGCCAGGGCGGTCATGGTGCTTATCCGCATAAAGCAAAAGATATTGTTGCTCCAACTGCCCAAATAGCACTAGCAATCCCAGAAGTAGTGCGTAGAACATTGGATCCTATGAATCCTGCATTAGTAAGTGTTGGGCAGATGATCGTCGATAGTGGAGGAGCAAATGTTCTTCCTGAAACAGGAAAAATTACTGCTACGATGCGCACTACGAGAAAAAACGATGCAGAAACGCTGGTTCAAGCATTATCGGAGTTAGCACAAGGAATCGCATCTGCCTATGGAGTAGTTGCAAAGTTAGAGTATCGCCAAGGAGAACCGGTTTTGCATAATGCAGAGGAATTATGCAAGGAAATGGATGTTTTTTTACGACAAGCAGGATTAGAGCTTGCACCTCCTATGCGTTCTTTGGGCGCTGATGATTTTTCATTCTTCAGTGCTGCAGTTCCATCAGTAATGGCTTTTGTTGGTACTGGTAGTGAGCATAATATGCACATTCACCTGCATGATGCGCGGTTTTTACCTGATGAAGATGCCGTGCGTCGTGTGGCATTAACTATGGCTTCAGGATATCTTGGTGCAGCAAGAAAAATACTTGCTCCTTAGGATTCGATACGCAAACGTAATTGATCGAGTTTCTCTAAGCGGGTTGTAGCCAGGGGAGTCAGTGTGGCTGCAACCTGGTTACATACATACTCGGTAACAGCTAAAAGCGAAACAGAACTGTCATTGGCACTATCTGATTCAACTTCTGCTGGAATGACTACATCAGCAAAACTTGCGATAGGAGAAAGCCATTTATCGGTGAAAAGTACAATTTTCATCCCTAATTCTTTCGCAGCTTTTGTTATGCGCAATGTATGTGGACTGTAGCGTCTAACATCATAGACGCACAGTATGTCGCCTTTTTTGCTATCACATAGGGTTGCCGCAGCCAGAATTGCTTTGCTCGGTAAGAGGTGGACATATGGGCGTAGCTGAATAAGTTGGAGAACAAGATGTTCGGCAGCTACTGATGAGTAATCACCACCAGTAGCAAAAATTTTTTTCGAGGTAGCACCAAGAAGGGTAATTGCCTGTTGTAGTTCTTTTTCTGGGATTGTGATCAGAGATGATTCGACTTGGTGCAATAAATTTAATGCAGATGAAGTCGCAGATGGAGTCTGTGCCTGTTGATCAGAGACTTGTTGCAGCGTCGATGTTTCTCTTTGACTTAGTTCTGTGCGCAGACATTCTTGAAAATCTTTATAGCTAGCAAAACCAAGTTCATTGATGAATCGGATGACAGTAGGCGCACTTACCTTTGCTTTATTGGCAAGAGATGCCACGGTTGATAAACCTGCAGCAGGGTAGTCTGCGAGTAGGACTCGTGCAATTTTTTGCTCTGATTTGGTAAAAGAGTGTTCGTTGCCGATGAGTTGCAGGGCGATATTTTTGACAGCAGACATGAACCTATCCAAGAAATAAAACTAGCTAGTGTAATGTGATTCTACTACTTGAGCTAGTCATTGATTGGATCATCTTCGGAGTTGTTTTGTGCGTTGACCATAGAAATTGGTGAGGGGGTTCCACGTACGGTTGTCATAGTGAAATTTGCCATATGGGAGAGATAGCGATCGTCGGAGGCTTCAATGGGGGTACCGTCTTGGGAAAAAGTATGGCGACGCACTCTCAGTAGGGGAGTTCCGGGAGTAACACCAAGTAAACGGGCGTCTTCTTCTGCTGCTGGTATCGCATCAATGGTGCGAATTGCGTAGGCAATAGAGATACCGGAGTTGATGAGTTGTTGGTAGATGGATCCCGAATCAGTATCAAAAATGAGAATGTGCTTACCTACTTCCAGAGGATAGTTGAGGCGTTCTACCATGGCAGGTTCGCCATCCATAAGTCGGAGACGATATACCGAGACAATCTGATCGGTAGCAGAGATATTCAGGCGCACAGCCAATTCTGATCCGGCTGGACGACGAGTAACCCATTGAGTTTGCTGACCTGGTTCGATTCCGGAGTTCTGACACCACTGTGAAAAAGAGATAACTCCGTCAAAGGATTGGGTTGGGACAGTGTCAAGGACACGGGATCGCCGTCCTTGCCCTGAGGATAGTAAGCCTTCGGTGCGTAGTGTTGCGATAGCTTGACGAATTGTGCCTCGGGCGCAATGAAATTGCTGGCATAGCTGGGCTTCTGAAGGAATTGCTTGACCAGGGGAGAATACACCTGTGCGAATTTGCTGTCGGAGATGAGCTGCGATCTCTTGGTGCTGCTGCAGTTTAGCCACTTCTATGAATATGCCTTTCTGGATTGATGATGTTTTATCCAGCACTTTGCGGAAATATGACTCTAATGATAACCCGATAGCGACCCAATTCTGGTTAATAGTTGGCAAAAAATACCTTAACTTGTCTATTCAAGTATGGACAATAGGTGTTTATTGGGTGCACAATAAGGGGTATGAAAACTGATTTGATTGTGGTTGGTAGCGGCATTGTAGGACTCGCTACTGCGTTTTTGGCGCATGAAAAAGGGCTCTCAGTTCGTGTTATTGATCGATCGGAGCGTCCTGTTGGTTCCTCAATTATGAATTTCGGTCATGCTTGCTTTACTGGTCAGGCTGATTCAACTATGGATATGGCATGGGTATCGCGCCAAGGGTGGATCCGGGCAGCTGAAACTGTGGGGCTATGGGCAAAAAATTCTGGGACATATGTGCCTGCTATGACAGAAGCGCAAATGCAGGTACTTGAAGAGTTTGCACGTCATCGAGGTGATGAACAAGTCCAACTCCTCGAGTCAAAAATGGTGGGTGCCAAAATTGGTAATCCGGGCTTGCCAAGTGTCGGGGGAGCATGGTTTCCACTGGATATGCGAGTAAATCCACGTGAAGCGGCACCGAAACTGGCTGCATGGCTTGCGCAACAGGGGGTAATTTTTCAGTGGTTGCATGAAGTGCGTGAGGTTGCCTCTGGCACGGTTGTAACAAATCGTGGCGTATTTGAGGCTGAACGGGTGATATGTTGTCCGAACTATTTTCTTACACAATTATTTCCGCAGTTAGCAGATAAGTTTTCTGTTCGAGTATGTACTTTGACTATGGCGTTGATTGAGCGACCAAAGCGTGTTCCTGCTGATATTGCATTATTTACTGGAACGTCTCTTGCTCGTTATGACGGTTTTACTGGTATGCCAAGTATGTTAAAGCTCAAAAAAGAGCTTAAGGAAAATGCTCCTGAACTTGTAGATTGCGTTGCTAATCTCATGGCTACTGGAATACCAGAAGGTATTTTTGTGGGGGACTCGCATAGCTATGCGTTGTCTCCGGATCCTTTTATGGATCATGATGTGGCGCAATTACTCATCGATGGTGTTGGTGAATATTTTGCCATTAAAAACCCACGAGTTATCCAGCGTTGGCAGGGGCGTTATGCTGATTCGCCTAGTGTGAATGTGATTTTGGAACATCCTGATGAGCAAACGGTGGTGGCGGTAGTAACTTCTGGCATAGGTATGACTTTATCCTTTGGGGTTGCTGATTTGGCACTTAATGGTAGGGGTAACGTCACCTTTTAGGGTTAACGTAGGTTACTTGTATATGAATTCTTTTAACTCGACTAGACAAGTTGAGTATGTCTTATCAAAATATTTTCTAGTACACATTGCTTTCCGACGTCTCTGCGTGGCAGAACTTCGTCATACCCGAAAATGAAAGGATCCTCATGAAGAAGTTAAAGTATTATGCAGCCGTTGCATGTATGTGTCCTGTGTTGGTTTCTTGTGGTGGACATGGCAGCACAAATTCAAGTGTTGCAGATGAGACTAAAGATACCCTGATCTTTGCAGCAGTTCCTGCGGAGACTTCCCAAACCCTTAAGTCGTCTTATGAAAATTTAGCAAAACTCATTGAACAAGAAACACAAGTACACGTGGAGTTTCAAGATGCTACCGACTACGCTGCAGTTATTGAAGGGCAGCGTGCTGGAAAAATCGATATTGCATCTTATGGTCCCTTTTCTTATGTCTTAGCTAAAGATTCTGGTGTCCCCATTGAACCCATAGCAGCTCCTACTAATGATGAAGCACAAGCACCGGCATATACCTCGTTGGCTTACGTGAAACAAGATTCTCCTATTTCCTCTCTGAAAGATCTCAAAGGGAAGAAGGTGTGTTTGGTAGACCCTAGTTCTACTTCAGGTTATTTAGTGCCGATGAAAGGTTTTATGGACAGTGGTATCGATATGCTCAATGATGTTGAACCGATTATCACTGGTGGACATGACGCATCATTACTTGCGCTCAAGGGAGGCGACTGTGACGCCGCTTTTGCCCACGACGCTATGCTGACCACTTTGACAAAAACAGGTCAGATAAAAGAGGGGGAAGTGAAATCCATCTGGGAATCTGACCCTATTACGGAAGATCCTATAGCAATTAACACAGAATCAGTACCTGCTGAACTCGTAGCAAAAATTCGGACTGCTATTCGCGAAAAAGCAAATAAGCCTGCGCTAGTAGCAGCAGGTATTTGTTCTTCAGTAGAGCGTTGTGCGCTACCGGAAGAAATTGAATGGGGATATAAAGAAATCAGTGATGCTGATTTTGACACCATCCGTAGTATTTGCGCCACGACGAAAGCACAGGCTTGTGCTGCTATTTCCTAATACACGGTCACTGATAGGGCAATAACGGAGAACTTGGCATGGTCACTTCGCAACTACAGCACGAGATTGATACGCACTATGCGGTGCAACTGCAGAATGTAAGCAAAGATTTTGGTGGTGTCCTTGGTCTTGATAACGTAAAACTTGGTTTCCGCACAGGAGAAATCACTGTCTTATTGGGATTATCGGGGTCCGGAAAATCTACATTATTACGTCATATCAATGGCTTATGCTCCCCGACTAATGGCAGTGTGCGCGTACTTGGACAAGAGGTTAATTCTCTTAGCGCTCGTCAATTGCGTTTTCTACGTAAAGATATTGGCATGATTTTCCAGGCGTTCAATTTAGTAGGACCGATGTCTGTGTTGGAAAATGTATGCACAGGGGCATTGGGAAGACTCACTGGTCCTCGGTTATCGCTGATGATGTATCCTAAAGCAATAAAACATGAGGCTTTGGCAATGCTTGAGCGTGTTGGACTTGCAGACCGAGCGCATCAAAGAGCCGATACTTTATCTGGTGGACAACAACAACGTGTAGCTATTGCACGATCTCTTATGCAGCACCCCAAAATACTATTAGCGGATGAACCTGTTGCTGCCCTTGATCCTATTTCTTCTGATGCGGTGATGACTTTATTAAAGCAAATTTGCGTCGAAGATAAGATCACTATCATTGCGTCCTTGCATCAAGTGCAATTAGCCATAGACTATGCGGATCGTATTGTTGGCTTAGGATCTGGTCGGGTGAAGTTTGATCGCTCAACAAAAGCAATGACGGTTGAAGATGCAGCGCACGTATATCAATCCATAACTGCGCATTCTACTGGTACTGCGGAAGCAGCTCTTACCACGGAAGGTGTGAGATGACTGTTTCTTCAACTTATTCAGTACATTCGTCGAGCATACTGCGGTATAAGAGTTATAAGGGCTATAAGAATAAGCACCGTATTACGGCGTATCTTTGCCTTGTTGCCCTAGCTCTAGCGGGTTGTTGGTCAGTCATTTCTATAGGAATCAACATCAATAGTCTTGTTGAATCTGCCAGCAATGCTTCCGCTTTTCTAAAGCGTATGTTTCCGCTGCAGTTTCCAGAGATAACGGAATTACTATCATTGATTTCTGAGACACTGGCGATTGTATTCCTAGCAACATTGCTCTCAGTAGTTTTATCGATGCCACTGGCTTTAGGCGCAGCAAGGAAAATCTCACCCAACTCTAGCGCACGGATTGCATCGCGTGCCTTAATAGTGATCGCTCGAGCAATACCCGATCTTGTTCTTGCCATCATTTTTATGCGGATATTCGGCCTCGGGTCCGTAGGTGGTATTTTAGCTATGGGAATTCATTCAGTTGGTATGGTTGCGAAATTATATGCTGATGCGATTGAAGAGCTTGACGACGGTCCTCGTGAAGCTATCGAATCTGTTGGTGGCACACGAAGGCAACAAATTATCGCTGCTATACCGCAGGCGCTTGCCCCTCAGATAATCGCTACTGCTTTGCATCGCTTTGACATAAACCTCCGTACTTCAGTGCTCTTGGGATACGTTGGAGTCGGGGGAGTGGGTATGGCGATAGCTGATTCCTTACGAATGATGAATTATCGCAGAGGCATGGCATTGGCTCTCGTTGTTTTGGTGCTATGCATCGGTATCGAGTTACTTTCTGCTGCATTGCGTGCGGCTATCCTACGCAAAGCGAGCACAGATTTTTCTCCACAAAAGAGAGCGCGGACATGGGCTGATACGCTCTTTTTGCCACGTAATCCAGAAAGAAAAGAGCAGGTAGAGCCTGCTAAAAATACTTCTAGCGTGAAACCTCCGTGGACTTTTTCCCGCGGACAGCGTGTGGCATCGATAGCGCTTCTAGTCTTTTTTACATGGGCTGCTGCCGCAAAAGTTGGAATAACTACACATCAGATACTCGATGGTGTAATGAATATTCCTGCTACTTGTGCATTATTTTTTCCACCATCGTCGGAGAATATGGCACCCGAACTTTTTGCATTACTGTTCGATACAATCCGTATTGCTCTAGCGGCGACGTTCTTAGGGGCAATATGTGCGATCCCTATTGGAATTCTTGCTGCTCGGAACGTTATTTCTCATCCTGCTGTCCATATTTTTGTGCGGAGTTTCATCGTTATTATTCGAGGAATTCCAGAACTGATCCTTGCCATTATTTTTGTTGTTATATCGGGTCTTGGAGCTGTGGCAGGTACTCTAGCGTTGGCACTTGGCGCAGTAGGGCTGTTGTCAAAATTGGTAGCGGATTCGCTTGAAGAAACAGATATTGATGTGCAAAGAGCAATTTTTACAGCTGGAGCGACAAGAGCACAAGTATTTTTTGCAGCGACATTACGTCAAGCAGCACCAGCTTTTATTGCGCATACTCTTTATCTTTTGGATATCAATATCCGGTCGGCCACGTTATTAGGCGTAGTGGGAGCTGGCGGTATTGGTTTTCAATTGCTCAATGCTGCTCGTGTGAATCAGTTTCAAGTAGTAACTTACATTCTTTTACTCATCATTGGCGTAGTGCTATGTGTGGAATTTCTTTCCATGTGGCTACGCAAAGCTGTGCGATAGCCATTAAATACTAGGATGCCTTCCATTCATAAGGCGCGCATGAGCGATTTTATCAGCCACAATTCTTTTCACCTTTAAGGGATAAATAATGTACAGACTAGCAATTTTTGATATGGCGGGAACTACTGTTGATGAACGCGATGAGGTCTATCGCGTATTGCGTACAGCAGCCGAACGCGAAGGTGCCAGGATTAGCGATGAGGTATTTCAGTCGTATATGGGTACTGAAAAATATTGGGCACTAGGTCAGTTATTAGAAATTGGTGGGGTGCCACTAAACAAAGACATACATGAAAGAGCATGGCAATGGTTTCGGGCTGAACTGCGTCGAAGCTATATGGCTGAGCCACCAAGTCCGTTTGCTGGAATTGAAACTATGTTTTGCCTTTTACGAGAAAAAGGGATAAAAATCGCTCTCACTACAGGGTTTTCTCGTGAAATAGCTGATCTTATTCTAGAAGCGATGGGGTGGAATAACGGTGTTATTGACTGCTTAGTTGCTGGTGACGAAGTGCCTCTTGGACGTCCTGAGCCTTTCCTTATTGAAAAGGCAATGCAAGAACTTGGTGTAAGTGATCTAAAAGAGGTAATTAGTTGTGGCGATACTCAAGCAGATGTGGAAAGTGCACAAAGAGCAGGAGTGACGAGTGTCGGAGTGTTGACTGGGCATCTTGATAGAGAAAAATTCGGTTCTTTCGGTGCTGATTTTGTCTTAGATTCTGCTGCTCAACTACCTTTACTTCTGGCTGACCCTTCCGACGAGGCAGAATAATGAGTGTGCATACATCACTGAGCGAACCAATTAATGCACTTGTATGGATGGGGGGACTTAACTTTGAGAATGTTGCTTTGGCTGCTCCTCAGTTACAACCCGGAGAGAGCTTGGTGCGTATAACCACGGCGAGTATTTGTGGTTCTGATCGTCACACAGTAACAGGGCGGAGGAAACAGGCATGCCCGTCAGTTCTTGGCCATGAAGGAGTCGGTATCGTTGAACAAACGCGTAATCCACTTTTAGTGCCCGGTCAGCGTGTGACTTTTTCAGTTACTGCACCATGTATGTCATGTGATCGTTGTGAGATGGGTTGTACTGCCAAATGTCGTAATCTGCTCAAGACTGGACATGAGCCTTTTAATGGGGACTGGTCACTATCGGGGACGTATGCTTCCCATATTGTGCTTCGGGCTCATCAGCCAGTAGCTGTGGTACCTGATACGTTAGAGGACGTGCCGGCGTCTATTGCGTCATGTGCAGGTGGTACTGTGATGGCAGCATTGGAAAAGGTGTGCCACCATGTAGGCAGTCTTGCTGGGAAAAGACTATTGGTGGTGGGGTGTGGAATGCTTGGCTTACTTGCTGTCGACGTCGCTATCCAGGCTGGTGCGGTAGTGACGGCGATAGATCCTAATCCACAGCGTTGTGCGTGGGCGCAGTCATTGGGAGCAATGGTATATACACCTGCAGAATATACTGCTAATCCATGTAGCATAGATGTGTCGTGCGAATTTTCTGGTTCAGCTCAAGGCGTTGATTCTTGTATTAGTGTGCTCGATATTGGGGGTCTAGCTGTATTAGGTGGATCTGTGGCAACGTCACCAGATATATCGGTTAATCCTGAGTGGTTAGTGCGTGGGTTGCGGCATATCGTTGGTGTGCATAATTATGAACCGCGTCATCTTGAACAGGCTTTGGATTTTCTTTCTCGATCAACTATTGATTGGGAATCAATTACTGCAGGTCCTATTTCTCTCGCAGAGGTTCCTCATGCGTTTGATCCCACCGATGCTTTACGAATCATTGTTTCTGTATGAAAATTCCTGCCACCTCCCCCTGATTTCCATACCTATTGATTGACAGGTAGGCTGATTGGGGTACTGGTGAAAACCACGCACCGCATACTCACTATGAGGACTTACATACTCGGTAGCGTCGGGAGTGCAATCAGTACAGGCTAAGAAACTTCACCAAGGTCTTAAGGAGGATTCTTTGGACACCAACACAATGGACGGACAAAGAGTGCAAGGGGAGAAAAAGCAGTCAGCAGGGAAGCAAACTGGTCTTAAACAAGGAACCTTGGGATGGGTGCTGCTCACTGGGCTGGGAGTTTCCTTCGTTATTTCCGGAGATTTTGCTGGTTGGCAGTTCGGTCTAGTAGACGGCGGCTGGGGTGGCATGGCAATTGCTTTGGTCGTCGTCGGGGTGCTGTATCTGTCGATGTGTATGGCCTTGGCGGAGCTGTCTTCACGATTCCCAAGCGCAGGCGGTGGGCACCAATTTGCAACAATCGCTTTTGGGCGCATTGGTGGCGTGATCACAGCAAGCGCAATCGTATTGGAATATGTGGTGGCACCGGCTGCTATCTCCACGTTTATCGCAGCTTATGTGCAGTCGCTCGGTATAGTTCATTTCTCACATCCGTGGGTGATTCATCTAGCCTGCTACGTCATTTTCGTTGCGATTAACTTGGCCGGTGCTGGGGAAGCGCTCAAAGTTATGCTCGTCATTACTACGATTGCCTCGTTGGCGCTTATTGCGTACACCATAGCAATGGTGCCGCATTTTGATGTGACGCATCTATCGCAAGGAATCGATTTTTTCCCACATGGCTCTATGAGCGTATGGCTTGCTATTCCGTCGGCAATTTGGTTTTTCTTAGCTGTCGAGGGTGTTCCTATGGCTGCTGAAGAAGCGCGTTCACCACATAGAACTTTGCCGCGTGCAATTCTATTTTCAATGGTTATTCTAAGTATCTTCGCGTTTGCCATGCTCCTGGTTGGACCCGGTGGCGCAGGTACTGATGTATTTGCACAATCAGGTGATCCGCTTATCAGTGGGTTACGCGCTATCCATGCACCATCTATCTTGATTGTGGCGGTCAATTGTGCCGCATTGATCGGTCTTATCGCCTCGTTTTTCTCCATTACCTTTGGCTATAGTCGCTTAATCTATAGCCTTGCCAGGGAACAGATTTTGCCTCATGTGTTCACTCGCGTTAACGGTCGTGGGGTACCTACCTGGGCGCTTATCGTGCCAGCTATCATTGGTTTTGTCCTAACGATCTTCATCGACGGCGATACACTCATGGCAGTTGCAGTGTGCGGCGCAGTAATTTCTTATGCGCTCATGATGGCTAGCCACATTGTCCTACACAAAAAAGTAGTGCCGCAGCAGACAAGCGAGGATCCATATGTGACCCCTGGTGGCAGAATTACCTCTGGCATTGCCTTAGTGCTGTCATTATGCGCGATTGTTTGTACTTTCCTTGCAAATATCGCCGTTGGATTGTGCTCAGTGGCAGTGTTAGCGTGCTTGCTTGTACTGCACCTATTTTCTTATCGCTCGCACTAGGCTAGATGTCATCGACACCGCCTAATGCTCAATATGAAGTAAGGAATTTTATGTCCGGTTCTGGTTATCACTATAAACTCGGGGAACATAATTACACTTTTCGTTCGCTTAACGACGTCATGGCCAAGGCAACACCGCTGCGTTCTGGAGATATTCTCTCTGGTGCTGGTGCGCATAGCGCTGCAGAACGTGCTGCAGCGCAATGGGTATTGGCAGATATTGACCTCGTGCAATTTTTAGAGCAGCCAGCACTAAGCTATGACAGTGATTTTGTTACCCGCATTATTCTTGACGACTGGGACAAAGAGGCTTTCGCACCTATTGCGCATTTGACTGTGGGGGAGTTCCGGCAGTGGCTACTGGAGCAGGCATATAACAATAGTGCTGCTCTTTCTGCTATCGCACCAGGAATCACCCCAGAGATGGCAGCTGCAGTCTCAAAGTTGATGAGCAACGGCGAGCTGATTGCTGTGGCCAGCAAAATCACTAATGTTGCTGCATTCCGCAGCACAATTGGACTACCAGGAACTTTAGCTACTCGGTTGCAGCCAAATCATCCCACAGATGACCCAGCTGGTATCGCAGCTTCCATTGCCGACGGTCTGCTACTGGGGTCAGGAGATGCAGTTATTGGAATCAACCCCGCCACTGATTTCCCCACGCGCGTTGATTCCTTACTACGTCTGATAGATGATGTGCGCCAGACCTATGAGGTTCCCACTCAATCATGCGTTCTTACCCACGTCACTACCACGATTGATCTTTTAGAAAAAGGATCACCAGTGGATCTGGTTTTCCAATCAATAGCAGGTACTGAAGGCACAAATCTCAGCTTCGGGGTGACAAAAGAATTATTAGACGAGGCGTATGCTGGCGCTTTGTCACTTGGACGTGGCAGCGTGGGCAATAACTGTATGTATTTTGAGACTGGTCAAGGTTCTGCACTATCGGCAGGTGCACATTGCGATAACGACGGGCACCCAGTAGACCAACAAACTCTCGAGGCACGTGCTTATGGCTTAGCGCGGCACTACAATCCTTTGCTGGTCAATACCGTGGTAGGTTTTATTGGACCTGAATATCTCTACAACGGGAAACAAATTATTCGCGCCGGTCTAGAAGACTTATTCTGTGGCAAACTCCTAGGGCTACCTATGGGAGTGGATGTGTGCTACACCAACCATGCAGAAGCTGATCCTGACGATATGGATTCTTTGCTGCACTTGCTTATTCAAGCAGGTACAAGTTTTGTTATTTGTGTGCCTGGCACAGACGACATCATGCTTGGCTACCAATCGCTTAGCCATAATGATGTTGCCCTCGCCAGGTCAGTGACTGGGCGTCGTCATGCTCCAGAGTTCGAGCAATGGTTGCAAGGCACAGGGCTTATCGACGACACACATGCGCTACAAGCTCAACCAGCACTAGATCTTAGTTCACTCATTTCTCTTGAGGCGAAATCATGAACCATACGCAAGACATTACCCCCCAGCAAACACTCAATGCTCAATTACAAAGCCTTACCCCAGCACGAGTCGGATTAGGCAGATATGGTGCAGCAGTCCCTACCGCTGCACGCTTGGAATTACTCAGCGCGCATGCCCAAGCGCGAGACGCAGTACACTCCCACATGGATATGACACTACTGCGCGAACAACTAGGGGAGATACTTGAGATTCACTCCCAAGCCAAGGATCGCAGAGAATATCTCCTACGCCCTGACTATGGCCGTGCCCCACGCGAATTACCACCAGAACTAGCAGACTACAAAGCTGATATCGGCATTGTGCTTATCGACGGACTTTCACCTGCTGCAGTAAGTACTCACGGTCCACAGCTATACACTGCTCTCAAAGAAACCCTCAAAGACTATAAAGTAGCGCCACCGGTAGTAGGACACCAAGGTCGAGTTGCGTTGGGAGATCACATCGGTCAAGCAGCCGCATGGGATATCACTCTTGTTGTTATCGGCGAGCGCCCTGGATTGAGCGTGCCTAGTTCTTTAGGCATTTACTCCACCTGGAAAACCTATGCAGGTATCACTGAGGAACGCAGGAATTGTATCTCCAATATCCATCCACCAGAGGGAATGAGCTATCACGACGCAGCTCTTATCGCCCTTGACTATGTGGAGAAATACTATCAAGCCGGACAATCCGGGTTCATGATCAAGGCAAAAGAAATAGCACCGCAGCTAGAACAAAAATAAAACCAGGGGTGTGCCCATATGTATGGACACACCCCTGAGTGATACAACCATTAACTTCCCATAAGAGCAACGCACACTACTGCAAGGAAAAGCACCAAACCACATAGCGCTAAGGTAAGCACGCGCTTGTGATCGATTGTGATTGTGCCATTATCCGATACCGCAGAATTATGCTTGAGACTAGCGTGGGTGACTGACCACAGTAGCGCAAACACCGGCGCCCATGCCCACAATGGAATATCTAGTTTGAGTGTTGTGACCATTGAACCTAGGGTAATGGTCATACCAAGTAGTGCAGAGTATATGATCGCAGGAATTTTAATACCAGACAATGTTGAGACGCTATCCATGATGACTCCTTAACCAAGCAGCGGGTATTTTCTTTCATTCTATAGTTTCTGTATTCAGTGCGCATCTTAAATGAGTGTTGCCTGCAACTTCCACACGTGCTCTGCATAATCTTTAATGGTGCGATCGGAAGAAAAACGACCAGATTCGCAGATATTTACCCAGCACTGGCGTGCCCAGGTCAGTGGCTGCGCATAGTAGTGCTGTGCCATAGCGTCGCGAGTATCGCGGTAGGCGGCAAAATCACCGAGTACATAGTACACATCAGGGCTTTCCCAACCATTGGTATCGAGTAGGGAACTACGCAGGTCATGGAACATACCAGAGTGATTATCATCCAGAGTTCCGTCGATAAGCGCATCAAGGGTGCGCTTAAGACCAGGTACTGTCTCATAGCAATGATGTGGATTATAGTGCTCGCGCAGCGCAGGGAGTTCCTCATTTTTCGCACCGAAAATATAGGCATTATCTGCGCCAACAGCCTCGAGGATTTCCACATTCGCACCGTCGAGAGTGCCCAAAGTCAGTGCCCCATTCATCATGAACTTCATATTGGAGGTACCTGATGCTTCTTTGCCAGCCATAGAGATCTGCTCGGAAATATCCGCGGCAGGGATAATGTGTTCGGCAGGGGAAACATTGTAATTTTCCACAAAAACTACTCGCAGAACACTTGATACCTGTGGATCATTATTCACTAGATCAGCAATAGCATTGATGAGCTTGATGATTGCCTTTGCTCGCACATATCCCGGCGCTGCTTTAGCACCAAAAATGAAGGTGCGCGGCGGTACCGAACTGGCTTCATCATTCTTAATGCGGAAATAGAGATCCAAAATATAAAGAGCGTTCATAAGCTGGCGCTTATACTCGTGCAAGCGCTTAATCTGGACATCAAAAATCGACTCTGGATCCACACTTATGTCTTGGCGTTGCTTGATCCACTGGGCAAATTCTGCTTTATTAGCCTGCTTGATATCAATAAGTTTGCGCAGGACTTCCTCATTATCGCCGTGGTGGCGTAGTTGTTTCAGCGCGTCCAAGTTCGTGACCCACTCATCAGAGCCCATCAATTCTGTAAGGAGAGCAGAAAGCCGTGGATTACACATTTTGAGCCAACGACGCGGGGTCACACCATTTGTTTTGTTATTGAATTTTTCTGGGGCAATTTCATACCACTGCGCAAGCGTATCTGCTTTAATGATCTCGGTATGCAACGCAGCAACGCCATTGATGGAGAAAGAACTGTAGCAGGCGATCCATGCCATACGTACCATTCCATCTTGTACTGGTGCCATGGTAGCAATGTGGTCTTCATCGAACCCACGAGCACGCATATCCTCACGGAAACGACGATCGATCTCTACAATTAACTCGAAAACTCGGGCAAAAAGCTGCTGGAAAATAGAGCAATCCCACTGCTCCAAGGCTTCGGCAAGCACAGTGTGATTGGTATAAGCAAAAGTATCAGTCACAATTTTCCATGCTTCATCCCAACTTAAGTGGTGGTCGTCGAGAAGTAAGCGTAAGAGTTCTGGGATGGCGAGTACGGGGTGAGTGTCATTGAGCTGAATGCAGTTATATTTTGCAAAATCTTTGAGATCGGTTCCATGATGAGCAATGTAATTATCTAGCATTGTTTGCAAGGACGCAGAGACAAAGAAATACTGCTGGCGTACGCGTAACACCTTACCTGCATATGTAGTGTCGTTAGGGTAGAGCACTCGGCATAGATCCATCACGCGCTCGCGCTCGACGATAGCCTCGGTAAAGCGTTGTGAGTTAAAAGCGTCATAGTCGAACTCATCGAGAGGTTCTGCTTTCCACAAGCGCAGGGTACCAACGTTGTTCGTGCCATAACCAGTGATAGGCATATCATAGGCAATTGCGCGCACGATCATGTCGTCGAATGTGACAATGCGTTGTTGCTCTTCTCGACGAACAATAAAAGGGTAGCCATCTTCTTTCCATGCATCCGGTGATTCAGATTGGAAACCATTATGAAACTCTTGACGGAACAGTCCATAACGATAAAGCAGCCCATAACCGGTGACAGGATAATTCTGCGTAACTGCAGAATCGAGGAAACACGCTGCTAGACGACCAAGACCACCATTGCCCAGCGCTGCATCATTTTCTGCTTCTAGAACGTCGGAAAGCTCATGACCGCAAGCACGAACTGCCTCCTCAGCTTGTTCCACTAATCCCAGGTTGGTGAGGTTATTGAGTAGGGCACGTCCCATGAGGAACTCAGCTGAAAAATAATGCTGTTGGCGGGTTGCATTGTAGGCTTGTGTGGTGGCTTCCCAATTATCAGCAAGTTGTTCCATAACTGCATCTGATAAACCAAACCAGAACTTACGGTCAGTGGCAGAGTGTGCACTCATGCCAGCGGCAGCACGGACATGACCAGCAACAGTATCTTTGAGCATAGGGACATGAGCAGGGTTATTCATGGAACTACTCTCCTTGGCAGCAAGAATGTTTTACGTGAATTAAGCATAACCCGATTAGAGGCGTGGTACACGGTGTGACGAGGGGAAGGCTCTGATTTAGTAGTAAACCTCAGAGGATACTTTTATATGGTGAACTATATGTATATCGGGGCGAAAATAATTACATGAATAATTACACTTAAAAGATCTAATAAGAGAAGAAAGTGAGAAAACTATGAATACAATGCATGACGGTAGCCAAGACAATACTCAACTACCGAGTTATCCATATTCTTATCCCACTGGAAATACTGCGGTTGAGCAACACTATCCACAGCAATCAGAAACCAATACTATGTCGGTTATTGGTTTTCTTGTGTCGTTGTTTATGCCGGTTCTCGGTTTGCTATTGAGCATTATTGGACTGGTGCAAATAAAGAGAAGTGGTGAGCGTGGTCGTGGTTTTGCTATAGCTGGCATCATTATCAGTGGGTTATGGTGTGTGTTTGTGATTGCCTTCCTGGCCTTAGGCGGTTTGGCATTGCTGAGCAATAAAGATGCCACGTCATATGCTGATTCGCCAGCTAATAGTCAGGATTATGATTATTCTGACGAGCAGAGCAGCATACTTACCACAACACCAGCCGCACCAGTAGATTCTGTATCTTCTGCAGGTCGTGCAGAGAATGCACCTGAGCGCGGTGATGGTACAGATCTTGCCCGCTATGCTGGTGCGGCGGAGCCAGAAGCCTGTGTGTATCTTTTGGGTGGTTCACAACAGCGAGAGTCGTCGGTACCACAACTTGCTCCTTTATTGCGTGATCCTGAGAAACGTCAAATCGCTCAAGGGTATAGCGATATGTTGCAAGATCCAAACGTGGATCCAGCCACAACATTAGAAAGCTCTCGACGTTACTTAGAACTCATAAATCAAATCAGTGCGGATTGTACTGAACATATGCAAAGCTAGAATTGGGTTTTTCCTGCATTTTATGCAGATGTCACTATTGGAATATGTATCGGAGGTTTGCTTACGTATAAGGCTGCACCTTGTTTGCTTGAAGCTGAGAAAAATCAAAGAATAAGCTGATGTGTTATCATGGCACACTGAACTTTTTTCAATATATTTCTGAGGTGAAAGCATGACGGATAATCCGTTCCAAGAAAATTATCCACATAATGATCAACCGGGAGCACCAACTAATGCTCAGCCTGTTTCTGAGCAGCAAACGGAGTACAATTCCTATAACTCCTATAACGCGAATACATACACTCAACCTCAACAATCATCCCAGATGAATACGATGTCTGTTGTTGGTTTTGTAACCTCGTTGTTTTTGCCGCTCATTGGTTTGATTCTTAGTATCGTAGGTTTGCGTCAAGCTAAAAAGACAGGTGAGCGTGGTCGTGGTTTTGCTATCGCCGGTATTGTTTTAGGCTCCCTGTGGGTTCTATTGATAGTTGTCGGGCTTATTGCTTTTTTCCTTATTCCGTCAAACACGGATAGCTATGACTATGAGGAATCTGCTGCAAGTGCTCATTCTACTACCGCAGCAAGTGCATCAGACTCAGATAATGATGCAGATAGTAGCACCACTGATAGTGGAAGTAACTCTTCCGTAGATCTTACCGATCCAGCTTCTTTTTCCGGAGCAGCTGAACCAAGATTCTGTGCATATATCAAAGAAGCAAATCAATTTGATCAACAGTCAGGTATAACACCTAGCTTTATGGATCCGAATAGTTTTCTTTACTGGAGAGTCGCTGTCACCTACATTGACGACGAGAGCCTAAAACAAAAGCTGCAAACGGCCTTTGAGAAAGTATCAAATAATGATCTTCCAAAGGAAGAATACAATGAGATTACTGATATCTTTGGCAAAATAGATGCAGACTGCGCAGCGAACCAGAAGAAATAAGAAATGTTCGCGTTGCTCATAGGAGCACAATGAACAAGCACGTGATTGAGTTTCCTCTTTCGCGTGCTATTTTTATGCCTGCAGCCTGCAGAAGGAAAATCGGGAAAACTACTGGTTACGAGTTTTTAAGATAGGACAAAATCGCGGTTAGTGCTGCATTATTACATGCAGTAATTGTCGGTTGATAATCAGGCAAGAAAGTGCCCATGTGATTAACCGGAATGGTGGTTTCCACATTGTCTTCTGCTACCGCTTTATCCCATTGCTCGGCAGGAGTACAGCCGACCGTCCAGAATAAATAAGGGACGCCAAAAGCATCTGGGATATTAGAAAAATCCTCCGAGGCAGTCCACGGCTGGGCATTAAGCGAGTTTTCACCAAAAACAGCATCGAGCTGTGGACGCACTCGCGCAAAGACATGAGGATTATTGGTGGTAAGTGGGCCATGCCCAAAATAGCGGAAAGCAGGTTGTACTTTCATGCCGCTGGCAGCACATTCTGCTTTCGCTACGCGCTCAATGGCGCTATAGAGTTTCTTTTTTACTTTCTCACTATACGTACGGCAGTTAATAACGATAAGCGCTTCACCTGGAATAGTGTTGTTAGATCGCCCAGATTGCAAAGTGCCAACAGAGGCTACTGCAAAGTCATGAGGTGCAATTTCGCGCCCGACGATACCTTGAATCCTAATAACAATCATGGCTGCTGCATAGGTGGGGTCAATAGCATTATGCGGCATAGAACCATGTGCAGAATGACCAGTGATTTTGATTTCGATAGAGTCACAGGTGGCAAGAGCAGCACCAGGCATGGTCATTACAGTGCCGGCACGGCCAGCAGTAATGTGCTGACCAAAACACACATCAGGTTGCGGTATTTTGCTGGTCAAACCATCAGCAACCATTGTCTCAGCGCCTTTACCATTTTCTTCACTTGGTTGGAAAAGCGCGATGAACGTACCAGACCAGTGCATACGATGTGCATCCATAAACGCACACACTCCCAGCAGAGATGTGGTATGCATATCGTGACCACACGCGTGCATAGTAGGGGTTGGTGCATCGTCGATAAGCATGATGTCTCGGGAGGCAAAAGCGACACCAGTTAATTCTTTTACTGGCAAGCCGTCAAAATCTGCGCGCATGAGAACACTGGCACCATCTCCATTGCGGAAAATAGCAACAATGCCGTGCCCGCCGATTCCAGAGATGACCTCACAATTATATTTTTCTAATTGCTTGAGGATATATGCCGCTGTTTTTGATTCCCGACCGGATAGCTCTGGGTGTGCGTGTAAATGTCGATAAACGTCCCATTGCCAGCGGAGATCTAGCGTAGAAGCGCCTAAAATATCGACGATATTCATTATGAAAACCCTTGAAAATCTATCTATAGTCTTGTGGTGCGTTAAGCAATTTTTTGTTATTGTACACGTTTAGACAGCAGACAATGGAAAACGTGATCCTGCTAGGCTAAAACCCATGCCCGTTATCCATTTTGATTGCTTATGTGCGCCTGAGCACGTTGAATCCATTAAGAAGCAACTCGATAAACTCAATGAGCTGATTATCCGCGATAAAAAAGTGGAGTCAGTTGTAGTCAATGCAGCAGAAAACACAGCTATCGACCACATGATAGAGCAAGAATTACGCCGCGTTTTTATTCGTGAGCGTAGTGATGGTAGCGATAGCAGTGATGATGTGCAAGACACTGCTGGTGAGCTGCATAAAATAGCCGAAAACCGTAGAATCTACCGCTTTAGCATACATCTATCTGGAGTGGTGGGTTCTATCAATGCCTTGACCATGCTCTATGCTCGTATTTTTACTCCAGCGGCACAGTTGCCCAACGACCGGATCCAATTAGAACAAGAAAACCAACTGGAACAAGCAGCTCTTTTCCCATGGACAGTGACTATTGAGCCTTAACGCTTTCCAAAGGCCCATCGAGAAAAGCCGCAATGAGAGCTCGTCCTGCTTGCTGTAATTGAGTGCGCACATCGCAGTGGGCAGGATCGGCAAGAGTATGTCCAAGAACACCCTCTGGTAGCTTGTCGACGAATTTCCCTGCAGCAACAGCAACTCGTGTATCTGCACCTTGAGCTAATTCAATAATCGTGCCTACCACCTTGCCAGTAGCAGACTGCGCATCATATTGTCCTTCTGCAGTGATAACTACATCAGCGCTACCTATGGCTGAACTTAACCCTGTATGGTCGGCAATAACTCGAGCACCTGGTAATAAATGCACATGATCAGTAGTGCCGTGTAATAAAGCGGATAACCACAGAATAGAAATAGGTATGCCGCCAGCTGCTCCTATACCGGCACGCATAGGATCAATTCCGGTAAAGGCGCACAATGCGGTAATACCTGCTTCTAATTGCTGAACCTGTTGCTCATCAGCTCCCTTTTGTGGTGCATATACGTGTGCCGTGCCAGTATGCCCAGTAGCAGTTGCGGCGACATCACCAAGGAGCACCCAGTCTACAGAGGCTGCAGGAATGTTGAGCATAGCGGTATCAATCTGGGCAATATCCGATAATCCACCACCACCTTGGGGCAGAATACGTCCACTGTGATCAAGCAATTGTGCTCCCAAGGCAACCAAAATTCCTGTGCCGCCATCAGTCGTAGCACTGCCACCAAGCCCCAACACGATACGTGTTGCTCCACGACTTGCCGCATCAGCGATAAGCACACCAGTGCCAAAAGTATCACTACCTAGTGGATTAAGCTGATCGTGCACAGAGACAAGACCGCTCGCGGCAGCAACATCTATATACGCAGTTGAGCTTGACTCATCAAAGACATAGGACGCTTCACTGAGCCTACCGACGGCATCTGTCGTTGGCAGCGTAATGTGTTGGCCGTCGAAAAGCGCGGCTGTTCCTTCACCGCCATCAGCCATAGGAAAAATACTCAGAGTAGTTGAATCCAAATCCATGCCACGAGCGGTGAGTTCTTCTCTTACCCCCTGAGCAAGGTACTGGCCAGCTTCATGGGTTGTTGCTGTTCCTTTCAAGGAATCGGGGGCAATGATAATGTGCATAAAAATCCTTGTCATACTGGGAAACGCAGTGATAATAGGCAGGGTCATTATAAGCGAAAATGAATCCTTGTGAACAATTAAATCGAAAAAATAGGTGTTTTGGTCATGCCTGCTCACCAAAAAAGACAAATGACAGTAAAGTGAAACTCATGTACCGCGTCTTTGAAGCATTAGATGAACTTGTCCAAACTGTTGAGCAGGCATATGGCGTTCCCATGACCTCAAATTGCATGGTGCCACGCAATGAGGTTCTGGGTCTTCTTGATGATCTCCGCAACGCTTTGCCGATTGAAATTGATGATGCGCAAGATGTTCTTGATCAGCGCGATGAAATTATTGGAGGTGCTCAGGATCGAGCACAGCAATTAGTTTCCGATGCACAAAATCAGGCAGATGCCTTGGTTGCTGATGCTACCGAACAATCAGATCGCATGATGCGTGATGCAGAAGACAGAGCACACGCTACTGTCGCTAAAGCTCAAGATGATGCTGACCATATTGTGGGCAGTGCGCGTCGTGATGCGGATAATACAGTAGCTAGCGCACAAGCAGAAGCTGATCGTCTGATCAGTCGAGGCAATGAGCAGTATCAGCGCAGTGTTACTGAGGGTGAAGCTGAGCAAGCACGACTGATTAGCGAAACAGAGGTTATGCGTCGCGCTAATGAAGAAGCACACCGAATTGTCGATGCTGCTCATGCTGATTCTAATCGCCTACGTAATGAATGCGATCAGTTCGTAGATCAGAAACTCGCCTCTTTTGAGGAAACGCTCACCACAGTTTTGCGTACTATTTCTCGGGATCGCAGCGCATTGCAGCGCGGTGCAGGCGTATCTGGTTCGCTTGATTCTTCACGCTCACCTCGGTCTTAAGCTGCTATTTCTCGGCATTATTGTGCGGTCCAATAAACCACAACACTGCATACCACTCATCTATCAATGCTCAACGGAAACGGTATGAAAAATAATAAAGAAAATTCTCCTTTTGTTTTTGCAATTGGCGATATTATTCGCTCTGGTGTATCAGAAATGCGCCGCAATGTTGGTGATAGCCCCCAGCGCATCGGTTCAGCAATGATCGGAATCGAACAGGGGACAGAAGTTACTATTGAAGCGCGTATTGATCCACTGGGCGACGCGGTAATGGTTGATGCTAAAGTATTGGCACAGCTACAAGGACAATGCGTGCGTTGCCTGAAAGAACTCACCCCAAATATCGAGTTGAATGTTAATGTTGTTTTTGCACTCGAACAAGGAATCATTGGCGGTGATTTAGAGGACTTTGACGAGGAAGAAGTACCGCTTGTTATCGATGATTCCATTGATCTTTTGCCCACTGTTGCCACTGAAGCAGGACTAACATTGCCGTTTAATCCAACCTGTGAAGATGGCTGTGATGGCAGTACCCAAGTTCCAGAACCAGATGGTCTTGCTGAGCAAGAAACCAGAACTGATCCGCGTTGGGCTGGATTGGAGAAATTCCTATGAGCAAGAAACAACATGATACACGTAGTGGACAAGAGATACTTGAGGCATCTTTTGACGAAATAGATCATGAACCACTCTGTGCTGCTTTGGGGGTTACTATCTCCCGAGAATTGCTTATTTTGGCGCTTACTCATCGTTCTTTTGCTAATGAGCATGGGTTTTTACCTAATAATGAGCGGTTAGAATTTCTTGGTGACGCAGTATTGGGTTTGGCTGTGGCAGCAAAATTGTACGAGCAATATCCCACACGCCCTGAGAGTGATATTTCTAAAATGCGTGCTTCAGTAGTAAGCCGTTATGGATTATCTGATGTGGCCAGAGAGATTAATCTCGGCACCTATATTTTGTTGGGCAAAGGCGAAAAAACCACAGGTGGCAGTGATAAAACCTCTATTTTGGCGGATACAACTGAGGCATTATTAGGTGCCATATATCTTGAACATGGTTTTGAGGTTGCTCGTGCCACTGTATTGCGGTTGTTTCAGCATAAAATCGATGTGGCAAGTGCAAAAGGCCTGCATGAAGACTGGAAAACCACTCTTCAAGAACGACTTTCCGAACGTAAATTACCGATGGCAGTGTATGAGGCAACAGCTACAGGTCCCGAACACGATAAAGTTTTTACAGCAACGGTGAGCGTCGAAGGCGAAAAATTAGGTACCGGAGTCGGGCCAAATAAAAAGCTAGCAGAACAATTAGCAGCTCATGAGGCTGTGAAAGTATTGCAATCGCGCATATAAGTCATATAAGTATAGAAAATGCCTGAGTTACCAGAAGTCGAGGTGGTGCGCCGAGGACTCGAAACACACATCCTTGGTTGCACTATCACTGATGTGCTTAGTTATCATCATCGGACATTGCGAAAATATCCCGGTACTGCGAATGCTCTGCAAGCGCAACTTCGCGGTCGCAGAATTGATGAGATAGCGCGCCGTGGTAAATTTCTGTGGCTATGCCTTGACGACGATCAAACCATTGTGATTCATTTGGGCATGAGTGGGCAATTGTTAATCAAAGATAGCGCTGCTGTGACAGCACGCTATGGTAGAGAGCTCCAACCCTATAGTGCTGGATTAGAAGATAAAACGCTTCGGCATTTGAGACTACGCGTGATGCTTGATAACGACATACAAGTATGGTTCGTGGATCAGCGTACGTTTGGCTATTTTGTGCCTGATGAATTAGTCCCAGGACAACAGCAAAAGTTAGTCCCAGAATTAGTGTCGCATATTGCTCCAGACTTACTTGAGGAGGACATAGATTTTTCTGTTGTTGCAGCGCAGATACGAGCAAAGAAAACTGAGATCAAGCGGGTTTTGCTCAACCAAGAAATTGTATCTGGCATTGGCAATATCTATGCTGATGAAATGCTCTGGGCTGCGAGTGTACATCCGGCTACTCTTGCGAGTTCTTTAACACACACAGAGGTTTTGTCCTTATTGTCTGCTGGAAAAACTGTGATGACCCAGGCTTTGGCACAAGGGGGTACGAGTTTTGATGAACTATATGTCAATGTCAATGGTGAATCCGGATATTTTGAGCGCTCTTTGCATGCTTATGGACAGCACAATAAACCATGTGCGCGTTGCGGGACAAAGCTTGTCAAACAGCAGTGGATGAATCGCTCTAGTCACTATTGTCCGCAGTGTCAGGTGAAAAAGACTAACCACTGAGAGCTGTGCATATCCGAAACTTAATCTAAGACTTATCCACGGTAACAGAATGTGATAGTAAAGCATGGATAGGAATGTGACCTAAAGTAAGGTAGCATTTTTGCCATGAATAGCGTTGAATCTTTTGTGGAAACAATGAACCATTACATATGGCTCATTGTTCCTTGGGTACTCATCGGTGCTGGTGTTTATTTTGCGGTTCGTACTTTCTTTGTGCAGGTGCGCTATGTGCCAGACATGATTCGTTCTGTATCTGAAAAGAACACAAGTGAAGATTCACACACAGATGATGAGGGAATTTCTGCATTCAAGGCTTTTTGTATTTCTGCAGCAGCGCGAGTTGGAACTGGAAATATCGTTGGCGTTGCAGTAGCTATTTCTGCTGGTGGTCCCGGCGCGGTGTTTTGGATGTGGATGATAGCCATCATTGGTGGCGCAACAGCATTTGTTGAGTCTACGCTGGCACAGTTATGGAAAGTAAAAGAAGCAGATGGCACCTATCGCGGTGGTCCTGCATACTACATGACCAAAGGGTTAGGGCTTAAAGGTTTAGCTACGTGCTTTGCTATTGCGATCACTATTACTTATGGCTTTGTTTATAACTCTATTCAGGCTAATTCTATTACTGAAGCAATTGGTACTTCCATCAATAATAGTGGTCTTGGGTTTAGGGCTACAGTAGGGCTTGTTCTAGCGGTTATTACCGGAATAATCATTTTTGGTGGTATCAAACGCATTGCTAATTTCACACAAGTCATTGTGCCTGTGATGGCTTTGCTTTACCTTGGTATGGGGCTTGTTGTTCTGATCCTTAACATAAGCCATGTTCCAGCGATGTTTGCAGAAATTGTTACTCATGCCCTGGGTATCCGAGAGATTGCAGGTGCTACTCTTGGTGCTGCTTTCCAATATGGTATGCGTCGTGGGCTATTTTCTAATGAGGCTGGTCAAGGTTCCGCACCAAATGCGGCGGCAACTGCGAGTGTGTCGCACCCAGTAAAGCAAGGTCTTGTCCAAACTCTTGGTGTGTATTTTGACACGCTTTTGGTATGTAGTATTACCGCTTTTATCATTTTGCTTTCTTCGCCAACGTACACTGGGGCGGAACAAGAGGGAGCACCATTAGCGCAGCGTGCTTTGGCTCAAGAGGTGGGTGGTTTTGGCATTCATTTCATTACCTTGATTCTGTTCTTCTTGGCTTTTTCTTCAGTTATTGGTAATTACTATTTGGCTCAAGCAAATGTGGAATACTTTACTCAATCGCGCAAAGCACTCACTGTTTTTCGCGTGTTAGTGGTGTTATGCGTCTTTGGTGGTGCAATTGGGTCAGTAAACCTTGTATGGTCTTTGGGCGATACATTCGCAGCGCTCATGGTATTCATCAATGTTATTGCGATTGTGCCACTTGGTGGTGTTGCGGTGAAATTGTTGCGTAATTACAGCCAGCAAAAGCGAAAAGGCGTGGATCCTGTGTTCCATCGTGATATGTTGCCTGAAGTGAAAAACATTGAGGTATGGGACGGTAGCGATCCGGTCACTCGACGTGGTGGCGCGGTAGTTACTGAGGTCTAAGCACAACAAAGCACTTATTTCTACTACTCATTGGTTGGTTATTTTTCACAGCCAATGAGTATTTTTCTTTGTTTTCTCCAAAAAATTCGTGCTGATTATGCGGTAAGCATGAGCAAAAAGTTAGAATTTGCTCAGGAAATATGTGGAGAAATATCTGAAATGGGAATTCGGATAAGAAGATAGGAAAAGCACGTCATGGAATTAGCATTGCGCAATAAAACTGCTCTCATTACTGGTGGTTCTAAAGGATTAGGCTATGCTGCCGCAGTCGCATTAGTTCAAGAAGGGGCACGCGTTGTTGTGTGTGCGCGCCATGAAGATGAGGTTAAGCAAGCAGTAGCTCGTCTGAATGAGTTATCTGCTGATTCTGCCATTGGGGTGTGTACTGATATTTCCGATCCGGACAATATCAAGCATTTGCTTGACGACGTTGCCCAGAACTATGGCAGTCTCGACATCTTAGTGAATAATGCTGGTGGCGCTCATCCTGGTACTCCAGAGACACTGACAGATCAAGCATTTCTTGCAGATTTTAATATCAAGGTGTTGTCGTGGCAGCGTATGATTAAAGCCTCATTGCCTTTGTTGAGGAAGTCACACCAAGCACGCATTATCAATATATCTTCAGTCTATGCTCATACTCCTGACCCAGCTTTCTTTGCTACTTCTGTGTTGCGAGCTGCTGGAGATAACTTCACTAAGACTTGGGCAGCAGCTTTAGCCAAAGAAGGGGTTTTGGTCAATAGCATCAATATCGGTGTTATTGAGACACCACAATGGGAGAACATTCGCAATAAACGTGCTCCGGAAAAATCTTTAGATGAATTTTTTGCAGATACCGTCGCACGTGATATTCCTCTTGGGCGTATCGGACAAGCTGCAGAATTAGGCAGCGTCGTAGCTTTCTTAGCCTCTTCTCAGTCAAGCTATATCACTGGTAGTAGCATTGATGTTGCAGGTGGTATGGGATTGCGCTTTTAGTGCCGCACATACGCATGGGTGAGCATACGACTTAACAGCACTGGTAAAAGACAAGGAATCGCGATGAATCAGCCAAACCAACACAATCAAGGATCTATTTGGGGAAATAGTAGCCATAGCAGCCACAATAGCCACAATAGTCCTGAAGCGGATAACCCTTTTAACGCTCAGAATTCTCAGGGAGCTCATGCGTATGAGTCACACCATTCTTATAATCAGCAAAGCCAAGCTGCGTTTTATCAACAGCAATCTGCTTGGGAACAAGCAGCGGCGTATCCAACACAGCAACCAGTAGCGCAAAAAAGCGGGAAAGGGATTGCTTTATTGCTGGTAATTCTCGCGCTAGTAGTGGTGCTCTTTGGTGCTGGAGCTTATTTCTTAATCTTTTCGGGAAAGAACAAAGCCGAAGATACTGCCGCGGCAGCTGTAACAACTACGCGCAGTGCCCCTGGGTTTAATAGTTCTGATGAATCCAGTGATCAGGATGAATCTCAGCAAAAAGACGATCAAGAACGTACCCAAAAAGCCCGAACCGCGCAACGAGCAGATGAAAAACAGCGCACCAGTGAGAAGACTGAGCAGCAAAAGGCTCGTCCAGCCAATCCTGAGCTGCCAAGTGATGTCACACCAGTCAATGAGGCTGCACGTAACGCTGAACCTGCAGGAAACCTGAACAATGTGTATAAATCAGGAAAAACCTCTGATTCCTTTGCGGTTGCAGTACGCGATAGTTTTGTAGAGAACTATCTGAAAACACACAAACTCGATGCGGTTCTCGAAGTATATTCACCAACCACAGAGCAAACATACACCATGAGCTGTACTGATAATGGGCAATATGTTCACTGTACTGGTGGAGATGAAGCACATGTTTACATCGCTTAATAAGGCGTGGTATGTTAGCGCCACTATTGCCATGTCAGCGCTATTTATGAGTGCTTGTACGATTGATAAACCCTCAGATAACGCTGCACCAGCAAGCCATGCAGATACGCAATCTGATGGTGCTGATATTTCGCCCACACTAGCCCCATCTGGTAAGCCCGCCATGCCGACGATCAACGCCCAAGAACATTCAGCCAATTCTCTCACCCTATCAGCGATACCGGGAGTGGACTTCTACGTCGAAGGAATGGAATCAGTTGTCAGCGGACTCGGCTATACCATCGCCCCCTGGTCCACTATTAAAGTTCCACTTGTTATGGCAGCCCTGCACAATAATTCTGGAGAAAATAATCAGCAGATAGTTGCATGGGCGCAACAGGCAATTCGTGATTCTGATAATGAGGCAGCACAAAAGTTATGGGAATCTTTAGGTGATCCAGAAACGGCTGCGGCGGCAGTAGAAGCAGAAATAGCACAGGCGGCCAGCTATGCTGAGGTTCCTGCTCTACCACCACGGGAAGGGTATAGCAGCTATGGTCAAAGCACATGGTCATTGGTGGATCAAGTTGCCTACATATCCCATATTCCTCGCGACGCACAGGTCATTGCGCTCATGGGGGATATTCGTGTGGGAGGCGGCTATGGATTGGGAACAATACCAGGTGCTATCTATAAAAGCGGTTGGGGACCAGACGAGGCAGGTCGGTATGGAGTACGACAATTTGGTTTGATTCCACACCCAGATAATCCTCAGCAGTATAGTGCTGTTGCTTTATGTGCTCAGGCTCCTTCTGGAACTTATGAAGACGCGCAACAATTATTGACTCAGGCAGTTCAAGAGATTTATGCACATCTAGAACTTGTGACTGCGGCACATGCTTGAACTTGTTTTGCTAAACTAGCTTGAGTGTATCTTAAGTCGCTGACGCTCAAAGGTTTTAAGTCTTTTGCCTCGGCAACTACCCTAAAGTTCGAGCCAGGAATATGTGCAGTCGTTGGACCTAATGGTTCTGGAAAATCTAATGTTGTCGATGCCCTTGCTTGGGTCATGGGAGAGCAAGGGGCAAAAACTCTCCGTGGCGGCAAAATGGAAGATGTCATTTTTGCTGGTGCAGGACAAAGAAAACCTTTAGGGCGTGCCGAGGTTACGCTGACAATAGATAATTCCGATGGAGCATTGCCCATCGAATATCGCGAAGTAGCTGTGACACGCCGTATGTTCCGTGACGGTGCCAGTGAGTATGAAATCAATGGTACAAAGGCACGCTTGATGGATATCCAAGAGTTGCTATCAGACTCTGGTATCGGACGCGAGATGCATGTCATCGTGGGACAAGGACGACTAAATCAGATTCTAGAATCACGTCCTGAGGAGCGTCGAGCGTTTATTGAAGAAGCCGCCGGAGTGCTCAAACATAAGCGCCGCAAAGAAAAAGCACAGCGCAAATTAGTGAGTATGCAGGCAAATGTTGATCGTCTCAATGATCTCACCCAGGAGCTGCGTCGTCAGCTCAAGCCTCTGGCTAGGCAAGCCAAAGCTGCACAACGCGCTGCTAGTGTACAGGCTCAGGTGCGCCAAGCACGATTGCAATTGGCTGGGTATGAGCTTGCTCAGTTAGCCGCAGCCCATGAGGATATACAAAAACAAGTTCATGCTGCGCAAGAACAACGCGAGCTTGTCGTTGAGCAATTAGAGCAGGCACATATCCTTCATGCAGAAGCAGAACAAGAAGTTGCTCGTGCAACCCCTGCTGCGGAACAGGCTCAGCAACTATGGTTCCAACTCTCCGCATTGGCTGAACGCGTGGCTGCTACTCAAAGAATTGCTCGGGAACGAGCAGATAACTTTGTCGAACTCAGTTATCAAGGTCAAGATCCAGATGTACTAGCGCGCCAGGCAGAACGAGTTAAGTCAGAATGCGCACAATTAGACGAGAATGTTGAGATTGCCAGGCAACGGTTGGAGAACATTCAAGAGGAAGTATCTGACTATGAACTGCGTGCTCAAGAAGCAGATAAAGAGCATATGGCACAGGTCAGGGCGATTGCCGATCGTCGTGAGGGCGTTGTGCGCCTGGTGGCTGCTCAAGAGAAATATAATGAACAACTCAAGGTAGTCGCTGCAGAAATTGCGCGCTATAACGAGCAACTTGAACACAGTCGATCTCGTAGCCAGGATATAGAAAAGCGCTTGCTTGAAAGTGAACAGGCATGGGTGCAAGCACAGGATGCCGCACAACCGCTACAGGAAGCACATATCCAAGCAACTGCTGAAGCAGATGCCGCGGAAAAACGTTTAGAGCAATTGCGTGCAGAGCAAAAGAACCTAGAGAAACAAGTTTCTAGACTGGAATCGCGGATAGAGACATTGCAAGCTGCTGCACCTAGAGCACATACTTCTTATGCCGGTAGCTCGGAAAATAAGGCGGCGATGGCCGAGCTAGTGCCATTGGCAAACAAGATGAAAATGCGAGCAGAGTATGCCGGTCAGGAAAAAGCGTTAGCAGCAGCACTTGGTTTTTTTGCTGAGGCATTAGCTGGTGCTATTGACGATGAGACATTGGCTCAGTTGGTGTCCCAACCAGGTAATGTAACGACTATTGCTAGGCAGACACCAGGCGATACTCCTTGGCGCTTAGATGCGGATCTTCCTGCGCAAACTCAATGGCTTCTTGATGCTCTCACCATTGATTCTGGTTATGTGGTTGCTGTTACGAGATTACTAGCAGATGTTGTTTTAGTTCCTAACTTGGATCTGGCAATGGAAGTCATTAACAATGATCCACGTTTGCGTGCTGTGACTTATGATGGTCAGCTTATTGGACAAGGCTGGGTACAATTTGGTCAAGGTGCTATTTCGACTCTTGAGGTAGAGGCTCAGGTTGAGGTAGCACAATCAGAGTTGGAGGTAGTGCAAGCACAGCTTGCGGAGATTGCTGGTACGTTCTCTGGTGCACAGACTGCGGCTCAGGAGGCGCGGGTAGCAGTGGCGCAGGCTACAGCAAATATGCGTGATCATAATAATCTCATTGCGCAGTTAGAACGAGATGTGCAACGACTACGTGGTGAAAAAGCAACTCTCCAAGCTGAGCATGAGAAACTAGCGGATCATGCACAAGCAGCGGATATTCGTCAGGTCGAGGTGCAGAAACATCTTGATGACACGCTTGATCGACTTGCGCGAGTAGATAGTGATGAGACACAAGACCAAGAGCTGTCTACACACCAACGTGATGAAGCCTTTGCTGCGCTTTCACAAATCAAAGCGATGGAATTAGAAGCAAAGTTAGCCCTTCGCTCGTCGGAAGACAAAGTGCGTACCGCATATGATCGATTGCGTGGTTTGGAGCGTCAAATCAATTATGAGCGTCAGGCAAAAGCCCAGTTTGAGCAGCAGATGGTACGCAAACGTCAGCAGGCGCAACTGGCACAGTGGGTAAGTGATAAGGCGACTGTGCTTGGACAGCAACTAAGTGAGGTCTTAGAGCAAGCGCAGCGCGATCGAGAAGATAAAGCTCAGCAGCGTGCGCATTGGTCGACTCGCCTTCAAGAGACTAAAAGTGCGCATAGTGCGCTGCAAGCTCAACACAAAAGATTAAGTGATAATGTTCATGCTTTAGAGCTTGCGAGCACCCAGGCGTCTGTACGATTAGAGGAAGCTCGTACCAAAATTTTTGAGCAGCTTGGCGTGCCAGTTGAAGAAATTGCACGTGATTATCTTCCTGATTCTGATTTTGATGAAAAAACCGTACGTGAAGAACTGCGAGAAGCGGAAAAAGATCTTAATGCATTAGGGAAAGTGAATCCTCTTGCTTTGGAGGAGTATAAGGCGTTAGAGGAACGCTATGATTTTCTGGCCAACCAGCTTGCTGACCTTGAGCGTGCGCGTCAGGATCTCAGTGATGTTATTGAGGGCGTAGATAAGAAGATATTGCAATTATTCCATGATGCTTGGTTGGATGTGGAAAAAGAATTTCCTAAGGTGTTTTCTACCTTATTCCCTGGTGGGCAAGGGCGGCTGGTGCTTACTGATCCTCAAGATATTTTGGGCACCGGCATCGAAGTGGAGGCTCGTCCACCAGGAAAGAAAGTAAAGCGATTATCGTTGTTGTCCGGTGGCGAAAAGTCCTTGACCGCCCTTGCTATGCTGGTTGCAATTTTCCGTGCGCGTCCTTCGCCTTTTTATGTTATGGATGAGGTTGAAGCAGCACTGGATGATGTAAACCTGCGACGACTAATAGCGCTTTTTGAGCAGTTGCGTCAAGATTCACAGCTCATTGTGATTACCCATCAAAAGCCAACGATGGACATTGCTAATGTGCTCTATGGTGTCACTATGCGTGGTGATGGTGTGACGAGGGTTATTTCGCAACGAATGAGTCCTGAGCTTAGACAATCTCAGACACAGCAATCACAACCAGAACAACAAATTAACGAAGAGGATTAACATCTATGTCGGATAGCCGTTCCCAACTTTCTCATCCTATTGCAGATATGAGCGATAGTCTCTTGGGCTGGGCGTCGAAAAGCGAATTGGATTTGGCTCAGCGCTTGAAAAAAGTTGATGTGGTGTATGAACTGGGTTTATCCATTGATGAACTAGAACAGATTGAGCGGCTTTATGGTATTTTCTTGAGTCGACAATTGGCTGCTGGCGCTAGTCTTGCTGGGCTATTATCTGTTAGTCCTGCACTATCTTTGGTGACGATAATCTCTAGAGCTCGCGAAGTGGTGTGCGCGCAGAACTTTGCTGCAGAGTTATCAGGGAGTTTAGGGCTTGCGCTGCCGTCAGTAGCGGAGCTGGAACAGCTTATCGAAGAGTTCCTGCCAGCGGCATTGCGTGATTTTGAGTTGCTTATCCCTGGCGATATTGATTTTCTTACTCTTGCTGCGTTTCATGCTGGCATTGTCAGCAATGAGATTCCTGCATTATTAGAGCTTATTGATACAGCAGAAACAGAACTAGACATTGCTGATCTTGGTGCTCAGGAAACCACACCCTACTTTTCACAAGCGGCGCAGCATAGCCCGGAATATAGTGAGAAAATCCTGGCAGGCATTTATGCATTACGACGTTTTGCCCTTGACCATCCGCATAGCTGGTTCGACCGAGATAGATCTGGGTTGATGCCTAAGCTGCCTACCACAATTGATGAATTGGTTGTTGCAGAGTTGCGGGAGCGGCCAGTGGGAACACATGATCGTGATTCTGCTGTTGGGGTTGCTGGTAGGGAAATGCGTCCGAGAATTATTTATGATGCGCAGCGTAAAAAGATCTGTTTACGTTTGCCTCAACAGCGCTTACCACAGTTACCTAAGAATGTTGATAACACCCCGCATACAGCAGTAGGAGTAGAACAGCAACAAGTAAGTTGGCGTGTATCCATAGACTCAACAACGAAGGTGTATCGTACTGGACGTGCTTGGGGAGATGAGTCGGGTTTTAGCGAAGCATTAGATATTTCTGTTGATCATCCAGTGCGTGACATCATCGTTCAAGATCTTACGCACAACATTGTGTGGACAGTGCCTGTTATCAATAGTGATAATGCCATGTTGCTCTTTAGTGCTGGTGGCGCAAATGTTAGTGATAAAGTCTCACTTCATCATCAATACCTTCATGTATTGGTGCCTGAGGCAACGATATTAGAAGACATTGTGAGCGGTGAACATATCACACCATTATCTTCTTGTGCTGTTGAAGGCTGGGTAGGTTGGACGTGTTACTATGTGGATGTATATCATGCTGCATCGATGGTTGCTGTGCCACAAGGTGCTAAGGCGTCTATGGAAGGAATCCGCAGTATTGATGTGCGCCAGCGAGTCATGTTCCAAAATCCCGGGGAGCCATTACCTGCATTGACGAGTTTGAGTGGGTTAGCTGTTTATGACAGTTCCTTGCTTGCAGTTTTCCCTCCTACTCCTTCAGGACACAGTGAAACCTGGTATTTATCTATTTCTTCTTATGCAGGTGCATCGCACGCTGGTGAAGAAATTACCCAACCAGAACCACTCGAAGTGCCAGCTGAAGGTGGGGTATTTCAGGTTTTTGATCCTGACCTTTATGATGCACCGTGGGTGGGGGAATATCTTGTTCGTATGCGTGGACCGCGGAATGAGTCATTCCGACATGAGTTTGCGTTAGTTGAAGGCGCACAAGCACATATGGATATTGCTGGTGTATCGAAAGCATTTCGGATTCCTACGGGTGGTGGGTTGAGCGAAGCAACGCTACAGCTTATACCAGGAGAAAAAGAATTTAGATGTCAGCCACAGGTATTGTCGGTAGCGCCTGATCAGGCAGGAGCAGAACTTATCGTGAGTACCGACGAAGGTGATCAACTGCCGCTACGGTTTACTCCACCTCGATTAACCTTTGAGTTACCACTGATTGGTGAGCCACCAATGTGGCGTGCGAGTAGAGTGGTGGTGCGTCCGCGTCGTTTAGCTGCCGACGGGCAATTACGTATTCGAGCAGTGGGGCAGTTACGCAATCCGACGGTTACCGTGCGCAATACTCATGGAGCTCCAGTAAAAACGATTAAGCTCAAAGCTGCGGATTCTGATTTAACGTATGTTGCTGATCTCGCTCCAATTGCTGCAAGTGCGTGCGTTATGCCTGCTGGACGTATTGATTTGGAGTGGACAGATGCACTCAGTCGCAATAAAGTTTCGGTCACTGTTGCCGATTTACGTTCTGAGCAGGAATACACGCTTCAGACTGATCCTGAGCAACCTGGGGTAATGAGCTTTAGTGGTCTTACTGATCATTCTCGGCTACGTGCTTGGGTATGGGCTTTGACTGCTCCGTGGGAGCCAGCTTATACTCTCGACGTCCATTCTGGGGTTTTAACATTGCCAGATAATTTAAGGAATGCGGGTAATCTGGCAATCCAATTGCATACGCATGATCCGTTTATGACTCTACGTGCACCAATTACTCCTGGGGACTATGCCTATATTTTAGAACAGCCAGGGCATTATATTGATCCTCACGATGACGCAGACGCAGACACCGTCGGTGTTTTGACACAGCTTTCTGCTTTTCTTGCTGGTGACAGCACGCAAGTGCCTGATTCCGCTGAAGTTATGCCATTGCTGTGGGATACCATTACCACAGGGTTGGCTAAAGGCGATGCACGCAAAGCAGTGCAACAAGTATTGCGCTCTCAGCCGCATAATGCGCTTAAAGGCTTGTCAGAAAGTTTAGTGCCAGCAACGCAACAACCTGGAAAGATTATTGAAACAACCTTAAGTCTATGCATTTTTTCTGGTCATACTGTTTCAAGTGCTTATCAGGAAGAAGAGCACAACCATTATGAGGATATTCACCGGGCTGCATGGATTGATACCTTGGCACTACTTGGCGAATTAGATAGTCGATTATCTCATCAAATACAGCAAGAAGGTGCTCAAGACTCCAGAGAGATCATGGAACATGAAGAACAAGGAACGGAGCTAGCCACAGAAGACGTTGCCAAGTTCGGGTCAGCATTTGCGGATGAGACAGTGGATCCAGATGTGGCGGTAATCGTCGAAAAGCTCGTGCATCTTGCTGGGGAGAATGTGGTAGAAATACTCAAAACCGGTAGAGATGCTACGTTGGATTCTGCGTGCATTGATCGTTCTACGGTGGCAATTGCGTCTATGGATGAGTCGCAGCAGAAAAATCTGCTTTCTATGTTTTTCGCTGATTCTCGGGTTGTTCCTGGGGCGATTATGGATGAAGGATCACGGCTTTTAGCGGTATTTGAGGCGTTTAATCAGCGAGAATGTCTGTGTGAATTGTTGTCTTCGCAGGGATTGATTCAACCAGCTGTGACCTTATTACGTACCTTGCGTAGTACCAATAAAACTCTTTACGCTATGGCACGTGTACGCTTTGACAAATTGGATGGGGTCGATACTGATGCTCGTGATAATGTGTGGGCATTGACTCCAGTGGTATCGCTTATTTTGGCTCTTGCTGCTCGTATGCATGCGCATGGTTTGATCACATCGTCTAAGACCCTTGACGCAGTGACTCCAGCATGGGCGTTATTGGCTGATATTGTGCCAGAACTGGTGACAAGCGATATGGTTGCTGCTGAGGCTATGGTTTTAGCGGTGAAACACCAAGGAATAAGTTTTTAATACTATGTGAGAGAAACTGGAGAAAGAATCATGAATACTCAGCTCATAATCCTTATTGCTGCCGTAGTGGTAGTGCTGTTGCTTATTGCTTTTGTCATTATTGGTTTGCGTCGGCACAGCGCAAAAAAAATCAGTTTTGAGAATGAGCAGCCTAAAAAGGAACTAACGCAACAAGAGAAGTCGGGTAATTATCAGGCTCAAGGTGGGTTTAATTTTAGTTCTGCGCAAAAAGAACCAGTTGAATTAGCCCAATCGGAGCCTGAGGTTCGTCAGGCTGAATCTGCTGAACCTGCTATAGCCGCAGAAAGCACGAATAAACCTGAGGAGCTTATCGACGCTCATGCGACGAAACTCGACTCACAAACTCACGAGCAGGGAGCACAGATCCATGATGTCGAAAGCTCTGACTCTGATTCTGCTGCCGATACTGTTTCTGAGGATGGTGTTTCTGATAGCGCTGATAGCCCTGATAGCGCTGACACCACTGATAGCGCTGATAGCGTTGACAGTGCCCCTGTCGAAGATATTGATCCTGCTGACGGTCGTATTGCTCGGTTGCGCGCCCGCCTATCGCGTTCACAAAATGTTTTTGGTCGTTCTGTACTCGGTATGCTTAGCGAGGGAGATCTCGACGATGAGGCGTGGGAAGATATTGAAGCATTGCTATTGCAAGCAGATCTTGGCGCTAATGTGACGCTCAAAGTTGTTGATCAATTGCGAGAAACCATTGCCAAGCGTGGGGTTTCCTCTGAGCAAGAAGCGCGGGAAATGCTACGTGAATGTTTGATTAGTGCAGCGCAACCAGATATGGATCGCTCTATTAAGGCTATGCCTTATGACGGTAAGCCAGCGGTGATTTTGGTTGTGGGAGTCAATGGCACTGGTAAGACGACCACAACAGGAAAACTTGCACGTGTTCTTGTGTCTATGGGGCACTCTGTTCTTCTTGGCGCTGCAGATACTTTCCGTGCTGCCGCAGCTGATCAGCTAGAAACATGGGGTCGACGCGTAGGGGCGCGAACAGTGCGTGGCAAAGAAGGTGCAGATCCTGCTTCCGTTGCTTTCGACGCCGTGTCGCAGGGCGTGGAATCAGGAGTGGACGTGGTTCTCATTGACACTGCCGGTCGTTTGCATAACTCTGCGAATTTGATGGATCAGCTTGGCAAAGTAAAACGAGTAGTGGAAAAGAAAGCAAAAGTTGATGAGGTCTTGCTCGTCCTTGATGCTACTACCGGGCAAAATGGTATGCACCAGGCGAAAGTATTTAGTGATGTCGTAGAGATTACTGGTGTTGCACTAACCAAACTTGATGGCACAGCCAAGGGCGGGATTGTGTTCCGAGTGCAAGAAGAACTTGGTGTTCCAGTGAAATTGGTGGGTCTTGGGGAAGGCGCTGACCACTTAGCACCTTTTGAGGTTGATGGTTTTGTCGATGCGCTTTTGGGCACACATTAAGTTTTCGCTGGTTAGTCATTCCATCTTTGTGTGATGATGCGCGATGGCGCAGTGAATCTTTATAGGCAGCATCCATGATGGGGTGCTGCCTTTTTCGGTGCTCTTAGCAGTGATAATGCCTTGTCTTTCGTGAGTGGGTACCCCATTCTAACTGTTGGATTATAGAAAAGAATTCTGTATGTCTATAGTTATATAGTGAGTTGCATGGCAACAGTCGTATCCACTGAGGGATTCTGAGAAAAGGAGAGCACATCATGAGCTCGGAAGAAGTGCTACAAGCATCAGGAAATGCAAGTTGGATGCTCATATCAGCATCACTGGTTCTTCTCATGACACCTGCACTTGCATTTTTCTATGGCGGTATGTCCAGGCAAAAATCAGTGCTAAACATGATGATGATGTCTTTTGGCACACTTGGGTTAGTCAGCGTTATTTATGTGCTATGGGGATGGTCCATGTCCTATGGCTCTCAATCAATAGGTGGGGTATTTGCCAACCCTTTTGAGTTCTTTGGGCTAAAAAACTCCATTACTGACGCAGAAGGCAACTATATTGCAGGTGCATCTGGTTATCCCAACATTATTGATGTTGCATTCCAGCTCACCTTTGCTGTTATCTCTACCGCATTGATTTCTGGTGCCATAGCCGAACGTGTCAAATTTGGCTCTTGGATGCTCTTTGCAGGATTATGGGCAACGTGTGCTTACTTCCCATTAGCGCATATGGTGTGGGGTGGCGGTTTGCTGGCTCACGGTGAAAATAGTGTTGCTGCTTGGTTATTCGGCGTTGACGACGCAGCAGAAGCACTCATCAAGCCAATTGACTTTGCTGGTGGTACAGTCGTGCATATTTCTGCAGGTGTGAGTGCGTTAGTGCTGTCCATTATCATTGGAAAACGTAAAAACTTCCTTCGCTCTTCGCAGCGACCACACAACCTACCTTTTGTGATGCTTGGCGCAGCACTGCTCTGGTTCGGTTGGTTTGGTTTCAACGGCGGTTCTGCTTTTGCTGCAGATGGATTAGCTGGATTAGCGTGGGTTAACACTACCGCTGCCACCGCAGCTGCAATGCTAGGTTGGTTGCTTGTGGAAAAAATCCGTGACGGTCATGCAACATCTTTAGGTGCTGCTTCGGGTGTCGTCGCTGGTTTAGTTGCTGTTACTCCTGCAGCTGGTGATCTCACCCCGGTTACCTCACTCATTCTTGGTGCTATTGGCGGTATCCTTGCTGCTTTTGGCGTGGGACTAAAATATAAATTCGCTTTCGACGATTCCTTGGATGTTGTGGGTGTCCACCTTGTAGCTGGTCTGTGGGGCACGATTGGCGTGGGGCTATTGGCAGATGGCAAGGGATTGCTCACAGGTGGTGGTTCTGATGGCGTAAAACTTTTTGTAGTCCAAATTCTGATTGCGCTCATTGCTATGATTTTTGCTGGCCTTATCACTGTGGTTTTGGCATTCATTGTGAAAGCAACCTTGGGTTGGCGAGTTGATGATGAAGAAGAATCAAATGGCATTGACTTCCATGAGCATGGCGAAACTGCTTATGATACTGCTGGTCCTTCATTCAACTAAATTTTCAGCAAAGAGTTAAGTAGAATAATTGAGCAACAACTGCTAAGCCATAGGAGCATTCCATGAAACTTGTGACAGCTATCGTCAAACCCTTTACTCTCACCGATATTAAAGATGCCTTGGAACAAATTGGTGTCCACGGTATGACTGTGACAGAAACCCAAGGTTTTGGGCAACAAAAAGGGCATACAGAGGTCTATCGTGGTGCAGAGTATGCGGTGGAGTTTGTGCCTAAAGTAAAAATTGAAATCGTCATCAATGATGCTCAATTAGATGAGGTACTTAATGCGATCGTCGATACTGCGCATACTGGAAAAATTGGTGACGGCAAAGTCTGGGTTACTAATGTAGAACAGCTTGTTCGCGTTCGCACTGGCGAACGTGATGCAGATGCAGTGTAAGTCCCTCAGCTATACCTCATGTGGGAAAACTACCCACACTCAGGCAACCCTGAAACACCAGAACACCTAAGAGAACAGGATAACGTCGTGCTGCTATGAGTCATATTCATGTAATGCCTCAACAACTCAGGCAACAAGCACAGCATAGAGCTTGGGATATACTCAATTCCGTGCAGTTACCATCAGGTACTGCACTGGCAGCTACGGGTTCTTTTGCCCGCGGTGAACTCGGTCCACATTCAGATCTTGATCTCATATTGCTTGTCGACGCCCAAGCCACCGCGCTTGATTCGGCAGAAATTGAGCGTGTGTGGTACCCCATTTGGGATGCAAAAATGCGTCTTGACTATGCAGTACGCACGCCAGAAGAATGTGCACAGATGATGACGGCAGATTCTACTGCGGCACTTGCTCTTTTGGATTTATCGCATTGTCGGGGGCAGGAAAAATTAACTGAAAGAGCGCGAGAGTTAGTCCTTGCCACATGGCGTAAAGAATTAAAAAAGAATTTTAATAATCTTGTTGATACTGCGATAGCTCGGTGGCGTCGTTCAGGTTCTTTGGTGACAATGACTAGACCTGATCTGAAACATGGTCATGGCGGGTTACGTGATATTGATTTAATTAATGCTCTTGCTTTGGCAAATCTGAGTAATCGCGCACAGTTGGATCAACAACGTACGCTACTGCTTGATACTCGAACACTGTTGCATTTTCATATGGGGCGAGCGAGAGATGTTCTTGATCCTGAGTTCGCCGTCGATGTTGCAACAGATTTAGGTTTTGCTGATCGCTATGAATTAGCGCGTGCTTTGGCTGCTGCGGCTAAAACAGTCGATGATGCTCTTACTGAAGCATTAGCCACTGCACGAAACTTGTTGCCGTCGCGCACAAAAATCAGGCGTCCTATTCGACGGCCACTCGACGTCGATGTTGTGGAACTCAATGGTGAGATCACCCTTTCGCGTACTCCTGACCTTAGTGATCCAGGTTTGTTATTGCGCGTAGCAGCAGCTGGGGCACGCACCGGGCTTAGTGTTGCGCCACATACCTGGAAACGTTTGACACAGTTACCGCCATTACCAGAGATTATGCCCACTAATATGGCAGGTGATTTTTTTGCTTTGCTCAGCTCACCCGAGCACAGTGCACGGGTAATACATCAGATGGATGAGTATGGATTATGGGAGAAAATAGTTCCAGAGTGGAAAAATATCCGTGGGCTTGTGCCGAGAGAACCAACCCATATCCATACCGTCGACCAGCATAGTCTTATGGTGGTGCACAATTGTGCACAGCGAAGTGTAAACGTGGCACGTCCAGATTTGCTTTATCTGGCAGCACTTTTTCATGATATTGGTAAGGGGCAGCAGTTACCGCATGAGCAAGTAGGCGCTGAGTATGTTGCTCATATGGCTAAAAGATTGCGGCTTAATAAACAAGAAATTCATATCGTCAAAACGGTTGTAGCGCAGCATACGTTGATTCCACAAATCCTCAGGCGTATGGATCCCACTGGTTCGCAGGCCTTGGAACAGCTGCTCGATGCTACTGGATATGACCGATTAATCATCAACTTATTAGAAACCCTAGTTGAAGCAGATTCTTTAGCGACAGGACCTGGAGTGTTTAGTCCGTCGTTGAGCGCAGGATTAAAAACTCTATGCCACCGAGCGAAAGTACAGCTGAGTGCATTAGCGCCTCAGCCACCTCAGGTACATGCACCTGATACGGTGGGTGTGCGGCATGAAGAAAATAATATGCGTGCGACGATTTACTGGCGTGGTAGTTATGACCGTGAAAGTATCCGTATTTTTGCACTTGTAGCTGCAAAAGAATGGAATATCCTTGGTGCAGGCATAACAACAAGAGTGGATAAAGATAGTGGTCAGCGCATTGTCGAGGCAGAACTTGAGGTATATAACACCCTAGGTACTGGATTTGATGAACAAGATATTGTGCAAAGCTATAAGTCTGGCGTATTTAGTGCATTACCGACGATCCACGGCGGCTTGACCACAACCATGTGGCAGGACGATATTTTAGAAGTGCGTACGACGGATCGCCAGGCAGCTTTAGGTACTCTATTAGGGGTATTGCCAGGAATTAAGTGGTTGCGCATGACTACCCCTGGGGCGACGATGATTGTCCAGTGTCAACTAGAACCAGGGTTTGATCGAGCACAAGTAGAACGAGATGTGACTAGACTATTGACATCAGGAAATAAAAAATAAGAAATCGCATGGGCGGTAGGGCAGTTTCGCTATGCTGTGGCTGTTGCGTATTTTCGCTCACCCCTATGTGAGCCTTATAATAGGGTTTTTGGATTACACTGTTACATACTTTTAGGTTTCAAGGAGTTCGCTAGCGTGTTTGAGTCTCTATCAGATAGGTTGGGTCAAGCTTTATCAGGTCTACGGACAAAAGGCAGAGTCACCGAAGCTGATATCAATGCTGTTGCTCGAGAAATTCGTCTTGCGCTCCTAGAAGCTGACGTTTCTTTGCCGGTAGTGCGCGGTTTTATTGCCAAAATTAAGGAGCGTGCTTTAGGGGTAGAAGTATCTAAGGCGCTCAATCCTGCAGAGCAAATTATTAAAATTGTCGACCAAGAACTTACTGCAATTCTTGGTGGCGAGACGCGCCGTTTGCGCTTGGCAAAGAATCCACCAACGGTCATTATGCTGGCAGGTTTGCAAGGTGCGGGTAAAACTACCTTGGCAGGTAAACTGGCACGATATCTTGCTGAGCAAGGTCATACCCCTATGCTCGTTGCATGTGACTTGCAGCGACCTGGTGCAGTGCAGCAGCTTGAGATTGTAGGTCAGCGTGCAGGTGTTCCTACCTTTGCTCCGGATCCTGGTACATCGATCGATTCCCTCGAACACGAAATGGGTACTTCGCATGGTGATCCAGTCGCTGTGGCTCAAGCAGGTGTTGAAGAAGCAAAGCGTAGCCAGCATGATGTGGTGATCGTCGATACAGCTGGTCGATTGGGTATTGACGAGACTTTGATGACCCAGGCACGAAATATCCGCGATGCTATCAACCCTGATGAAGTGCTTTTCGTCATTGATGCCATGATTGGTCAGGATGCAGTAAATACTGCTGAGGCATTCCGCGATGGCGTGGATTTCACTGGTGTAGTGCTTACTAAATTAGATGGTGATGCTCGTGGTGGTGCTGCATTATCTATTCGTGAGGTTACTGGCAAGCCAATTATGTTTGCCTCTACTGGTGAAAAGCTAGAAGATTTCGATGTATTCCACCCACAGCGTATGTCAAGTCGTATTCTTGGCATGGGTGATATTCTCACGCTCATTGAACAAGCAGAGAAGAAACTTGATCAAGAACAAGCATTAGTTGCAGCGCAAAAAATTGGTACAGGGGAGCTCACTCTGGAAGACTTCCTCAACCAAATGCTTATGATTCGTCGAATGGGGCCGATTGGTAATATCCTCAAGATGCTCCCTGGTGGAAAGCAAATGTCTCAGGTGGCGGACATGGTTGATGAGAAACAGCTCGACCGCATTCAGGCCATTATCCGTGGTATGACCCCTGCTGAGCGAGAAAACCCCAAAATTCTAAATGCTTCTCGACGTAAGCGCATTGCCAATGGTTCTGGCGTAAGCGTTACTGAAGTAAATCAACTGGTAGAACGGTTCTTCGATGCAAAGAAGATGATGGGGCAGATGGCCGGTCAGTTTGGCATGGGAGGTGGCCGGAGCGCTACAAAGAAGAAACCTAAAGGGCGTAAAGGTAAAAACGGTAAACGTAAAGCACCAAAGCGTAGCAATAATATGCCTGGAATGCCTGGCGGAATGCCTGGAATGCCGAATATGGCTGAGTTGCAGAAAATGCAGGAACAATTGCAAGGTGGTGCAGGGTTACCAGGTATGCCTGGAATGCCAAAAATGCCCAAGGGGTTGGAAAATATCGACCTCAATAACCTTGATTTCGGCAAAGGAAAATAGGTACCCACGAATTAGAATCCCTGTAGCGCTCTATAGCTGCTACAGGGACTTTTCCTTTTAAGTGCTTATTATTCTCTTTATTTCTTCTGCACCTGGGAAGAAGACGAGGAAACAGTGCTCGTGTTTGTCTTGGTGCTGGTTGCCGTGGTGGTAGGAGAAGTAGAGGTTTTCTTAGCAGTTGTGCTTGCGGGGGCAGGAGTAGAAGTGGCTGTGCTACTTGGTCGCATACTACTTGTAGGGGAATTAGCGTTTGGGGTGAGCAATGGTTCTAGGTATTTCCAGAGTAATTTTTGAGTGCTCAATGCATAAGCGTAGGAAATATGGTTTTGATCCCGGTACACGTAGGTATTGCCGATAACTGGTGGGCAGGTTGAGCTATTACAGAACCAGTCAGCAGTATCTACAAAGTGCATATTCGACCCTAGACGGGTATATGCTGCAGCAGGATCTTCGGGAGCATAAACCTTATCTCGTTGGATAGAACATTCAGAAATATCATTTTTCCGGGCAATCATGCACTGGTTCATATCCCATTCTTGTCCCTGCTGATCGTAGAACCAGGGGTTGTCGCGTAATCCCAGGAAATTAATGCCTGCGTCGGTTAGACGTTGCCAGAAGTTGATATACCCATCAGGTACAGCATCGACACTTGGTTTATGGTCTTTTTCCGGACGCGTTGAAGTAGAGAAAACCAAATCAGGATCCATAGCAATAATGGTGTCCAAAACATTTTCATTCCACTGTGCACAGGTGGCGTCAATAAAAGAGTCGTCCTCGATCGTCATAGGGCATCCTTGACGAACTAAAGGAATAACCTTGAAGTGATATTGCATCCCTAGTGCGTGAAGTGGTGGCATCCATTGTTCCGCATGAGAGCCGCCAGTCATAACTATTGTTGTCTCAGCTTCAAGATCACCATAAATGCATGGTGCCCCGTCCACTTTATTAGTACGAGTGGTATCTGCCCCTTCCCACTTCATGGTGACGCACCCTTGGGCACCTGGTTCTGGATAAATCTCAGAAATGAGCTGTGGATCAGGATAATATGTCAAACCATTGGGAACTGCAGCACCCGTGATTGCCAAAGCTCCGGGATAATGTGCCTCGTCGATGACGAAAGTATTTTGTGCTTGCTCAATAAGGTGTTCTTGATGTGGTTGGAGCGACAAAAGCGCAAGCAAAGCTGTAATAAAACCAACACTTGCTAGTGCTTTGAGTTTTCCTGCGGTTGATTCCACGCTCTCTTTAAGTCGGTGCATATGTTTTTGTCCAGCCAGCGCTCTAGGCGCCTTTTGCATGAAAAACTGCTCGACGAAGCGGTGCGTAAGATACGCAAGCACAATGGAACAGATGATAATTGCAGCTTTGCTCAGCCACGACAATTCAGCAGTTGCAGAATCATGTGCGGAATATGATGTGCAGATAATAAGCAGTGGCCAATGCCAGAGGTAAAGCGGATAAGCAATTTTTGCACCCCACTGAAACACTGGTAGTGACAAGAATGTAGAAATAGCGTTGTGATTATTTTTGCCGCCGACGATGATAAGCAGTGCGCCCCCAAGTGGGATAAGCGATAGTGGCCCTGGGAAAGCAGTGGTAGTAGTGATAAATACACCGGTAAGTGCTATAGCAATTAAACCTAAGCTGCTTAGCAAAGTACCAACTTTATTGTTCGGTTTTATGCGGGAAATACTGAGCGCACATACTCCGCCCAGGGTCATTTCCCATAACCGAGAGAAGAAAGAGTAGTAATTTTCAGAGGTTCCATAAAGCCCAAACCGAGCGGCATAACAGAAAGAAGCGAGTGTAATTAATCCTAAGATGATGACAATGGCAAGTTGGATTTTTCGTTCAGCTTTTTCTTTCTTTTCGCTCCGAGTTTTCCTGCGTACAGTTTTATATATGGCGGCACAAACTAAAGCAAAAGCAATACTGAAGAGATAAAATTGCCCTTGCACAGACATTGACCATAGGTGCTGTAGCGCTGAGGTGGTGGGGGAAGCAGCATTATAGTCGGCATCTTGATTGATGAGTTCATAATTTTGGTAATACAACAGACTTGCTGTTATTTGCCGGTAGAACTCTAGAGTGGTCAGCTGTGGAGTGAATAATGCGGTTACGCAGTACACTGCACCAAGTACAGTGATTAAGGACGGCGCTAGTCGTCGTATAGTGCGCCAGAAGGGAAACCACGGGTTGAGTGAAGCCTGTGGTTTTGCTGCATAACGCAGTTGTGAACTGAGAAAGAAAAACCCAGATAGCAAGAGGAAAATATCGACGCCACCAGAGACACGCCCGACGAAAACATGGTAGAAAACTACAAGCAAAACCGCTATAGCGCGCAGACCGTCGAGGTCATAGCGATACTGAGATGACTGTGATGGGTTCATGCAGGTGGTGAGCTATTCTCTTGCCGTTCTAAACTGGGTCGATTCTGTATGGGGAGCAATGATCGTATAGATCTTATGATGGTGCTAGTTTACTCGCCTCAAACCTATTGCTATGTAGTGACACCGGTTAAGTTTTTTAAGAATTTTATATTCCTGGTGACGGGGTGGCAATGGAATAGTGATGAGACTAGGAGAAATTTGGTTCTTGATTTTTTGTCTGGTAGCTTTGGATGGGTTGTCGTCATCTTTATCTTGTTTGTGACGATGGCATGTCCACACTGCGGTATATCATAACCGTCTACGGTCGGCTGGTGAGTCACACGCAGTAAAATCCAAGGGTTGAACCGGCTTTGCTAAAGATAGAATATGCAAAGTGTCTGTACTGCCCAGTGACTAAAAAGAGGTAGAACATGGCTGTAAAAATTAAGCTACAGCGTCTAGGACGTATCCGTACTCCACATTACCGTGTGGTTATTGCTGATTCACGTACTCGTCGCGATGGCAAAGTAATCGAAAACATTGGTGTTTACGAACCAAAGCAGAATCCTTCTGTAATCAAGATTAATTCTGAGCGAGCACAGTACTGGTTGGGCGTTGGTGCACAGCCAACTGAGCCTGTTCTTGCTTTGCTTAAGATTACTGGTGACTGGCAGAAGTTCAAGGGTCTTGATGGTGCTGAAGGAACTCTTCAGGTTGCACCTGAGAAGCCATCTAAACTTGAGCTATTCAATAAGGCTCTTGCTGAGGCTAATGAAGGACCTACAGCAGAAGCTATCACCGAGAAAAAGCGTAAAGCTAAGGAAGAAGCTGCCGCTAAAGCTGCTGCTGAAGCAGAAAAAGCTGAAGAAGCTGAAGCAGAAGCAGCAGATCAGGAAGAAGCATCAGCTGAATAATTCACGCTGTTGTTACTTCTTTAAGAGGGTATTGCCATTGCAGGTAATACCCTCTTGTTCTTTTCCTACATCCCTCACACACGTGTGTATTGGTGGCGTACTAAGAAACTAGGTATGGTGATGTCATGGAGTTAATGATCGGCAAAGTGATTAAGTCTCATGGGATCAAAGGGGAAGTAAGCGTTGAAGTGCTTACCGACGAACCCGATATTCGCTTTGCCAAGGGGGCAGTGCTCAATGGACGTCAGGGGCGAAAAGAGCATAGTCTTACCATCCAAACACGTCGGATGCATCAGGGGAGAATGCTGATTAAATTTGCTGAAGTGCCAGATCGAACCGTAGCCGATACCTTGCGGGGTACCCAATTTTGGGCACCACCTCTTGATAAAGAAGACGATGATGATTCCTTCTACGATCATGAGTTAATTGGATTGCGCATTATTCATGATGAAGCAGACATTGGCGTTGTTACCGGTGTGATACATGGGGCTGCCTCTAACCTCTTGGAGGTTCGCCTCGAGGCGACGGAGCAGCAACAGGAAAAAGACGTGTTAATTCCTTTTGTTCATGCCATTGTTCCTGAGGTGGACGTCGAGAGCGGGACGTGCACAATCACTCCGCCAGATGGTTTGTTAGAACTCTAATACGGGAGTTGGATAATGCAACTTGATGTGCTCACAATTTTTCCTGCCTATCTTGATCCGTTGCGCCATGCGTTGTTAGGGAAGGCGATAGAAAAAGGTCAACTCAACGTGTGTGTTCATGACCTAAGGGCGTGGACAACAGATGTGCACCAATCAGTTGATGATTCTCCTTATGGTGGTGGGCCGGGAATGGTGATGAAACCGCAAGTATGGGGAGCAGCACTCGACGATGTGGCAGCACAAACTGGTAAAGCACAGTTAGCGCATACTCTCGATACTGCTCAACGCCATGTCGACGTCCAACGCCATGATGAGCTACAAGGGATAACAGGGCATAGTTATGCTAATGAGCGGGATATACGCACAGACGAAGATCCACATATGCCGTTATTGCTTATCCCGACACCTGCAGGGGTTCCGTTTAATCAGGAGCATGCTCAAGCCTGGTCGCAAGAAGAGCATATTGTGTTTGCCTGTGGTCGATACGAGGGAATAGATCAACGCGTGATTGATGATGCTCGCCGACGTTACCGAGTACGTGAAGTATCCATTGGCGACTATGTGCTGATTGGTGGCGAAGTAGCTGTTTTAGTTATTGCAGAGGCAATCACGCGTCTTATTCCTGGGGTATTAGGAAATAAGCGCAGTCATGAAGAAGATAGCTTTTCCGATGGATTATTAGAAGGACCTAGCTATACCAAACCACGAGTATGGCGTGATCGAGAAGTACCACCTGTTTTACTTTCTGGTGATCATGCTCGGATAGCGCGGTGGCGTCGAGAGCAAGCACTAGAACGCACGATGGCGGTGCGACCAGATTTGATAGAAAAACTACGAGCGACACAAAAGCTAAGCCCGGAAGATGAGTCTTATCTTGAACAACGAGGAAGCTAATATCTTCATGTATCTTCATGCTTGAACACTGATGTCGAAGCTCTAGCCCTAGTGGGAAGAAGATAAACTTAGCATAATGATTGCACATACGATTGCTACGGAACTTAATACTGAGCACGCTCATGTTGCTGCTGCCTTAAAACTATTAGCGCAAGGGAACACAGTTCCTTTTATTGCTCGGTATCGTAAAGAGGCGACTGGTGGTTTAGATGATTCCCAATTGCGTCATATTGAACAACGAGCCAGTTATCTTCAAGAACTTGCCCAACGTAAAGAAACAATCCTTGCTGCTATTGAACAGCAAGGAAAATTATCTGATCAGCTGCGCCAATTAATCGAACAATGCGACACAAAAGCACGTTTAGAAGATCTTTACTTGCCGTATAAAAAGCGAAGAAAAACAAAAGCAGATAGTGCACGTGAGGCTGGTTTAGAAAATCTTTTAGATGAACTTATCGCACAGCCCCATCTCAATCCAGAGGAATATGCGCAGCGTTTTATCTGCAGTGGTTTTCCGGATATAAAAGCAGTGTTGGATGGAGCACGTGCCATTCTCAGTGATCGCTTAGCAGTTGATGCTGATCTTGTCGGTGATATTCGCGAACATATGTACCAGCATGGACAATTGCGCGCTGAGGTTATTGAAGGCAAAGAACAAGAAGGTGAAAAGTATAAGGATTATTTTCAGTTTTCGCAGTCATTTGCCGAGTTGCCAAGCCATAGAATTTTAGCGCTGCTGCGTGGAGAAAAAGAAGAGGTACTTCACCTTAGCTTTATTGCTAGTGATAATGAGCATGATGACCAGCACTACGTCGAAAAGCTCATTGCGCACACTGGCTATGATGATGTTTCCCCTTGGCTGCGTAGTGCTCTGCTATGGTCGTGGAAAACAAAACTCTACATTTCTGCCAGTCTTGACGTGCGTATGCGCCTGAAGGAGAAAGCGGAACAAGAAGCATTGTTGGTTTTCGCGCGCAATCTCAAAGACGTGTTATTGGCAGCACCTGCCGGTCAGCGTACGACGCTTGGGCTCGATCCAGGTTATCGCAATGGCGTTAAGTGCGCTGTCGTAGATAAGACAGGAAAAGTGCTTGACACGCTTATTGTGTATCCTCATCAACCGCGCAATCAATGGGCGCAAGCACGGGAAGAACTAGCGCATATATGTGCCCAATATGCAGTTGAACTCATTGCGGTTGGAAATGGAACTGCAAGTAGAGAAACGAAGAAACTGGCTGAAGAAACCGCAACGTTTATCAAACAAGCAGGTGGGATGGCACCTATAGCGGTGACAGTAAGCGAGTCGGGTGCATCTGTTTATTCCGCTTCGGAGTTGGCGGCACAAGAATTTCCCACAATGGATGTGTCGTTACGTGGTGCAGTGTCTATTGCGCGCAGGTTACAAGACCCCTTGGCAGAATTAGTCAAAATTGACCCCAAGGCAATTGGGGTCGGTCAGTATCAGCACGACGTAAACCAAGCAGCACTTGCGCGCACTCTTGACGCTGTTGTTGAAGATGCAGTAAATGCGGTTGGAGTTGATCTCAATACGGCAAGTGCTCCTTTGCTGGCACGAGTAGCTGGTATCAGTAGCTCAATTGCAGAAAATATCGTTGCTTACCGCGATGAGTATGGAGCCTTTTCCTCGCGAGCAACCTTGACAAAAGTTCCTCGGTTAGGTGCAAAAGCCTATGAACAGTGTGCTGGGTTCTTGCGCATCAACGGGGCACAAAACCCACTCGACGCCTCTGCAGTGCACCCTGAAGCCTATCCAATTGTGAACAAAATTGCTGGAAGTGCTGGGCTTGGCGTCGGTGAGCTCATTGGTAATAGCGCTGTATTGCGTAGCTTAAAGCCAGCGAGCTTTGCCGACGAAAACTTCGGTGTGCCAACAATTAGCGATATTCTTTCTGAGTTAGAAAAACCGGGTCGTGATCCACGACCGGAGTTTGAGACTGCTCGATTTAAGGATGGGGTAGAAAAAATTAGCGACTTGCGTCCTGGCATGATTCTCGAAGGGACTGTAACCAATGTTGCTGCTTTTGGTGCGTTTGTTGATGTAGGGGTACATCAAGATGGTCTGGTGCATATTTCGGCATTAGCTAATCGATTTGTGTCCGATCCACATGAGATTGTGTCTTCTGGGCAGGTTGTCACAGTGAAAGTCGTGGAGGTAGAGCCAGAGCGTAATCGTATTTCTTTATCGATGCGGCTTGATGAGGATTCAGAAGAAAAAGCTGTGCCTACTCGACGTTCTCCGAAGAAAAAAGCGCAGAAAGGTACTGCTGTGCGTCGTGGTGCTACGCGACAGAACTCACAGGGGCTGGGCGCTATGGCACAAGCATTGCGTAGTGCAGGTTTTTAATTCTTCATATGGCTGGATGCAATTTTGTTTTTAGCCGTTATATGTGACATAATTTCCTGGTTGTCTATCTTATGCTGTCATATGCATAGATAGTCGTGATCATTGTAGTGAATATGAACCGGTTGAGTTATATACCGCCAGGATCCTCTGTTCTTGAAAATTAAGGATTGTTTAGATGAACATTCTCGATAAAATCGATGCAGCTTCTTTGCGTGATGATATTCCAGATTTCCGTCCAGGTGACACTCTCGACGTACACGTAAAGGTTATCGAAGGTAACAAGACTCGTACCCAGCTATTCAAGGGTGTTGTTATTCGTCGCCAGGGCGATGGAATTCGCGAAACCTTCACCATTCGTAAGATCTCCTTTGGTATTGGTGTGGAGCGTACTTTCCCAGTACACACCCCAAATATTGATAAGATCGAAGTTGTTAGCCGTGGTAAAGTTCGCCGTGCGAAACTCTACTACTTGCGTGATCTACGCGGTAAAGCAGCGAAAATTAAAGAGAAGCGCTAATTCGTTTTCTCAGATTACCCAGTGGTTGCCTTGTGCTTATCGGCGACCACTGGGTTTTTCTATGCGATAGATTATTCTTCAGTTCTTGTCTGCTGCTTGTAGCTAGTTGGTGCTAAAGTATAGTGCTGTGACTCCAACACGCAAAGACGATTTTGATAATTCTGCTGCTGAGCAAACTGTTTCCACTGAAGCGGTTAGGCAAAAAGCTAAGGACAAAACAGATACGCAAAAGCAACGTCCCTGGTATGTGGAACTTGTGATTGTTGTTTTGTGTTCTCTTGTTTTTATTACCCTCATCCAAACCTTTGTGGGGCGTATCTACATGATTCCGTCACAATCGATGGAACCTACTTTGCATGGATGTACTGGTTGTGTGGGGGATCGTATTTTTGTAGAAAAAATCAGTTACCGCTTTTCTGATCCTAAACCTGGTGATGTTGTGGTATTTGAGGGTACTGATTCGTGGAATGAGAATTACCAGTCCACGCGTTCTGCTAACCCGATTATTCGTGGTATGCAGGATATTGGGGCATTTGTTGGGCTGGTTGCGCCGGATGAAAATAATCTAGTCAAAAGGATCATTGCTTCTGGTGGGCAAATAGTACAATGCCAACCAGGGGATCCTGGCATTATGGTTGATGGTAAGGAAATCGATTCTTCATATATTCTTGATCCGCCTTTTTATCAGATTCCTGACTCTGAGTTTGGTTCTGCTGCTTGTGGTGGTGCGTACTTTGGTCCTGTCACAGTACCCGAGGGAAATTACTTCATGATGGGCGATAATCGCACTAATTCTAAGGATTCCAGGGCACATATTGGCGACCAATACCAAGGAACAATTCCACGGGAGAATATCCGCGGTAAAGTTCGTGTTATTTTGTTCCCATTCAATCGGATCGGAACTGTTGATCCTGTGCCAATACAAGAATAAGTTGTGCGTACTCTTAAGCAATTGCGTACCTTAGAGGTTACGCTTGAAAAGCATGGATTAGGGCCAGTTGCTGGTGTGGATGAAGCAGGCCGAGGGGCAAGTTGTGGTCCAATCAGTATTGCCGCGTGCATCTTGCCACCGGAACCCATAGCGGAGTTATCTGAACTGACAGATTCTAAACAACTATCGGCAGATACTCGCCAAAAATTATATCCTCTCATCAAAAACCATGCTCGGGCATATGCCATTGTGCATATTGATGCTGCTGATATCGATCGGCATGGCATACAGCATGCCAATATCTCAGGGATGCGTCGCGCAATTGCTTTGCTTGGTATTCATCCGGGTTATATTTTGACTGATGCGATGAAGGTACCAGGTTTGGCTAGCGCATATTTGCCGATCATTGGTGGGGACAGCGTTGCACGCTGCATAGCTGCAGCGAGTGTGCTGGCAAAGCATTCTAGAGATGAACTGATGTGTAGACTCGATGAGCGTTATCCCGAGTATGGCTTAGCGCAGCACAAAGGATATTCTACGAAGAATCATATGGAAGCGGTGCGCCGTCACGGAGCCAGTCCGGAGCATAGATATAGTTATGAGAATGTGAGACTTGCTCACGCCGCCTGGACGACTGCTAGAAGAGGAGCCTAGTAATAATGAGTGCTGAAGATCTCAATAACTATGAAGCAGAAGTTGCGCTATCACTTTACCGTGAATATCGAGATATTTTGAGCCAGTTTTCCTATGTTATTGAGACTGAACGGCGGTTCTATCTAGCAAATGCAGTGGAACTTATCCCGCATACACAAGGTAATGATGTGTACTATGAGCTGCGAATGTCTGATGCTTGGGTATGGGATATGTATCGTTCCATGCGCTTTGTGCGCTATGTCCGAGTGATCACATACAAGGACGTCAACATCGAAGAATTAGATAAACCAGAGGCTCGTTGAGAAGCAAAGAAAAAGTCAATTCTGACTAGCACTTATTATTTTTCCTGTGGATAACTGACCACGATGGTTGGTTATCCACAGTTTTTCTTTTCCATAGCTTTCGACGATATTTTCTGTTTCGCGTGCTTGTTATACCTGGAGATATATCAAAAGATTTTCTCAAGGAGCATAGTTATGTCATATAGCAGTGGTAGGGAAACTATAGATGTGCGTCGTAGGCATGATAATCGAGCAGAATTAGGTACTTATGGGGAACAACTAGCTGCAGCGTGGTTGTGCGAGCAAGGATATACGATTGTGGCTCATAATGTTCATTACCGAGGCGGGGAAGTTGATCTGATTGCCCGGGATAAAACTGGTGATCTTGTATGCGTTGAAGTGAAAACACGATCGACGAAACGGTGGGGAAGTACAGAAAGCGTTGATGACAAGAAACTCAGAAGAATGCGTGGTGTGATGGCGCAGTGGTTAGCGCAGAGCAAGGAATATGTTTTAGACCATGTACCCATTCGTTTTGATGTCATTGTGGTTTTTACACAAGCAATGATGGGTTCGGCAGAGTTCGAGCATTATAAGGCGGTTGACCGTGGCGCTTGCTAAAACTTTGTCTGCAATTGTCATAGGGGTGCAAGCACATATTATCGAGGTAGAAGCTAATATCGGGGTTGGTCTGCCAGGGATGTATATCATCGGTATGACAGATACCGCTATCGGAGAATCTCGTGATCGTATTAAGACTGCTGTCCAAAATTGTCAATTGAGTTGGCCTAAAACGAAAACAGTGGTGAGTTTATCACCTGCATCATTACCAAAATCTGGAGCTCATCTGGATGTAGCAATGTGTATGGCAGTTCTCACGGCAGTGGGAAATAATCATGCAGCACTACAAAAATTAGCGAGTACCTTGTTGCTGGGTGAGATAGGTCTTGATGGTCGTATCAAAGCAGTTAATGGCGTGTTGCCTACATTGTTGGTGTCAAAGGAAACTGGTATTAAAACTGTTGTTATTCCTCGGGCAAACCTGGCAGAAGCTGAAATATGCGATGGGATATCGGTGCTTGTAGTTGAGCATATTCGTGAGTTATATCAATGGGTTATTGGAGAAAAAACCTTAGATTGTGCACATTCTTTATTAAAAAATCGGGTGTGCGCTAGTAGCAAGGTTTCTTTGGATATGGCAGATATTGCTGGGCAACAAGAAGCAAAGTACATTGCAGAAATAGCAGCCACAGGTGGACATCATTTTTTGATGATGGGACCGCCTGGTTCTGGGAAAACAATGATTGCGCAGCGTATGGCAGGTATTTTGCCGCCTTTGGTAGGGGATCAGCAGCGAGAAACTACCTCAATTTATTCTGTACTTGGTAAAACGTATTCAGGCGTTATTGCAGATCCGCCTTTCGTAGCACCGCATTATTCTATTACCCAGGCAGCTTTACTAGGTGGTGGTCAAGGAAAACCTATGCCAGGAGCTGTAAGTTTGGCTCATAATGGGGTGCTATTTCTTGATGAGGTAAGCGAAATACCAGCGCATATTTTAGATTCTTTACGTACGCCGCTTGAACAAGGATATGTGCATTTGAGTAGGGCGCGTATGAATATTACTTTTCCTGCGCGTTTCCAGCTTGTACTTGCTGCTAATCCCTGTCGCTGTGGCAGTGAAGACTCTAGTAAATGTCAGTGTTCGTCGCGCGTTCGACGAACCTATATGAGTAATTTATCAGGTCCGCTCAAGGATCGTTTAGATATTGTTGTGGCAATGCGCAATAGCGGGGCAGTTTTACATGATTGTTCTTCAGAGTCGAGTTCGACGATTGCGCAACGTGTGGCAGCTGGTCGTCAAAGAGCACAGTGGCGTTGGCGCAAGGCAGGCTTGTCTCAATACGTGACTGCTTCTGTTGAGGCTCCAATTATTCGTAGGAAGTTTCCTGCTAAAGAGGATGCTATGGAGCTTTTATCTGCATATTTAGCGCAAGGAATGGTCAGCCAACGAAGCGTTGATAGGGCATTAAAACTTGCATGGACATTGGCTGATTTAGAAGACATTGCACAGCCAACTATTGATCATGTAATGCGAGGACTAGAGTTGAGGAACTTGTCAGGTATAAATCTATGAAAATCTCAGAACGTACATTGTGTTGGGCATATTTATCGCGGGTGCTTGAAGGGCCTAGTAAACGGTTGCAAGAGCTATTATCTGCTGGTCATGATGTGGAAGAAATTGTTTCTGGCATTAAAAATAGGTCATCATGGATTGGTGGGTTACTAGGTGAAACGCAAGCACGGTATAACTGCGATCGCAGCCAGGAGGATTTAGCACAGGTAGAGTCTTTGGGAGGGTGGTTATTGACTCCTGATTCTGCGCAATGGCCCTATGAGCAGTTAAACCAGGCTTTTGGGTTTGCTGCCTCTGGTAGGAGTGAACATACTCGTTCTTATCAAGAAGACGCTGTAATGCCTCATGCTTTGTGGGTGCGTGGCTCATCCCATTTAGATTTGGGCAAGGTTTTGGCGCAGTCAGTTGCTATTGTCGGTACTCGCGCAGTTTCTTCCTATGGAATTGACGCTACCCAATATATTGCTGAAGGTTTAGCACAGCATAAATGGACAATTGTCTCTGGTGGTGCTTTGGGTGTAGATGCTGTGGCACATAAACAAGCTCTTGATAGTGGGGGTGTGACTATTGCGGTTAGCGCTTGCGGGATAGATAGGTTTTATCCAGCTGGTAACCGTAACCTCTTTGATAAAATTGTGGAACGTGGACTTATCGTCAGTGAATATCCGCCAGGTCATACTCCGCAGCGTCATAGATTTTTGACTCGTAATAGATTAGTAGCGGCTTTTACACAAGGAACAGTTGTTATGGAGGCTGCATGGCGTTCTGGTGCATTAAATACTCTCAATTGGGCACAAGCCTTTGGGAAAGTCACAATGGCAGTTCCCGGTCCTATCACTGGGGTTGGATCCTTAGGCTGTCATGAAAAAATTAGAAATGGTCAAGCGCAATTGGTGTGTAGTGCAGATGAGGTACGGGCATTGTTGAGTGCTGTGGGAGAAGTTGATCCTGAGCAACAGTATGAAATTGATTTTGCACCAAGCCACGTGCAAGCATTGAGCCGAAATGAACTGCGGGTATTTGATGTACTGGGAGCACAGGCTAAGACAAGTGATCAGATTGTGCAAGAAACGGCATTGAGTCTTGGGCTATGTATGTATCTCTTGGTTGTACTTGAGCGCAAAGGTTTAGTGGTGCGCGCCCATAACGCCTGGCGACGTGCTGTCTAGATGTAAATGATTTGGGTGCGGGAGCTGTTTTGCCGAATTTCCCCAATCTTTTATAAGTTAGGCTTGCATAATCTAAAATAGGGCTGTAATGTAATTGAGGCAAGCCTAAGCAAAAGGTTCTTGAAGGTTCGGGCTGGTTCCTTTCTTGAGCACAAGGCACTGTGTGCAGTAGCGCAGAGTCTGCCTAACACGCTAGGGTTATGCACTATGGGTGAGTCAGTATCGAAAGTGCAGCAGATGAAAACACAAGAAACATCTGCTGCACTTTCGTCGTCTCTGAACACGACATCACTGATAGAGCTTATCGACGCGTATGCCAAGCACCTCACATTGGTCGCTGGACGTTCTGCTGCAACAGTGAAAGGCTATCGGTCTGACTTATTAGACTTTGCGGCAGGCGCTCCCGAACTACAAGATTTCCATCTTGTCAATATCCGTGCGTGGCTAGGACAAACTCTCGAAGATGGAAAAACAAGAGCCACTCTTGCGAGGAGAACAGCGGCTATTCGTGGATTTTCACAATGGCTAGTAGCACAAGATCTCGTGTCTAAAGATGAGGCAGCAACCCTTGTTTCGCCCAAAAAAGGACGCCATTTGCCTAAAGTGCTCAATGAAAAACAAGCAGACAAGCTCATGCGCGCTTCACAAGCTGTGCATGAAGAAGAATATATCCGTGATAGCGCATTATTGGAGTTGCTCTATGCGACAGGCATTCGTGTAGCGGAAGTGTGTGGCATGGATATTGCAGATATTGATTTTGCTCGCTCAACAATAAAGGTAACTGGAAAAGGAAATAAGCAACGTATTGTTCCCTTTGGTGAAAATGCTGCATCAATCTTGCGGCAATGGTTGGATACGGCGCGTCCAGTATTAGCAGCTCGTGGTGCGAATAAAGAAGAAAAAGCGTGTTTTTTGGGCAGTAGGGGTGGCAGGATAGATCCTCGCCAGGTTCGGCGCATCGTCGAGAAAGCTGGAGATGAGCTTGGGGTAGAACAACTCAGTCCCCATTCTTTGCGTCATACCGCTGCGACACATCTTTTAGATGGTGGGGCAGATTTACGCATTGTGCAGGAATTATTAGGTCACTCTTCTTTGCAGACCACGCAGATATATACACACGTGAGCTCGCAAAGGTTAAAAGAAGCCTTCAAGAAAGCTCACCCGCGTGCGTAAAGTTATTGGTTGCTTAATGGTTTAAGTCTAATTACCGGCGCGCCGAGTAAAGATAGAGGATTAATATAGGTATCTTTGCCGGTACGTGCACCCCAATGCAGTCCTTGCCCATGTGATATGCCTACGGGGCTGAGTTTGCCAATTACTTGTCCCGCTTGTATTACGGTGCCTTGGGAAATATCCGGATTGGTGACATCAATTGGTTGATATGTTGTTCGGATGCCGTCGTTATGATCAATGGAAAGGACAGGAGTGCCAGCTACTATCCCGACGAAAGCAATAACACCATCTTGTGCGGCATAAATGTCTTGTCCAACTGTAGCGGCAAGATCCACGCCACGGTGTCCTGCTAGCCATTTTTTCTTCGGTGGATCAAAACCATGTGTAATTTTTCCAGGGTCGGCAGTAGCGGTTATGGGACTAATGTAGTTTCGTTCTAGTGGAGTGGTCGACGTGGCTCGTGAAGGTATCGGGAACGGGAATAATCCCAGCAGCATACTCAAACTAAGGCACAAGACGAGCCATAATCTATTTTTTCTCCGTTGCGGTTGCGCGTGTGGCAGTTGTTGAGACGTTATATTCACAGTCATGGTGTGACTATGCACATCTTCTTGCAACAAGGACAAAAGTACCTAACCAGCATTGTGGAAAAGTGTCACATTGGCATCATTTTCCCCATTTTCCACAGCGGGGAAAAGTTATTCACATCTTTTTTGTATTGCAGAACGTGAAACACTATACTGCTACTTTGGCTCTGTTATATGTGCGGTATTTTGTTTCTGATCAAGGTCTTGTGCGTTCGCAAGATGATGTCTTGGCGAAAACATAATTGAAATATGTGCATGGATAAGTAGAGTTACTAATTTCGCGCGGTCATTGTGAAGCTAACTTGGACTGTGGTCTTATTTTCAGGGTTCTTGAATATAAGCGTTTGAGTGGTAATGGCAGCTAGGGTGCAGGGAGAGCCTGCATAGTATATAAACCGAAAACTATTAACAAGGAGGAAGTGAACATGGCAGTTGTAACCATGCGTGAGCTTCTCGATTCTGGTGTGCACTTTGGTCACCCAACACGCCGCTGGAATCCAAAAATGCGTCGTTTCATCTTGACTGATCGCAACGGCATTTACATTATTGATCTTCAGCAGACTCTTAACTACATCAACGAAGCATACGAGTTTGTGAAAGAAACAGTTGCACATGGTGGCACTGTTTTGTATGTAGGTACCAAAAAGCAAGCTCAGGAAGCAATTGCTACTGAGGCTGAGCGCGTTGGTATGCCATACGTGAACCACCGTTGGTTGGGTGGTATGCTCACCAACTTCCAGACCGTTTCTAAGCGTCTTCACCGCATGAAAGAATTGCAAGCGATGGACGCAGCCGAAAATGGTTACGATGGTCGTACCAAAAAAGAAATCCTCATGCTTACTCGTGAGCGCACCAAACTTGAGCGCGTTCTCGGTGGTATTGCAGAGATGGGCAAGGTTCCTTCTGTTTTGTGGGTTGTTGATACCAACAAAGAGCACATTGCAGTAAGCGAAGCTCATAAACTCAACATTCCAGTCGTTGCTGTTCTTGACACTAACTGTGATCCAGACGTGGTAGATTACGCTGTTCCAGGTAACGACGACTCAATCCGCTCTATTGAGGTTCTTACTCGTGTTATTTCTCACGCAGTTATCGAGGGGAAGAAAGCACGCGAAGAGCGTAAGCTAGCTGCAGCCAAAGAAGCTGCTGGTGATGCACAAAAGTCTGAGCCAGCTGCACAGGCAGAGACAACTGAAGAAGTTGCAGCCAAGGTTGAAGCACCAGCAGAATCTGCTGAATAAAACTTGTATGAGACAATTCTGGTAGTTGTCTCAACATTGTTTAGAGTCCTTTGGCAACACCACGGTGCTGTGCAAAGGACTTTTTTATGGCACATCGAAATACAGAGCTTTTCGACGGTAATGTTTGCGCAATGTTGCGCGTTCGATAGCGTTTAGTCGCTAAGTCAGTTACTCTGTATATCGAAATTATTAAATTACCCTAATTGAGGAGGATCGCCCCGACAATGGCGAACTACACTGCTGCAGATGTGAAAAAGCTCCGTGAAATCACTGGTTCCGGAATGCTTGATTGTAAGAAGGCTCTTGAAGAAACCAATGGTGACTTTGACAAAGCTGTTGAGGTTCTTCGTATCAAAGGCGCTAAGGACGTCGGAAAGCGTGCAGAGCGTAATGCTACTGAGGGTCTTATTGCTGTATCTGCAAACACAATGGTTGAAATCAACTCTGAAACTGACTTCGTGGCAAAGAACGCTGAGTTTAAGACTTTTGCACAAAAAGTTGCTGATGCAGCTGCTGCCGTGAAAGCTAACTCTGCACAAGAGCTTGCTCAAGCAGATGTTGATGGTAAGACTGCTGCGGAAGCTATCCAGGAGTTGTCCGCTAAGATCGGTGAAAAACTCGAGTTGCGTCGTGCAGTAACTCTTGAAGGCGACAAAGTATCTGTGTACTTGCACCACCGATCTGCTGATTTGCCACCAGCAGTGGGTGTTTTGGTTTCTTACACTGGTGAGGGCGAGGCTGCAGAGTCTGCTGCTCATGCTGCTGCTATGCAGGTTGCTGCGCTTAAAGCTGCATATCTTACCCGCGAGGATGTGCCAGCTGAGGTTATCGAAAAAGAGCGCTCTATTGCTGAGCAGATTACTCGTGAAGAAAAGAAGCCAGAGGCAGCTATTCCAAAAATTGTTGAGGGTCGTCTCAATGGTTTCTACAAGGATGTTGTATTGCTTGAACAGGCTTCAGTTGCAGACAGCAAGAAGACTGTAAAGCAGGTCATGGATGAGGCTGGTGTTACTTTGACTGCTTTCGCTCGTTTTGAGGTTGGACAGCAGTAATTGTGATAAGCAATCTCACACCCCTGCGGGTAATGCGCTGGGTAAGTGCTGAGTAAATAATGAACGAGGTTCCTGTTTGTGGGGAACCTCGTTTTTAAGTTACACAACTATCTCCAAAGCAGGTATGATTAGCCTTTAGTACAAAGCACTTTTTGTATCATGAGATTCCATTAAACACACACAACAGTGTTATTTTGCTGGGATAACTCCACAGCAAGGGTATGGCTGTTGGTTGTCTAAGAAAGGTTTGAGATCTATGACCGAGACTGCCAAACGTTCTAAGTACAAGCGGGTAATGCTTAAACTTGGAGGTGAAATGTTCGGCGGTGGGGCAGTAGGTATTGACCCAGATGTGGTACAAAACGTTGCGCGCCAAATTGCATCCGTTGCCAAAAGTGGCGTAGAAGTAGCGGTTGTTATTGGTGGCGGTAACTTCTTCCGCGGTGCACAATTGCAGCAGCGAGGTCTGGATCGTAATCGCTCAGACTATATGGGTATGTTGGGTACAGTCATGAACTGTCTTGCTTTACAGGATTTCTTGGAACAAGAAGGCATTGACTGCCGCGTACAGACTTCTATCAATATGGCGCAAGTTGCGGAGCCGTATTTGCCTTTACGCGCAAAGCGTCATCTAGAAAAAGGGCGTGTTGTTATTTTCGGCGCTGGAATGGGATTGCCATATTTCTCTACGGATACTACCGCCGCTCAGCGAGCACTCGAGATTGATTGTGAGGTGCTGTTGATGGCTAAAGCCGTCGACGGTGTGTATTCAGATGATCCACGTACTAATCCAGATGCTGTTTTGTACTCCGAGATTACTCCGCGTGAAGTAATTGAGCAGGAACTTAAAGTGGCGGATGCAACAGCATTCAGTTTATGTATGGATAATGATATGCCTATCCTGGTGTTCAATTTACTTGAAGAAGGTAATATCGCAAGAGCTGTTGCTGGTGAAAAAATCGGCACCTTAGTGCAAAGCTAAAACAGTTCTACTTCTTAGCCGTTTAACTCATAGAGGATTATTTATGATTGATGATATTTTATTAGAGTCTGAAGAACATATGACTACTAGCGTCGAGCGTACTCGTAGCGAGTTGACAAATATTCGTACTGGACGCGCTAATCCTGCAATGTTTGCTGGCATCATTGTGGATTATTACGGAGTTCCTACCCCAGTAACGCAAATGGCAACCATCTCTGTGCCAGAAGCACGTATGCTGCTTATCAAACCTTATGAGCAATCAATGCTTGGTGAAATTGAGAATGCAATTCGCTACTCAGACCTTGGTGTTAATCCAACTAGCGACGGGCACGTGTTGCGGGTAACAGTTCCTCAACTTACTGAGGAGCGTCGTAAAGACATGGTGAAGGTGGCCAAAGCTAAAGGTGAAGAAGGAAAAATTGCAATTCGCAATGTGCGTCGTAAGGGAATGGATGGGCTAAAGAAGATCCAAAAAGACGGCGACGCGGGCGAAGACGAAGTACAAGCAGCTGAAAAAGAACTTGATAAAGTTACTGCAAAGTATGTTGCTCAAGTTGATGAGCTGGTAGCTAAAAAAGAGGGCGAGTTGATGGAGGTCTAAACAGGCCTCTTGGGTTTTAACCAGCATGACCAAGAAACAAGGAGTACATATCATCAATGAGCCAAACGGTGCATGGGAACATTGAGCATTTTCCCAAACCACGCAATAGCGCTGGACGCAATCTTAAAGCTGCTATCAGCGTTGGTATTGGTCTTGGTTTATTGGTTTTTATTGCGATCTTCATTGTCCCCTTTGGTTGGTACCCTTTTGTAGCAGTCATCCTTGCCGCAGCAACCTGGGAAGTACATACTCGCTTGCGTGAGCGCAGTTATGTACTACCCAAATGGTTGTTATTAGCGGCAGGGCAGTTGATGATTTGGCTGAGTTTATTTTTTGGTGCCAAGGGGTTGGTATCGGCATATGCGCTCTCAGTGCTGTGTTTGATGTTTAGCAGGCTATTCCATCATGGCAGTTCTGCAGCACCAAAAAATTATCTACGAGACACAGCAATTGGGGTTTTCGTTCTTACTTGGATACCGTTATTTGGTAGTTTTGCGGCAATGCTTTCCTTGTTTAATACAGATAGGGCTTCGGGTTCGCACTTCATTGTGACCTTCATGCTGTGCGTTATCGCTTCCGACACTGGTGGCTATATTGCCGGGGTAATGTTTGGTGCTCACCCGATGGCACCTGCCGTGAGTCCTAAAAAATCTTGGGAAGGCTTTATCGGTTCGATCATCGCAGGAATTTTTACTGGTGCATTAAGTGTGTCTTTGCTTTTGCACTATAACTGGTGGTGGGGAATCCTTTTGGGAGGCGGTCTAGTCATCTGTGCAACATTGGGTGATCTTGTTGAGTCTCAGTTCAAGCGGGAGTTGGGTATCAAAGATATGTCCAATCTCTTGCCTGGTCATGGTGGCATTATGGATCGCCTTGATGGTATGCTGCCGTCGGCAATGGTGACCTGGCTGCTACTGAGTCTCATTACTATGCCATGATTGTCTTTTCAGAGTGCATACAAGACAAATACAAGACAAAACGAATAATACAAAAATAAAAGCTCTTATCTAACTACAAGATAAGAGCTTATTGGTTGCGTAGTTTATTTCTTTTTGATTTGGCGTCGCAATTGCAAAATACGTGTACCACCGACAAGCGCCATAATTAAAGCGCCGCCAATTGCGGCAAGTAAGAAACCAACACCAGCGGGGAAAGAAAAACTCCAAGCAATAAAGGACATTTTTACTGCTTGCTGATTTTGCATGATAAATATCAACAAGACAATGAGCAGTAGTGCACCAACAATAAGCGCTACCCAGGTTCCGCCAGCAAAAGAAGACTTCACTTTAGTCTTTTGGTGTTTTTCTGGGGCAGGAACAGGCGCTTCGTATGCAGGTTCTGCTGCAGCGCTTTCGGTGTAGTGCGGTTGTGCAGTCAAAGAATCATCGAAGTGCTGAGTGGAATCTTCAGGAAAGTTTTGGTCAGGTGAAAAATTATCACGATTAGTCATAAAATCATTCAACTTCATTTTTCGCTCAAAGGCTAATTATTCCAGCCTACGTTATGCTTCTTTTATGGCATTGTTATATTCGTTGGTTAAAACAGCCGTTTGATCCAATTATGATTTTCCATTAGGAAACTTTAATGCGAGAATGAGACATTATGGCTACATCCATCTCCTTAAACTTCGGCGCTGGTCGTCGTGCTATGCCACCACAGCATTTTGCTGATCTCGATAAAGACGCACGAGTTGCTACGCTCAAAGAACTTGGTCTTCCTAAGTTTCGGGTAGACCAATTAGCGCGTCATTACTATGGCAGGTTGCAGGCTGATCCCAGGACTATGACTGACCTGCCAGAAAAAGCGCGCCACAGCGTCGCTGAAGCACTTTTTCCTGAGCTGATGACCCCTGTACGGCAGGTGGAAGCAGATGATGGAGAAACACAGAAGACATTATGGAAACTCCATGATGGTACCCTTCTAGAATCTGTACTCATGCGTTATCCAAACCGAGCGACGTTATGTATTTCTTCCCAAGCTGGTTGCGGAATGGCTTGTCCTTTTTGTGCTACTGGTCAGGGCGGACTGGATCGTAATTTATCAACAGGAGAAATAGTAGACCAGGTGCGTACTGCGGCAGCTACTATGGCGGCAGAAGGGTCGAGACTAAGCAACGTGGTGTTCATGGGGATGGGTGAGCCACTGGCAAATTATAAAAGAGTAGTGTCAGCGGTTCGGCAGATTACTGCACCAGTGCCAGAAGGTTTTGGTATTTCGCAACGTAATGTGACTGTTTCTACTGTTGGATTAGTACCAGCAATTTACAAACTTGCTGATGAGGAGTTGTCAGTTACCTTAGCTATTTCTTTGCACACTCCTGATGATGAACTGCGTGATACTTTGGTGCCAGTCAATAACCGCTGGAAAGTTGAAGAAGTGCTAGAAGCCGCGCGCTATTATGCGCAACAATCTGGGCGACGAGTATCCATAGAATATGCGCTCATTCGTGATATTAATGATCATGGTTGGCGAGCAGATATGCTTGGGAAGAAATTGCATAAGGCGCTAGGATCCAAAGTGCACGTTAATCTTATTCCGCTTAACCCAACGCCAGGGTCTAAGTGGGACGCATCGCCTCGTGAGCGTCAAGATGAATTCGTGCGACGTGTGAGCGCTCAGGGTGTCCCATGCACAGTTCGTGATACAAAAGGTCAGGAAATATCTGCTGCGTGTGGCCAATTAGCAGCTGAAGAAAGATAAAAAGAAAAGCGAGATTCGTGTATGAATCTCGCTTTTAATTATTGAGCAGTATTTCGCTTTATGATTCCTGAGGTAGGGCGCGTAGGTGAGCAACACGAGAAGGCTCGATGTTGAGTGCACGCAGCTGGGAATCGGTTAGCTCTGCATAAGGACCAGTACAGGTAGCCTGTAGATAGTCCCAATCTTTTTCCTTGTATCCGACTGGCTTATTGTGTGCTGTAAGCGTACGCACCTGGGTAAGTTTTGGCTTAAAAAGTTGGAGAATTAAACCAAGCGCAATAACAATAGCAAAAACAAAGAGGAAGATAGTCTCTACGTGCCCTTTGTGATTACCAAAGTTATAGCCAAGAAGGAATAGAACAGAAATCCAACCTGCTATTTGGGTCGCATGCTGACCAATATCATGCCATCCCCAGGCTGCCGACGGCTCGTCGAGAGTGGAAACACCATTGTGAACCTCAGGTGCAATTTCGTGGGAACTAGCCACGTTCTTCTCCTCTTCATGTGTATATACGCACTCAAAATACATGCGTATTCACTTAGTATCTATTTTCTCCTGCTTATTTTCGCATATTTTGTTTCCATAAGCGACATTGCATTACCTAAATACTCAAATAATGGAGTGATTTTTCTAATAAGGGACAAAAATAATGGGAAAAATGAGGCAAGGAACTGAGGAAAAATCAGAAACGTGAAAACAATCAAACAAAAGTACATACACGTTAGGGGGTGAAAAATATGATATGCGAGAGAACACGTAGACGCACCAGACAACGCATGAGGCGTCCAATCACTGAGCAATGAGATTGTGTCATGGCACAGAAACGTTCATAATAAAAAAGTGAATTCACAAGCCAAACCCGCTACATCTGCTATATCTCACAGTATGCACAATCCCCAAAGCACTGAAAAATATCCATTGGTATCTACTACAACTGCAGCGTGTGCTCCAGATAAAGCGGATCATGCAGATCAACATTATCCCAAGAGAATCATCATTCTTGGCAGCACTGGGTCAATAGGTACGCAGGCGTTATCGGTTATTGCTGATAATCCTGATCGGTTTGTCGTCGTGGGGCTGGCTGCTGCAGGTAGTAACCCGCAGCTTGTTATCCGCCAAGCACAGCAACTTGGGCTTGCCTCAGAATGTGTTGCTATTGCCGATGCTCAAGCAGCACAGCAGGTATCGCAGGCACTAGGCGGGCAAGTAATCAGTGGTCAAGCCTGTGCGCAGACGTTAGTAGAAACTGTTACTGCCGACACCGTGCTCAATGCGTTAGTGGGGTCATTGGGGCTTGGCGCAACTCTGGCAACGATCAACGCAGGTGCCACTTTGGCTTTGGCGAATAAAGAGTCATTGGTAGCAGGGGGACAATTAGTCATTGATGCTGCTAGACCAGGGCAAATCGTTCCTGTAGATTCTGAGCACTCTGCAATGGCGCAAGCATTGCGTTCAGGTAGGCGCAATGAAGTAGCGAAGTTTATTCTTACTGCTTCTGGTGGTCCATTTCGAGGCTGGACGCGCAGCCAAATGCAGACGGTAACTCCTGAGCAAGCAGCTGCACATCCCACATGGTCAATGGGACAAATGAACACACTCAATTCTGCAACCTTGGTCAACAAGGGATTAGAACTCATCGAAGCGACATTACTCTTTGGCATTTCTCCAGAGCATATTGATGTTACTGTGCATCCACAGTCGATTGTTCATTCAATGATTACTTTCCGCGATGGGGCAACTATTGCGCAGGCCTCACCACCGTCTATGAAACTTCCCATTGCGTTGGCATTGGGCTGGCCAGATCGAGTACCAGACGCACAGCCCGCACTGGATTTCTCTACTGCTTCAACGTGGGAATTCATGCCGGTAGATAATGAGGCATTCCCAGCGGTAGAACTTGCGCGCCATGCAGCAACTCTAGGCGGGGGATATCCTGCTGTTTATAATGCTGCAAATGAGCAGGCGGCAGCATCTTTCCTTGCTGGTGGTATTGCTTTCCCACACATTGTTGAGGTTATTGAGTTTGCAATGAACAAGGTTGATAACTCTATTGGTGTAGCCTTGAATCTTGATGATGTGCTAGCTACCGAGTTAGCAGCTCGACGCATCGCTGATGAATATATTGCGTCTTTGCTTTCATAATGAGTTAGGTTGGTTGTGGCAACTTTATTATTTGCGTTACTTTTTGCCGTAGGCATTGCAGTTACCGTTGGTCTGCATGAATGGGGGCATTATATGACAGCGCGTATGTTTGGTATGCGCGTGCGTCAATTCTTTATTGGCTTTGGTCCCAAGCTCTTTTCTTATCGACGCGGGCAGACCGAGTATGGTATCAAAGCGATTTTGCTTGGTGGTTATTGCGATATTGCTGGCATGACGAATCAGGATCCTTTTACCCAGGAAAATCCTCAAGAGGCAATGGCATATAAACCGTGGTGGCAGCGGATTATTGTGTTGCTCGGTGGAATCATCATGAACATCATTGTTGCCTTTGTCATTTTTTATGCAGTAGCAGTGAGTTCAGGGCTGCCTAATCCTCATGCGGTAACTGCAGCTGAAGTTGGTGAAGTCAAATGTGTTTCGCCGCAGCAGCTTGATGCACAGACACTAGCACCATGCCAAGGCGAAGGACCGGCTCAAAAAGCAGGGGTACAAGCTGGGGATCGAATTATCGCGATTGATGGTAAGAAAGTCGAGGCCTTTACACAGATTAGAGAATATGTCCAAAGTCATGCTGGGCGTACAATCATTCTTGATATTGAGCGTGACGATCAGCGCTTAGATATTGCTGTTCCAGTGGAAAAAGTTACTCGACTCGATCAGCAAGGAAATTCCATCGAAGTAGGGGCTATTGGAGTAAGTAGTGCTCCGATCACAAAAGAAAAGTACAACGCTATATCTGGTTTTGCTGTTGCTATAGACTACACTCGTTCAACTTTTATTGCTTCGGCACAGGGATTAGTTTCCTTTCCTGCGAAAATACCATCAGTAGTGACATCTATTTTTGGCGGGGAACGAGAAAAAGACGGCCCAGTCAGCGTAGTGGGTATTTCACGTATTGGCGGAGAACTAGCTCAACGCTCGATGTGGGATAGTTTCTTTCTTATGCTGGCAAGCCTCAACATTTTCCTTGCCCTATTTAATCTCTTACCATTACCGCCTCTCGACGGTGGGCATATTGCAGTCGTGCTGTATGAGAAAATTCGTGATGCCCTGAGGAAAATGCGTGGTAAAAAGCCTCTTGGTCCTGCCGATTATACGAAAATAACCCCAGTTATTGTCACGATTAGTGCCGTGTTGCTTATTGTAGGAGTCATTGTGATTGCTGCTGATATTGTTAACCCGATTCGTTTGTTTGGTTAGTGCTGGCATTAGTCTTGCAGGTATCGCAGATAGCGTGCTCATTCGCTACGAGAAATTAGTGCTAGGTAAATCAGTGCTAGACTTAATGAGTCAATAACAAATCATGCTTTATTCTTATACATCCCATACAGCCCGAGGAGTAAAACAGTAGTGTCTACCCAGATTGGTTTAGGTCTACCGGAAGCACCACCACCAGTTTTGGCACCACGTCGTAAAACGCGTCAGCTTATGGTAGGAAATGTTGGCGTTGGGTCTGATTATCCCGTCTCGGTGCAGTCAATGACTACGACCAAAACTCATGATGTCAATGCTACCTTGCAGCAAATTGCCCAATTAACTGCAACAGGGTGCGATATAGTACGCGTTGCGTGTCCTAAAACAGTTGATGCTGAAGCATTACCAATTATTGCTAAAAAATCACCTATCCCAGTAATCGCTGATATTCACTTTCAGCCAAAGTATATTTTTGCAGCTATCGACGCAGGTTGTGCCGCTGTTCGCGTAAATCCAGGAAATATCAAAGAGTTTGATGGTCGAGTAAAAGAAGTTGCTAAGGCGGCAGGGGATGCTGGTATCCCTATTCGCATTGGTGTTAATGCTGGTTCTTTAGATAAGCGTTTATTGGAAAAATATGGCAAAGCAACTCCAGAGGCATTAGTGGAATCTGCGGTATGGGAAGCAAGCCTATTCGAGGAACATGGTTTTGGAGATATTTGTATCTCTGTCAAACATAATGATCCAGTGATTATGGTTGAGGCGTATCGCCAGTTAGCTGCTCAAACTGATTATCCGCTCCACCTAGGAGTGACAGAAGCAGGTCCTGCGTTCCAAGGAACGATTAAATCTTCCGTTGCTTTCGGTGCCTTATTGAGCCAAGGAATCGGAGACACTATCCGGGTTTCTTTATCGGCAGATCCAGTGGAAGAAATTAAAGTCGGTGATCAAATCCTGCAATCGCTTAATCTTAAAGAGCGTGGTCTGGAGATCGTTTCTTGCCCGTCATGTGGTAGAGCGCAGGTAGATGTTTATACTTTGGCTGAAGAAGTAACAGCTGCGCTTGATGGTATGAATATTCCGCTGCGCGTGGCAGTAATGGGATGTGTTGTCAACGGTCCAGGTGAGGCGCGTGACGCAGATCTTGGCGTGGCGTCTGGTAATGGTAAAGGGCAAATTTTTGTCAAAGGTCAAGTGATCAAGACGGTGCCGGAATCGCAAATTGTCGAAACACTTATCGAAGAAGCGATGCGTTTGGCAGAAGAACAAGGGCTGGAAATTACTGAAGGTGCTGCTGCTAAGGTTTCTATTACTCGTTAGCAATCACTTCCAAAATGCTTTATGCCTGTGCATAGTGTGCACAGGCATTGAGCGCATTAAGCGTCGGAGTGGCAACAAAAAACTGTCATTATGCAATGCTAACTTAGCTACATGAAACGCATTTTGTCGTTGGTTTTTACTGTCATCTTTTTTATAGTTTCAGTTGCCGGTTTGGCTGGCTGCACTCCCAAACAAGCCTCGGCGCAACCAATTGTGGAAAAGTTTTTATCCAGTATCTCCGGACAAAATTTTGATCAAGCTGCACAATTAACTGATGCTGATACCCACGTGTCACAGTTGCTTCGTCGAAGCTGGGATGGGTTGCAAGCCACGTCGCTGGGCACTCATCTCGATTCCTTAGATACCAAAGGCACTATTGCTGTGGCGCATTATTCAATGAAGTGGGCATTACCTAAGGAACGTACTTTAGAGTATCAGACGTCAATGACTCTTAACCGTCTCAATGGCGAGTGGATTATTCGATGGCAGCCAACAGCGTTGCATCCAGACTTAAGCGCTAATCAGCATTTGGAATTGCGGCCGATTAATGCAACGAAAGCGCGGGTGATTTCTTCAGATGGTGCAGATGTGTTGGTGCCTGGTGCTGAGTACCGTGTGATTGTGGATTTAGCCCAGGTGTCTGATAGGGATTATGTGGCAAGAAAAATTGCTACAGCAGTCAATAGCGCGCATGAACGCGATAACTCAGTGCCCACTGTTGTGCCACAGGAACTTAGTAATACGCTGAAGAATGCTTCGGGAACATACTCCGTTATGACTATTAATGAGATACAAGGAAGTCTTATCGAAGAAGAATTATCGGGAATACCGGGTATTAGCTTTAATCGGGAAGCTACGATGGTGGAAACTGATCCAGGTTTTGCGCCCGATATCGTCTCGCGCGTGAGCAGTCTCGTCGATGAGAAACTTGATGGTAAGAATGGTTGGCAAATTGCAGCTGTTACTACAGATGGGGCGGTCGTTAATACTATTGAGAAGCAAGAACCAGAAGTAGCTCCTGCTATTGAAATTAGTTTGGATCATAATGTGCAGCAGGCGGCTGAAGAAGCAGTAAATGTACGTGCGGATATGCAGACAATGATGGTAGCTATTCGTCCTTCTACCGGGCAAATTCTGGCAGTAGCGCAAACTGATAAAGCGGATAAATCTGGTGATTTAGCTCTTACGGGTCTTTTCCCACCGGGATCTACTTTTAAGATTATTACTGCTCAGGCAGGAATACAGGAACAAAATTTGAGTCCTGATTCCATAGTGCCATGCCCAGGATCAATGAACATTTATGGTCGTGTTGTTAATAATTACAATGGTTTCTCTTTGGGAAATGTGCCATTAGAAAGTGCTTTTGCTCGTTCCTGCAATACCACTTTTGCCGATATTTCTACCAAACTTGAGCGTGGACAATTGCAAGATATCGCTAGTGAGTTTGGTATTGGTGTTGATTATGTGGTTCCTGGGCTCAATACGGTAACTGGCTCTGTGCCCGCAGGCGATACAGAATTAGAAAAGACAGAGGCTGGTTACGGTCAGGGGCTTGATTTGGTTAGTCCTTTTGGGATGGCTTTAGTTTCTGCTACCGCCGCAAGTGGAAAAACACCAGTTCCTACCTTGGTTTCTGGGTATAACACTGAACAAGATAAGCATCCAATTGCGCCGAAACCAGAAGTACTTGATCAGGTTCGTCGTATGATGCGTAGCGTTGTCACTTCTGGTACGGCTGCTGGTATGAAAGCAGGAGGAGAGATTTATGGCAAGACAGGTGAGGCAGAAATTAACGAAGGATCGCATGCGTGGTTTACTGGTTATCGGGAGGATATTGCATTCGCTACATTGGTAGTGCTAGGTGGTGGTTCAGAAACAGCTGTTGCCGTGACGGATAAGTTCTTCCAACGCCTAGATGAACTCAACAGTGCTCGTCACCCAGAATGATTATCGGGATGGCTTTGTAGCGTGCTGTAATCTTGTACAGTACATAGAGGGTGCTGGTATTTTTAGAAAAAGTAATACTGCAATAATTAGGAAAATAATTAAGAAATCGAAAGAAGACTATGACGCACAAAAGAGCACCACTTCGACCTGGTACCCCTACTCCTATCCGTAGTGTTCCACAAGATATTATTCGCCCAGAATATGTATGGAAAGACACAGTACAGGAAGCTATGGGGGAGCCTTATGTCCAAACACCAGAGGTCATTGACGCTTTACGACGCACCTCGCGCATAGCCGCTGGTGCACTCAAAGAAGCTGGTAAAGCGGTAGCTCCTGGTGTAACAACTGATGAAATTGATCGGATTGCCCATGAGTATATGTGCGATCATGGTGCTTATCCATCCACGCTAGGATATCGTGGGTTCCCTAAGTCCTGTTGCGTTTCACTTAATGAAATTATTTGTCATGGTATCCCAGACAGTACCGTCATTGAAGATGGCGATATTGTCAATATCGACGTCACTGCATATAAAGAAGGTGTGCATGGAGACACTAATGCTACTTTTCTAGCAGGTGATGTTTCTGAAGAACACCGATTGTTAGTTGAGCGTACTAAAGAAGCAACGATGCGAGGTATCCGCGCAGCAAAGCCAGGCAGAGAAATCAACGTCATTGGTCGAGTGATTGAATCGTACGCCAAAAGGTTTGGGTATAACGTCGTCCGCGATTTTACTGGGCATGGTGTCGGACCTACATTCCATAATGGGCTTATCGTGTTGCACTATGACTCAGATTATTATCGTGATGTTCTTGTCCCAGGAATGACGCTGACCATTGAGCCAATGATTAATCTTGGTGGTCTTGATTATGATATTTGGGATGATTATTGGACTGTACAAACCCGTGACCACAAGTTCACCGCCCAGTTCGAGCACACCATTGTCATTACTGAAGATGGTAATGAGATTCTGACATTGTGCGATGATGAGTAAACCAATACGATGAGTGCGTTTCTGATAGCCGGATGTACCTCAGACGCAGGGAAATCTATGATCGTGGCAGGTCTGTGTCGAGCACTTTTTCGACGAGGATTTGCAGTAGCACCATTCAAGGCACAAAATATGTCTAATAATTCCGCTGTCACTGTCGACGGCGGAGAGATTGGTAGAGCACAGGCCTTACAAGCCTACGCGTGTGGGCTAGAGCCACAGGCACTATTTAATCCTGTACTGCTTAAACCAGGTAGCGATCGTCGATCGCAACTTATTGTCAATGGGAGTGCAGTAGGACAGGTTGATGCCCGAAACTATGTGGAATATCGACAGCAATTACGGCACGTAGTAGCAGACTCGCTGACTGAATTAGAAAAACACTATGATGTGGTCATCTGTGAAGGTGCTGGTTCGCCTGCAGAGATTAATCTCAGAGACACTGATATTGCTAATTTTGGTCTAGCACAGAGTGCAAATTTGCCAGTTTACCTTGTGGGCGATATTGATCGTGGTGGTGTGCTCGCTCATTTTTATGGCACACATCAGATTGTGTCCGAGAAAGACCGAAACCGTATATGCGGGTTCATTGTCAATAAGTTTCGTGGCGACAGATCAATACTCGAACCTGGACTTGTCGAGTTGGAACGCAGAACTGGAGTGCCAACACTGGCGGTACTTCCTTTTATTGAAGGACTGTGGGTAGATGCCGAGGATTCACTCCAAACACCACGCGGTGCAGTTATTGGACCTGTGACAACAGCCTTGGGTAAAGACAGTATGCGCGTTGCAGCTATTCGGTTGCCACGAATTTCTAATGCTACTGACGTAGAAGCCTTGGCCTGTGAACCAGGCGTAACTGTAGTGTGGTCTACGCATCCAGATGAGATTGCCCAGGCAGATTTGGTTATTCTCCCAGGGTCGAAGGCAACAGTCAGTGATCTTGCGTGGTTACGAGCACAAGGATTAGCGCAGGCATTAGAAAAGCGCGTGGTGGCACGTAAGCCTATTTTGGGTATTTGCGGTGGTTATCAGATGATGTGCACCAAGATCATAGATTCAGTAGAAGCAGTAACTACTGGTCACGATCACGAAGTGGTAGTCGCAGGGTTAGCTATTTTTGATGCTGATATCGAGTTTCAAGAACAAAAAACAGTGATCCGACATCCACATGGAGCATATGAGATTCATCATGGTCAAGTAGTTCGTAATAATACTCAAGCATGGTTAGGCGATGAAGGCTCGCGAGAAGGTACCAACTACGGCACACATCGACACGGCTACCTTGAAGATGATGATGCACGTCGTCAGTTCCTTAGTGAAATTGCCGCACTTGTCGGAAAAGACAACTTTATTGTTTCTCCTGATACGAGTTTTACAGCAGAGCGTGATAAACAATTAGATATGCTTGCCGACGCGCTGGAGCAGCATTGGGATCTTGATCAACTCATTGCGCGGCATGGTGTGGTCGCACAAGGCAAGCACTTGTAGTAGCGCATAGAACGCAGAAAAGCAATCCCCATGCTACAAGGGCAATAGAAGAAGTCTGGCGCGGTATTTCGTTAGCAAAAAGGTTAATAACAAGTGTGGCGATGTTGATTATCATTGCACAAAAAGCGGCACCAGCACCTAAGAAACGAATCCGCGACCAATTTTTAGCTCGACTAACCACAATGCTGATCCACCCTAAACATCCACTACTGATAATGCCTGTCAAGACAAAGGCTCCCCAACAATCAGTGGAATGCCCGCTGATGATAAACCAATATAAAAGAGGCGGTCCAATAGTGGCACCGGCATACACCAGCCCATGATGAGGCGATAATTGGCTAAGACCTCCCACCAATAACGCACAGGCGGCAACAGGCATTGCTGCAGAGAGAGCAGTGAGCGCAAAATCTGTAATTTTTGTTGACGCAATAACTCCCGATACGCTCATAATGACCCCAACACATAAACTGATACCAGCACCGAGTGCGGAAAATATATGCGGCACACGATGACGATAATGATCGGTATGGCGGATAGCAGTAATTGTTGCTGTGGCGCCCAGCACAAGACACCCTGCCACCAAGGTGGCAAATAATGAGTTCGTGCGTGTGACAGCAGTGCTGAGGACACCCAAAATAATGATTGCACCAGTAGCCAAACTCAATGCAATAGGACGCAACGGTGTGGGGGATACATGAACTGTAGATACTGCGGGGGAAACGGAACGAAAAAAAGGCATAAGAAAAGGAAGAATACCAGTAGTAGGCGAGTCTAAGTATGAGCGTACAGTCGGGAAAATCACTCTAAGTCTAGCCCAAGGAGCGCATTTTCAATAAGCTCAGGCAGAGCTGGATGTATCCAGTACTCTTGGGTTGCCACTTGCTGGAGTGGGAGTTGAAAGGCGAGAACTGTAATAAGTTGCTGAATAAGTGTGGCGGCTTGTGGCCCGATGATATGCGCGCCCAGCAGAGTACCAGTGTCTTTGTCAGCGATGAGTTTTGCAAAACCTGTGTCATCATGCAGTGCCCAACCGTAGGCAATATCGCTGTAATTTTGGATCTTGACGCTTATGTTATGACCCTTATCTCGCGCTTGTTGTTCAGTGAGACCAACTGTTGCGATCTGTGGCTGCGTAAAAACCGCAGAAGGAACATGCTTATGCGGCAGCGAATGCAAGTTCTCCGGGTGCAAAATATTATGCTTGACAGTGCGCATTTCTGCATTTGCTACGTGCTTGAGCTGATAAGGTGAGCAAATATCTCCTAGCGCCCAGATACCTTCAGCTGTTGTGCGACCATATTCATCGACTTTCACTCGGCCATCGTCGAGGAGCTCAATACCAGCTTTGTCAACGCTCATCTGGTCGCCATTGGGAATGCGTCCGGTGGCAACGAGGAGCATATCGCCGCAGACTATACTGCCGTCGTCAAGCTCAAGAGTAATTTCTTGCGCTTGCTGATGCGCACTGACAATGGTGCGCCCAAGTTTGGTGTGGAAAGTTTCTTCGCTCAGCTTAGTAAAACGTTCGGAAATATCTTTATCCATGGAACGCAAGAGAGTGGTGGAGCGATTGACAAGTGTTACCTCAACACCAAGAGCATGGAAAATATGGGCAAATTCTGCAGCGATAAAACCACCGCCAAGCACAATCAGGGAGCGTGGTAGTTGTGCGATACGCATAATATCTTCATTGGTGTAGTAGGTGATACCTGATTCCGCAATTACTGGCGGAATGAAAGGTCGCGCACCAGCTGCTAAGACGATCGTGTCAGCGCTAATGGTCATCTCTTTATTGCCTTGACCGGTGTGAATAGTTTTTTCACCGACAAAGTAAGCGTGATGGTCGTAGACATTGATGTTAGGAGTTTCTGGGCCGCGTCGGTAGGCTTCACCACCTTGAGCAATAGGGTCAATGCGTTTATCGAAAACATCAGAAACAATACGTGACCAGTCAATGTGATCAATTTTGGCGTTAATGCCAAAATCCTTGGCATGAGTGATGGTATGTGCTATTTCTGCTGCATGAACAAACATCTTGGTGGGGATACAACCGACATTCAGGCAGGTGCCACCAAAAACGCCTTTTTCTACGATAGCGATTGTTTTATCATCAAATTCTGGGCCGGGGATAGAGTTACCAGATCCAGTACCAATAATGATGAGATCATAATGCTTGTCTGACATGGACATCTCCATTTTCTTTTATGTCTCTAAGAGAACGTATGCGTATAACACAGTAGGGCAGGCTCACAGCCTTGAGGATTTTAAGCAAAATCGGAATTATCCCAGGTCGCGTAACCATTGCAGTGAGATACGTAGTGCCTCAGTGCGAGCGTATTCTTTGGATAAAAATACATCATGAACTGCTCCCGCAATAGGTGCAACACGAGTATGAGTGCTTAGTACCTTAGCCCATTTTTGTATTTGAGCAACGTTGAGAATTACGTCGCTGCGAGTACACTGTGCGTCGAAAGCCCGAGGAAAATATGACTGTGTGGAGCATAAAGTAAGCACCGGAACTCCACAATCAACTTTTCGACGATGTATGCGTTGTTGTCCTAACATAATGCTGCGTAACCAGTCTAGATATTTTTTGTGCCCGCCCATAGGTTTGTAGGTGAGATCATAATTCCACTCGCCCTGTGCAGAGATATGCAGGCTTTGACCATAGGAATGATTGCTACTCGACGGCAATGCAATGTCAGGGAAGTATTTACCACTGACACTCAGCAATGGCTTGAGCGGAGCGGAGGCTATGGCTGGGATGATCATATCAAGCCAAGGGCTGTTCAAGATTGCACCTCGAATGTGCTTATGCATGAGCGGATGTGAACGGCGTAGATAATCAAGCCACAGAACGACGATAAGCCCACCAGTAGAATGAGCAATGGGAATAAGGAAATCATGCTTGCTCAGAATGATATGTGCCGCTAGGGTAAGTTCCTCAAAGTATTGTTCAATGTCATTAGTGTGATGCCATTTCTGCCCAGGGCGGTATGAGCGCCCGCATTTTCTCAGATCAAGTGCATAAAACGCGTAACCATGTGTAGCAAAAAACTGAGCAATATGTTCATGGAAGAAATAATCTGTGAGCCCATGTACCCATAGCATTGCAGTGGTGGTTGCGGGCTTTTGTGATGAGGGGGCAGTTTTTGTTGGAGCATAATGTATCAGAGTGGCACAAGCCTTGTCTGGATTTTGGGGTGAAGTGCCTGTGGTAGGTACATTACTGTCTAGGTTAAAAACTAATTGGGCAAAATCCTCACCGAGGATATCGTGCTCCCATTGCTGGGGCAGCTGAGCTATTGTTGCGGAATTGAATACGAACTCTGTTTTCTTTCTGCGCACGATTGCCCCCTGATACGTGAAGATGCTACCGATAAAACCTGTTGCCAATGATACGTTGTGATTAATTGTGATATTTTTTTCACACACTTATCGGGGGAGTTTTAACATCAAACCTGATAAGCGCGTAGAGTATATTCCTAGCGAGTTTCAGACTTCGTGCCCATTTATGAGTATGAGGGTTTGCTGGGAAACCAGTGTCGTTATGAAATAGCTGATAAGTCGATTTAGATTTAGTCGTCATTATCCGAGAATCAGTTAGAAAAGTTGAAGAGATAAGCGTAATAACGCGAGGAAAATTGTAATGTCAAATTCCACAACCGCAGCAAAAGTTACTGATGAGGTAGACGTCGCTCTCATCGGCGCAGGAATAATGAGTGCCACGCTAGGTGCTATGCTTCGCACCTTGGAGCCAACATGGTCACAGATGGTGTTTGAGCGTCTCGACGCTCCAGCACAGGAATCTTCTTCACCATGGAATAATGCTGGTACTGGGCACTCTGCATTATGCGAGTTGAACTATACGCCAGAAGTTAATGGAAAAATTAACATCTCCAAGGCGATTGGCGTTAATGAAAAGTTCCAAACATCACGTCAATTTTGGTCTTACCAGGTAGATCAAGGTGTTCTTGGGGATCCTGATGAATGGATTAACCAAGTACCTCATGTTTCTTTTGGTCACGGAGCTGAACAAGTTGCTTACTTGAAGAAGCGTTTTGAGGCGTTAGACGGTCATCCACTATTCCCTGATATGCAGTTTAGTGATGATCGTGCGCAGTTCGATGATATGTTGCCACTTATGGGGCGTGGACGTCCTGCATCGGATAAGGTTGCTATCTCTTGGACAGACGCAGGAACAGATATTAACTTCGGTGCTCTGACTAAGCAGTTTTTACAGGCTGCCAAAAAAGAAGGAACCACATTCCGTTATGGGCATGAAGTCCGTAACATTAGCCGTGACGGTAGCAAGTGGAAAATTACTGCAAAGAACCGTCACACCGGTGACATTAGCGTCACTCGTGCAAATTTCGTTTTTGTTGGTGCTGGTGGTATGGCACTTCCTTTGCTGCAAAAAGCAGGTATCCCAGAGATCCGTGGTTTTGGTGGTTTCCCGGTATCAGGTCAATGGTTGCGTTGTACTAATCCAGAAATTATTAGCCAGCACTCTGCCAAGGTATATGGAAAAGCATCGGTTGGCGCTCCACCAATGTCAGTACCACATCTTGATACCCGTGTTATTGATGGTGAAAAGGGCTTGCTCTTTGGACCATATGCGGGTTGGACACCAAAGTTCTTGAAGAAAGGGTCATGGGCGGATTTGCCTAAATCCTTACGGGTGACCAATGTGGCTTCTATGCTTGCTGTTGGTGTGCAAGAACTTGGTTTGACGAAATATCTCATCACCGAGTTGTTAAAAGATCAGCAGGCTCGTATGGAAACATTGCGTGAGTATGTTCCAGAGGCACGCGATGAAGATTGGGAGATTGTTACCGCTGGTCAGCGTGTGCAGGTTATTAAACCTGTCGTTGGTCCACGTTTTGGTTCTCTTGAGTTTGGTACCGCTTTGATTAACTCTAATGATGGTTCCATTGCTGGTCTCTTAGGCGCATCACCAGGTGCTTCTATTGCCCCTGCAGCAATGCTAGAGGTGCTAGAGCATTGCTTTGGTGATCGCATGGTGGTATGGGCAGATAAAATTAAAGAAATGGTGCCGTCGTATGGCGTGAAACTTTCTGCAAATAAGACTCTCTTTAATGAGATGTGGAGTTACACTCAAAAAACACTCAAATTAGAGGGATAGTAATTCTTATCTTCATGCACACAACCGAGATCCTTAGAAGAGATCTCGGTTGTTTTCACATACTAACAATGACATATTGAGCTATGAACAAAGAGATACAGTCGCCATCATTTTTTCCATTTTCTGCAATTGTGGGTCAAGAAGATCTACGTCTTGCACTCATTCTGTCAGCAATTGCGCCTCGTATTGGTGGTGTCATTGCCCGAGGCGAAAAGGGCACTGCAAAAACTACTACCGTGCGTGCTTTTTCGCGTCTATTAGGTAGTGCTCCATTAGTCAATCTTCCCCTTGGCGTTACTGAAGATCGCGTCGTCGGTTCGCTTGATATTGAAACTGTGCTTACTACTGGAAAAGCACAGTTTCAACCAGGTCTGCTCAGTGCTGCCGATGGTGGTGTGCTCTATGTGGATGAGGTCAATCTACTTGCAGACCATATTGTCGATGTGCTTCTCGACGCAGCTGCAACTGGAATGGTGACTATTGAACGCGATTCTATTTCCCATACTGAATCAGCGCGTTTCGTTCTTGTCGGCACGATGAATCCTGAGGAAGGAGAACTGCGTCCACAACTTTTGGATCGCTTTGGTCTTTCTGTTGATATTGCAGGACCAGCTGATGTGCGCGAACGAGCTGAAATTATGCGTCGTCGATTAGCTTATGAGAATGATCCACAGGGTTTTGTACGTCAGTGGCAAGAAAAAGATGAAGAAATCGCAGTACGTATCGCACAAGCTAAAGATGTGGTTGATGAGATTTCTTTGAGCGATGCACAATTAGAGCGGATTGCGTATATTTGTGCTGAGTTTGGAGTCGAAGGCCTGCGCGGTGATCTTGTTATTGCTCGTACTGCGATGGCACATGCGGCATGGCAACAGCGAGGTAGTGTGAATGAAGAAGATATTAACGTAGCAGCACGTTTAGCATTACCGCACCGCCGTCGGCAGAATCCTTTTGACGAACCAGGGGTGAGTGAGCAGGAGCTTGAAAACATCATGGAACGCTCCAAAGAACAACACAATCACCAAGATCATTCTCAGCCTGAGCCTACCGACGCTGCGGATCATAAACACCTGGGAAACAACAGTATGCGCCCTCAACATAATCCTGATGATGCGCACGTCTCCCAAGATGGAAAGGTAGGCAGCGCTGATTCTGGCGCGCCCTTTCGCTATCCGAACACTCAAACGTAAGCCAAAAACTCGTGTGCGCTATGAAGCACCTCCAGGTAGGAGGGCTTATCAGCAACTTAGTATTGGTGCTGATATTCGAGCTAGTTCAGAGCATGGTCATGGACTCAATCTTGTTGCTTCGCTGCATGCTGCAGTAGCGCGAGGGGCACGATTATCCTCAGAAAAATCTGTTATCCCTTTTCTGGCAGCTGATGTGCGTAGGAATATCCGTCGCGGTAAGGAAGCTAATCTGATTGTGTTTCTCGTTGATGCCTCTGGTTCTATGGCTGCGCGTGATCGACTCAGTGCTGTGGTAGGTGCTGTGTCGTCTTTACTATCGGATGCTTATCGACGCCGGGACAAAGTTGCCGTAATCAGTGTGCGGGGGAAAGCACCAGAATTACTTTTAGCCCCAACAAGCTCAATTGATATTGCGCAGAAGCGATTGCAAGATATCAGAACAGGCGGAAGAACTCCTTTGGAAGCAGGACTTGCCCTTGCACATCGAATTATTAGCACGCACCATCTTAAGGAACCAGGGCGCAGAGCTATATTAGTAGTGCTTTCCGACGGGCGCGCCACCGGAAAAGATGCTGTGAAGAAATCACATAGTGTAGCTGCAAAAATTGCCCAAGGAACATTAACGGGAAGTATTGTTATTGATTGTGAAGCACAAGGGCGTATCAGGCTTGGTCTTGCACAGGAGTTAGCTCGGCATTTAGCTGGTGAGTGCATTCGTATGGAGCAACTGAGCGCACAAGCTATTACGAGAGCCATTGACGTTTTCTGATGTGTGAGTATCAATAGAAAAGCATTGTAAGCAGCAAAGACAGTAAAGAAAGAAGTACAAGAATGCCGCAGGGAAAAGTAGATCCAAAGAATATCCCCAATGATGGTTTGACTACCAAACAACGTCGTCAGCTACCTATTACAGCGATACATACCGGTGACGGCAAAGGAAAATCTACGGCTGCTTTTGGCATGGCATTACGCGCCTGGAACCAGGGCTTAAACATCGGAGTATTCCAATTCGTAAAATCAGCAAAATGGCGCGTTGGCGAGGAAAGCGTGTTCCGTACCTTGGCTCAGTTGCATGAGGACACTGCTCAGGGCGGTGCTGTGCAGTGGCATAAAATGGGAGAGGGCTGGTCGTGGGCGAGGAAACAAGGAGCGCAAGAAGACCATGCGCATAATGCTGCAGCGGGGTGGGAGGAGATCAAGCGTCGTTTAGCGCAAGAAACACATGATTTTTATGTGCTTGATGAGTTTACTTATCCCATTAAGTGGGGCTGGATTGATGTTGAAGATGTGGTGGAGACTCTGAAGAGTCGACCAGGAACACAGCACGTCGTTATTACTGGTAGGGATGCTCATCCGCGATTGATTGAAGTAGCTGATTTGGTCACGCGTATGGAGAAAATCAAACATCCGATGGATCAGGGACGCAAGGGACAAAAAGGAATTGAGTGGTGACAACCCCAGGATTTGTTATTGCAGCTACTGCCTCTGGGGCAGGAAAAACCACAATAGCCACTGGGCTTATGTATGCCCTAGCCCAGCGCATGACAGTCGCTCCTTTTAAGGTGGGTCCTGATTATATAGATCCGAGCTATCATAGCTTAGCGACGAAAACCCAAGGTAGAAATCTTGATTCTGTTATGTGTGGGCGAGAACTTATCGGTCCGCTTTATACACATGGTTGCCAAGGCGCAGATATAGCTGTCGTCGAAGGCGTTATGGGACTATTTGATGGCAGAATCACCACTGAGCACAGTGGCAGTGACTATGCCGAGGGATCTACTGCAGATATTGCTGCGCTGTTGGGTTTGCCCATAGTGCTTGTTGTGGATGTGCGAGGAATGAGCCAGTCAGTTGGAGCACTTGTGCGTGGTTTCTCCACTTATGATCCTCGGCTTAACATTGCAGGGGTAATCCTTAATAATGCAGGTAGTTCCCGTCATGCTGAGGTCTGTCAACAAGCAATAATCGACTGCGGTATCCCTGTATTTGGTGTGGTACCACGAATAAAAGATATTGCTGTGCCTTCTCGACATTTGGGATTAGTTACTTCTGGAGAATTGACCACCGCACAAGAAGCAGTGGAAAAAATGGGTGACATTGTCGAACAGTATGTCGATATAGACCGGATCATTGAGTGCGCACAGTGTCAATGGGAAGGCGAGCCGTGGAAACCAGAAGATCATATTGAGGCTGTTGCTCGGCACCCTAGAGTTCGTATTGCACTGGCAACAGGACCTGCTTTTTCTTTCACTTATGCTGAGCATAGAGAATTACTAGCTGCAGCAGGAGCAGAACTTATGAGTTTTGATCCATTGCGTGATGATTTTCCAGATTGCGATGGGCTTATTATTCCCGGTGGATTCCCAGAGGAATACTGTAAGGAATTAGCCCAGCGTAGTGAATTGGCCAAGCAGATACGTGCTCGAATTGAACAAGGTATGCCGGTGCACGCAGAATGTGCTGGTTTATTATGGCTGCTTGACACCCTTGACTCCTATCCCATGTTGGGGGTGATCCCCGCAGTAGCAACGATGAAGAATCGAGTGACACTGGGCTACCGCGATAGTGTTGCTTTAGTTGATTCTTGTCTCTATCGTGCAGGGCAGCGCGTCGTGGGGCATGAGTTTCACTACACTCAATTAGTCGTCGACGCGGAGTCTCGTGCTCACGATAGTGGTGACTACAATCCCGCTTGGGCATGGCGTAGTTGGGAAAAAGAAGTGGTAAAAGAAGGGTTTATCCGTGGTAATATCCATGCGAGTTATGTGCACGTTCACCCAGCCGCGGTGCCCACAGCAATAAGTCGTTTTGTGGAACAGTGCTTGCACTATGCTGCTTGTCGTGACGCTGTTTCCGATACAGCATAGACAACGAAGAGAAAAACATGGTGATTGCATTTTTCAGTACCACAGCTACCCCAGATGGTGCGTTTAGCATTATCAGTGCTGATAACAAAGTATTGGCAAGCGGATGGAATACCACTACTCAGGAATTGCTCTCTTTGATTCACAGTAGTATCCGACCAGATCAACTAGAAGAAGTGCCTGCGCATAATCCACAGGTTTCTTTCGCGCTCGACGCAGTGCATGCATATTATCAGGGCGAGATTCATCGAGTGGCTGAGGTGGCGGTATCCCAAGTCGCTACTGCTTTTCAAGAAAAAGCATGGCAATGTTTACGCGAGGTTTCGCCCGGAAACCCCATAAGCTATCGTGACTACGCAGCATTATGCGGTGCGCCACGGGCTATTCGGGCTGTAGCTAGTGCATGTGCCCGCAATAGTGCAGCCTTATTTGTGCCTTGCCATCGGATTATACGCAGTGATGGTAGCCTAGGCGGTTTTCGCTATGGGCTAGAGATTAAACGAGCACTGCTAGAGCGGGAATCCCTCCAGGAGTAATTCCTGGGGTTACGTACCGCAATAGCTAACAAAGGTTGAGGCAAGAGCAGAATCTGGTGTGCTCAATGAGACAGCCAGTGGGTTATCTTGAGCTACCTCCCCAAAAGGAGTGTCTAGTAGTGTCATAATGCGCTTGACATCGTTAAGATCATCGTCGTAACGCACTTTCTTGAGAGCATCTTCCACAACATGATTCCGCGGAATATATGCGGGATTGACTGTGCGCATATGCGCATAATCTGGGTCAAGAGAGCGCCACTGCGTAATCCACTGAGCTATCTGATTCAGGTGATGATGGTGCTGACTGTTGTTGCGTTGAGGCAGTAGTGCAGCTAATTCCTCCTGAGGTATGTCGTCGTGCGTATGCGCAAGCAGATGCAGGAAAGCATTGAGATCAAGGTGCGTTTGGTTTAATAACAGCTGCCAATCCTCAATGAGCTTTTCGACGGTTGGGTTATGTTCTTTTCCCTCTAGTCCTAATGCACCACGCATAAGGCTCAACCATGCGCGATGATAGTGCGTGGGAAAAGTATCAAGGATAGCGCTCAGGTGTGCATGGGGGAGAATGGGAAGTAATGTTTCTGCAAGTCTAGTGAGGTTCCATCTGATTATCCCGGGTTGATTTCCGTAACTATAGCGACCGTTATGATCGATAGAACTAAACACAGTGTTTGGGTCGTAGTATTCCATAAAAGCACATGGACCGTAGTCAATACTTACCCCGCTTATGGTGGTGTTATCGGTGTTGAGCACTCCGTGAACGAAACCATAACGCATCCATTGGGCAACTAATTGTGCCTGCCGTTGGACTAGCGCGTCGAAAAACTCAGCGTAATTGCAACCAGAGTAGTGCCGAGCGATACTATAGTCGGCAAGTTCCTGAACATAGGATTGACCGCGTAGCGCAGCATATTGAAAAGTGCCTATTCTGATATGCGAAGGTGCCACTCGGATCAGTAATGCCCCTTCTTCTGCCGTGGTACGAGCAATTTTCTTGCCAGTTTTGAGCACTGCCAAAGCCTGTGTGGTAGGAATACCTAAAGTATGCAGCCACCGGCTTATGACATATTCGCGAAGCATTGCTGCCAGCGGAGCCTGACCATCACCACCGCGAGAAAACACAGTGCGACCCGAGCCTTTGAGATGAATATCAACCAAAGAGCCATTGCGTGCACGTAACTCTCCTAAGAGGAGTGCCCGCCCGTCGCCAAGCAAAGGGACGAAATTGCCAAATTGATGGCCAGAATATGCCATGGCATGACCAGCAGGGTGTGAGTCTAATAATGAGAGGAGGTCGCAGCTAGTGATACCGAGTTCTGCACCCAATGCGTCATTGAACTGCACTAACTCTAGGTTAGGGAACCGCTCCATCGTAGTTGGGTGTACAAACGACGGTAGGTTCTCAGCAAAATGGTGACTCAGATTCATGTATCCAACCCTAGTGGGGACTAAACTCTATGTGCATGGCAGAAAAACTAACTTCTACTGTAACGCTTATTGGTGGTGGTCCTGGTGCATGGGACCTGATAACAATTCGTGGTATGAAAAAATTGCATGAAGCTGATGTAGTGTTAGTTGATCATTTAGGACCTGGGGCTGAGTTAGCAGAATTATCTGAGTTATGTGATTTAGAAAAAAAAGAGATTGTTGATGTCTCCAAGTTGCCTTATGGCAAGCAGGTCGCTCAGGAAAAAATAAATGAACTCCTGATTGAATATGCACTAGCAGGTAAAAAAGTGGTGCGCTTAAAAGGCGGGGATCCTTATGTCTTTGGCCGCGGTTTTGAGGAATACCAAGCACTTCAGGAACAGGGCATTGCTTGTGAAATCGTCCCCGGGGTAAGCAGTGGTATTGCTGTTCCTGCCTTGGCAGGCATACCTGTCACACAACGTGGGATGGTGCATAATTTCACGATTGTATCTGGGCATTTACCACCCGGACACCCCAAATCACTTAATGACTTCTCTGCGCTGGCACATACTGGCGGTACCTTGGTGGTGATAATGGGAGTAAAAAATGCTGAAGCAATTACTCAAGCACTTATCGACGCAGGTCTTGATCCACATACCCCTGCTGCCGTGATACAAGAAGGCGCTACCAAACATCAGCGTAGTTTTCATTGCGAAGTAGCAGAATTGGCTCAGCTTATGCGTGCGCAGCAGATACAACCACCAGCTGTCTATGTTATTGGTGCTGTAGCCGGGTTGATTACCCAATAAGCAAGGCACGCAATGGGGAGAATAAAACCGACCGAAAACAAGTAGACTTTTTATGTGCCGTATCAACAGATAAAAGAAAAACACACCGTGGTTCGACCTAACTCACTGTGGAATATCTGCCACAAGTATTGGATCATCGTGTGTTGCATATTATGTGCGATTAGTGCTGTCTTTGCCTGGGCAACAGGCAATGAATTGCACCGTCATTGGGCACTCTTAGCACTGATTGGTTATATCGGGGCAGCAGGTTTTTTTTCGATTAAGCGGGCTGTTGTCGCTTGTATTTGGGCTTTAGCATGGACATTAGTGTTTCCACTGGCATGGTTCATTCCCCGCGGTGCACGCCAACCTGAGGTTTTCGTGGTAGAACGTGCAGCACATGATTTTTTCACCACTGCGAATCCCTGGATCACACACCCCAAGGTAGTAGATGACTTTAATCCGTACAGTCCTGCAATGGTTCTTTTCGGTATGCCAGCTCAGGTTTGGGATACTCGTTTCCTAGGAGACGCCCGGATATGGTTTTTAGTCTTCTTTAGCTGGTGCTTCATCTATGCCTATCGAGTAACCGAAGACCATATCCGAAATACCAAACCCTATGCGCAAACCACGGCACTCATGATAGTGCTGTGTATTCCAGTTGTGGCGCTTTCTGCTGCCGTCGGTGGTGTAGACCTACCAGTTGCCGGGGCAACTATGGTGGCACTAGCAACTTTCTGGGCACAAAAATATGCCCAATCAGGTGCTTTCATCGCGCTTGCATTAGGCATGAAATGGATGATCATGCCGATACTTTTTGTCCTCATTTTTCTTTTAGGTTCTCGTGCACATAAAAGACAGCTTCTTCATTTCTTCGGCACGAGCATGGGAATAGGTCTGCTCGTGCATATTCCAGCATTGATGAATATGCACGAGTTCATAAACCACACAGTGCTGTTTCCGGCAGGAAAAGCACAGGTGATGACACCGGCAGGTAATTCTCTAGCCGGTGCACTACTTGCTGATGTTCCTGGTGGACAACTGCTGTGTTATGGATTGTTGCTCATTGCTGGCATAGGTTTTGCTGTGCGGCTTTGGATTCGTCCCCCCAGGTCTTTAGCAGGTGTATGTATCTTGTGCAGCATTGGCCTGGTTGTGTTATTCCTATTCTCACCCAGTTTCCGATTTGGCTATATGCTCTATCCAGCAACATTTATGTGGTTTGCATGGATTACTCATATACGACGTGGTGTAGTTTCTTCCCCGTAGCGTGAAATCATACAACCAGCGTAAGTTCAGTAGGTTTATTGTTATTGTGCTCGATTCTTAATCCGGCAGCTCGGGAAATATGGATAACATCATCAATACTGTCAGCTTGATCCGTCGATAATGCCAGAATGCGAGCAAGTTGCCCTTTGTAATGCTTATTAAAATGACTGACAACTTTGCGCGTTCCATCAGGCTGGCATGATTCTACTCGCACAGTAACAGCACTACTCAGCTTGCCAAGTTGTTGATAGGTTCCTGACCGTAAGTCAATGATCAGCTCACCAATGTCACTCAAGGTATCTTTAATGCTCGTTCCCCATCGACTTTTCATGGTAGGTACAGTGGCATTGGCTGTATCAGTAGCAGTGAAGGAACCATCATGGTGAAGGGATCGTCCCCGACGCGGTAGCTTCGTATTGCCAGAGAGACGATAATGCGGAATGAGATCATCCGCCCGAATAAGTCCAAAAAGCGCAGAACCAATAGCAAGGCGCTGCCATGCGTGTTCAGGCAAAGACGCTGCATCTAGAGCGTTATAGAGCACCCCAGTGTAACGCAGCAAGGCTGGCATTGTGGGTGAGTGAAAAAGCTGTGTATTCGATGCAGCTTCGTCGAGTAGCTTTTCAGAAATTCCTAAAATAGATAGCGCTTGTTGAGGATCTAATGCCGCAAGGTCATGCGCAATATCCTCGCGGATTGAATTGAGCTGGGGGAAGGATAGTTTTTCTAATTGTAGTGATGGATGATCGCCACCGGATATTTTCGTTTCTGAGGGCGGTAAAATAATGAGCATAGCTATTAAGAATAGTTGTTCTTCATCGACTAGACTTCTAAAACATGATTACCCGTCTTTCTACTTTATTTTTGCGTACATTACGTCAGGATCCTGCTGATGCCGAAGTACCTAGCCATAAACTTTTGCTGAGAGCTGGTTATATTCGTCGAAGCGCGCCAGGAGTGTATTCTTGGTTGCCGCTGGGACTGCGTACCCTACGCAAAATTGAAGGAATTGTCCGTGAAGAAATGGATTCCATCGGTGCTCAAGAGTTGCTTTTCCCAGCATTGTTGCCGAGAGAACCGTATGAACAAACACATCGCTGGACAGAATATGGCGATAACCTCTTTCGCCTCAAAGACCGTAAAGGCGCAGATTATCTCCTGGGACCAACCCATGAGGAAATTTTCACTGCTGCGGTAAAGGATCTTTATTCCTCTTATAAAGACTTTCCAGTAACTCTCTATCAGATACAAACAAAGTATCGTGATGAAGAACGCCCACGTGCCGGTATTTTGCGCGGTAGAGAGTTCATTATGAAAGATTCTTACTCTTTCGACATGGACGATGCTGGTCTTGAGGCTTCATATCAAGCTCATCGACGCGCGTATCAACGAGTTTTTGACCGTTTAGGTCTTAACTATGTCATTTGTGCTGCAACATCAGGCGCTATGGGTGGTTCTGCCTCAGAGGAGTTCTTGGCCATTAGTCCTTATGGTGAGGATACTTTTGTCCGTGCCACAGAAGGCGATTATGCAGCTAATGTGGAGGCTGTTATTACCCAACCTGGTGTGGAACGTGATTACAGTCAATTACCACCAGCACAGGAATATGACACCCCAGAATCGGAGACGATTGCTGCACTTGTGGAATGGGCACGTAGCCAGTCCATTAGCGTCGAAGGCAGGGAAGTGACTGCGGCTGACACGCTCAAGTGCATTATTTGCCGCGTCAAAGAACCAGCTCAGGAAGAAACTCGATTGTTGGGGGTACTTATCCCCGGTGATCGGGAAGTAGATATGAAGCGCTTGGAGGCTGCTTTAGAACCAGCGAGCGTGGAGTTAGCAACTCCTGAGGATTTTGCACAACACCCGTTCTTGGTGAAGGGATATGTTGGTCCTCGCGCGTTGGCAGAACATGGCATAGAAGTACTAGCTGATCCACGTGTGGTATCAGGCACTGCATGGATTACTGGTGCTGATGCACCTCAGCGCCATATTGTGGGATTAGTTGCTGGTCGTGACTTTAACGTTGACGGGTATATTGAAGCCGCAGAGATTAAAGAAGGCGATCCAGCACCTGCTGGTCAAGGTGTTCTTACTCTTGAACGAGGTATTGAAGTCGGACACATTTTCCAATTGGGACGCAAATACACTGAAGCCTTTGACGTGCAAATTCTTGACGAAAACGGCAAGCGTGCTATCCCAACTATGGGCTCATATGGTTTAGGTATTTCTCGATTGATGGCTGTGCTTGCCGAACAACGCCTGGACGAAAAAGGATTGAACTGGCCGTTGGCAGTCGCTCCTTATCAAGTGCACCTGGTGGTTGCTAATAAGGATGAAGCAGCGATTAAAGCTGGTGAAGAGCTTGTAGCACAATTAGATCGTGCGGGTGTAGAAGTGCTTTACGACGATCGACCTAAAGTAAGTCCAGGCGTGAAATTCAAGGACGCAGAATTGCTAGGTATGCCATATGTAGTCATTTTGGGTCGCTCTTTTGCTGAAGGAAAGGTAGAGTTACGCGCTCGGGGTGGGCAAACCACTGAGGTAGATGCAACTGATATTTATGACACTGTGCTTCGGCTTGTCCAATCCCGTTAATCCTCATTGTTAAGGCACAGCCTGTGCTTTAGCGCTATCGCCAGCAAAGCTCAATGACAGAGCACGCCAAGAAGTCTCGTGGGCTTGGCTGGCGGTATTCTTCCAGAAGCTGAGGTCGTCGTCGAGTAGTTCGCTGAGGAAAATTGCTGCCGTGGGTTCATCGGAGACAGTAGTGTACTGGTCGAAGCGATAGGCAGGAGCTTGTGCAGGTATTTCTTGGTCAGCTGGCAAAGACAACTCGAGCGTATTGATACGGTTGAGGTGGGTTTGGGTAAGAACATCGAGTTTTTCTTGTGTAGCAGAATCTGCAAAAGCACGCGCCAATCCGAACGCGTACATAAGTGTCTTTTCATGGTTAAGGGCAGTGCGTAGCGTCGTGAGATCATCGTGATCATTGACACTTGCCTGTGGAGCTAAATCGACAGGTTCTCCTTGGGCACACAGTTTGGCATATTCCTCCACCACTATAGGAAGTGACTGCCGGTCAACGTCGCCAATTTTTTGGAAAATTCGTGAACTAGTTGGGGTATCGTCACTGGTTGGGGCAGTGGTTGCGAGGGATTCTGCGTCGCAACTATCTGGGATATCGCCATTTTTATAGTGACCGCATAGTCGGATAATTTCGCGTTCAAGCACTGCGGCATCGTCATGCCTATTCTGCGCTAAGGCTGTGTGATAAAACTCCAACAAAGTTGGATCAGGTTGTGGCTGTGGCTGAGAAAAGATTGAACATCCGCTAAGGGTCATGGCAGATAATGTGCACAAAGCAGCACTAACACACAGTCCACGATGAGTTTTTTGTGATAATTGCGAAAATAATTGGATACCCACAACTAATATAGTCTACTGATGGTATTACTTTTCTGGTGAAGCCACAGTGGTTAGCTGCGGTTTTCCTGGAATGCTGTGCTGTCTATCGGTTGGCACACCAGGTGCCGTATCGACGTTGTTATATTGTCGGCATCGTGGACTAGCATGAACTTTATGGCTTTTCCTAATGATGAGCAGTTAAAAACTGCGCTTAGTCCTGTAATCGAGCGCTATGGTGTAGATATTGAAGCGATAAAAATATCTCCCGCAGGCAAAAAAACAGTTGTTGCTATAGCAGTTGATAAAGATGGGCGGATCGATTCCGATACGATTGAAGCATTGTCGCGTGATATTTCCGCTTGGTGTGATGCTCAAGAAGAAGCCGGGGTATTTAATTTTGGTGCTGGATATACGCTTGAAGTGAGCACTCCAGGAGTGGATTTACCATTGACTTTGCCTCGGCATTGGCGTCGGAATCGTGGTCGAGCTATAGCTATAGCGGAGGCGCATGAAGCACGAGAAGATGGGAATCCGCAAGGCAGACAAGGCCAGAAGGGGAAGAAAGCTACGACAACTCTGTGGCGTATTGGTGCGTTAGATGCTCAAGAAGAAAATGTCATTTTGATTACTAAACAGAAGAAACAACTTATTGTTCGAGCAGCGCAATTGGCACATTATGCCGGTTGTCTGGTAGAAGTGGAGTTCGCACAACCTACAGTTGAAGAACGAGAATTAGTTGCTTTAACTTTCGACGAAGCCATGACATGGCGAGAGGAACATAACAAGTGAATATAGATGTCCAGGCGCTAAAAGATATCGAAGAACAAAGCGGTATTGTCGTTGAGGATATGTTGGGTACGATTGCCCAAGCATTGCTTTATGCCTATCTCAATTTCAAGGCAGAAGCTGCTGCAGAAAATACAAAATCACGAGTAGATATTGATAGTGCTACTGGTGAAGTAACAGTGATCGTCAGTGAACTCGATGATGATAACAATGTGATTTCTGAGTACGACGATACGCCAAGTAACTTCGGGCGCGTTGGAGCCCAAGCGGTACGCGAAGCAATCGTGAGTCGTTTGCGAGAAGCAGAAACAAGTCAGGCATATGACGCATATAGCGCGTATGAACACAATGTGGTTTCTGGTGTGGTGCAGGCTGATGCTTTTGCGAATGAGCGCGGGATCGTTGTCGTGCATCTAGGTAGTGAGTTTGAGGGACAAGATGGCATTATTCTGCCAGCCGAGCAGTTGCCTGGAGAAAAACTCGCACATGGTGACCGAATTAAAACCTATGTTGTTGATGTCAATCGCAATAACCCTAAGAGCTTACAAATTAATCTTTCCAGGACTCACCCTGAGCTCGTACGACGTTTGTTCGAGCTTGAGATTCCGGAAGTTGCAGATGGTTCGGTGGAAATTGTTTCTATTGCTCGTGAAGCAGGGCACCGTTCTAAAGTTGCAGTAAAAGCCAATAAAAAAGGCTTAAATGCAAAAGGCGCATGCATTGGTCCGCGTGGTCAGCGAGTCAATAACATCATGAATGATCTTGGTGGCGAAAAGATCGATATTGTTGATTATTCAGATGATCCAGCTGTATATGTTGGTAATTCACTTGCTCCATCTAAAGTGGTTCATGTAGAGATTCTTAGTCGTGAAGAGCAAACAGCTAGGGTAACGGTGCCTGATTACCAGCTTTCCCTTGCCATTGGTAAAGAAGGGCAGAATGTGCGCCTTGCTGCTCGCTTAACAGGTTGGAAGATTGATATTCGCTCTGACGCCAGTTAAAAGCAGTTAAAAGTCCGTCAAGACTAAGAGTGGGTTTTAATTGCTCTGCTTAGGGATAATGGCGTAGACTATATGAGGCTCTGAGGTTTTCAAGCACATTATTTTGGTCACTTATGGTCGTTGTATCTAAGTGCAATAATGTTTGCTTGAAACAAGAAGAAGTCAGATATTGTGTACGTGGTTATGAGTAGGAGTTGAATGACTAAGCAGGTGCTTTCTGAACGAAAGACGATGAGTTCTCGTAAAGAACCCATCCGTACCTGTATAGCTACCAGTCGAAAATATCCGCAATCTCAGTTATTACGTGTAACAGTTGACAAAGAGAATTCAGGTCATGTTGTCCCAGATCCTCGTCGCCGGTTAGGTGGACGTGGAGCATGGATTACGCCAACAATATCTGCCTATGAGCTTGCTATCAAGCGCAGGGCTTTTGCTCGTGCGCTACGGGTGTCTACTGCGGTAGATACTGGTCATGTACATACGTACCTTTTAGCGAATACCGCGCTAAAGACCCATATTGATGATAAGGAAGACCGAACACTGATGAGCACACGATGAAGCATCAGCGATGAACGTCCAGAGAAGAAGCGAAGGACGCTCTTTTTAACAGGTCTGGTTTTTCCGGGCGTGTTAAAGAAAGCTTTTCCTTCCAAAAAACAAGGAGAAAAGTGCCCGGAAAGCTACGCGTACATGAGTTGGCAAAACAACTCGGTATTACCAGCAAAGAACTACTTGCGACGCTAAAAGAGCAGGGAGAGTTCGTTAAAACTGCCTCGTCTACTATTGAAGCACCAGTAGTAAAGAAGATGAAGCAGCATTACGAAGCGCTTGGTGGAGATAACGCCAGTGCACAACCAGCGGCTAAAAAGCAAGCACCTGCACCTAAGCCAGCGGCTGCAAAAGCACAGAAATCGCCTGCGAAGCCGCAACCTAAACCAGCGGCAAAGCCAAGTGTAGTAGCAGGAGCCAAGGCAGCATCTAAAGCTGAAAAAGAGCAAGCTCAACCAGCTAAGCCCGTACCTGTGCAAAAGCCTAAGCCAGTTGCAAAACCGGCTCCCAAGCCGCAGGCTCAGGCTAGTGCGCCACAATTTAATTCCGGTTCCCCAGCTAAGTCTGGTGCTGCTGGAGAGAAAAAAGCACGTCAAGACAAAGCAGCAACACCAAGTGCAATGCCTAAACCTGCTGCGCCAAAGCCAGGTGCGATGCCACGTCCGCAGGCTAAACCAGCACCACGTCCTGGTGCTCGTGCACCTCGAGTTGCTAATAACCCTTTCTCTACTGGAGGCGGCGAGCGTCCAGCACCACGTCCAGGTGGTACTCGTTCTGGTGCCAGGTCACAAGGTAATAATCCTGCTCGTGGTCAAGGTGGAGCTGGGCGCCCAGGTGGGCAGCGCGGTCAAGGAAACCAGCGTCGTGATACGCGCCCACAAGGGTCAGGAAATGAGCGTCAGGGAGGTGGACGTCGTCCATCACCAACAATGATGCCTGCGCATCCAAATCCAGCGCAGATGCCTACCCGATCTCCCGGAGGTGGTCGTGGTCGCGGCGGTCAACCAGGGCAAAATGGTCCAGGACAAGGCGGTTTCGGCGGACGCGGCGGTAATAACGCACGTGGTGGACGTCGTGGTGGAACAGCTGGTGCTTTCGGACGCCCAGGCGGCGCTCCTCGTAAAGGACGCAAGTCCAAGCGTCAAAAGCGTAATGAGTATGAGGCAATGCAAGCACCAAATCTTGTTGGTGGCGTGCGGTTGCCAGATGGTGGCGGTGCTACTATCCGCTTGGCACGTGGTGCATCCTTATCTGACTTTGCAGACAAGATCAAGGCTGATCCAGCAGCTTTAGTGCAAGCTCTGTTCAACCTCGGTGAGATGGTAACGACCACCGCTTCTGTGAATGAAGAAACTTTGATGCTGCTTGGCGATGAAATGAACTACAAGGTTGAGGTTGTTTCACCTGAGGACGAGGATCGTGAGCTCCTGGAATCTTTCGACCTGCAATTTGGTGAAGATGAAGGTAGCGAAGACGACCTAGCACAACGCCCACCAGTAGTTACCGTTATGGGTCACGTTGATCATGGTAAGACTCGTTTGCTTGACTCCATCCGTAAGACCAATGTTGGGTCTGACGAGGCAGGAGGAATTACGCAGGGTATTGGTGCTTATCAGGTCACCGTGGAGGTAGAAGAAGTACCACGTAAGATCACTTTCTTGGATACTCCTGGTCACGAAGCCTTCACTGCAATGCGTGCTCGTGGTGCAAAGTCTACTGACATTGCTGTACTTGTTGTTGCTGCTGATGACGGTGTCATGCCACAGACTGTTGAGGCTATTAACCACGCTAAAGCAGCGGAAGTACCTATCGTGGTTGCTGTTAATAAGATTGATAAACCGGGTGCGTCTCCTGATAAAATTCGTGGTCAATTGACTGAATATGGTCTTGTCCCAGAAGAATATGGTGGTGACACCATGTTTGTGGATATTTCCGCTAAGCAAAACACCAATATCGATGCGCTACTAGAGTCAGTATTGCTTACCGCTGACGCATCCTTGGATTTGCGTGCTAATCCAGATATGGATGCCCAAGGTGTTGCTATTGAAGCTCACCTTGACCGTGGTCGTGGACCTGTGGCAACTGTTATTGTGCAACGTGGTACTTTGCGTGTAGGTGATTCCATCGTCGCAGGTGATGCTTATGGTCGTGTGCGTCGTATGGTGGATGAGTTTGGTAATGACGTAGCGGAGGCTGGTCCATCGCGTCCAGTCCAGGTACAAGGTCTCAATGGTGTTCCTGGTGCGGGAGATAACCTTTTGGTTGTCGACGATGACCGAGTGGCACGTCAGATCGCTAACCAACGTAATGCTCGTAAGCGCAATGCTTTGGCTGCTAAGACCCGTAAGCGTGTTTCTCTTGAAGATCTCGATACCGTACTTAAAGAGACATCGACGCTTAACCTTATTCTTAAAGGTGATAATGCAGGTTCTGTTGAAGCGCTGGAAGATGCTTTGCTTAAGATTGATATTGATGATGAAGTTGAGCTCAATATCATTGACCGCGGTGTAGGTGCGGTAACACAAACTAACGTATCTTTGGCTGCGGCATCTGACGCGGTAATCATTGCCTTCAATGTTCGCTCTGAAGGCAAGGCTACTGAGGAAGCAAATGCTGAAGGCGTGGATATTCGTTACTACACGGTTATCTACCGTGCCATTGAAGAAGTTGAGCAAGCACTCAAGGGTATGCTCAAGCCAATTTACGAGGAACGCGAAATTGGTCGTGCAGAAATTCGCGCTATCTTCAAGGCATCTGCAGTTGGTCTTATTGCTGGTTGTATGGTTGAAAGCGGTAAGGTACGCCGTGGTGCTTCAGTACGATTGTTGCGTGATGGTGCTGTTATTGCCGCTAAAGCAACTATCGACTCGCTGCGTCGTGAAAAAGACGATGTTACAGAAGTTATGGCTGGCTACGAATGCGGTATGGTATTGAGCTATCCTGACATTCAGGTTGATGATATTATCGAGGTCTTTGAGCAGGTTGAGGTGCCTCGAGACTAAATTGCAGTAGCAGTTTTTGCCCCGGCAGAGGAACGTCGAAAGGCGAACTTATGTCGGGGTTTTATCCTGCGAACAAGATTGTCGGCGTTTAGAATAGGCGTCGAAAAGTAAAAATAATGATGGAGAAAAATGGTAGATCACGCACGTGCTGCTCGGATGGCTAAGAGAATACAGACGATTGTAGCAACCGCTCTTGAACGTGAAATACGAGATCCACGAGTGGAGTACATCACGATTACTGATGCTCGCGTTACCGGCGATTTGCATGATGCCACTGTGTATTACACAGTACGGGGAAAAACTATTGATGAAGAACCTGATGTGCAGGCAGCTTCTGCGGCGCTGGAAAAGGTTAAAGGGCATTTGCGTCGAATAGTAGGCCAGCAATTGAGTGTTCGGTTCACGCCAACACTGTCTTTTGCTTTTGATAATGTTCCTGAGACAAGTTCTTATATGGAACAGCTCCTAGAAAAAGCCAGGAAGCGTGATGAGGAGTTAGCAAAGCTAAAAGAAACCGCCACGCCTGCAGGGGATCCAAGTCCTTATAAGACTATGGAAGAAGAATAGAGACAGAAGAATCACTGTGAAAGGAAGCAAGACGTGTCAATGCCAGCGTCACCGCCGTTGAGCGATCGACGTACGCCTCGCTACATTAGTGACTCCTGCTTACCTGCGCTCACAGCAGCAAGCCAAGCTATAATCCATGCGCACAAGATCGTGGTTGTGGGTCATGTTAATCCAGATGCTGACGCTATTGGTAGTGCTTGTGCGTTAGTACGCGTGCTAGAGAATATGGGGAAACAAGCACAAGCAGTGATTGGTCAACGCCATCTGCTTGACACAGAGCTTATGCATATTCCAGGTGCTACTGAGGTAGCGTTAGCCGATCGACTACCTGAGCATGATCTTGTCATTGTTGTTGACTGTGGTGCTTCATCACGTACAGGAACATTGCAACCAGAAATTCTGGCGCACCCAGAGCGTGTAATCCTCATCGATCACCACACCTCTAACCTGGGTTTTGGTGGGATAAACCTCATTGATCGTGATGCAGAATCAACAACTACAGTGCTATATGATTGGTTCCGATTCTTAGATATTGCCATCGACCGTGATATTGCGTATGCACTCTACTCTGGTCTTGCTACCGACACTGGTGGTTTTCGCTGGGGTCGGGCAAAAATGCATATGCTGGCGCAAGAATTAGTAGATACCGGCATTGATATTCGTCGGATATCCAGGGAGCTTTTCGACGGAGGCACTATCGCAGACTTAAAAATGATAGGTAGTGTGCTGCAGAATCTCACCTCCTACGATATTGAGCAGACTAGGATAGTGATTGCCGTGGCTGCCTATGACATCATTGCCGGTCATGCTCAAGCGCCTGTGGAGAAAATTGCTGATATGGTGCGTGGTCTGAGTGACACTGATATTGTGGTGGTGCTCAAAGAGTATGCGCCAGGTGATTGGACTGTATCTTTGCGTTCGCACACAATTGATGTCTCTCGTATTGCCAAAATATTTGGTGGCGGTGGTCATTTACGTTCAGCCGGTTTTAGTATTTTTGGGACTACTGAGAACATTACTTCACGGGTGCTCCACGCAATAGAAACTGCTCTCGACGCCTAGCTAGAGCAATGGCAGATAAGCACAGATAAGTACCGAGGAAAATGCAACAGGTGAACCACAGGGAAGATGATGTGCTCACTGACACAGGCGCGCAAAGAGTAACGATAAGCACCATCATGGGGCTTGCCGTGCCAGCTCTAGGCGTGCTCTTAACAACACCTATTTTTGTGTTGCTTGATACTGCTATTGTCGGTCGCCTTGGCGGGATAGCACTTGCTGCACTTGCGGCAGGAAGCACTATTTATTCTATGTTTTCTGCCCAACTTACTTTTCTTTCTTATGGCACTACTGCACGTAGTGCTCGTCTTTATGGTGCTGGTGATCGTCGAGGAGCAATTACTGAAGGGGTACAAGCAACCTGGATTGCGCTTTTTGTCGGTACAGGGTTATGTATGGTGATCTTCTTCAATGCAGAGCAACTCTGTGCGTGGATGAGCACCCAGCCAGACATAGCGCAGCGTGCAGCAGGGTGGTTGAAAATCACTGCTTTTGCTATTCCATTGGTGTTAATAGATATGGCAGGCAATGGATGGCTACGTGGTATCCAGAACACGCGCTTACCATTGCTTTTTACTCTAGCTGGTGTCATTCCCGCGGCAGTTCTTATCCCGATTTTTGTGCATAAGTGGGGTCTATATGGTTCAGCATGGGCTACCTTATTGGCAACAGCTATCACTGCATTATGTTTTCTTGGTTGCCTCATTCATCATCATCAAGGATCATGGATACCTCGAGTGTCCATCATCACCCATCAACTAGTCCTTGCGCGTGATCTGATTATTCGATCCTTATCTTTTCAAGTTGCCTTTTTGTGTGCAGCAGCAGTTTTAGGTCGCTATGGTGCAACAGCTTTGGCGGCACATCATATTTTGCTGCAATTGTGGAATTTTATTGCGCTGTTTCTTGATTCATTGGCCATTGCAGCCCAAGCTCTCGTCGGACAGGCCTTGGGTGCTCAGAGTCGTGAGCGTGCGCGTAGTGTGGCACAACGGGTTCTTGGCTTTTCGACGTTCCTTGCCTGCATTCTTGCGCTATGTTGTGCACTAGGACATACGTTTATTGCACGCATTTTTACTCACGACGAAGCAGTGTTGCACGTTGTGGCACACTCATGGTGGCAATTGATTGTCATGACCATCGTAGGCGGGGTGGTTTTCGCGCTCGACGGAGTATTGCTTGGTGCTGGTGATGCAGCTTTTTTGCGGAGCATTTCTCTTGCATCAGTATTAGGTGGTTTTTTACCTGGAATAGCATTAGCAGCCATACTAGGCACAGGTCTTATTGGAGTGTGGTGGGCGCTCATGGCTTTCGTATTCATTCGGTTTATTGCCGTGGTATGGCGATTCATATCAATGAAATGGGCACACATTGATGATGTGACTGCCATGAATGAAAAGAGTACGAGAGGCATATAGTGATGCTTGATCCTAGACTTTTCCCTGAATGCGCACGCGCCTATAGTCTGCGAGTCGATCCGCAGCAGCATGATCTTAGCCGCTTCAATCAGCTACATCCTCTCGAGCAGGTGTTGGTGTCTCACGCTGTTGCTAAGCGCAAAGCAGAGTTTGGTGATGCACGCTGGTGTGCACATCAAGCGCTAGCGCAGCTTCATGGCGACACTGGTGAACCAATTTTACGTGGCGAACGCGGAATGCCGTTATTTCCATCGTCAGTGAGTGGATCGCTGAGCCACACTGCAGGTTTTCGTGCAGCTGTGGTAGCTCCGCGATTGATTGTTCCCGCAATGGGAATTGATATTGAGCAGGCAGAACCATTACCAGAAGGTGTGTTTGAGGCAATCGCACATGGGAGTGAAAAAACTCAGATAGCACAGCTAATGGATAGTGGCATTTACTGTGCGGATCGGTTATTGTTTTGCGCCAAAGAAGCAACATATAAAGCATGGTTCCCGCTGAGTAGACGGTGGTTAGGTTTCGATGAAGCAGAAATCAAACTTTATGCCGACGGAACCTTCAGTTCTTGCATATTAACTAAACCGACGCCAGTGCCTGTTATAGAGGGCAAATGGCTTATTGAGGATGGGTATATTGTGAGCACGACAGCTGTTTTATCGTGCTGATCTCCCAGAACACTATCAATTCCCAATTAAAGGGTAGAAGGTCGTGCCACAAACACAGTAGCTAGACGTGTTTTACTTTCTTTTACCAAGGCAATTGAGTGGCCATTTTCATCAACAGCAGCATGAACACCATGCAGTCCTCGTGGTTCTAACCATTTTCCCATGCTCAGATCATGAGCTTCTTGTGGTGTTACGCGCATAATTGGATAGCAGCGTTGCAGAGCATGATCGAGAGTAAGCGATAGTGAAGCATGAGCGGATAGTTCTTCTAGAGTACGTGCATCAGCAAGAGTAAACGCACCCACTGCAGTACGTCGTAAAGCGATGATACTACCGCCTACCTCGAGTTTTTCACCTAGATCCCTTGCCAAGGAACGGATATAAGTGCCAGAACTACACTCTACAGCGACATCAAGGTCGATATAATCATCCCCATCACGTCGAGCGAGAACATCAAAGGCTGTGATACGGATTGGGCGTGGTGCAAGTTCTACCTTTTGCCCTTCACGAACAAGCTGATAGGCGCGTTTTCCCGCTACTTTAATTGCACTCACTGCAGCAGGACGCTGCATAATATCACCAACAAAACTCTGTGTTGCCTGAACAATATCGTGATCACTTAGATGAGCAGCACGAGCATCAATTTTTTCAATGATGTTTCCTTCGCAGTCATCAGTATCAGTACGTACCCCCAGACGAATCGTGGCAGTATAGGCTTTCGTCGCAGCAGTCATGTGCGACAAAAACTTTGTCCCACGCTCAACTCCTAGCACAAGAACTCCTGTGGCCAAGGGGTCTAAGGTTCCTGCGTGCCCGATCTTTCGAGTGCCAAAGATACGACGCAATTTACCTACAACATCATGAGATGTCATCCCTTCAGGCTTATCGACGATAACCAAACCTGACTTTGCTAAAAGATCGTTCATAACTTAATAACTTAACAGTCTATGTCGTAGGCTAGGGGATGTGGATATCTGGAATGGTTTAACAGAAGTACCGTCAACACTAGAATCAGCAGTAGTAACTATTGGGGTTTTTGATGGCATACATCGAGGACATCGTATGCTCATTTCCCAAGCAACCCAGCGTGCTCAGGAATTAGCAGTGCCAAGTGTCTTACTCACATTTAACCCACACCCGCTAGCAATTTTATGTCCAGACCGTATGCCTCCTATGCTTGGCAGCGTAGCAGAACGTGCCGATCTAGTTGCTGAGCTTGGCATTGATCATATGCTTGCTCTCAATTTTAATGCAGATATGGCGCGCTTAGAGCCTGAACAATTTTTTGTGCAGGTGCTATTAGAAACTCTCCACGCACGTACCATCGTGGTGGGCGAAAACTTCAGCTTCGGTTATCGTGCCCAGGGGACAACGGGTACCTTAAAAGAATTAGGGAAAAAATATGGGGTAGAGGTAAATGTTGTGCAGCTGTTGACTGAGAACAATACTGTTTTGTGCTCTACCTTTATCCGTAATTGCTTGGCTAGTGGTGATATTGCACAGGCTAATTGGGCGTTGGGGCGTAATTACTCGGTTAGCGGTCAAGTGGTGCGTGGTGCTGGTCGTGGTGGTAAAGAGCTAGGATATCCTACTGCTAATTTATATTTTCCAGATTCTGTCGCACTGCCGCAGGACGGAGTTTATGCAGGATTTTTCCAAATAATTTCCGAGGCACCAATTGATGGTGATATGGAGAAAAAAACGCGTTATCCTGCAGCAATATCAGTAGGGCATAATCCTACTTTTGGTGATGAGCGACGTAGTGTTGAGTCCTTTGTGCTAGACAAGGATACTGATCTTTATGGTCACACCGTTGTCGTTGAGTTTGTCGAGCATATTCGTGGTATGAAGAAATTTGACAGTTTGTCTGATCTTTTGGATGCCATTGCCACAGATGTAGATAAAGTGCGAGATATGCTTGCCGTACAAGAACCTACCCAGAAATGAGAAATAATGAGTACATACACAAAAATTATTCTTGATTTAGATACCGGCATTGATGATGCGCTGGCTCTTGCGTATGCGTTGGGTTCACCTGAGTTGGAGCTTATTGGCATTACTGCGACATACGGCAATGTGGAAGTGGCTACAGGAGTGCGCAATGATTTAGCGTTGCTAGAACTATTTGGTCGTCCAGATATTCCTGTATTCGCTGGTCTAGAGCATGCTCGTGCGAAAGATAATTTTGAGGTGCTTGAGATTTCTGCCTTTATTCATGGCAAAAATGGTATTGGTGAGGTAGCAATTCCTGATCCACAAGCTCGAGTGGCGCAAAAATCTGCGGTTGATTTCCTCATTGAATCAGTGGCGCGTTATGGTGACGAGCTTGTTATTGTCCCAACAGGTGCTATGACAAATATCGCAGCAGCTATTGAACAGGATCCTGCTTTTGCACAGAATGCGCATATTGTATTTATGGGTGGTGCCCTTACTGTTCCAGGTAATGTAAGCCCGTGGGCAGAGGCAAATATAAATCAAGATCCAGAAGCTGCAGATATTATGGTACGACGTAGCGTCGATAATACAATGATTGGCTTGGATGTTACCTTGCAGACGTTGTTGACTTATAAAGAAACACAACAATGGCGTGCTATTGGTACTCCTGCGGCATTATTCTTAGCAGATGCTACTGATTATTACATCAAGGCTTACGACGTTACAGCACCGCATTTGGGCGGCTGTGGTTTGCATGATCCACTAGCTGTTGGGGTTGCTGTTGATGAGTCTTTAGTGGAAACAATAGGTATTAACCTCAAAGTAGATACTGAGGGGGCAACCCGAGGGCGAACCATTGGTGATGAAACACGCCTGAATGACCCACAGAAACATTCACAGGTTGCAGTAGCAGTTGATACTCAGCGGTTTTTGGCAGAGTTCATGCAACGCATTGGTCGTGTTGCTCGAGGTGAATACGCATAGTCATGGGTACATGGTTTTTGGTTTCTTTTGTGACCGTATGCTAGAATTTTCGAGGTTTCTTTACTGTGGTTCACAGCAGTGAGAATACTGGCTGCTCTAGCGTCATATTTCGTTATTGATAGTCAATTTTTGTGTGGACTGAAAATAATCAAGGAGTTAGTTCTCATGTCTTTGAGCACTGAACAGAAAAAATCAATTTTGGCTGAGTACGGCTTGCACGAAACTGATACCGGTTCTCCAGAGGCACAGGTCGCTTTGCTTACTTCTCGTATCAACAATTTGACCGAGCACCTCAAGTTCCACAAGCATGACCACCATTCACGTCGTGGTTTGTTGCTTCTCGTTGGTCGTCGCCGTGGCTTGCTTAACTATTTAGCAAGTAACAACGTTGATCGTTACCGTGATCTTATTTCACGTCTTGGATTGCGTCGCTAAGCGATTATTGACAAGTTTTTGTCAGGTACCCGCACCGTCATGGAAACATACATGATGTGTGCGGGTTTTTCGTGCTAGCATGAGTATGTTGCTAATTCAGAAAGAGAATTATTGCAGGGCGGCACCGACGATCGCCAAGAAAACCTCCATGTGATGGGAGACGTGAGTTTTGAGCAACAACTCTACTTTGATTGAATACTTAGAAGATCCGGAAATCGGTATCACTGAAGCAGTAGCTACGATTGATAATGGTGATTTTGGTACTCGTACCATTCGCTTTGAGACTGGTCAGCTTGCTCGTCAAGCTGATGGTTCGGTAACAACATATCTCGACGATGACACCATGCTATTGGCTACCACCACAGCATCAAGTCAGCCACGTGAAGGATTTGATTTCTTCCCGCTCACTGTGGACGTTGAAGAGCGTATGTATGCTGCTGGTCGTATCCCTGGTTCTTTCTTCCGCAGGGAAGGTCGTCCTTCTACGGAAGCAATTTTGGCGTGTCGCCTTATTGACCGTCCACTTCGCCCTACTTTCGTTAAAGGGCTACGCAATGAAGTACAGGTTATTGTCACCGTTTTGTCCATGAACCCTCAGGATATGTATGACGTTGTGGCCATTAACGGTGCCTCAGCCGCTACACAACTATCTGGTTTACCAGTTTCTGGTCCAGTTGGTGGTGTGCGCATGGCGCTATTGGCTGATGAAGCTCATCCAGATGGTCAGTGGATTGCTTTCCCAACTCATGAGCAGCATGAGCAAGCAATTTTTGAGCTTGTAGTTGCTGGACGCATTACCACTAAAAAACAAGGCAAAAAGACTATCCGTGATGTAGCAATCATGATGGTAGAAGCCGGTGCAACAGAATCTGCTGTAGAACGTATTGCACAAGGTGGCCCAGCGCCAACTGAGAAAGTCGTTGCCGAAGGTATTGAAGCTGCAAAGCCGTTCATTGAGTTATTGTGCCAGGCACAGGAAGGGTTAGCGCAACGAGTCGCTAAGCAAACTCAGCAATTCCCATTATTCCCTCCTTATTCTGATGAGATTTTTGCTGCTGTGGAAAAGAAAGCAGCAAAGAAATTAGCGCAGCTTTTGACGATCAAAGATAAACAAGATCGTGATGAAGCAACTAATGAGTACATGGAGCAGATCGCCACAGAGCTGGTTGATCGTTTCAGTGATGACGATAACTATGACGCTACTATCAAAGAAATTCATGCTGCATATAACGCAGTGATGAAAAAGACTGTGCGTCATATGATTCTCACTAAGAATTTCCGTATCGACGGACGTGGTCTTAGTGATATTCGAGATCTTAGCGTGGAAGTAGACCTTATTCCTCGTACACACGGTTCATCATTATTCGAGCGTGGTGAAACACAGATTCTTGGTGTGACTACTCTTGATATGTTGAAGATGGAGCAATCAATTGATTCGCTCACACCAACCACCTCAAAACGCTATATCCACCACTACAATTTCCCACCTTATTCCACTGGAGAAACAGGACGTGTGGGTTCACCAAAGCGTCGTGAGATTGGTCATGGTGCTCTAGCTGAGCGTGCTCTTATTCCAGTTATTCCAACTCGTGAGGAATTCCCTTATACGATTCGACAAGTATCTGAAGCCTTGGGTTCTAACGGATCTACCTCAATGGGTTCAGTGTGTGCATCTACATTATCTCTATACAATGCTGGTGTGCCGCTTAAGGCACCAGTTGCAGGTATCGCAATGGGACTAGTATCTGATGAGGTAGATGGCGAAGTACGCTATGTTACTTTGACAGATATTCTTGGGGCAGAAGATGCTTTCGGTGATATGGACTTTAAGGTAGCTGGTACCGCAGAGTTCATTACGGCATTGCAGTTGGATACTAAACTTGATGGCATTCCGTCGAAAGTGCTTGCTGATGCGTTGGCTCAGGCACGTGAAGCGCGTTTGACCATTTTGGATACTATGTCTGATGTTATCGATACACCAGATGAAATGAGTTCATATGCACCGCGTATCATGACAACAACAGTGCCTGTATCAAAAATTGGTGAAATAATCGGCCCTAAAGGCAAGACGATCAATAGTATTACCGAGCAGACTGGTGCTGAGGTGTCCATCGAAGAAGATGGAACAGTATTTGTTTCTGCTGAGTCTGGTCAAGCAGCTGAGGAAACAATTGCGAAAATTAATGCGATTGCTAATCCACAATTGCCTGAGGTTGGGGAACGGTTCCTCGGGGAAATCGTAAAAACAACCGCTTTTGGTGCCTTTGTTTCTTTGACACCTGGTCGTGATGGACTCATCCACATTTCTAAGCTAGGTGGCGGAAAGCGCATTGAAAAGGTTGAGGATGTGGTCAGCGTAGGCGAAAAGGTCGAGGTAGAAATTCTCGACATTGATAATCGCGGAAAAATATCTTTGGGGCTTGTAGAACAAGAGTCTTAAATGTTGCGTTGATGTCTTAAGGCTCACTTGTGTTTCAAGTGAGCCTTCGGCATAGCATAGCAGAGCACAAGCATTGCCAAACGAAGAAAAGGAATCGAAAACCATGAGAGTCGGTGTTTTAGGCGCAGCTGGTCGCGTGGGAACAGCAATTTGTGCAGGAGTGGAGCAAGCACCAGATATGGAGCTTGTTGCAGCTCTTGGTCGTGGAGATGCTCGAGAACAATTACTACAGAACAAGGCAGAAGTAATTGTTGATTTCACAACTCCTGATTCTGTGATGGATAATCTGGATTTTTGCCTCAGCAACGGTATTCACGCTGTCGTAGGCACAACGGGCTTTAATGAGGAACGTCTAGCACAGGTGAGCCACTATGCTCAGCAAGGTGGAGCGAATGTTCTCATTGCCCCTAATTTTGCTATCTCTGCCGTTTTGACCATGCATTTTTCTCGTCAAGCTGCTCGTTTTTTTGAGTCAGCAGAAGTAGTGGAATATCACCATCCCAATAAACTAGATGCTCCTAGTGGTACCGCGATTCATACAGCCCACGCCATTGCTCAGGCACGTGAAGCTGCCGGATTGGGCGCACAGCCTGACGCTACAAACCAATCTTTAACTGGAGCACGTGGTGCAGAGGTATCTGGGGTGCCGGTTCATGCTGTTCGCATGACGGGTATGGTGGCTCATGAAGAAGTAATTTTTGGTTCTCAAGGTCAGTCGCTTACTATTCGACAAGATTCCTATGATCGGACTTCTTTTGTTCCCGGTGTGTTACTAGCTGTACGTGAAATCGCGCAGCATCCAGGTGTGACAGTCGGTCTTGAACATTTCTTGGGGTTATAAGAATTAATATGGCACATAGCAAGAATCTAGAGGTCACTCTCATTGCATGCAGTGAGTTTCGTGCTCCGGCTGATATTGATTGGGAGACAGATGCGCATGGTGCGCAGGCACTCATTGAGTTTGCTGGTCGAGCGTGTTACGAGAGTTTTAATAAACCCAATCCTCGCACAGCTAGCAATGAAGCCTATATCCATCACATCATGGAAGTTGGACATATGGCGTTGTTGGAGCATCCAACAGCGACGTTGTATCTTCGTGGTCTTTCTCGTTCTGCTACTCATGAGCTTATCCGGCATCGTCATTTTTCTTTTTCTCAACTTTCGCAGCGCTTTGTCCACCAAGAACAAACAGCAATTGTTATTCCGCCGCTTATCGACGAGGATCCGCAGTTGCGTCGTATGTTCCTCAATGCAGTGGATGATTCTCGTTTTATCTATAACGAGTTATTGCATGCTCTGGAAGAGAAGCTAGAAGATGAACCGAATGCTCTTCTTAGACGTAAGCAGGCGCGTCAAGCTGCTAGAGCGATTTTGCCTAATGCTACTGAATCTCGAATAGTTGTCACTGGTAATTTCCGTACCTGGCGTCATTTTATTGCTATGCGTGCGTCAGAACACGCTGATATTGAAATTCGTACTGTAGCAATTGAGTGCTTGAAAATTTTGCAACAGCAGGCACCAGTAGTGTTCAGCGATTTTGAGATTACGAGACTTAGCGACGGTTCTGCTATGGCAACGAGTCCATATGTCATGGACATTTGATGAATTCTTATATGTTTTTTATGAAAAACTAGCGTGAAGATGCACAAAATGTGTGAGAACAGGTAGGGTAATGAGTCATGAGTACAGGTTTGACAGATAACACAAGTGCGTACTTTGGTACGGTTTCTGTTGCCATGGTTACCCCTTTTGATGAAACTGGTGCTGTAGATTTGATTGCTGCACGGCATCTGGCTGCGCATCTAGTTGATAATGGTGTGGATTCGATAGTGCTGTCTGGAACTACTGGTGAAGCACCTGTGACTACTGTGGAAGAAAAACTTAACCTGCTCAAGGCTGTGAAGGCAGAGGTTGGGGAACGCGCAAGTATTGTTGCTGGCGCTGGAACCAATAATACTGTCTCATCAGTCGAATTGGCTCGTGCATCAGTTGAAGCTGGTGCAGATGCCTTATTAGTTGTTACCCCTTATTATTCTCGTCCGAGTCAAGAGGGAATTTATCAACATATTGCAGCGATTGCTGATGCAACTGATGCTCCTATTAGTCTTTATGACATCCCATCTCGTTCTAGTGTTGCATTAGAGCGCGATACAATTTGTCGTTTAGCTGAATTACCCACAATCCAGGCTATGAAGGATGCTAAGGGCAATTTTGCCCAAGCAACAACGCTCATGCGGGAGACTGGATTATCGTGGTATTCCGGAGATGATCCGCTTAATATACCTTGGTTGAGTCTGGGTGCGGTTGGGTTCATTTCGGTTATTGGGCATTTGGCTCCGCGTCAGCTTCGAGATGTACACACGCGTTTTTTGTCGGGTGACCTTCCAGGTGCTCAAGAAATTAATGCGCAATTGTCCCCACTGGTTGCTGCTCAGGCTCGTTTGGGCGGCGTCAGTTTTGTAAAAGCTGCTCTGTCCATGCAGGGCATAAATGTTGGTGAGCCACGTTTGCCTAATATCGCTCCTTGCGAACAAGAGCGTGAGCATCTCCGACGTGATTTAGAAAAAGCTGGAGTTTTATAAATTATGAGTGAAGCCCGTAATCGTTCTCGGAAAGTGACCCGAAAAGCAGGCCCACCTGAAGCAAGTGATACCCCTGTTTTCCAGGCACCAGAACCGACAAGCGATCGCGCACATACTTCCAATGCTGCTAGCGTATCCTCGGATACGAACAATGCGCACGAGGATAAACGTGAAGATCGGCAGCGTAGTCGCAATTCTTCGCAGCGACGTGGAGGTAGAAACCGTCGCGGTGGTGCACAAGCAAATAATCGTCGTTCAGGCGGTAATGCGAATAATAATTCAAGAAATCAATCTAATCGCGGCACTCGCAATGTTGTGAAGTCAATGCAAGGTGCGGATCTTACTGAGCGGTTGCCTCAACCACCGAAGGCACCACGTAATGGTTTGCGTATCTATGCTTTGGGCGGCATTTCGGAAATTGGTCGAAATATGACCGTTTTTGAGTACAACAATCGCTTGTTGATCGTCGATTGTGGTGTCCTGTTTCCATCTGCTGATGAACCAGGTGTAGATCTCATTCTTCCTGATTTTGGACCTATAGAAAATCAATTGGATAAGGTCGAAGCGCTTGTTGTCACACATGGGCACGAGGATCATATCGGTGCTATTCCGTGGTTGCTCAAGCTACGTCCTGATATTCCTATTATTGCTTCCAAGTTCACTTTGGCGTTGATTGCAGCGAAATGCCGTGAACACCGTCAGCGTCCAAAACTCATTGAGGTTAATGACAAATCTAATGAGAATCGCGGTCCGTTCAACATTCGGTTCTGGGCAGTAAATCACTCTGTTCCAGATTGTTTGGGTGTGGCAATCAAAACTGGTGCTGGTCTTGTGGTGCATACAGGTGATATCAAACTGGACCAGACTCCGCCTGATGGTCGTCCTACTGACTTACCTGCTTTGTCGCGTTTCGGTGATGAAGGTGTGGATCTGTTGCTTTGCGATTCTACAAACGCAACAACCCCAGGTTTCTCTGGCTCTGAATCAGAGATCGCCCCAACGCTTAAACGTCTCGTAGGTGATGCAAAGCAGCGGGTTATTCTGGCTTCTTTTGCCTCTAATGTTTACCGCGTACAAGCAGCGGTTGATGCTGCAGTTGCCGCAGGTAGAAAAGTGGCGTTCAATGGTCGTTCCATGATCCGTAATATGGAAATTGCGGAAAAGATGGGATATCTTCGTGCACCACGTGGCACAATTATCACAATGGATGAGGCAGCAAAGATGGCGCCGCACCGCGTGATGTTGATTACCACGGGTACTCAGGGTGAGCCAATGGCGGCATTGTCTCGTATGGCACGTCGTGAACATCGACAAATCACTGTGCGTGATGGCGATCTTATTATTTTGTCGTCGTCATTAGTGCCAGGAAATGAAGAAGCTGTTTTTGGCGTTATCAATATGCTGTCCCAAATCGGTGCCACTGTTATTACTGGTAGCGATGCGAAAGTGCATACCTCTGGTCATGGTTATTCCGGAGAATTATTGTTCCTATACAATGCTGCTCGACCAGTTAACGCTATGCCTGTTCACGGTGAATGGCGTCATTTGCGCGCTAACAAGGAGTTGGCGATTTCTACAGGTGTGGAACGCGATCGCGTTGTGTTAGCGCAAAATGGTGTTGTTGTTGATCTGGTTGATGGTCGTGCTCGGGTAGTGGGACAGATTCCGGTAGGTAACCTCTACGTTGACGGCGTAACCATGGGTGATATTGATGCTGAGGTTCTAGAGGAACGCACCTCCTTAGGCGAAGGCGGTCTTATCGCTATTAGCGCAGTAGTAGATAACCGCACTGGTCGGTTATTAGAGCGTCCGACGGTACAAGCTCGTGGCTTCTCTGAAGATGCAGCGGCAATGATGCCTGAGGTGAGCGAATTAGCAGAAAACACCATGAACGACCTTGCTGCTGAAGGAGAAAACGACCCTTATCGTATTGTGCAGCAGCTACGACGTCGTGTTTCTCGTTTTGTGGAGCAGAAGTGGCGTCGTAAGCCAATGATTATGCCGACTGTTATTCCAATGAGCACTGATCAGCCAGCTGCTACTGATGAGGAAATTAGGGCTAGTCGCGAAAGCCTCTAAAATTTTAGCGTTGGGATAACCCGTAATGAGCTCTGTGCATTTGTGCATGGAGCTTTTATGCGTTGGTGCCCGCTATAAAACGGCTATACTGTGGTGCTATGAATCTCGCTAAAACTCAACGCAAGCGCTTAGCTGACTTATTAAGTGAAGCTGGACCTCAAGCACCAACGCTATGCGAAGGCTGGACTACGCATGATTTACTTGTGCATTTGTATGTGCGGGAAAATTATCCCTTAGCGGCTTTAGGGATTGTCAATAAGCGTTTCGCGAAGCATCTTGTTCGACGTACCCAGCAGGTCGGGCAAGAAGATTTTACGCAGTTGCTTGAAAAATGGCGTTCTGGTTCTACGCGGCTATTGTATAGAGTGTGCGATCCTATTATGAATGGTGCTGAGCATTTTGTTCATGCTGAGGATGTTCGTCGTGGAGATTGGGCACACGACCAGGAACTTAGTACGATGCCAGTATTAGAGCTTAGTGAATCAGAGCAACAACAGTTATGGCGTTTGGTTTCTTTCTTTGCTGCCAAGATGATTCCTAACCCTGGTATTCCTGTCATCATACTGCCGACGAATATGCCGCGCATTATCGTCCATGATAAGAGGGAAGTAGCGGTAAATGGTTCACGAGTTGTGCGGATTAGTGGCGATATTGCCGAGGTTTTCTTATGGTTGTATGGGCGCAAAGCGGTACAGGTACGGATTGAGGATCCGACAGGACATTTTGATTAAGTCAAGTATGTGGAACTGACCCTTGGTTTTCCCTTGGGAGAGATCCTAAAAACAGTTGAACTTGTGTGGCAAATGTGATGAATGTGATTACAGGGGTTAGAATGTTTCATTATGTCTGTCAAAAGCTCTACTTCGACATCACCACGTTCTAGGAGAAATGTGAAAGAAAATTCGCGCAGCACTCATAGTTCCACACGCTCACAAGGCGCAAAGGGAACTTCGTCGCGCAAGCGTAATTCTTATTCCGGACAAGGATCTACCCGCAGTGGAGCCAAAAACATTAGCTATCCTACTACTTCAGCAAGTCGAGCTGCGCAAACAACTGGTGAACGAACTGGCAGCGCATTTCGCCCAGTTGGTGCAGGGTTAGCTTCTGCTTTCTCCGCAGCGGCTCGTGGCGTGGGATCAAGTGTGCGGTTCATGGTGAATTGGAAAGATCGTCGCAACGACTCGCTTTATGATGATGAGTTAGCGGATATGTCCGAAGATTCTTCTGCACCAAGTGCTGATGAAAATATGGCTTATTCCCAGAAAGAACAGGATGATTTTGCACAAGACACAGAAAAAACTCGTGTCCTTGGCGTCGCGAAGCGTGGTGTGGAGAAAAAGACCCCTCGTGCACGTAGAGCTGCCGAGCATGAACCAGATGAGTCTGCGCAACCGATGCCAGAAACTTTTTCTCGTAGCGTAGAAGCTGGTTCTGCCGATTCTTTTGCTTTGGCACTCATTGCTTTGGCAGTGGTACTTGGTGCCTCAGTATGGTTCCAAATCGCAGGACCAATAGGTAAAGGCATTTCTCTGTGTGTTCATACTCTTATTGGTTCAGGCGCATTGGTGCTGCCTATAGCTCTCATCGCTTTGGCAGTAGCGTTAATGCTTGGGCGCATAGTGCATACAGCACAGAGTCATAATGTTTATTTTGGTTCCGGTATTGTCATTGTGTCTATGCTGGCATTAGTGCATATTTTTGCAGGTAATCCACAGGATATCGTATTGCGTCGTAGTGCTGGGGGAATTATTGGTGGTTATATTGGCGCGCCACTTGTCGCAGGGTTTACACAATACCTAGCTGTACCGTTGCTTTTTATCGCGATATTCTATGGTGCGCAAAAGATTACCGGTGTATCAGTGAGCGAGCTTATCGACGTCATCAAATCCCTGATAAACAAGGACAATCCTATTGATGAACCAGATGAGGACGATCCCTATGCGTATGTTGATCATGAGCTAGAACACCGGCAGCAGCAACGTGATGGAGATGAACCACCAACAATTCGTCGTGATAATCGCGGTAGCGCTGTGCAACGTGGTGTATCTCGCGCTCATACAACCCCGATGCGTAATTATCCATCTGGGCAAACGGCTGGATCAGAGACGATTTCTTTCCGACGTCCTGCCTCTTTTGCCGGGGCGCATCATTCAGATACGGCTGACACACAAGAAATTCCGGTTGTTCCCGACACTCATGTTGCTTCTGATAACCGTACTCAATCATCAGCAAATGATGCTCAGCTTGGTCTATTCGATAAAACAGGCGCAGCATCTGTCAATGCTGATGCAGATGCCGTGGCAACAAGTCGTAGCCGTTTGGTTCAAGCAGCGAAGAAACAACAGGCAAAGACCGAAGCAGTAGCACAATCTGCTGCTGTATCGCCTCCGGCTGCTCATGTTGCTCGTGCGCCGCAGTATTCTCAGCAGCAGGAAAAGGCAGTGCGCAGTATGGCACAGGAAAAGCCTGAGCGAGATGCCTCTAGTTCTAGTGCGCAGGTTAGTACACCACACGCTGATTATGAATTACCAAGCACAAGTTTGCTTACCCCAGGTAGTGCGCCAAAGCAGCATTCTGCAGCTAATGATCAGATGATTGCGGCGATTTCTGCTGTTTTTGAGGAGTTTAGAGTCGATGCTCATGTCACAGGTTTTTCTCGTGGTCCAACAGTGACTCGTTATGAAGTAGAGCTAGGCCCTGGTGTTAAAGTTTCTAAAATTACCAACCTGCAATCCAATCTTGCTTATGCTGCCGCGACGGATAACGTGCGTCTATTGACACCTATTCCTGGGAAATCGGCTGTAGGTATTGAGGTGCCTAATGCGGATCGGGAAATGGTGCGTCTTGCTGATGTACTCAATGCGCCGTCGACAGCAGGTGATAATGATCCAATGCTTGTTGGACTAGGCAAAGACATCGAGGGCGACTTTGTGGCGCACTCAGTGCAAAAGATGCCTCATCTGCTTGTTGCTGGTTCTACTGGTTCTGGTAAATCTGCTTTTGTGAATTCCTTGCTGGTGTCGTTATTGACGCGTGCGACTCCTGAGGACGTACGGTTAATTCTTGTCGATCCGAAAATGGTGGAATTGACTCCTTATGAGGGGATTCCGCATCTCATTACTCCTATCATCACGCAACCGAAGAAAGCTGCTTCGGCATTGCAATGGTTGGTAGAAGAAATGGAACAGCGGTATATGGATATGAAGTCCGCTAGGGTCCGCCATATCAAAGATTTCAACGCAAAGGTGAAAACGGGGGCAATCCAAGCACCTGCTGGTTCACAGCGAGAATACCGCCCATATCCTTTCATTGTGTGTGTCGTCGATGAGCTTGCTGATTTGATGATGACTGCACCAAAAGAAATTGAAGATTCTATTGTGCGTATTACTCAGAAAGCTCGTGCTGCTGGTATTCACTTAGTGCTGGCGACGCAGCGCCCATCGGTTGATGTGGTCACTGGCTTGATTAAGACGAATGTGCCTTCACGCCTTGCCTTTGCAACCAGTTCTTTGACTGACTCTCGTGTTATTTTGGATCAGGGCGGTGCCGAAAAACTTATTGGTATGGGTGATGGATTATTCATTCCTCAAGGTGGACGAGCAATACGAATCCAGGGTGCCTTTGTTACTGATGAAGAGGTACAAGCAGTAGTTGAGGCGGCTAAGCAGCAGGGCGAGCCAAATTATACCGAAGGCGTTACTGACGATAAATCTTCTGAAGTCAAGAAAGAAATTGACGATGACATCGGTAATGATTTAGAAGATTTGCTCCAGGCTGTAGAACTGGTGGTGCAAGGGCAAATCGGTTCGGTGTCTATGCTGCAACGCAAGATGCGCATTGGTTTTGCCAAGGCAGGACGCTTAATGGATTTGATGGAAACACGTGGTGTGGTAGGTCCTTCTGAGGGGTCAAAAGCACGTGAAGTGTTAGTGAAACCTGAAGAGTTAGAAACTATTTTGTGGATGATTAAAGGTGCTGATCCGGCAGAAGCACCTAAAGAAGAATCTTTTGGTGAAGACGGCTCAGCGTCAGCTGTCGATGATGGTTATGCTCAGTCTGATAATCCGTCTACTCCAACAACTATGTCGGTGAAAACGGTGCAAGCAACCTATAACCCCTCTAACTCGGCGTTCTAGCCATTTTAGCGTGTGTCATTATTCTCGTATAGGATAGTTGTGGCATTGAGGGGAGTATCCCTTTTCGCTGCAGATCGTCAGCACGGTGGTTAACTTAGCCCCCGGTCGCAGCGGTTCTTTATTCTAAAGAACGGGAGAGACCTCTGGTTCATGAATGTTAATGGGAAATGAGACCGGAGGTCTTTGATGGAAGTAAATATAGTGACATGGATTATTACGGGGGTAGTAATCCTTGGGTTTTTTGTATTTGATTTTTTCAGTCATGTGCGTACTCCACATGAACCAACTCTGAAAGAATCAGCATGGTGGTCAGCTTTTTATGTTGGTGTTGCATGCGTTTTTGGCTTGTTCCTATGGTTCACCTGGTCAGAGCCGGGTAATCCGCATCAACATGGACTTGAATTTTTTACCGGCTACGTCACCGAAAAGGCACTAAGCGTAGATAATCTTTTTGTTTTTGCGCTTATTATGGGGTCTTTTAAGGTGCCACGTAAATATCAGCAAAAAGTCTTGTTGATCGGTATTGCACTTGCTTTGCTGTTCCGTTTGGTCTTTATTCTTCTTGGTGCGGCGGTCATTCAAGCCTGGTCTGATGTATTTTATCTTTTTGGTATTTTCTTGCTATACACGGCGGTCAAACTTATCATCGACGAAATTCGTGATGAACCAGAAACTGACCCGAATGATATGGCTGTGATCAAGATGCTACGTAAAGTCATCCATGTCACCCCTGAATATCATGGAGATGCCCTATGGATTCGCAGAAAAGGAAAAATAGCACTTACTCCATTATTGGTGGCATTGGTGGCGATTGGCATGATCGATGTGATGTTTGCGTTGGATTCTATTCCAGCTATTTATGGTATTACTTCTGAAGCCTATATCGTGTTCACCACTAATGCGTTTGCGCTTTTGGGACTTCGCCAAATGTACTTTTTACTCGACGGTTTGCTAGACCGTTTGGTGTATTTACCTTATGGTCTGGGCGCAATCCTTGCCTTTATTGGTGTGAAACTTATTTTGCACGCATTGCATGAGAACAAACTCCCATTTATCAATGGCGGTAACTCAGTGAGTGTTCCAGAAATTGAGACACAGTATTCTCTTATTGTGATTGTTGGGATTTTGGCGATAGCGGTAGTGGCGTCGTTGATGAAAACGAAAGCTCAGCAAAAGAAAACCGCATAGTTGTGTGGTTTATCTGAAATAATAGTGCCTGCTTTTGATAGCAGGCACTTAGTTTTATGCTTAACGACGACCATTCTTACGGGTAGGTCCAGGTAATTGTCCGGCAAGAAGTCCTATTAGGGCAATGATGAAGCCAAGCAGTTGCAGTGGGGTGAGGGCTTCGTGTGCGATGAGTGCGCCTAGCGCTGCTGCGGTTAATGGGGAGAGGAGCCCCAGTAGTGCTGCTGGTGTGACGGATAGGTGGCGTATGCCGGCGAACCATATTGTGTAGGTTGCGAGAGCTCCGATAAGGCTGAGCCATGCGTAGCCTGCGATAGCTTTGGCGTCGATGTCATGCGGGATTCCGTCGATAAGCATGGCGGGGAGGAAGAGGAGTAAGCCGGCGGCGGTGAGTTGCCAGCCAGCGAGTCCTAGTGCGTTGACGTGGGTGGGGCGCCCCCATTTTTTCGTGAGCACTACTCCTGTACCCATGGAGAGTGATCCGCCTAGACCTGCGATAACGCCGATGGGGTCTAGTGCTGCTTCTGGGCCGAGTACAACCAATGCCACCCCAATCATGCCGATTGTGCCCCACATAAGCCGCCACGTGGATAGTTGTTCATGCAGGATGAGCACAGCAAGGAACGCGATGATGATGGGTTGGGTGGCTCCGAGGGTTGCTGCTACACCGCCTGGTAGGTGCTGTGCGGTGAGGAAAAGTAGTGGGAAGAATGCGCCCATGTTGAGCCCTCCGAGGACAAGGCTTTTCCACCACCATTGTCCGTGTGGGAGCTGGCGGGAGAGTAAGAGGGCGATAAGGCCTGCGGGGAATGTTCGTATGAATGCGGCGAAGAGGGGGTGACCGGCTGGTAAGAGGGCAGTGGTGACGATGTAGGTGGTGCCCCAGATGATGGGCACAAGGGAGGTGAGAGTGATCCAACCAATCGGTGTACGTGATGCTGTATGTGACATATTTTTATGTTCCATGAACTGTAATGATGAGTCCAACACATATTTTTCATAAGAACTATGAGATATAATCATACTTCTATGGAGTTGCAGCAATTGCGTTATGTAGTAGCTGTGGCAGAGGAGAAGAGTTTCACTCGTGCTGCCCAGCGGTGTTTTGTGGTGCAATCAGCACTGAGCCATCAGATCAAAGCTGTAGAGCAAGAAATAGGGATTGCGCTTTTTGCACGTTCATCACGACGAGTGGAGCTCACTACGGCGGGTGCGGTGTTTGTGGAGTATGCGCGTGAAAGTCTTGCTGCTGCCGAGCGTGCGTACTTGGGTGCATTAGCTGCCGAAGGGCAGGTGCAGGGGAGGCTAAGGATCGGTGTGATACCTACCGTGACGGCTGTGGATATCCCTGGGGTGTTGGCACAATTCCACCGGGATTATCCACAGGTGAAAATTGAATTACGCAGTGGCGGCAGTGAACAATTTATTGAGGATATTCATGCTCATCATTTGGATATAGCATTTCTTGGTTTAGCGGAAAATGCTCAGCCTTCCCGGGTGGATTTTCGGGAATTATCAAGAGAATCTTTAGTGGCGGTAGTTTCGCCAGATCATCCTTTACGTGAGGAGAAAAAGATTTCGCTTGCAGATATTGCCTCTGAACGATTTGTTGATTTTCCGATGAATAGCGCAGGGCGCGCTCAAACGGACATGGCTTTTGAGCGCGCTGGGCTGGTACGGGAGGTAGCTTTTGAGGTAACAGCTATTGACCTTATGCTAGCCCTGATACGTGCAGGTTTAGCGGTAGGGCTGCTTTCCAAGCAGTGTGTTCCTGCAGATGATTCGCTAGCAACTATTGCTGTGGAAGATGGTCCTGCTCGGGTGGAATATCTTGCGTGGAGTGACTTTAATACTAGCCCTGCGGCGAAGGCTTTTCTTAAGGCCTTAATCCCAAATTTTTAAGGTAGGATCCCACACTTGAATAGTGCGTCCGTCGATGGCATTGTGGTTGCAAAATGGATCATCCTCAAGCAGATTTTCGACGTCAGCTATGGTTGAATTTTCGGATAGCTGGAGAATAATTATTGCGTTTCCGGCGCCTGTGCCTTCGACTAAACGTCCGGAACCAACCAGTTTTCCTTCTTCTTTGAGCTGAGCGAGAAAAACACGGTGTGGGGGACGGAGTTGATCTATTGTGCTCGATTCAGTGTCGTACATATAGGTGATTAGAAAAGTTTTCATAGCGTATAGCTTATATCTTTTTCTGAGCACTATGCGTTAATTTTCTAAAAAGGGTAATGTGTGGAGTTGTGGAACAGGAACAAAAGGTGCAGCAACAAGTCAACGTGGGGATTGAGTCTACACAGACTAAGTCGCCATCGAACTTTAATGTTCCTAATGCTTTGACCTGTTTGCGTATCATTGCTATCCCTTTTTTTGCATGGTTAGTTTTAGCGGCAGATAATCAACATACACGCTGGTTATGGGGATCATTCGCATGTTTTTCTGCGCTAATGATTACCGACAAACTCGATGGTGATATCGCTCGGGCTAAAGGTATTGTCACGGATTTCGGCAAAATCGCGGATCCGATTGCCGATAAAGCACTCATGGCAACAGCTCTTATTTGCCTCAACATTGTTGGCGCTATTCCTATATGGGTGAGCATAATAATCTTAGTGCGGGAATTAGGCATAACAATATGGCGTATGTTTCAACTACGACAAGGTCGTGTGGTTCCGGCTAGCAAGGGCGGAAAAATTAAAACCGCCTTACAAGCTGGCGCAGTCGCATTATACTTATTGCCATTGCCTGAGTGGACAGCACTACCAGTTTTCTTAGTGCTCATTGCAGCAGTAGTTGTTACTGTGCTTACAGGAGTGCAATATCTTATTGATTCGCAAAGAACTGCCCAATGTTAAGCAGCGATAATCTTGCAGCTCGCGTCGTTGAGCTTTTACGTAGTGCAGAACAAACAATAAGCGTGTGCGAATCATTAAGTGCTGGGTTATTGAGTGCGCGCCTTGCAGAAATTCCTGGTGCTAGTGCTGTGTTGCGTGGCGGCTTAGTTACTTATGCCACTGATCTCAAACACACAGTGGCTCAAGTGGAGCAATCCATTATTGATACTTATGGTGTTATATCGCGTGAATGTGCATGTGCTATGGCACAAGGTGCACAAAAAGTTTGTCGCAGTGATTGGGCACTGTCCTTGACAGGTGTGGCTGGCCCAGATACTCAAGATGGGCATCCAGTAGGAGAAGTATGGGTAGGAATTGCTTTTCCATCATCAGTAGAAAAACGTGTAATGGCAGTGCGTGCTACTGAAATAGGCGCAGCTCATATCGGAGATGATTCATTACTCATTGGTGAGCGCAATGATATTCGTATTAAAGCTGTTGAGTATGCATTGTACTACTTCTTAAAAGTGCTTGAATGACAGATGTATTTAGTATTTTTCTGAAGCGATAATGATAGAGTTGAACTACAGAAAGCACGTATGTAACTAATTGCAGAAAAAGCCTTGAGCTATGGAACAAAAAAATACCACGACACGTTAATGATAATGATGATGAAATATACAGCAGTTTTAGATAAGCCTATTTCTCCTGTGAAGAACAGGGTGCCAGAGCCATTGTTGCGTGAAGCATTGGGCGCTGCGCTGCGTTCTTGTCGAGCTGATAAGGGTATTACATTACGTGAATTAGCTGAGATGTCTCGTGTTTCTCCAGGTTATCTTTCTGAGCTGGAGCGTGGTCGTAAAGAGGTTTCTTCTGAATTACTTGCTTCTGTATGCCATGCGCTTGGGACTAGCGTTTCTGACATTCTCATCGAGGCTGCTGGTTCGATGGCAGTGCATAACGCTGATGTAGACTTAATTCACGTATAAATGCGAGTTTCATAATTATCCGATAAATTATGAAATACCAATAAAATACTTAACCACTTTTGTGGATATTATCTGAAAGGTTCCGTGCACTATGGCTAATCCTTTTGTGAAGGCTTGGAAATACTTCATGGCATTGTTCGATTCTAAGATCGAAGAAAACGCTGATCCAAAAATTCAGATTCAACAAGCAATCGAAGAAGCACAGCGTCAGCACCAGGCTCTTTCACAGCAGGCTGCTGCGGTGATTGGCAACCAGCGTCAGTTGGAGATGCAGCTTAATCGTCAACTAGCGGAAATTGAAAAGCTGCACGGAAATACTCGCCAAGCTATTCAATTAGCAGACAAGGCTCGTGCTGCGGGTGATAATGCTAAAGCAACTGAATACGACAACGCTGCAGAGGCTTTTGCTGCTCAACTCGTTACTGCTGAACAGGGCGTAGAAGATACCAAGAAGTTGCATGATCAGGCTTTGCAACAGGCATCAGCAGCAAAACAAGCAGTAGAGAAGAACTCTATGGCTTTACAGCAAAAAGTTGCTGAGCGGACGAAATTATTAAGTCAGCTTGAACAAGCGAAAATGCAAGAAAAGGTTGCTGAGTCGATTCAGTCAATGAACTCTCTCACCTCTCGTAACACTCCTAATCTTGATCAAGTACGTGAAAAGATCGAGCGTCGTTATGCTAATGCTCTTGGCTCTGCAGAATTAGCACAAAACTCTATCCAGAACCGTATGGCTGAAGTAGAGCAAGCAGGGGTGCAACTTGCAGGCCATTCTCGTTTAGAGCAAATTCGTGCAGAAATGAATGCTAAGAATACTGAGCTTGATTCTGGGTTGGCACAGCAATCCATTGAGTCCTCAGCTCAATCTAATTCTGATTTTGCTGCACCAAGTGCTGCGGCTGATGATGCAGTAGCTCGAAAAATGCGAGAATTACGAGGCGAACTTTAAGAACTGTTTGGTATCGCCGAAAGTGCACCTGTTCCTATATGAGCAGGTGCATTTTTGATTTTGTGCTTTTTATCTAGTCTGAGTCATCGTGGACTCCACGAGCGAGTAATGCCTCGGTTATTGCTTGAGCACGTCGAATAGCTCTAATGAGCACTGGAGTGCCAAAAGCACTGAGAGAAAAAGAAGCGCCTCTGGCTTTGCGTGCTGCGAGAACTTCATTGACGGTATTGAGCATAAGTGGAATAAGCCTTAGCGTAAGAGAAAAAGCTAGAACAATCGTGTTGCTTGGCACACCAAAACGCTTGAGCGGATGAAGTACAGACTCTAACTCATCCATCATGGCACGCAACGTGGTAGTAAGGGTGAGAAGAATAGCAAGCATGAGTGCTGAAAAGATGACAAAAGTTATACATATAGCTTCTTTCCAACCATGTTGCCACCACTGAAATAATCCCAATACCAGTAGTACCGGTAATGATGGGAAAAGTTGTCCCCACGCGATACGCACGGGAATGCGTGCCAACGCATACAGTATCATTCCCAAAAGCACGCACCCTGTTGCTGCATAAGGATCATGGACGAAGGTGCTCGTGAGGATGATAAAAAGAATGAGGACACTACATTTTACCAGTGGTTTCATACGGTGGATGAGAGAATGTCCAGGTACATAGACTCCTAAGGGAGTGTTAGTGATCATGGTGTTTTCTTTCACCGGTCATAAGGTCACGATAAAACTCAATGACCTCTTGCGGCTTTCCGTCAGCAACGACAGTATGCTCATCGATGCATAGGACACGATCAAAATCATCAAGCAATTCTAAATCGTGTGTCACTATAATTAGTTGTTGCTCTAATTCATTGAATATCTTATGAATCTGTTGTCGATTGCGCAGGTCAAGTAGTGTGGTCGGTTCATCAGCGATAATAAGTTCTGGTTCGATTACTAGCACTGAAGCCAGTGCTAGTAATTGTTTTTGACCGCCAGAAAGAATATGCGGCGATAATTGTGCATGATTATCCAAATAAAAGCGCTTAAGTATCATTGATACGCGTTGTTTCTTTTCCGCTTTAGATAACCGAAGCCGCCTCAAACTAAAGGCGACATCGTCTTCGACGCTTGGCATAATGATTTGATTTTCTGCATCAGAGAAAATAAATCCTACTTTTTTCCTAATTTCTTTCCCATTTTTCGCCACATCAAGCCCGTCGACGCTTACCTTCCCTGAAGTTGGTGCAGCTAAACCATTGATGAGCTTGATGAGTGTAGATTTTCCACCACCATTAGCACCAATAATGCCGATTCTTTTTTCGGTGAGATTAAGGGTGACAGAATTAAGTATGGTGTGGTCATCGTAGGCGACGGAAACATTATGAAAATCGATAGCGACCATAGACACAAAAGTTAGTTATTAGTGTTAAGACTTTGCAGGACGTAACTGGGGGAAGGCGGTGTGGATACTCAGAGTGATAAGGACAGCAGCGGTTATTTTAATTAAATCCGGAATGATAAAAGGAATTTGTGCGGTCAAGGCAGCGGAAAATTCCATTCCTGCTCGTACAGAGAGTCCAGCTGCCCCACATAGATATTGACAACCAAGTGCTAGGATCGCCGCTATAACGAGCACTAGAGAATGTGCTGCTTTACTTTTTCGTGGTGCCTGGTACGCGATAAGACCTGCGACGAAACTGGATACCAGGTATCCAATGATGTACCCCACAGTAGGACCTGCTAGCGCTACGAGAGTGCTGCGTCCACCAGGAAATACCGGCAATCCTACTAAACCGATACCAAGAAAAAGGCATGTGGCGAGCAAACCACGTCGAGGACCTAGAACCAGACCGGTCAGGATTATCGCTGCATTTTGCATAACTATAGGCACACCGGCTGTACCTACTGGAATAGCAACAAAAGCTAGCACAATGATAAGAGCGGCGAAAACTGCAACGTATGCGATATCACTCATGGTGGAGCGAGGTGATGATGAGTTAGACACTTGAAAGATATTACCGTAGGGGAAACTAAAATAGTATCTTTTTGTTGAGAAAAATCTTTATAAGAAAAAGATGGCGAAAATGTTTGTTATCGAACAAATGTTTGTGTAATCTAATGGTGATATCGCAGACGTTAGTTACTATCGCAGATGTGATTGATCGTATTAAAGAAAAACCATGGATCTTTTTGTTTCGGCGTAGCGTCCAATAGATAAGAGAATCCTCATTAGACTAGAGAATGATAAAACAAAATAGCTAATAGGAAAGCAAATTACGTAAAGGAAGAAAATGGCACCGAAGAAAAATGCTAAGTCAGCAGCCGTAGTCCCTGTATCGGGCGAGGATAGAAAAAAGGCTTTAGATGCAGCTTTGCAGCTCATTGAGAAAGATTTTGGTAAAGGGGCAGTCATGCGCCTTGGTGATGACAATCGTCCGCCAATCCAAGCTATTTCCACTGGTAACACCGCTATCGACGTTGCTTTAGGTATTGGCGGTTTTCCTCGTGGTCGCATTGTGGAGGTATATGGTCCAGAATCATCAGGTAAAACTACGGTTGCGCTCCATGCTATTGCTCAGGCACAAAAAAATGGTGGTATCGCTGCTTTCATTGACGCAGAACATGCACTTGATCCTGAATATGCTCGTAAACTCGGTGTGGATACCGATGCGCTTTTAGTATCTCAGCCTGATACTGGAGAACAAGCATTAGAAATCACTGATATGTTGGTTCGTTCGGGAGCTATAGATATTATCGTCGTGGACTCTGTCGCTGCACTGACTCCGAAAGCAGAAATCGATGGAGACATGGGGGATAGTCATGTTGGTCTGCAAGCACGTTTGATGAGCCAGGCGCTGAGGAAAATGACTGGTGCATTATATAACTCTGGCACTACTGCTATTTTTATTAATCAGTTGCGTGACAAAATTGGTGTTATGTTTGGTTCGCCGGAAACTACTACTGGTGGTAAGGCACTAAAATTTTATGCTTCAGTTCGTTGCGATGTGCGTCGTGTGCAGACCTTAAAAGATGGTCAAGACGCTATCGGTAATCGTACCAAGATAAAAATTGTTAAAAACAAAGTATCGCCACCGTTCAAGGTAGCTGAATTTGACATTATCTATGGTGAGGGGATTTCTCGTGAGTCAACATTGATTGATATGGGAACTGATAATGGCATCATCAAGAAAGCTGGTTCATGGTTTACCTATGAAGGTGAGCAATTAGGTCAAGGCAAAGAGAAAGTGCGGTTATACCTTAAAGAAAACGTCGATCTTGCCGATGAAATTGAGCAAAAGATTTTGCAAAAACTTGGTGTTGGTGAGTATGCGCACAACAATGATGAACTCACTGATGAGGTAGTTGATATGGTTCCTAATATCGACTTCGATGATCCAGAAGAAGATGCCGAAGAATAACACTCAACTCATGAGTAGGGTGCTGGGAATACGGAAACATTCTCAGCACTCTTAAGGGGCTGTAAGAAAAGGTTGAGAGGAATAGTGAATAGCAGAGATAATCGTTTAGCGCATATCGAAAAATTGCGTCAGATGATTGCGGAGTATAATGCTCAACCACAAAGCGTGTGCGAAGAAGAAACAGCACAAAAGACTCAGGCTCGTAGGCGTGCATTATTGCTCATTGAGCAGCGGCAGCGTTCTCATTATGAACTTGAACAAAAATTATGTTCCTTAGGTTTTGCGCCTGAAATCATAGCTTCGCTCTTGGAAGACTTCGTCCAAAGTAAACTAATTGATGACAAAAACTTTGCTTATGAGTGGGTACGGCAACGTCATCAGATGCGTGGCAAATCTAAATATGTTCTTGGCAGAGAACTAAAAGAAAAAGGTATAGACGCAGCGTTACGGCAAGAAGCATTATCACAAATTGATGAGAACACAGAACACGAGACTGCGAAAAAGATCGCTGCTAAGAAAGCAGAGAAAATAACAGATATCCCTGTGAACAACGCCCAGTACATCAAGAATATGCGTTCGATTATGGGAATGCTGGCTAGGCGTGGTTTTAGTTATTCGATAAGTCATACGATGGCGCAACAAGCACTAGAAGAACGGATCGAAGAACTAAAAGAATCCAGTGCTCGGGCATAATAAAACTCAAAGGCTAACCGCATTTATGTGTTAAGCCTTTGCACAATCCCGAGCACGGTAGAAAAATATCCAAGGTCATAATGCTAACGGGAGCATTATTGTGTGGCTATTTAGCAGCTATGCTGCTTTTACGTCGTGTACGTAGCTTTTGTTCTATGCTGCGCGCTAAGAAGCTGAGTGCGTAGTTAATTAGAATCATAATAATGGCAACAATTATCAGTGACGCTAAATAATTCTTGTTGACTGCTGACGATTGGATACCTTGCCGCACAATTTCTATATAACCAATCTGATAGCCCAATGCTGAATCTTTTAAGGCAATTACTGCTTGAGAAATAAGTGCAGGTAGCATTGCTATTACTGCTTGTGGTAACAACACCCGAGAAAGTGTAAACGGATACGATAATCCCAGTGCTAGCGCTGCCTCGGTTTGACCTCGCGGTAGTGTCTCAATACCTGAGCGAAGAATCTCAGCTATGACGGAGCCATTGTACATAGTTAAGCCAAATACTACTGCAGTAAAAGCTAGTTCTTTGGGAGGAACAATTTTGTAGAGCGCGAGCACTTGATAGCTGAAAATGATGAGCAAGAGTACCGGTATAGCTCGAAAGAACTCAACAATAACTGCACAGAGCACTCGAACAATTCGAGATTGCGCTAACCTGCCAAGTCCGAGAACAATACCAAGTAAAACAGCAAAGAGAATAGATAAAAAAGCTGATTTTAAGGTACCGATAAGCCCCGGAAGTAAGTAGGTTTCCCAGGTAGTGTTTTGGGTAAAAGGTAACCACTTTTTGCTATCGAGCTGTCCATTATCCCAGAGAGCAAACCCAATCCATGCAAGAAGTGCAACGAAGATAATCGTCGTAATAGCTGTATAAACTCTATTACGTTTTCTCGTTAGAGGACCTGGAGCATCATAGAGGATTGTTGCAGAAGCACTCATTTTTTCACCGCCAATTTATGAGATAAATAGTGCGTGGCAGCACTCGTGAGCAAAGTAAGAATTATGAAACCAAGAGCAAAAACACCAAAGATGATCCACAGCTGGTGTGCATGATTTTCGATAACAGATTTCATAAGCAAAGATGCTTCTGCTACACCAATTACCGAAGCAATAGTGGTGTTTTTGGTAAGTGCAATGAATGTATTGCCCAAAGGAACAATGGCAGCGCGCATTGCTTGCGGCAAAATAATACTGCGGAATGTTTGACCAAAACTCAGCCCCAAAGAACGTGCAGCTTCAGCTTGCCCCAAACCAACAGTATTGATACCGCTGCGTAAGCACTCTGCAACAAAAGCAGCAGTGTAGAGAGTAAAACCTAGCACTGCTAAGCGGAAGTTGTTATCGGCAAGGAAAGTCGGACTATTTTTGTTGGCTAATTGTATGCCCAAAGTTTGATACAACCCAAAGGAACAGAACAACACGATAAGAGTTAATGGTGTGTTGCGCACCGTATTGATATACGCGCCAGCAATAAAGCGAAGTACCCCTAGAGGGGATACTCTCATTGCTGTGAGTATCGTGCCTAAAATAAGCGCTCCAACTGCACTGAAAACCGTGAGCTTTATGGTGATCCAAAAAGCTGGTACGACAGCTGGTCCTAATTGTTGCCACATGGCATCCATGTTCTAATCTCCCAAAGACTTAGCCGCGAAAAATTTGGTAACACAACGAGTGAGTTATTTTTCATCTAAGAAAGAGAAATCACCTATTTCCGTTTTGCTTACGGCTTCTGCAGCGCCAAGGTTCTTTTCCTTTACTTTGTCGAATTCTCCTGATTCATAGAAGTCCTTCAATGCAGCATTGACTGCATCAGTTGCCTCTTGATCATCTTTCGCTAAGCCAACTCCGTAGTATTCATTGGTAAAAGGTTGGTTATCTTTTTCAAGGTTAACCACCCGGAATTTTCCTTTATCCTGCTCAGAGTATCCATTGAGAATGGTGGCGTCGGTAGTCAACGCATCGATATTTCCCTGGCGCAATGCTTCAACGCAGGAGGAATAGGTGTCGTATTCTTGAAGTTGCACACCAGGCATTGCTTCTTTTACTTTCTGCGCAGGGGTAGAACCTGTTACCGAGCATAGGATTTTTCCATTGCCGAGGTCGTCGAGGGAACTGATAGAAGTATCATCAGAACGTACAAGTAGTGCTTGGTGGGTTAGTAGATAAGGCCCACCAAAATTGATGCTTTCAGCACGGGAACTGTTGATGGAATAGGTTGCGGCAATTAAATCGACTTCACCATTTTGGATAAGAGTTTCGCGCTGTGCAGATGGTGCTTCTTTCCAGGTGATTTCTGGTGCTTTCCAGCCTTTTTCTTCAGCAATGTGATTGACGATATAGGTTGCTAGATCAACGTCGAAACCAGACATGGAACCATCTGGGTTTTTGATCGCCAAACCAGGTTGATCATATTTGGTACCAATTGTTACTTTTCCTGATTCAAGGTGAGCGAGTAGATCTGCTTCTTCTGTTGAACCGCCACAAGCGCTGAGGCTGAGCATTGCAAGGATGCTGCTAGCGGCAAAGGCGAATGTTTTGGTCTTGATATCTGTAAACATTGTTTCTCCTTGGTAATTGGTTAATTGGTAGTGTTGTCGGTTGCTTAATGAGCAAGGATTTTGCCGAGAAAATCTTTTGCTCGTTCTGTTTGTGGATTGTTGAAGAATGATTCTGGATCGCTGTCTTCAAGTATCGCTCCGTCAGCCATGAAAATAATTCGATCGGCTGCCTTGCGTGCAAAACCCATTTCGTGTGTGACACACAGCATGGTCATTCCTTCTTGTGCAAGGTCACCCATGACATCGAGTACTTCATTAACCATTTCTGGATCTAATGCCGATGTCGGTTCGTCGAAAAGCATAATTTTTGGTTTCATGGCTAATGCTCGTGCAATAGCAACGCGCTGCTGTTGTCCACCGGATAATTGTGCTGGATATTTATCAGCTTGCTGCGCGATTCCGACGCGTTCCAACAGTTCCATTGCTAAAGAATCGGTTTCGGTTTTGCTGAGTTTGCGCACCTTGATGGGGGCGAGGGTGATGTTGTCTTTAATTGTGAGGTGGGGAAATAAATTGAATTGTTGGAACACCATTCCCACGTCAGATCTCAGCTGAGCTAGTGCTTTTCCTTCTTCGGGAAGGGCAACGCCATCAATGGTGATGTGTCCTTCTTCAATGGTTTCTAGACGATTGATGGTACGGCATAGTGTTGATTTCCCTGATCCAGATGGGCCAAGTACAACAACGACTTGTCCAGGTTCAATATCAAGGTTGATATCTTTGAGCGCATGGAACGTATCAAAGTATTTATTGACACCTTTTAATGAGATCATTGGCACTTTTTCTTGCTTAAAGTTGCCTTTGTCTCTTTCTGTGGGTCTTGTGTGTTCTGCCATGAGTAAAAAACTACCTTTAATTATTTGTCGGGAACATAGTTTTAGAAAGAAAGTTGAATAATCGCAGTTGATAAATGGTTGGTAGGGGTAAAAAGTAGGGTATAACTATAATAGTATAGAAATTATGGTGAGAGGAAATTTTTAGAAACAGAGTAAAGGGGATTAGACTTATCGGTCGTGTTACAACCCCAAAGTGAACGTAAAGAAAAAATGCAACAAGACTCATATACCAATAAACAACGCACCTATGAAGTGCGTACTTTTGGATGTCAGATGAATGTTCATGATTCAGAGCGTTTATCGGGATTATTAGAAGATGCAGGATATATTCCTGCACAAGATACTGAACCTGATCTTGTTGTATTTAATACTTGTGCGGTACGCGAGAATGCAGACCTGCGCTTATACGGAACTTTGGGGCAGCTACGTTCAGTTAAGGCACAGCACCCCGGTATGCAGATAGCAGTGGGCGGTTGTTTGGCGCAAAAAGATAAAGAAACTGTAGTGAAAAAAGCGCCGTGGGTTGATGTGGTTTTTGGTACCCATAACATTGGTTCATTGCCTGCGCTGCTGGATCGAGCGGCACATAATAAAAAAGCAGAAGTAGAAATCGTCGATTCGCTAGAGCAGTTTCCATCTGTGCTACCAGCTAAACGTGAATCCTCCTATGCAGGTTGGGTATCAGTTTCTGTGGGCTGTAACAATACTTGTACTTTTTGTATCGTTCCCTCATTGCGAGGTAAAGAAGTCGATCGACGCCCAGGTGATATTTTGGCTGAGGTAAAGGCCTTAGTGGAGCAGGGGGTAACCGAAGTAACCTTGCTTGGACAAAATGTTAATTCTTATGGCGTTAATTTTGCCGATCCTGATATTGAACGAGATCGTTCTGCCTTTTCTAAGCTATTACGTGCTTGTGGTGATATTGAAGGGCTGGAGCGTTTGAGGTTTACCAGTCCGCATCCTGCAGAGTTTACTTCTGATGTTATCGACGCTATGGCACAGACGCCTAATATATGCCCACAACTGCATATGCCATTGCAATCTGGTTCAGATAAGGTGCTCAAAGAGATGCGTCGCTCCTATCGCTCCAAGAAATTCTTAGCGATTCTTGATGAAGTACGCGCAAAAATTCCTCATGCAGCAATCACCACAGACATTATTGTCGGTTTTCCTGGTGAAACTGAGCAGGACTTTCAAGATACTCTCGACGTTGTGGCAAAAGCTCGGTTCAGCAGTGCATATACTTTCCAATACAGTCCTCGTCCTGGTACACCGGCTGCAGAATATGATCAGCAGATTCCTAAGGAAATAGTCCAAGATCGTTACGAACGTTTGCTTGCGCTTCAGGAAAAAATTAGCTGGGAAGAAAATGCAAAATTAGTTGGTACCCAGGCAGAAGTATTGGTTCACGCTTTGACGACTAAAAAGAATAGCGGTATCAATCGTATGACTGGTAGAGCTCGTGATGGTAGATTGGTGCATTTCATGCCACAGGGCAATATCGATGGAAACATTCGTGCTGGTGATATTGTTCGGGTCGAAATTACTGATGGTAGACCGCACTTTCTCATTGCTGATGAGGGTGTATTGGAACATCGTCGTACCAAAGCTGGTGACATGAGCGAAGCTGGTCAAGTACCAACTACGCAACCTGTAGGAGTAGGATTGGGATTGCCAAAAATTGGTGCGCCGAAAAAGGAATTTCCTGACAATGCTCAGGGTTGTAGCTCATGCAATTGCTAAGAATCAATCCTGAAGACTAAGTGATAGTGCATATGGCGTGTCGATAGTAACGAGCGTGTATATGCAGATGTGAATAGGAAACTAAATATGCCTCATACTTCTCATGCTGATGTGCAAAAAACACTAGCTGAAAAAGAAAAAGAAGCCGCTAGTCACATAGAACTTGGTCGAATACGCATAGTGCTGATGCTGTGCTGCTGTGTTTTTCTTATTGGGTTATTGCTACCGCATAGTGGAAAAGCACATGGCTATGATGTGTTGTTCCATTCTCAAAATGCACTATCGGTGCAAGTGAAAATTACTGAGTACCTTTTTGTTTGGCTCGGTAGCGTCGCTGTAGTAATTATCAATAGTGCTCTTGTTCTGACTCAGCGTACTATCTTTGCAAATATCAGTTTTCTGCTTTCTGGTATCGCATTGATCATTTCACTTTTTGCTTTGTGGCTTAGATTGCAAAATGCCGAGAACCTTGGATTATCAGGTATAGGTATGGGGTTTTATTTGGAAGTAAGTGCAGTTGTTGTTTCGGTATACGCATTGTGCCGTGTAATTTTTGCAAAAAGTGAGAAACAACGCGCATTGGCAATTCAACGTGCTCAGCATGAGGAGCTTGATGAAGTAGCTTATGCACAGCGTTCAGCATTGGTTAGCCGTCAGCACAATACACCAGAAACTAATCCATTATTTGTTGATGATCGTAGGCAGCAAGCAATGCAGCGTTTTCGGACGAATAGTGATGGATAACGATGAACAAGCGAGGATTAGTCAAGGATAAATAAAAATACTCCTACAGCATTTGATAGCTGTAGGAGTTTTGCTTTACCACATCAGCGGGAAAACAAAGATATTGCAGTGAGAGCAGGATAGCCTAGTTGGCATTAAAGCTCATTTACTGCTTTATTAGCTGCATCTGCCCATTCTTGCCACTGAGCAGCTTGTGCTCGTAGTTCAGCAGCTTTTTTGTCATTACCCTTTTCTTCTGCTGTTTGGGCTTGTTTAGTCAATTGCTCAACCTTGGCATTGAACTGTGCGACACGCGCTTGAGTCTCAGGATCGGTTCGGCGCCACTGAGCTTTTTCTGCTTCACTCACTCGTGCTTCGAGAGCAGAGATTTTTTCCTCAAATTCGCGAACACGATTACGTGGTACAAAACCAATGCTATCCCACTGTTCCTGGAGCTTTTGCAAATGAGTACGTGCTGCATTGATATCGGTCTGTGGATCTATGAGTGCGTCATACTCTTGCAACAGTTTTTCTTTGGCTGAGGCATTCTCAGCAAATTCACGGTCGCGCTCATCATTCTTAGCATTACGTGCTGCAAAGAAATGATCCTGAGCACTCTTAAATGCTGCCCATAGTTTGTCATCAACATCACGAGGGGCACGTCCAGCTTTTTTCCACTCTGCCATGAGCTGACGGAATTTATCTGCAGTTTCGTTCCAGTCGGTAGAGTTTTCTAGTTGCTGTGCCTTTTCTACAATTTCCTCTTTTGCCTTGCGTGCAGCAGCACGTCCACGATCAAGTTCTGCGAAATGTGCGCCACGACGTCGGTTAAAAGCATCACGTGCTCGTGAGTAGCGTCGCCATAGCTCGTCGTTTGTTTTTCGGTCAATTCCGCGGATCGTTTTCCATTCTTCGAGAATGTCTCGGATACGATCGCCAGCATTTTTCCAGTCTGTAGAATTCTGAGCAAGTTCTTCTGCCTCGGCAATCAGCGCTTCTTTTTGCGCGATCGCTTCCTGACGGCGACGCTGTTGTTGCTGCTTTGCTTGTTCTCCGACGCTATCTGCGGAATCAATAATAGTTTTTACTCGGCTTTTTACATTATTAAGATCGCCGATAACTGCAGCAGAATCTAGTTTTTCATAGATTTCTTGTGCTTTTTCTTTAATATGTGCTGATTCCTGTGGGTGATTGTTGAGCCGAGATTCGAGGAGCTCAACTTCTGTGTTGAGATCATCAAAGCGTGCTGCGTAGTGGGCAAGTCCTTCCTCTGGAGTTCCTGCTTGCCAGGAGCCAATGAGCCGCTCCTCATCGTCGAGTATCAGGAATACTTGTCCTTGTTCATCGACGCGACCCCATTTATGCGGATCATCTGTGGAAGCATGAACAGCAGGACGACTACTATTTGGACGTGCGAGCGCAGAAGGTTTTATATGTGCACCTGGCTTTGGTCCTGGTTTCGGGATGGAAGGAGTCATGGTTAGTATTCCTTTTCTCTAGATGTGTCACGCGACGCGACTGCCATAAGTTATTGCAACAGAGGAATGAAGACCTCTATCAAAAAGATACCGTGAAAATGGTAATTGTGTTAGCTAAAGGGGGATAAAGCAGTAGGGAAACAGCCCCATAGGTGTAGAATGTGGAAAGAAAATAGAATCAGAAGTGGGATCTGTGCATTACTTACTTATCATTCCTTCAAGTCCAGCGCTTATTCGTGAATTAGCGCCTGCACATCAGCCTTCTCGGCAGCTACAGGAAAAAATAACCGAAACTATTCATGAATTATGCTCTGCTTATGTAGAACATATTGAGTTAGTGTTTCCTAAAAACAACAGTGACTATACGAAGCTAACAGGTAGTTTCCAAGCCTGGGGAGCGTCGAGTGTCAATGTAGCGGCAGGAAATTATCTACCAGAATTAGTTGCTCGTTATCTCATTGGTGTTACGTATCAGCATCGCATTTGCACAGTTACGGAACATTTATCATATGAATCATATGGCAAAGCACAGAATGTATTGACCATTGTGCTTGCCGACGGCAGTGCAGGTCTTAATGCTCAGGCTCCTTTATCAGACGTTGCCGGCAGTTGGCAGGCGCATCAACTGTGCCAAGAGATTTGTTCGGGAAAGTTACCGCCGTATGCAACTAATATGGAAAATCTTAGTGCATGGTTGAGCACGCGAGGGGTGGTAGAGCCACAACCTTGGGTAGAACTGGCTACTTTTCTGCAATCAGGTAAGGTGACCCAAGCATCTGTACTCGCTGTCGACGATTCCCTCGGCGTAGGGCGTTATTGTGCATTATGGCAGTGTAGAGCATAGGAATAGCTAAGGATGGTACAACTCATATGATGACGATTCGACCACTTGCTATCGTTGGCGCAACGGCTTCAGGAAAATCAGCTTTAGCGATTGCACTAGCTCAACAATTAGATGGAGAAATAGTCAATGTTGATTCCATGCAGCTGTATCGAGGGATGGACATTGGTACTGCAAAGGTACCCGTCGAACAGCGTTGTGGTATTCCACATCATCAGTTAGATGTGTGGGAGGTGACCCAAACTGCGTCGGTTGCACAATATCAGCAAGCGGCGATAGCAGATGTGCAGGCTATTATGGCTCGTGGGAAGATACCAATTATGGTTGGTGGTTCCATGCTCTATGTTCAATCGCTTATTGACGATTGGCAGTTTCCACCCACTGATGCTGTGGTGAGAAAGAAGTGGGAGCAAGAACTAGAACAGCTGGGTATTGATGCATTACATTCTTATTTAGCTCAGGTAGATCCGGCTGCTGCTCGTATTATTGAAGATAAAGATCCACGCCGTACTGTGCGCGCCTTAGAGGTAATTGAGCTTACCGGTAAACCCTTTCAAGCAAGTCAGCCACCCAAATCTGCGCCACCACGATGGAACACACAGTTGATTGGGTTACGCACTACATCCCAATGGCTTAATCCTCGTATTGAACAGCGTACTGAGATGATGTTCGAGAATGGTTTTATTGAAGAAGTTGCTCATTTATGTGAGCATAATGGATTAGTTGCGGATTCAACTGCAGGTAGAGCAATTGGATATGCGCAGGTTTTGGCTGGGTTGGCAGGACATATGTCTTGGGACGAAGTAAAAGAAAGAACAATTACTGGTACACGGCGTTATGTACGTCGACAACGAAGTTGGTTTAATCGGGACAAACGTATCCATTGGATAGATGCGTCTATCGGCTTGGAACAGCAAATAAAAGCGGTAAAAGGAATTACACAGTTATGAAACATCAATTCGCTAAAGGGCACGGTACAGAAAACGATTTCGTTATCGTGCCAGATCATCATGCACAATTGCAGCTTGAGGCACAAACAATCACTGCCATATGCGATCGACGTGCAGGCATTGGCGGGGATGGATTATTAAGAGTATCTACTGCTGGAGCTCTTCTAGCAGCAGGTGTGATTGATTATATTCCTCAAGGTGCACAAGAAGATGATTGGTTCATGGATTACTACAATGCTGACGGTTCTACAGCAGAAATGTGTGGTAACGGTGTAAGAGTTTTTGCCCATTGGATACGTTCTCAGGGATTAGTGCAGGAAAATTCTTTTCGCGTAATCACAAGGGCAGGTGTGCGCAGTGTTACTGTTCATCACTATGATGATAAGAGCGCTGATATTAGCGTAGATATGGGGCAGCCTAGACTTCTTGGAAAAACTTCGTGTACCGTCGACGGGCAGATTTTCCACGGTGTAGGAATTGACGTTGGTAATCCACATTTAGCTGCAGTAGTGCCAGAGTTTGATGAGCAAAAACTCAGAGTTTTTCGACTCACTATGCCTGAGTACGATCAAGACTTTTTCCCTCAGGGAGTCAATGTAGAGTTGTTGACGCCAATGTATAGCAATCAAGCGCATATGCGTGTATATGAACGTGGTGTAGGTGAAACTCGAAGCTGTGGCACTGGTACAGTTGCAGCAGCGTGTGCTGCACTTGAATATGAAGGAAAGACCACAGGCGTAGTAGAAATTATTATTCCAGGTGGTGTTGTCACAGTAACAATCACACCGGAATCTGCTATTTTGCGTGGTCCTTCGCAGTTAGTTGCTGTAGGGGAACTACAGATTCCTGTCCAGTAGATGAGGCGTTAGTTACTCGGTGGTACATCGCCTTCCATAACAATTTTTTCTTGTGTATTACTCCAGGTAAAGGAGGCGTAGCTCTTACCAGAGTCCCAAGAATAGGTTACAGAGATTGAGCGATCGCTTGTGCGCTGGACTTGTGGGTAATAAGGATAAGGCTCGAATGTAGCAGTACCGAGATATTTTCCATTTTTATATAGCGTGATGTGATACGGTGCTTGATTTTCTGGTACATTGCGTACCCCCACTACTATCCACGATAATGTTGCGCACGGATCATAAGTAGAAGTATCTGCTCCCTGAACGTCCCAAGACCATCCGTCTTGTGATCCTGGCAGTGTCTCAGCAACAGCTCGGGCTAATATAGTGCTGCCAGTAGCAGTATCAGGGCAAGAAGAACCAGATGATGTGGTACGTTGTGGGGAAGGGGATGCTATTGCTTGACTATCATCACCATTTTCAGGTGTTACTGGTTCATTATTTTCTTCTTCGTCGTCGAGCTGAGTTTCGCTATCGCGCTGTTCAGTATCGCTTTGTTCGATGACTGTAAAAGCAGGTGCTGGGGTAGTGGTAGTGGGTCGAGAGAGAATATCTGTAGAACACGCGCTTAAAGCTAGTGCACATAGTGTGAGTATGCTTGCGGTTTTTAGAGTGTGAGAGCGCATTCTTATCCTTAATCTTTTCCATCACTTGTAGAGATAATCATTAATATACCGATGTGAGCAATGAAATAAAGTAGCAAAAGCATGAATAATGCTCTTGCTACTTATCATGTTTTCTATATCGCTAGATATAACTCAAGCGTTAGGCTTGTGGAGAATGAGGTGGAATATATCCTTGATTATTTCCATTAGGCTGCTGTGGATAACTTTGCTGTGGTTGTTGCATCCAAGATTGTCCATCAGGGGTGAACGCTGCAGAAGCCTGTGCTGCCTTTTTGCTTTGGTTAAGGAAATATACGGCAGCGGCGATGATAAGTACCAGTACAAGCCAGGTCAGTATGAGTCCAATTCCTGGAACGAAGCTAACTTGTTCTTTGACGACTTCTGGATCTTCATCGGATAGTTTCGCTATTGCTCCTGGTATGGAGAAAGAAACTAGATATGTGAGAATACTGAGGACGAAGTAGGTAATGATGCTGATACCACCTAGGCGAAGCGCACGATTGAGATGTGCTTTAGAAAAGGCAAGTCCAGCTGATACCAACATTAAGATCAGCAGCACTGCAGTGTAGCTAGCAATCATTTTTAAGGAGAAGCTATATACTGTGCTTTTTTCTTCATAGGCAACGAACTTGCCGTTTCCATGGAGTCGAATACCTTTATTGTCTATTTCGGTACTCTTTGCGTTAACCCAAGAAAGAGTACGCAGTCCCCACAAAATGAGGGTAAGCACAATCATACTGATGCTAAAAATTTGGGCATTAGAGAAAGAAGATACTTTATTTCTTATCTCAGTTGCGGAGGGAACAGAGTATGGTTGCGCTGGTGTAGGTTGCTGTTGTTGGTAGCCATATGGTTGTGATGGCTGTTGAGGTGTAGTCATTATTGTTCTCTACCTTCTTTGTATCTGTTGTAACTACTGTTGCTGCGGGTTGTTGCTATTTGGGGTACCTGTCCATGGTTGAGCTGGTTGCGGTGATTGCGCAGGTGCTGGCAGCATGGATGGTTCTTCCTTGGTGGAACGTAGGAACAAGATAACGCTTAGCCCAGTGAGTGCAAGCACTACTAATACAGCTAGCCAATAGAAGAGAGTTGGTTTTACATCGCCCATAGAATGGAAAAGATCGAGGAAACCAGATGCTGCTTCTTCGGATTCGAGCAAATCGGACATCTCGGTAAATAGGCTAGATAGGGAAGTTGCACCCAAAGTGACCCAGTATAGGGAAATGATTGATCCTAGTAGAGCTAAGAAACCACCTAGGCGTTGGGTTTTTGCTTTATTAAAAGATAGTGCAGCAAAAATGAGCAAAGCAACGGCTACAAGTGGTACTAGAACAACTGTAGGGGTTAGTTGCCACATTGAGTCAGAGGCGCTGATTTCCATGTATTTAGCCAGTTTACTTGGCATACTGTATCCGATAACGCCAAAGCCACTGACACCAATTTTTACTTCCCCTGCGAAGCTATCGGAATCACTATAGGTAGATACTCGCCAATTAAAGAAGTTCAATACGAGGAATAGTAGAGAGCCGATGAGTAATGGCAAGAACCCTAGTGCTTGTAGCGTAGCATTTTTGACAGATGTGCTTGCTTTATTAAAAGAGTCTTTTGCTGTTGCTCCAAGCTGTGCTGCTTGCTGTGCAGCTTGATCGAAAGCATTAGGTCCTTGAGGGTTCTGAGCACCTGGAGCACCTTGGAAAGTATTGTGGTGTGCCTGCTGGAAATTTTGTTGAGGTGCTGCTTGAGAGCCATATGGAATGTGGGTTTGAGGCTGAGCACTCTGTTGTGGTGCTCCATAAGCTGGAGCAGCAGGTTCTTGTGCGGCAGCTGGTTGTTCCTGTGGCGCGCGAGAGTGGTATTGGGTTTGTCCGTAATAAGGTTGTACGGTTTCTTCCTGCTGCTGAGGAGAATTATTACCTGGCATTTGTGCTAATTCTTGTAAATCCTGTATAGAAATTGCGCGTATTGCAGGATCTTGTGCGAGCACTCGGTCGTATTGAACTTTCTTTGTGCTGTCAAGGAGGATCGCTTCTGCAAGCGTGACAAGTTCTTTCTTTTCTATATCCCAATCAGGAACATGGGTTTTTGCTTGCTCAACAGCACTGGAGATGTGCTCCTGAGTAGCAGATTTATCAAGATTTAGCTCTGCATATAGATCTATATGTTTTGGCATTTTTCTCCTTAAAGTACATCAGTTGATTCTTGGAAAAATCAAACTTAGCCATTAGAAATGGTAACGAAGATACTGAAACAAAACAACTATTCATGTTTCATTTGTGCTGGTTAGTGTGGTTATTATTATCCTTATCCAATACAGCTATACGACGTAGCTCTGGTACATCAACATAATCCCTCGTATCGTGCAGTCTGGAATCGTAGATTTTTCGTCGATAAGCAGAAGATAAGATGTTAATAGAGGTGGTAAGCATATCTACTTCCGGATCATTAATATCTTGCCCTTCGTCGTACGCAGACTGCAAGCGTTGGCTAAGAAGATCATTAATTGCTGTGCAAGACAGTGAAGGATCTATTTTTAATGTTTGGTATAGGTCATAGTGCATGTTGTTCCTCAAATACTAGAGAGGTATGGTGCTGGGCAAAATGTGGAACCATAACTTTTTGCGCCTGCAACTGAGGATAAATGTTAAAAAAATATCTTAAAAGCCGATAGGAAGAATATGAGTAAAAATACTCGTAAGGTTGCTCGGTATGAATGGGAATAGTAGGTTTTAGTTAATTACAAGAAACTACGTATTTAGTTTTAATAGATATATAGACGGTATGGAGACATTGAGCAGGAGAAAATGAGCGAAAATACCCACAATAATTCTTTCGACGAAGCCCATTCTGCTCCTGTATCAGCAGATATAAGTTCTGAACCCACTCTTGATCCTGACGCATCTCTCGGGGTGAGTAAAAATGAGTTGTGGGGTGGAGTGACACGCCATGACTATATTGTGGACTACATTCAGGAGCATGAAAAACTAAATGGGCTTGAGTGTATTGGTCGCGGTGGTATGGGAACAGTCTATAAAGCGTGGGATCCCAACCTCAGCCGTACTGTGGCAATTAAAGTCTTAGGCGATAGCATTGGCCGTACCCGAGCTGATGATAATCGTTTCCGTAGTGAAATGCAGATTTTATCGGGTCTGAAACACCAGCATATTGTGAGTATTTATGATTCAGGTGTTACTGATCGCGGTGATGCATATTTTGTCATGGAATATATTGATGGTGTTCCACTAGAAAAATATATTAATGATCGAAAAAACAAGCATATACCGTTTACTGTAGAAGAAGTATGTCAGCTTCTCGCTCCCATTGCAGAGGCGCTTGATTATCTGCATAGTCGCCAACCAGAGGTTATTCACCGTGATATTAAGCCTGCAAATATCATGGTTCCTAAAGATTACTCCGGGGCAGTGTTGGTTGATTTTGGGATTAGTAAAACAACTGAGAGCACAAAAATTACTTCTTTTGATTCAGTGATTGGTACTCGGTGTTATATCGCGCCAGAGTTATATGACACCGCTAGCTATCAGGAGGAAACAAAAAATACTGATAATTATTCTTTTGCGCTCATTGCTTTTGAGATGCTAACTTTGCACTCTTTGGAGTCGTTAGTCAATAGGCACGCATGGACAACTCCGCATGGAAGACGACTACCAGCGAATCTTTTGAGATTGCTGTCTCCTGCTAATGTGTCACGGCATAGTGATATTGGGTATGTACTCCAGAAGGCATTACATAATGATCCGCAAGAAAGATTTACAACAGCTACTGATTTTATCCAAGCGCTTTCTGGGAGATTCATTTCCCAGAACCGCAGTGATGATACTCGTTTCTATGGGGCGGCGAGTGAAAATACAGCAGATAGTGGTGCATACAGGGTAGAGAAGAAAAAGAATAAACCTCTTCTGGTTTCCCTTGTCGGATTACTTGTAGTTGCTCTTGTTGCTGCTGGATTATTCTGCTATACGACGTTTTTCCAAGAAAAATGGGAGGCAGAAGCAGCTAGCATTGCACAGGCTTTTCCTGGGCTTGTATCTCAAGCACCTGGTAAACCAGGGTGGGAGAACGCGAAGTGTGAATTAGAACAGCCACAGGATAAGGAGAAAGCTCGCATAGCGTGCCATAATGATGAGGGATTGTCATATGTGATTGCTGATTTTTCTGATTCTGCGATACGTAATGACATAATCGGTGTGGATGATATACAAGATGAAGACAAGGAAACGCTTTCTAATGGGCTATGCACAATAACGTCGGTAGAGCGTGTTGAAGGTGATAATCATTATTTCACTTTATTGCCGGAAAAAGACAAGTCTCGTTTTGCAGTGCTCGTTTATGGAACCGATTCCAGTCAAAAAAGGATGAACATACCACTATGCAGCTAAATATTTCTTCTGAGCAATCGCGTGCACAATCATTGCCGCCGCGATTGTATTTTGATGATTTATTGGGCAAAAAAGAGTTTTTTACTCCACCACAAGACACAGTAGTTACTGTTGGGCGGGGTGGAACATTCCGCATCGGTGAGGATGATCAATTTCTTCACCGTGAACTCATGCGCTTCTGGTATGAAGATAACACTTGGTATATGAAAAATGTGGGGACAAAAATCCCTGTTATGGTACGACCTCGCACAAAAAGGGTTTATGCTGGTCTGACAATGGGAAGTGGCGCCATTTATCCTGTCCCGCTCGGTGGTTCTGCAGTTACTTTTTCTACTAGAGAAAGGAACTATGAATTTCATTTCAACTTAGTCTTGGATAAACCTCAATTTGCGCAACCGCAATCAACGGAAATAACTGGTGCCGAAACTATGGACGGCAATATAAAGATGCGTGATGAGCAGATAGAACTGCTCATTGCATTGAGATCCCGCTTCTATGATTCTGGTGCTGACTGGTCTGATGCTCCTTCTGTTGAGGAACTTGAAGATAAGCTTGGATGGTCAAGGAAAAAAATCGAAACAAAAATTAATCATCTGTATAAAACCCTTGAAGACAGAGGAGTTTTGCGTCCGACAAAGCATTCATCTATGTCAAAGAGACTTATTTTGGCGCGCTATGCCTGGGAGCATAGCGACTATTTGCCAGAGAATGGCTGATGCTCGTGCTTGCAGAGCTATTTTTAGAAGAATTTTTCCTCTAGCTCGATGTGAGCATGGCTATAGGCCAATGCTTCTTCTTTGGTCGCAAAAGGATAGCGTATTTCTTTTATGAGTTGGTCATATTCATGGAGATGATCAAGCCAGGTGCATTGGTTGGCTGCCTGTTCTAATTCAGCCAATGTTACTCGATTGGTAGCTAGTGCATGGCTCAGTGTAACAAATGCAGAATGAGCGTCATGAATACGGAAAATATCGAGGATCGTTCTTGCAATGTTAGTGACTTTAACCCCTCCCAGGACTTCTATTTCATCTGGGGTAACGCGGACGTTGTACAAATGCAGTGGGGCAGTGGTTCTCTTTCTAAAAAGAGTTGTCCGTCTATGTATTTCTACTCGAAAAGGACGGGAGTTATGAAACCATAGGTTATGCAGGATTGCTGCTGAATTTCCGACCATTGCATACTGTGCATAGTCTGCAGCAACTGCTTTGATCCACACGGTGTATTGCTCTAATTCATTGAGAGAATGATAATGGTGCGCTGGGATGAAGCTGCCTCGCCCTAGACGCAGTAATTGTCCACTGCGTATTCCAGTATTAAGGATTTCTAATCCATTTATAATTCCTTTCTGTTTGCGAACAAAAATGATGGAGTTTTCATCTTTAATGAGTGATTGCATAGTTGATATCCCCCTTGGATTAATTTTGTCTATAAAAACATAAAATGCTTAATCGTGAAAGTCAAGCTCCTATCACGATGGGGGTAGTGGAAAGAAAATATCATTCTTCGTTTAGTGTTAGAGCAGCTTGTCTAGCCATAATCCATGCTTGCTGCAGTTCTTGCGCTCGACGATCGGTGATATAGAGCAAAGATTTTAGTTGAGCTGCGTCAAGATCTTCTTCTAGTTTTACGTGTACGCGTGAGATAAAGTTTTCGCTTGCGGAATATAGATCATGAAAAGCGGAAATCGCTGAGACACGTGAATTCTTATTGATCAGCTCTGGTCGGTATAAAGTGCGATCTGCAATGGAATCTGCGTCATTTCCGAAAGAAAATTTCTGGTATTGATTCAGTACTTCTTGGATATCTTCGACGGATAACAAGATGGAAGCTCTCAGAGTGGTAACTTCTTGATAATTGGGTCGATAATACCAGCTAATAAACGCCCCAATTCCGATTATTATTGCAATGATTAGTCCGGCGGTTTTTAGTAGGTAGACCAAAAGAACACAACACAGGATGATGAAGATCAAAAGCCTCCATTGGTTGTGATGCTTAGGTGGTATAGAAGAAAACTCCGGCATAGTATTTTAAGTTTATCGTAATTTGCAGCAAGTAGCTTTGACTGGTGGGATAACGGTGGGGGAATGCTGGTGCACTATTGCTTTATCGCAATGAGTTATCAGTGACCGCCACAACCACAGCCACCAGCTTGGCATGCGCCGCCACAGCCTTGAGGTGCAATAAGAGAACCAACCAGAGTAGCACTACCCCGGATAATAGCACCTTTCTTTGGTAATTCCTGATCTCCAGCAAAGCAGAGATCAAAGGCAAAAGAACCGTCGACAGTGGCGCGGATAAAACGCTGACCAGTTAAACTATTGGTTCGATATTCTGCTTCAAGAACCTTCGCGCTAAAAGTAGCTTCGGCATTAGGGGTGGCGGAACCATCACCAATGGCTGCGGCACCAAGGGAATGAAACTCATGCGTTAACGCATCTGGGTAGGAAGCCAAGAACTCAGTTTCGGAAGAAAAAATTTCTATTTCATGTGCAAGAGCAGTCAGTCCAATTTGCTGCCAACGCTGTTCGGGCTCATCTACGAGTAATGGTCCCTGAGAAAGGTTGCAAGTTAGTTGTGTGATTGGTTTTTCGTCGTAGCCAATAATCTCGCACAGAGCAAGAACATCATTGAGCATGGTGACATGAGCAAAGGAGATAGTAAGTGCCTCAAATCCAGCGAAAGCCGCAAAGGGTTCGACTGCAAGAATGTTGATCTGAGCACCAGAAGCATCGGTATATTGTACAAGCTGGCCACCGCGTACTTCACCAGTAACACTGAGTTGATTTGTGGCTATTGCTGCTTCAACGGCGTGCTGCCAATTGTCGAATACCATTCCGAAACTTGCCAAGTCATTGCTCATGGAAGAAAAGTGTACGCCGATTGAACAGAAGAAGAAAACTCACCGAGTGCTACAAGTTTCCTCAGGGAAAAGCACTAATAAAACTGGGAATATGCTCAGGAGTAACTAGGATATATTTGTAGCTAAAGAATAAAAGTAATGAAAGAAATAATTTAAGTATTTTTAGATGAAAAAAAATAATTATAACGTGCAGAAAAAAACATTAAATCCTCAAGAAACAGAGCAATTATTAGAAGAGGTTTTTTCCGATCATCACAATACAGCTGAGCAATCGTATAGATTACTTGAAGCAGAGAATGCGCCAGAACAATCTTTAGAATTTGTTGAGTCGCAGTCTTTAGTTGACTCTTATGAAAACATGAGTCATCGTCCCATACCGACTACTGGTGAATTAGATCTTGAAGCACGTTCTAGTTTGCGTCGTCTGAGCAGGGGCGGGCAAATTCATGCTACTGACCAAGATGATGGATATGACGTTGAATACCGTAAATTGCGTCTGGAAAGGGTCATTCTTGTCGGTGTATGGACCGATGGGACTACTGCAGAAATTGAAGCCACAATGCAGGAACTGGCAGCTCTTGCTGAAACGGCAGGTTCAGAAGTGGTAGAAATGCTCTATCAAAAACGAGACAAGCCAGATCCAGGCACATATATTGGGTCAGGTAAGGTGGCAGAACTCAAAGATATTGTTGCTGATACGGGGGTGGATACAGTTATTTGTGATGGTGAGCTTTCACCTGGTCAAATGATTGCGCTGGAAAAAGCACTCGACGTCAAGGTAATCGATAGGACAATGCTTATCCTGGATATTTTTGCTCAGCATGCAAAGTCTAAAGAGGGTAAAGCTCAAGTTTCACTTGCTCAGATGGAATATCTGATTACTCGTGTTCGCGGTTGGGGTGGTGCACTGTCCCGTCAGGCAGGTGGTCGTGCAGGCTCGAATGGCGGGGTTGGTTTGCGCGGTCCTGGCGAGACAAAAATTGAGGCAGATCGTCGTCGATTGCGTTCTGATATGGCAAAATTGCGTAAAGAGATCGCTGGCATGAAAACTGCTCGTGAGATTAAACGCACTCGTCGTCGCCAATCGACAGTGCCACAGATTGCTATTGCCGGCTATACCAATGCAGGTAAATCATCACTGATCAACGCCATGACTGGTGCCGGAGTGCTTGTCGAGAATGCACTCTTTGCGACTTTGGATCCCACCACACGTCGTGCTGAGCTTGCCGACGGCAGAACCGTGGTTTTTACCGACACAGTAGGTTTTGTGCGGCATTTGCCCACTCAGCTTGTTGAGGCGTTTCGTTCGACTTTGGAAGAAGTTATTGAAGCTGATTTAGTCTTGCACGTGGTTGATGGCTCTGATCCTTTTCCTCTCAAACAAATTGAAGCAGTCAATAGCGTTATCGGAGATATAGTCCGAGAACTCGATGTGCAAGCACCTGCAGAAATTGTTGTCGTCAATAAAATTGATGCTGCAGATCCGCTTGTCCTTGCTCAATTACGGCATATGCTTGACGACGTTATTTTCGTCTCGGCACATACAGGTGAGGGCATAGCTGAACTAGAGGCTAGAGTAGAGCTATTCCTTAATACACAAGACCAACATGTAGAAATGCTGATTCCTTTTACCCGAGGTGAAGTCATTTCACGGTTACATGAGTATGGCACGGTGCTATCAAAGCAATACACTGCTCAAGGAACAGAAGTTGATGTGCGTATTCCTCGTGAACTTGCGCAAGAGCTACAAGAGTTTATTAAAGAGTAAAACTTAAGGGACAAAATCCTAAGGATTTTGTCCCTTTTCCCGATGCTAGTGGTTTTTACTCTGCATCAAGATCCTTTTCAATTAGTGCGGCAATAGCTTCAACTGCCTCAGCATTCTCAGAAGTAACAGTGACTTTGTCGCCAGCTTCAGCACCAAGAGCCATAATCATGAGGGAAGAAGCAGCATCGGTTTCGTCATCTTCTCCACCTTCAAGAGTGAGGAAAATTTCTTCATCATATTCGCCAGCCGCTTCTGCAATGATGGACGCAGGGCGAGCGTGTAGTCCAACAGATGAACCAACGACGACAGTTTTGGAAGCCATAGTTAAAGAACCTTTCGTTATACGTTTGCGATGAAGTTTGAGCTAAGACATTGTTAGAGAGCTTAATGAAAAACTAAAATCTATGAAGTCTTGCGAACAAACTCAATTCTCATGTACAAGTGTATGCAAATAAGACGTTTTTTGCCATGAATGCTTGGAATGTTTAAGAAAAGCAATACAGATTTTTGTCTGTGCCCATTTATTTTTGATTACCGAAATTTTTGTTTGGTTTTGTTGCATTGATGGGTATTTTGTGATGATGTAGAGATAACTGAAATTTTACCGTGGAGATAGGTGAACCACTTTGGATTCTATGACAAGTACCACTGTTATTAAAGGTACAGCAGTCGTACCTGGTGTGCGATATGCTAAGTCAGTATGGATTAGTCCGCGCCCAGAGCTGCCACAAGCAGGTGAAGTGGTAGCAGAAGATAAGCGAGAGGCAGAGCAAGAGCGCTTCACACAGGCTGCTGATATTGTGGCGCAGCGTCTGACGGATCGCTCGCAAAAAGCTCAAGGTGACGCAGCAGAGGTACTCAAAGCAACTGCCGGTATGGTCAATGATCGTGGTTGGCGCAAAACAGTTGCTAAAGGTATCAAAGGGGGACACCCAGCAGAATATGCGGTAGTTGCTGCTACAACAAAGTTCATCAGTATGTTCGAGGCTGCTGGTGGAGTCATGGTGGAGCGCACTACAGATTTACGTGATATACGTGATCGAGTAATTGCACAATTACGTGGTGAGGCAGAACCAGGTCTGCCGAGTGTGAATGAAGAAGTTATTCTTTTTGCTGATGATCTCTCACCTGCTGATACTGCGGCACTGGACACCAAGTATTTTGTTGGATTGGTTACCGAATTGGGTGGCCCTACCAGTCATACGGCAATCATTGCTCGACAGCTTAATGTTCCATGCATTGTTGCTACAGGCGAAAAAATACATAATGTCAAAACTGATGTAGCAGTTTTAGTTGATGGTGCCTTAGGTACTGTTACTTTGGATGCTGATCCTGATGTTGCGCGGCAGGCACAACAAGAATCAAAGTTACTTGCAGAGCGTATTGCTCAATGGCGAGGACCGGCGCAGACTAAAGATGGCCATCGGGTGCAGTTGCTTGCCAATGTGCAGGATGGCAATGCAGCACGTATTGCTGCGACACAGTCACAGGCAGAAGGTGTTGGGCTATTCCGCACAGAAATGTGTTTCTTGAGTGCTACACAAGAGCCTAGCGTCGATGAGCAGGCAGAAGTTTATAAGAAAGTTTTAGAGCAGTTTCCTGATTCTAAGGTGGTTATTCGCTCGCTTGATGCTGGTTCTGATAAGCCGGTAGCTTTTGCATCTATGGCTGATGAGAGCAATCCTGCACTTGGTGTTCGTGGTCTTCGAGTTGCTCGGGCAAATGAGCCATTGCTTACACGTCAGCTTGACGCTATTGCCCAGGCTGCGCGGGAACTTGGTCGTGATGAAAAATCACCAACATGGGTCATGGCTCCTATGGTGGCTACAGCACGTGAGGCGAAATGGTTTGCAGGTCTATGCGCTGAGCGAAATTTGATTGCTGGTGCGATGATTGAGGTACCGGCGGCATCATTGATGGCAGATAAGCTTATGCCTCATCTTGACTTTGTCTCTATTGGTACAAATGATTTGACTCAATACACTATGGCTGCTGATCGTATGTCACCGCAGTTGGCTTATCTTACTGATCCGTGGCAACCTGCTGTTCTTCGCTTGATTGAGCATACGTGTAAAGAAGGAAAACGATTAAATACAGCAGTAGGCGTTTGCGGCGAGGCTGCTGCAGACCCACTGCTAGCCTGTGTGCTGACTGGATTGGGAGTATCGTCTTTGTCTGCAGCTTCAACAGCCATTGCTGGTGTGGGCGCACAGCTTGCTGCAGTTGATTTGCCTACTTGCCAGCAGGCGGCTGCAGTTGCTTTGGACGCAGAGGGAGCTACAGAGGCTCGGGCAGCTGTGCGCGATATCATTCAACCATAACTGAGTTGTATGCGAAGCAATTTTTAATGTTGAAGGCACGATCACATTGTGATTGTGCCTTTTCTGATTCTTTTAAGAAGACTGGGTAATGATGACTTCTACACCTTTTTCTCTTAAAGAGGAGATGAAGGAAGCAGGAGCATTTTCATCGGTGATGATGACATCAATATCTGTGATAGCACCAAAACTGACTAAGTAGTCAGTGCCCATTTTAGTGGAATCGCATAGTACAACCACTTTGGATGCGTTGGTGATGAGCGCAGATTTGATGGCGGCTTCTTGCGAATCTGCGGTAGATAAACCGTGGTCAATAGTAAGAGCGTTGGTGCCGATAAAAGCAACATCGGCACGCATGAGCGCTAGGGTGCGTAGTGCTGTATCGCCTACGACGGCCTGAGTAATTGCGCGCACTGTTCCGCCTAGGAGTTGTACGTCATGCACACCTGAATCAGCAAGTATAAGTGCAATCGATAAACTATTAGTAACGATAGAGCAACGTGGTATACCTTGAGTTGCGCACATCAGTTCTGCTAAAGCAGCAAGTGTTGTTCCCGCATCCAAAAAAATTCCTGCATTTTTATGTGGAATAAACTCTAGTGCTGCTTGTGCAATGGCATTTTTAGCTCCTGATGCTGATCTAGCACGAGTGTCAAGACTCAGCTCAGTAGTTTGGAAAGCTTGACTGGCTACTGCACCACCGTGAACTCGATGAATGATCCCTTCTTGATCTAAGAGCGCAAGATCACGTCGGATAGTTTCAGCCGTAACATTAAATCGTGCAGCAAGTTCGGTAACATTAACGCGTCCCTCAAGCGCAGTCAATGATGCAATTTGTCTTCTTCGTTCCTCGGAATACATTTTTATTACTTCCTCTATGGATGTTGTAAGGAACAATATCAAAGCAATAGGGGAGAGCCTGTTTTGCTTTGACATTTTATTCTTGTTTGCTTCCGTTATTGTTTCATGATTCTGGAAAAACCGAGCGATAAAATGCGCATAACTAAAAAACGATAGTAATAACTATGTTGTTTTTATCCGAGCATTGTGAAAGTGCAGGAAAAATCAGGGGAATGTACCCGTATTATTAATAAGTAGTACATAGAGATCAGCACATTTTCTCCCCAGAATGAGGGGAAGGTTTATTGCTTTAAGTGTCTGCACATTGACTAACTTTTCTTATAAACGACGCATGACTGATACAACTTTACCCATAATTTCAGCGTGCTCACCTGGAATTGGATCAAAAGCGTCATTATGGGGCAAGAGCCATATGCCTGAGGAATCTTTGTGAAATTCCTTTACAGTTGCCTCTCCGTCAATCAAAGCAGCTGCAAATTCACCTTGCTCAACGACAGGCTGTGATCTAATGACAACCCAGTCTCCATCGAGAATTCCTGCATCCTTCATTGACTCACCAACTACTTGAAGCATGTATAGGTCACCGTCACCAACAATATCTGCAGGTAAAGGATAATATGTGTCTATATTTTCTTCGGCCAAAATGGGTGATCCTGCTGCTATGGATCCAACAACAGGAATCATGCTGGTAGGTGAAGATACCTGGGCTAAATCAGGCGAGATGGTTTGGCTAGCTCTATGCTGTGCAGGTTTCTTTTCTTCTGGGGTAAGAGTACGCACATCTACAGCGCGTGGTTTATTAGGATCGCGTCTGAGAAACCCTTTTTTTTCTAGTACCTTTAGTTGATAAGCAACAGAAGAGGTTGATTGTAAACCAGTAGCGTCACCAATTTCTCTAATGCTTGGTGGGTAGCCGCGAAGGACAATGGCGTCTCTAATAACTTCAAGGACGCGACGTTGTCTGTCGGAAAGTTGAGATATATCTGGTGCGGCTTGTGGTGAATTTTGTTTTTCCTTCTTCATTTCTAACACCTCTGGATCAGTTTTGTTCGAGAAAATACAAATTGATTGTATGTTCGATAAAAAAATTTTCTATGCCCAATAGTAGCGCATTCTTTGTGAAAAGGACACAAGCGTTCGATAAAAAATTTTATTTTTTGTAAAAATCTTGACAAAGTGTTCGATATTGTTCGATAATTTGTTCGAGCGGTGTTATCGAAAATATGATCGGTAAATTGCATATCTATGTCGAAGCAAAAGTGCATTATCTATCTACAGCATTAGCGCTTGATGGATAGTGCGTAAGAACTAACGGAAAGAAGAAAAATGTCCCTTATCTATTCAACTTCAAGTCGAGCATCCAAGAAAAAATCAGCAATCGTACCAGCTGCTGCCACCTGGAATGGTGGTAATCCATTTGGTCCTAAGGCAGGAAAATCTAGTGTCAGAACACTATCACCAAATTGTCTAGTGCCTAGGGGAATGACTCAGGTTTCGGGTAAACAAGAAAGAACCATACCTCCTTCTGTGGATTCTTCATATCCGCGTATAGCAGTTACTGTTGCCTCCGAAGGCAATAAATACGATAAACGGCTTAATATCTTTCTTGGTAGCTTATTTGGTGTCACTCTTACATTGGGAATGTTTCTTTCTCAGACCCTAAATAATGATTCTGTCTCGCCTTCGTCTCCTCAGGAAAAATATTCGATCTATGGCGTGCAGCAGAAATGAGTTATCTAGCAAGGTAGAATAAACATTGTGCATTGTCCTTTTTGTCAAAATACGCATTCCAGAGTTATTGATTCACGTGTGATTGAGTCGGGTGCAGCAATACGTCGGCGGCGTGAATGTGAAGAATGCGGTGGTAGATTTACTACTGTAGAAAAAGCTCAGTTACTTGTTATGAAGCGTAATGGGATTAGTGAGCCTTTTTCTCGTGAAAAAGTAATCAAAGGGGTACGTAGAGCATGTCAAGGAAGAGATGTGCCAGAAGATGCCTTGAAGCGCCTCGCCCAAGAAGTAGAGGAAACTGTGCGTAATCGGGCTAATAAAGCTAGTTCCCAGATTCATGCTAATGACATCGGATTAGCTATCTTGGATCCACTGCGTGAATTAGATGAAGTAGCATATCTCCGCTTTGCCTCTGTGTATAAGTCATTTGTGAGCGCTGATGATTTTGAGTCAGAAATACGACTTATGCGTCGTCGCGATCGAAAAATAGAATGACTCTATTTAGTTTGGAGACGCAAAAGCCCCACCATGTGCTATATGCGTTAATTGTCTTTATCGAACGTGTTTTCTTCTGTAAAAGCAGGAAAGATTTATTGCAGAGCAGCAATAGCTTTAGAAATTTTATGTTCAGATACGCTTGTAGCAGTCCCTAGTTTTTGTGCGAATAGGCTTACTCGTAGTTCTTGTAACATCCACTTGATCCTATGCACAGATTGCGCAGGTGGTTTATGAGGCATATCATGTATTTTTTCTTCAAGACTCTGCTCTAGTTCATTGACTATCTTTTGTCGTGCGCGATCCTTAGCTGAGTTGTGTGCTGCATCATGAAGTCTGATGGAGATAGCTTGAATATATCGAGGAAGGTGCTTGAGTTGGTTGATACCGTGAGTTGCTAATGCGTGAGGAGAAAGCAGAAAATCAAGTTGCTTTTTCATATCTTCGGCAGCTTGTCCAGTATGCTTTTCGAGTTGGTTTTTTATGGAAAAATAATCTACTAAACCAGGTGCAAGGGTAACGATAAATTGTCGTATTCGACCGGGGGCTTGTTGGGTAACAATATCTGAAAGCTGTTCATAGCGTTCTACAGATCGGCTCGGGCCGCCATTTTCTAAAATTAAGTCACGAATAGCAGTAACTTTGGCATCACTCATAAGCGCAGAAGCCCCACCGTGAGGGTAGTTTTCTACCGCAACTTTTTGTTGCAAAGTTAAGCCATTGATCATTTTTTGTGCCGATATGGAGATCTTACGCATGAGTAAAGCCAAAGTAGCGGTCAGCATTGCGCTATGTGCTGCTTGTTGTGATGGCATTGCTTTGATTGTTATTCCTTCGTTTGTGACTACCAAAGCAGGATATGTGGTGACTTTTTGCCCATCAACCACGCTAATAGCTTTTTCTGGAATATCACCTAAAGTTTCCTTTGACCACTGCGTTGCAGTGCTGTGCGGCATATCGATTGTTTTTGCCACAGAAGATTTGATTTTATCTGCTTGGCGGTTTTGCAATTCCACTAAATCACGGCTGGCATCTATGACCGCTCCGGAGCGATCGACGGCAGCAAAACGCATACGAAGATAAGCCGGTAGCGCGTGAGGAGAAAAATCATCTTCTCGTATTCCACCACGGCCTATTGTTTCTAATGCAGTGACAATTTGAGAGTAAAAGTTGCCCTGGCGTGGTGACAGCAGCGGAGATATTTTGGCTGCAAAATCAGGAGCGGGGACAAGAGTTCTCCTTATCTGCTTAGGCAAAGTTCGGATAAGCTCACTGAGCAGTTCAGCCCGAAGACCTGGAACAAGCCATTGAAAATCTTGAGGATCAAGATTAGCTAATAAAGGAACAGGAACATATACTGTAACGCCATCAGCCTCATGACCAGGCTCAAATCGATACTCTAACTCGAACTCTAAGTCATTGTGTTGCCAAGTATCAGGGAAATCTGTACCAGGTATATGCTCGGCGTCACTATTGAGCAGTGCATCAGGGTCAAAATCTAGTAGTGAAGGATTTTTAGGACGGTTTCGTTTCCACCATCGGTCAAAACTGATTCCGTTATAGACTTCTCCTGAAATACGTTGGTCATAAAAATCGAATAAGCTATCTTCGTCAATCACTAAATCACGGCGTCGTGTTTTTTCTTCTATCTCGGAAGCAGACTGCAGTTTCTGCATATTAGCGTGAAAAAATTTGTGATGTGTGTTCCAATCACCTTCAACAAGAGCGTGACGAATGAACAGCTCGCGTGCCTCTTTTTTATCTACCACATGGTATGAAGTCAAACGATTGCTAATGATCGGTACACCATAGAGAGTGGAATTTTGATATACCATCGCGCTAGCACGTTTAGCAGACCAATGAGGTTCAGAGTATTGGTGCTTGAGCACATCTTTTGCGTATTTTTCTACCCATGCGGGATCAATGCCAGCACTATTGCGTGCCCACAGTTTTGTTGTTTCCACAAGTTCTGCAGCCATAAGAAATTGAGGTGGTTTTTTAGCTAGTGCAGAACCAGGGAATATCATAAAACGAGTATTGCGAGTTCCCTGAAATTCCTTGGATTGATTCAGACGGATACCGATTTGAGAGAGAAAACCAGATAAAAGTGCCTGGTGAATAGAATCAGCATCCGGGACATGGTTATCTGCTTCGGGTTGCTCCCATCCAAGTTGATCCCCGATATTTTTAAGCTGGGCGACCAGATCCCACCATTCGCGGATCCGCATATAATGCAGATATTCCTGTTGGGTTAGTCGTCGAAAAGCATTGCCACTGAGTTTTGCGCGCTGGCTATCCAAGTAATTCCAGAGGTTAAGGTAGCCAAGAAAATCGCTAGTTTTGTCGTTGAATCGTGCATGAGCCTGATCAGCCTGAGCCTGATAATCTAATGGGCGCTCTCGTACATCTTGGATGCTCAACGCTGCAACGACGATGTATATATCATGTAGGCAACCAAGTTTTTCTCCTTCGATCAAAATGCGCCCCATACGCGGATCGAGTGGGATACGAGCTAATTTCTTCCCGACGGCACTCAAAGAGATATTTTCGGTTGCGGTACGCGAGTTAGTGCTGTGCGCAAGAGCACCAAGTTCATGTAAAAGTAACAATCCATCCCTAATGGAGCGAGTATCTGGTTTTTCAATGAAAGGGAAACTCTCGATATCTCCTAGGTGCAGGCTTGCCATACGCAAAATGACATTGGCAAGATTTGTGCGCAGAATCTCTGGATCGCTAAAGCGTGGGCGCGCGTGAAAATCTTGTTCCGAATAGAGCCGGATGGCAATGCCTTCTGCAACACGGCCGCATCGACCGGATCGTTGATTGGCGCTGGCTTGAGAAATTTTCTCAATGGGCAGTCGTTGTACTTTGTTTTTAACGGAGTACCTAGATACACGAGCTGTACCAGTATCAACTACATATCGGATACCTGGAACAGTAAGTGAAGTTTCCGCAATGTTTGTGGCTAAGACGATTCTCCTACCAGAGTGTGCGCTAAAAACACGATGCTGTTCCGCGTTCGATAATCTACCAAATAAGGGAGTGACTTCGGTATGCGCCCATTTCTGATTTTCAATTGCCTCCATGGCTGCACGAATATCTGCCTCACTGGGGAAAAAGCATAAGATATCGCCGGGACCGTAGGACATGAGTTCTTCAATTGCTTGAATGAGTCCATCAAGCGGGTCAAGGTCAATCGTAGTATCGCCATCTTCTCGCGTTAGTGGCCGATAAAGAATATCAACTGGGTAGGTACGCCCTGACACTTCAATAATTGGAGCAGGATTGCCGTCACTGTCACAAAAATGTTGTGCAAATCTATCTACATCAATGGTGGCAGATGTGATAATCACCTTCAGATCAGGTCGTTTGGGCAGTAATTGCTTGAGATACCCTAGGAGAAAGTCAATGTTGAGGCTACGCTCATGTGCTTCATCAATGATGATTGTGTCATAACGATTCAAGTAACGATCTTTTTGCATTTCCGCCAGCAAAATACCATCAGTCATTAATTTGACTGAGGTGGTGTGATGTGCGTGATCGTCGAACCGGATTGTATAGCCCACGGTATTGCCCACAGGCTGATCAAGTTCTTCGGCGATACGTTCAGCTACAGTTCGCGCAGCTAGACGACGTGGTTGCGTGTGTCCAATAAGCCCTCGAATACCTCTACCAAGTTCTAAGCAGATCTTAGGTATTTGGGTTGTTTTGCCCGAGCCAGTTTCACCAGCGATAATAACAACTTGATGTTGCTCAATAGCTGCGGCAATATCATCTTTACGCGAGGTGACCGGCAAAGTTTCAGGATAAGTGATCGTCGGAATACTTAGGCGGCGTTTTTCCAAGCGATCTTGTGCCTCAGTAATGTCTTTTTCAATAGCTGCTAATGCTTGCGCAGAACGCGCTTTGGCAAGACGACGTCGAAAAGTTCTTTCTTCAGCAATGCTAACTTGGCTGAGTTTCTCATAAAGACATCGCGTGTGAGCAGTATGTTTATTACCGTGATGATGTTCAGACATGATTATTAGATGTTACCGCATAAATGCTAAAGCCTATCGACGTCCGCCTATGCAGTTGCAATGCTATGGTGAAAAGCTCGGTTGATGACTGTGCCTAATTTATGATATTCATCAGAACGCGAGCTTGAACTACGATAGATAAGACCTACTTGGCGAGCCGCAGAAACCTCATCACTGAAATATGCGGTTGCCACATCGACCCGCGAACATTCGACGGCAATTGCTGATTCGGGTACCAAAGTTCCGCCTAATTCAGAACTGATCAATTGCATCACTGTAGTTAATGATGAGGCACGGGTGTTACTGAAAGGTGAGTTGCTGGGGTTAATATCAACTTTTTTACATAAATTGACTGATTGTTCACGAAGACAGTGTCCGTCGTCAAGCAAAATAAGGTCAATATCTTTGAGATTGGTTAATTCTAAATCATTGCGTTCAGCAAGTGGGTGATTGCAAGGAACCACCATGACAAAGTTTTCTGAGTATAGCGATATTTCCTCAATGCCTGGTTGGTCAATGGGGAGAGCCAAAAGTGCGCAGTCTATTTGGCCATCTTTTAATAACTGCACCAGGTGTTGAGTTTGATCTTCAACGATGCGCAAATCCAGATCTGAGTAATCTTTATTTATTTCCGTTAAGAGCGGTGGGAGTATATAAGGTGCAATTGTGGGGATGATGCCTAATGTTAATGGTCCTGACAACATACCAGAGACGCCTTGTGCATGGGAAAGGAAAGAATCGGCAGAGTCTAGGACTGCTTTAGCGTAGGGGAGGAGTTCCTCACCTGCGGGAGTGATGATGACTCGTCGTGTTGATCTTTCAATAAGTTGTACTTCTAGACCTATTTCTAAAGCAGATAAGGCTTGCGAAAGGGAGGGCTGGGAGATGTGAAGTTTTTGAGCGGCAACTCCAAAGTGTTTGTTTTCTGCGATGGTGACAAAAGTGCGTAACTGAGCAAGCGTAGGGCGATATTCTTTATTGTTCATGCCTATTAACTATAGGCTTTTTTAGAAGAAAATCATATTGACGGGCAGGGGAAATATAGGTATAGTTAATTAAGCAAGGTTGTTTTCTAGGAAAATCCAATCAAAAGGTTGGTTTTTGTATTAGATTGCAGTTTTGCGGATTGATATAAAACTGCATATTTCATTTCTTTGTGAAAATTCCTGCTTTCGCCTTACATTGCCGTTATAATGGTGATGCAGGTCATTGAGTGAAATATGTGTGATAAAGAGAATGCTTGTACGCCGTGTCACGCACTATGCCTGTGTGAATCAGATGGAGGAAAAATGACTATCAAGACTGTTGGGGAAAAATTCCCAGAATTTAAGCTTACTGCTCTTAAAGGCGGAGACTTGCACAATGTTAATGCGTCTCAGCCGGAAGACTACTTTGAGACAGTTTCTCTTGACTCCTATGAGGGCAAGTGGAAAGTAGTGTTCTTCTACCCTAAAGACTTCACTTTTGTCTGCCCAACCGAGATTGCCGCATTCGGTAAGCTTGATGAAGAATTCCAAGATCGCGATACTCAGATTCTTGGTGGTTCTACCGATAACGAGTTCTCTCACTTCAACTGGCGTGCAACACACCCAGAGCTTAAAGAAGTTCCTTTCCCAATGTTCTCTGACATCAAGCACGAGCTTATTCGTGAACTCGGTGTGGAAAATGCTGAAGGCGTTGCAGACCGTGCAACCTTCATCATTGATCCAGATGGAATCATCCAATTCGTATCTGTAACACCAGATGCTGTTGGTCGAAACGTGGATGAAGTTTTGCGTGTACTTGACGCATTGCAGTCTGAAGAAGTTTGTGCTTGTAACTGGCAAAAGAATGACCCAACCAAGAACATTGATAAATTCGCTGAGCTTCAAGAAGGGCTTAAGTAATCATGTCCATTGACAATCTCAAGTCTGCTCTACCAGAGTATGCAAAAGACCAAAAACTTAACCTTGGCTCTCTCGTACGTTCCACTGAACTTAGCGAACAACAGCTATGGGGAACATTATTGGCGAGTGCAGCAGCAACACGCAATGAGGCTGTATTTTCAGAAATCATTGATGAAGCAAAGGAACACTTGAGTGCAGAAGCCGTAGAAGCTGCACTTGGTGCTGCAACAGTTATGGCTATGAATAACGTTGCATACCGTGCAAAAAACTGGCTAGGCGATGATTACGCACAGGTGAAGTTCGGTTTGCGCATGAACATCATCTCAAAACCAGGTGTGGAAAAAGTTGACTTCGAGCTGTGGTCACTCGCTGCATCAGCAATCAATGGTTGCGAGCATTGCGCTGTTGCTCACGCAAACACAGTTCGTGAAGAAGGACTTACCAAAGAGCAGGTATGGGAAGCCGTTAAAATTGCTTCTGTAGTTCAAGCTGTTGCTCAAGCAACTCAAATTGAAGCTGCACGCTGAGTGTATGGTCAGTGAGCGCTGAGTACCAATTATTATTTGTTGAAGCGCGCTATGAGATTAGTTCCTGTAGCGCGCTTTGCTTGAAAGACTAATTTTTATTTTGATAGTCATTTTTGGAAAGTTTATCTTTTTATGGAGAAGAAAGCATTAAATCCAGGTCATGTGTGTGGTCGTTCTTATGTTTTACCTGATTCTTTAGAGTATATGGATGGTCCGACAAGTGGTGTGGTTAAGCTGCCTAATTATTTAGACTGGCATTCTAATAAAGGTTATGATCTTGATGCTGGAATCCCAAGAATTAAAACCTTATATCGTACTGTTTTAAGGGAAGCGCTTAAAGTCGAGGATCTCAAATACCTCAATCACACCTTACTGCGTCAAATATGGGGATCTATCAGAATCCCCCCTGTTTTACGTGAGCTATATGAAACGAAGTTTCCTGAACTACGGGACGTTAGACATTGTTCTTAATTTGATCTTGTATGAGTATCTGGTTGTTTGGCACATTTTTCTCCCATGCCTCGCGCAATTGATTCTGGATTAGTAAGAGGTTTACTATAAATTGAACAATTACTTGTATGTGCTGCCGGGGCGGCAGAAACATTACTAAAAATTGAATTCCTACATTTTTCTACAGAGGAAAGAATCTTATCTTCATAAACATCTAATAATTCAGAATCTGAATAGGTCTTAGCTTCTTTTACTGCTTGGATAGTAGCTTCTGGAAGTCGATCTAACACACCAACAACATGACTAAGCACCTTATCAGGATCTAACTGGGTAGATTCAGCTAGCTTTCTCCAATTATTCTCCCCTATTTTTTCTGTCATGCATCTTTCGCCTATTTTCATGGCTAACTTCGGGGAATAATAGGCTCTTCCAAATACAGGATCTCTGCTGCCCTTTGAGGGTTCGTAGGGCAAAAATGAACATATGTCATAAAGTGGAGCTAATTCAATTTCTCCATTTTTACGGTGTAAGATGGAAAAATTTTTAGCATGACCATCTGTATTGGCAACTGCCCATGAAAATGCTTGATATTCAATAAAAGAGAAAACATCTTTTTCACTTGCTCTATTTTTCAGCAGAAGAAGTATATTTTTTACGGATGTCCCGCCATCGGATTCATATTTTTTCTGCGAGGATATTCCAAACGCTTGACACATGTCTTCCTGATGTAATCGCCTAATAGCTTTTTCTTTTTCAATAAAATTCCGATCATAACGATTAGATACCAAACAGGTTTGACCATTAAAATCTCTAAAGTCAGTTTTAGTTGTGTTAAGCGACGAAAATAATGCAGTTTTATGGGTTAAATGCTCAATTAAATCACTATCTCTGAACATACCGCCAGTAGGTTTAAGTATGTGGGTAGAAGGAAACAAGCCACTAGAAGAGTAAAAATTTACTCCATTATCGAAACTTGTGAGTGCTATTTTTGGTTGTGCACCAGAAAGAGAAAAACGACCATTGAAACTATTTATATCGGCAAATTTCGCAACACTGCCAGCATGACTGGATATAAGAGAAAGTCTAGCGGCTATGTCACCTTGGGCTAGATATTCTAATTCACCTCGTCTAGCATCTAACGTTTTACCCTCTGGCAAGATTACTAAAGCTCCTGGTGCATCATGTCCCATGTGTTCAAGTAACGCAAAAGGGTTTTTAGGAGATATTTTTCTTCTTTGGGAAAAACGTGCAGCCCATTCTTCACGTATTTTTTCATCATCTGGCAACAAATTATCAAAAAAATTACGAATAGCCATACGTTTCAATTTAGAACCATCATTAGGTAATGATACAGATAGAACAGGGGAAGTATCTGAAACATAATGTAATTCAACTAAACCGCTATTGGTAAAAGTTAATTGTGCTACCAAATCGTCATAGAGGTAAACATCCAGATTTTTCATAATTTGCTCACCCAAAAAAATAACGACCAACTTTTACATCTAATGCTTGAAAAGCATATATGATACGCGGATCACCTATCTTCACATGACCATTTTCTGCTTTTTCTACCCATTCAATTTCTGTATCTTGACTTATTTTTGCGGCTAATTGTTCTCTAGTTAGTTGTCTATACTCCCGCATTTCTTTAAGCCAACGCCCTTGCTGAAATATATTTAAGAAGTTCAATTGCCGCCCTTCCATCTTTAGTCGAGCGATATTAACAAGTTCAGATAATTCTTCTTCGGAAATGTTCAGCATGATAGCCACTTCACCCAGTTTCAGACCTTCATCGATCATTAAGCGATATGCCATAATACTTCGTGCGGTAAAGAAAAGCTCTGCATTGGGTTCTTTATTTTTAATGTAATCAGTTACCCTCTTAAATTCAGTAACTATAGCTTTCACATTATCCATAACCACTGCCTTCAATTATTGTTATTGAGAACAACAAATTCCACATTATGAGCGCATTAAAACTGTTTTTAATACTATCTGTCTCTCTACGTTCAATAGAAAAACTAGTCATTAAGACTAATAAATACTGCAAAAGAGATATGTTGAGAAATAAAAAGTAGATAAATATGTTAGGTGGAGCTAGATTGCACAAAGTGTATTGACTATATAAAACCCTTTATAAAGATATTCTCGATATGAAGTCACAAGGTAAGCATCGAAAAGGATAGAAGAAAATCCTACCCATTCCTAGATGCCACTATTATCTAGGCAGTGGGTAGGCACCCCTCATCATACAATATCTTGGAGGACGTGATGAAATATATAATAGTTGTCACCACTATATTGTGTCTTCTTGGCATCATAATCACAGACCTTAATGGTTGGTGGGCTACGCTTTTGCTCATTCCTTTAGCGTTTTTGGCTGGATACAACACCAGGAAGGCTATAACGGATCGTGCTTGCAGTTACTAACCTAGAATTAGGGGAAGTGTTCTATACGGCTGAGTAATGCGCGCACTATTTAGGTATCAACCGTTCCGCATGGGCGACATATGTGTCCAGAAATCAGGCACCTCAGCCTAGTAAGCATTTTTCATGTATGTCCCTGTGGGTATTAAAAGATGTGCAAGAATGGGGTGGGAAAAGATTAAGAACTAAGCTCCGTGCAGCTAAGCTGTATGGTTTATTCTTCTACTTGAATGGCTTTAAGGTGCGTTAAATATATAAGTCCCTTATTAATACACAAACTCAATACTGCTCAGTCGTATTTCCTCAGCTGCGTCGCTCGCCGGAAGATCCACCACGCCAACAAGTCGGTAAGCGTTATCATTGTCTGGATCTTTCAGTATCTGTGTCACTTCCCAAGAAGATTCATCTTTTTTGATGGAAAAATACTCTCGTCCTCTAGCTTGGGCACTTGTATCAATATCGTCATACTCATCAAAATAGGCATCAAGACCTGCGACCCAGTCAGGTTGTTGCTCAAGGTAGTCTAATTTTTCCGCGAGTTGTGATTCTTTTTCATAAGCGAGCAGCACCACAAGTTGAAAGAAAAAGTTACGCACTGCAATCTCAAAGGCGCGCTTATTCGCAGTAAATGCATCAGGATTATCGACGCCAAAAGCAACCTCTTTTTCCAACATATCGCGGGAAATTGGCTGCTCTGGATCAGTGAGCTCTAACCACTCATTAACCAGGGAAGAATCAATGTGTTTGATACTTTCCCCAAGCCATTCAATGATATTTTCTAACTCTTCAGTCTTGTATTCCTGTGGCAGCGTATGCTCGAGCGTGCGCCAGGCATCAATGAGATAGCGCAGAACTACACCTTCAGCGCGTGCAAGACCATAAGCGGAAATAAGATCAGAAAAGGTCCAGCCTTTTTCTAACATTTCGCGGACGACGGATTTCGGGTGGATATCAAACTCTTTTGCCCAAGGATGTCCCTGGGTATAGCTGTGATAGGCATTGCTGAGCAAATCACCGAGAGGTTGTGGCCAAGTAATCTCGTCGATAGCTTTCATTTTTTCGCTATAGCTTGCGCCATCGGCATTAAGCGCAGCGAGCTCTGCACTTTTTGCTTCCTTTTGTTGCGCAATAAGCACTATGCGTGGGTCTTCTAGAATTGCCTCGAATACACTGATCACATCAAGTTCATAAGAAGGAGATTGTTTATCAAGTAATTCCAAAGCTGCCAAGGCGAAAGGCGATAACGGCTGGTTGAGCGCAAAATCATATTGCAACTCCTGTGTAAGCTGATAACGACCATTACCTGCAACTACAATTCCTGCATTGACTAAGCCACGCACTAATTCAATAGCAGTCAAAATATCTTGATTTTGCTGTCGACGACTATTGTGGTTTGTTCTTAGCAAATGCTGCATATGAGCATAGGTATCTCCGCCACGCGCAATAACATTAAGCAGCATGGAGTTACTTACCTTGAATTGACTTTGCAAGGGTTCTGCCGGGGCGTCGATAAGTCGCTTATAAGTATTTTCTGTCCAACCGACTTCACCCTCTCGGGTAGATTTTTTACGAATCTTCTTAATTTTTTTCGGATCGCTACCTGCTCGTTGCCTAGCACGCCAATTTTCTATTTCATGTTCAGTCGCCTGGATAACGACATAACCTGTGCTATCGAATCCAGCTCGCCCAGCGCGCCCGGCAATTTGATGAAACTCACGAGAGCTAATGATGCGTTGCTTATTTCCGTCGAATTTTGCCAAACTACATAGCAACACAGTGCGAATAGGGACATTGATTCCCACTCCAAGAGTATCTGTCCCGCAAATAACTTTTAACAAACCAGTTTGTGACAATTTTTCTACTAATCGACGGTACTTCGGTAACATACCTGCGTGATGAACACCAATACCACGGCGTAATAATTTCGATAGCGTATGACCAAAGGTAGTGCTGAACCGAAAATTTCCGATATGCTGCGCAATGCGTTCTTTAGTCTCTTGGTCAATAATCGTTATACTGCTGAGAGCTTGAGCACGTTCAATTGCTTCACGCTGGGTAAAGTGAACAACATAGATGGGTGCTTTATCGTTTTTTAGTAGTGTTTCGATAGTTTCATGCACAGGCGTATAAACAAAGTCAAACTCTAATGGCACCGGGCGTTGTGAATGTGCGCCGACCAGGGTTGTTTTTCGATTGGTTCTTTTGCTTAGATCAGCACTCAGCTGTGTTGTGTCTCCAAGAGTAGCTGACATGAGTAAGAATTGTGCATGGGGTAATTCTAATAGGGGAACTTGCCATGACCAACCACGTTGAGGATCAGAATAATAATGGAACTCGTCCATAATTACTTGATCTATATGTGCGTTTGCTCCTTCACGCAGCGCCATATTTGCGACGATTTCTGCAGTGGCACAAATAATTGGCGCCTGGGAATTAACTGATGCATCGCCAGTCATCATGCCGACAGATTCTGGACCAAAAATTTCACATAGCGCGAAGAACTTTTCGCTTACCAGGGCTTTAATTGGCGCAGTATAAAAACTGCGCTGGCCACGTGCTAGGGCTATGAAATGTGCGGCAATAGCTACCATAGATTTTCCCGAGCCAGTAGGCGTGGCGAGAATAACATTATCACCAGTCAATATACTCAGCGCAGCTTCTTCTTGAGCAGGGTAGAGCTGTATATTCCGAGTACGCACCCAACCTAAGAATGAGTCAAAGATAGATTCATCAACGAAAGATTCTGGTACTTCTGCAAGATCGGGCAGCATACTGGAAAGATTCATATTTTCTTACAATAGTCGCAATCCGTGATAGACGAAACCATATCCTCTCAATGGTATAGCCCTGAGGAACACTGAGAACTCAGGGTTTATTGCTTGTGTGCTAAAACCACCACAGATATTATGCCTGAGAAAATACGTGCAATGATGGTGACAAGAGTTATTCTTCTCTTTCAGTATTTTCCTGTGCATCATTGGTTGGAGGCAGATCCACGTCAATTGAGGTTTCTGCATCCACAATAGGCGCATCAATGATGTACTCTTGGCTGTTCTGGTGATTATCACGCGCATCGGTAGTGTCGAAATCTTCGAGAGCGGCTAGGAATTGCTCAAATTCAGCTCCCAAAGTTTCTCCACTAGGTACTTCAGACTCTAAAGCAGATTCACCAGGCATGAGTGCGTGGGGATGGCGTTGCCGATAGCGTTCTAATTCCTCATCGTATTGTTGCTCAAGCATATGTACTACTTGTTGGATCTCGGAAGAACTAGATACTTGTTCTTCAATCGATAGCGCAACTTGTTCAGCATCAATAACTAAGGAGTTAAGCGGAAAATCTAGATCAGTAGCTGTAGATACTGCTTGCAATAGCCCTAATGTAGCTTGTGGGTAGGACGATGACGCTAGATAATGTGGTACATGAGCTGTATAGCCAGCGACATTACGTCCTTGTTTGTTTAATAAGCGCTCGAGCATGAGCGATGCTGAGCCAGGGACTGTATAAGAGGCATCAAGAGAGAATTGTTTTTCTAACAGTTTGGGTGAATTCCCATGAGCGCTTACTACTAAGGGACGAGTATGGGGAACTGTCATCGGAGCAGCATACAAACAAATGGTCTGGCTTACCTGGAATTTTTCTACTAAAGATGCAACCGCTGCGGTAAATGCTTCCCAACGAATATCAGGTTCTGGGCCGCTTAGCAATAAAAACGAGCGACCAGAAGTATCTTTTACTGCGTTAATACTTAAATGTAGTTCTGCGATTCCTTCAACTGAGTTATTATCAATAACCACGCCTGGACGCCGTGCTCTGTAGTCAATCAGCTCATCATTATTAAAACTTGCTAAAAGACGATGGTCTAGTGCAGAAAGCAAAAAGGATGCACTTTCATTGATGGCTTGACCTGCATCAGCATAACCTTCAAGTGCCACGATAAGAGTAGGACCTTCTTCACCAGATCGAGATACCTCAGGAGCTGGAAATTGAAGTTCATACATACTGGAATCATAATTATGCATGGTTTCCTCCTCTATCTATCTCTATGCACGTTCTATTCATATATTTATCAATACTATCGTTTTTGACAACAAAAAGGCTGATATTAGCACCTATCTGTATGCATGGATTTTGCATCACTTGTCGAGGTATCTACTACAACGCACACTATCGGAAATATGTTCCCTTCATTATGGATTTTCTAAGTAGCATTGCAGAAAACAAGAAAAATAAAGAGCGTAATTGTGCATAACTTACGAGACTGACTATTTATCCACAGAAAAATAGTAGCTATCGACGAAACACTATGCAGGTGGCAATAAAATTGGCATTGTCTTTTGTGTGAATACACAACGAAACGATGACATAACGATGAAGCAGCTTCTTGCTGATATTCCAGGGCACTTTGGCTACTACCCGGAAGAATCAGTAGTTTTTTTAAGTTTTCGCCATGTAAAAAATAATGCAACGGTTACACATACAGATAGTGAGAATACGTGGAGCATATGTAGCGATAATATAGAGCCTGGTCCAATCATTCGCCTTAGTCTTGCAGATTTGGATTATGCTCATGATGTTGGAGTAGCAGTACGTTCCATAGGAGCCAACATTGTTCTGGCAGTAATTATTACTCGAGAAAACGTCGATAAGCTGGATGAATTACACGCAAAACTTATGCATATTGCTAATGATGCTGTGTCGGAAATAGTTGGTTGTTGGTGGGTACCAGAAATTAAAACAGAAGCAGAGTACCAATTGCTCTTTGCAGATGAAAATTTCTTTCCTGATATGGAAAAGAATTCACAGTGGTATCAAGGAAAAGTTGCTTTTATTTCTTGTTCTCCTGTAATGCAAGCCATAATGAGAAAAGGTGAATTGCCTGATCTCACTCGGGAGGAAGCAATGGATTATTTTTCTCATCGGTATTCTGCCTTTTCAGCAGATAAAAGAGAACAACTCAATAAAATTGCAGTCAGCAATGGCATGAATTTACAAATTCAGATGTTTTCAGAGAATATTTCCGTTTCAGAGCTATTAACAGAATTTGAGAAAGAGCTATTGTGTACTGACGATAGGACAGCCTATAACAGTGAATTACTTGTGTTCTTTGCTGCACATTTTGCTACAAGTTTTGTTCGCGACAGAATTATTTTGGCGCTGCTTAACCAGCCTCAAGCAGCGAAAATTATTTTGCTAGCAGTTGCTAGATCCTTTTCTGGTGAGATCCGGGCTAATGCTTTGACACTTTTTGCCATTTTAGTGTTTATATATGGTCCGCATTTTAGGGGAGTGATTGCGTTACAACAGGCACAACTAGCTGTCCCAGGGCATATTTTGAGCAAACTTATTCTCAAAGGCTATCAGCGGGGAATGACCAAAGAGCTTCTTGGTGCCATCTGCCGGGGTGCTCGTGAGAGCATAGAAGATACATGGCCTGTGAGAGATTGACGGCAATAATTCTTCTACCACTGTACTAAGAGACTGAGAGGCCAGGCGCCCTAGAGTAAATTATGCTGGCGTAGGCAACAACACATACGCCAGCATAAAAGCACCTTAACGATCTGTATGTGAACGGGCATATTCAGAGGTGAAAGCCCAGGCATCCTGAACAATGGTGTGCAAATCGGTACGTGTTGGTTGCCAGTTAAGTTCAGTTATTGCCTTATCTGAAGAAGCGATCAAAACAGCGGGATCACCAGCTCTACGTGGTGCTTCTTGTGCAGGAATGGGGTGTCCAGTTACTTGCCTGCACATATCAATAACTTCTTTGACAGAAAAACCAGTGCCAGAGCCTAGGTTAAATATTCTGTGTTCAGCGGGAACATTGGAGTCAAGTGCAAGGCAGTGTGCTTCAGCAAGATCACGGATATGAATATAATCGCGGATACAGGTTCCATCCGGGGTAGGCCAATCTGTGCCATAGATGGAAATATGATCACGCTGACCAAGTGCTACCTGAAGGACAAGCGGAATAAGATGAGTCTCAATTTCACGGATTTCACCAAGATCGCCATATGCACCTGCGACGTTGAAATAGCGCAGGCTGGTAGCAGCGATACCATATGCTTTGCAATAAGAAGAAATGGCATAATCGATGGCGAGTTTTGTTGCGCCGTAAGGATTAGTGGGCTGAGTGGGGTTTAATTCCGTGATTGGTGTGTTCTCCGGTTCCCCATATGTAGCGGCGGTAGAGGAAAAAACCAGGTTGGTGACATTATTGTCTTTCATGGCGTTGAGGAGAGTTAAAGTGGTAATAACATTATCCCGCCAGTATTCATCTGGTTTTTCAACAGATTCTCCTACCAGAGAACGTGCTGCAAAGTGCACAACACCATCGAAGTCGCCACTGGAAAGCACCTGTGAAGCAACATCGTCGACATTGCCTTCAATGAAAGTTGCTTCTGCTGGGATGGCCCAACTGTTTCCTGTGGAAAGATTATCGACAATAACGACCTCATGCCCTTTTTCTAGAAGAACCTTTGCACACACACTGCCGACGTAACCAGCTCCGCCAGTGACCAATAATTTCATCGTATTCTAATCCTTAATGCTTTATATTTCTATGGAATGCAACCAAAAGTGTTTAGATTTCTTCGATATGAACTGCGTGGGCTAGGTCGTCGATAAGCTCGATTGTTTTTCCGTTAGCAGATAGGAAAATGTGACCTGACTTGTTCTCGAATTGCACTTCACTGCCGATTGTAATTCCGGCATTAAGCAGAGCTCGGAATTGATCAGAATCATCTTGAAGAATCTCATTAATCTGCACAATACGCACAGTGCGAGGTTCTCCAACTGGTGCATCAATAGTGCGTACTCCTGTACTTGTGTTAGAGACTCCTTCGACACCTAAATCTTGAAGTCCTGGAATAGGGTTACCAAAAGGGGAGCGTTCAACGTCATCAAGTACATCCACAAGACGTCGCTCTACTTCGTCACTCATGACGTGCTCCCAGCGACATGCCTCGCTATGTACTTTTTGGATATCAAGCCCAATAACATCGGTGAGTAAGCGTTCTGCAAGACGATGTTTACGCATTACAGCAGTGGCAAGGGCACGCCCTTTATCTGTCATTTCTAAACTACGATCTGCGCTAACATGTACAAGTCCATCTCGTTCCATGCGAGCTACTGTTTGGCTTACCGTGGGACCTGATTGTTCTAGTCGTTCAGCAATACGCGCTCGGAGTGGAGTAATGCCTTCTTCTTCTAGTTCATAAATCGTGCGGAGATACATTTCTGTGGTATCGACTAGATCTTTCACGGTTATACCTCAATTCCTTAAAACACTATGCGCTAATTATTTAATAATTATATAAAGATTAATGTACTTGGCATATGTATCATCAGATAATGTTAAATACTAACGAAAAATCTGCTAGCTTTCTTATCACCTTGATACAACGATCATACACAAGACAAAACTATAAGCAGGGGTAAAGATTAAAAAAGATGACAACCATATAGCATATGGTTGTCATCTTTAGCCAAGGGGCTATTACAGCGCATATTCTCGCAGACGATCAGCGTGTGCGCCTCCGCGAAGTTTTGACATTACTTCCCGTTCTATTTGCCGGACACGCTCGCGAGACAGACCAAACTCACGACCAATTTGATCCAAAGTGCGCGGGACACCGTCGTCTAGACCATAACGCATACGAATGACATCTTGTTCACGTTGTTCGAGAGTACCTAAGACCTCACGAATATCAGAGTGGCGCAATGAAGCAACTACCGCAGCTTCAGCATCAGCTGCTTCTGAATCTTCAATAAAGTCACCTAAAGGTGCCTCTTCATCTGCCCCCACAGGCATATCCAAACTTACTGGGTCACGCGACTGCCGCAAGAGCATCTCAATCTTGGACTCATCAATTCCTGATTCTTCGGCAAGTTCCTCATTTGTTGCCTCACGTCCTAGATGCTGATACATTTCGCGCTTGATACGTGAAAGTTTATTGACTTGTTCTACTAAATGCACTGGTAAACGAATTGTGCGAGATTGATCGGCCATGCCGCGTGTAATGGCTTGGCGAATCCACCATGTAGCATAAGTAGAGAACTTAAATCCCTTGGTATAGTCGAATTTTTCCATAGCGCGGATAAGACCCAAGTTTCCTTCTTGAATGAGATCCAATAATGGCATCCCACGTCCGGTATAGCGCTTAGCAAGGGAAACGACAAGGCGTAAATTTGCCTCCAAAAGATGCGATCGAGCTTTGCGTCCTTCCTTGACAAGGACTTTAAGATCACGTTTCTTTGCACGAGTAAGCTGATCAGCAGAGTTTTCTAGAAGGTACTCAGCATAAAGACCTGTTTCGATAGTTTGCGCTAGATGAACCTCATCTTCGGCAGTAAGCAAAGCGGTCTTACCGATACCATTGAGATACACACGAACAAGATCTGCTGAGGGATTATCATTCGTATGCCCTCGACGGCTACCCTGATCGACTTCTTCAGTTTCATAATCCTGTATGGAAGGGCTAGTCACCTTGCTACCTCCTGAAATCGGTGTTCTATATGAAGTAACGGGTTAGGTCATGCTTTTGTTCCCACCCCATTCAGAATATTTTTCAGTATCGAAACCCCATTACCGATCATTACCGATCAGAAGAAGCAACCCGTAGAGGTACAAAGCTCACATTAGGTTTCCACCAACACAGTAAAAGGACCGTCGTTAGTGGAAGAAACTTTCATATGCGCACCGAATTGTCCTTGCTCTACATATATGCCACGCTCGCGCAATAAAAGAGCTACTTCTTCTATGAGCGGGTGAGCAAGTTCAGAAGGAGCAGCCTCAGACCAAGAAGGCCGTCGTCCTTTTGCTGTTTGCCCTAACAAAGTAAATTGACTTACTAATAAAACTGGGGCGTGAGCCTGTTCAACATTCTTTTCGCCTGCCAAAATACGTAGTTCAGCAATTTTTCTTGCCATCAATGCTGCATCAGTGCTGTCATCACTACGCGCAACTCCCACCAGGGCTAAAATACCGCCACTATCTGAGCACTTTATTTCAGCAATTTTTTCCCAACATTCTGTGCCGTCGTTATTATTTTCTCGCTTTACTCGTACATCCGCGTAGCTCACTCGAGTTAATACTGCTTTCATAATTTATTCCTCGTCTGATGCATTGTCATCAGGTGTATTAGTAGAATGTTCTCTATCATTTTTCGATTGCGTGTGGTGCTCCTCAAGCGCTGCTTGCCGTGCACTAATTTCTTGTTGAGCTCTCATCAACGCAGGCTTATATACTTGTTGTTCCCGCTTATCTCGACGCTGCCCAGTTTCATTAGCAATGACAACAGCTATCCACGGTAACGGAATGGACACCAAGAACAGAATCGTCGAAAGCGCGATATTGTGCATGAAAAAATACGTCAGAGCTGCCAATAGCAGAAAAGGGATTCGCAACCCTTGCAACCAGGTATAAGTCTTTTTGCGACGCTTTCTATTTTGCTCCGGACTTTGTTTGGCATCAGTAATGAGCACAGCTGTGCGTCTGCGCATCGGCCGAGATACAAAATCCAGTATCTGTCCTATACGTGGGCGACGCGAAGGGAAATCATCATCAGATGATTGCTCATGCTCGACAATTGTCCCACGAAAGTTACTCATATTAGCCAAGCGTAGCCCTATTATGTGCTTTCGGCATAGAAGTGGGGCATTATAGATGAGGTGAGCACTTCAACGCAGACACTGGAACGTCCGGATACTCGGGAAAAAATCAGCACTGGGGACGATACACCTCAATTTTTCCACTATGTCAAAAAAGACCAAATAGTTGATTCTGCCATTTCAGGGAAAATGGTTGTTGCCTTGTGCGGTGAAACTTTTCCAGTAACAAAACAAGCCAAACCAGGATCACCTGTATGTCCAGATTGCGAGAGAATCTATCGAGGTCTACGTAAGAAGTGAGTGATAACCTTCGCGCCTGGCAGCGCAAGGCGCTCAGCAAATACTTAATGACCAATCCACGTGATTTCCTTGCTGTGGCAACACCTGGAGCGGGAAAAACAACCTTTGCATTGCGAGTAGCAACTGAGCTGAAAACCCAACACACCGTGGATCGGGTAATCGTGGTCGTTCCTACAGAGCATCTTAAGCAACAGTGGTCGGGAGCTGCTGCGCGAGTTGGGCTTGCTCTTGATCCAAAGTTTAAGAACACTGATGCAGTAAACCCGCATTATGACGGAATTGTTGTTACCTATGCGCAGGTGGCAATGCACCCTTATAAGCATTACAGCATTGCCACGGCAAAGCGATCATTGGTGATCATGGATGAGATTCATCATGGCGGTGATACAAAAAGCTGGGGAGATGGAATTCGAGAAGCCTATTCTGATGCTGAGCGACGTTTAGCACTTACTGGTACTCCGTTTCGATCTGATGATTCTCCCATTCCGTTTGTTCGCTATGAAGAAGACGGCGAAGGACACTTAGTCTCGCAGTCGGATCATACTTATGCGTATGCAGACGCACTAGCAGATGGGGTAGTGCGCCCTGTGGTTTTTCTTGCTTACTCGGGTGAAGCTCGGTGGCGTACAAGTGCTGGGGAAGAGTATGCTGCCCGCTTAGGTGAACCGCTCAATGCTGAGCAAACAGCTCGTGCATGGAAAACCGCTCTTGATCCTCGTGGTGATTGGATACCTGCAGTCCTTCGTGCTGCTCATACTCGGCTAATGCAACTGCGCAAGCATATCCCTGATGCAGGTGGCTTGGTGATTGCAACTGATAAGACAACAGCTCGTGCTTATGCGAAAATTTTAGAAGCATTGTCGTCTACGCCTGTGTCAGTTATTTTGTCTGATGAGACTGGTGCCTCACAAAGGATTGAGGATTTTTCTGATGGCACTGATGAGTGGATGGTCGCTGTGCGTATGGTTTCTGAAGGGGTTGACGTGCCTCGTCTTGCTGTAGGCGTCTATGCTACAAGTTCTTCTACGCCGTTGTTCTTTGCCCAGGCGATTGGGCGCTTTGTGCGTTCGCGGAAAAAAGGTGAAACTGCATCAGTATTTTTACCGTCAGTGCCAGTCTTGCTTGACTTAGCAGCAAAATTAGAAACATCACGTGATCATGTTCTTGGCAAACCTGATCGGCCTAAAGAAGGGTGGGATGATGAATTATTGGCAGCAGCTAATAAACAAGAGACACATAAAGATGAGTTGCCTGCTTATGAGTCGATTGGGGCAGAAGCAGAGTTAGATGCGTTGATTTATGATGGCTCTTCGTATGGAACTGGTACACGTGTCGGTTCGGAAGAAGAAGCGGATTTTCTTGGGTTACCGGGTTTACTTGATGCAGAGCAAATGCGGGCGTTGCTCAATAAACGTCAGAGTGCGCAATTAGATGCTCGCCAAGCTGAAGATAAGCGGCGGCAAAAAGAGGAAGAGCAGCGTCGAAAAGCTCAGAAAATGCAGGGTGCACAGTCTCAGGTGACGAGTCAAGAAATTCCAAAGCTACGTAAAGAGCTCAACGCTTTGGTTGCCATTACTGCTTCGCGTACTGGGCGACCGCATGGGGCTATTCATACGGAGGCGCGAAAAAAGTGTGGTGGGCCGCCGACTGCGATGTGTTCTGCTGAGCAATTGCGGGCTCGGATTGACTACTTACGGCGTTGGTAAAATTCTTTTATTAACTTAAAGCTATAAGTGTTTTCTAATAACAAAATAATAACGAAGTGATGATGATAGCTGCGGTACTTTTCAGGTTGCCCTACTATGGCAGTAGATGTTTTTTCCACTTCGAGTGAATAAAAATCATAGGCATATAGATACAGATTAAGGAAGACGCAAAGAATTATGAGTAATCCCTATGCTCCTGGAACACCACAACCTAATCAGGAATCGAATGGCAGTACAGCCTCAGGTTATACGCAGTATCAGGAAAATGGTGCTCAGGGTATTACACCAGGAACAGATGCAAACACCTATTCTCCTTATTCAGCAGCACAACCACAACCACTTAGCGGTTATCCCGCTTCTTACAGGCAACCAGAAGTAAACGCTCTCGCACCTTGGGCGATGGGTATTGGTATCGCATCACTATTCCTCGGTGTGACCATCTTGTTGCCTATTGCTGGCTTAGTGTTGTCCATCCTTGCGCTACGAAAAGCAGCGAAAATGTCTGATACCGATCAAAAGCGCAAAGGTATGGCGATTACCGGACTCGTGACATCAATCATTTCTCTCATTATTACTGCTATCGTGGCAGTATTTTTCACCATGTTCGTTCTCGGCATTAAAGATGAGGTACAACACTGCGATGACATTACTTCCACCCAGCAAGAACTTGATCAGTGCATCGAAAAAACTATCGATGACTATGTGAACGGCTAATGTGAGCAAGTGATGGAGTGTTCGTGCTTTTACTCGTGTCACATTACTGAGTAGGCACAAGAAGAACATTATCTTCAGAAGATAAGAGGGGCAGGTGTTAGCTATGGAAGCTATAAATCTGCCCCTGTTTGAGTATTTGAGTGCAGTGAAGTAGCTAAACCGAGTGGATAAGGCGATAAATAATGAACCAAAAAACAAGACTTCTTCTTCCTGATTTTGCTCGTGGTCTAGCATTACTTGGTATTGCCATTGCAAACGTACTCACAATCTGGTGCTATTACGACGACGGCTTTTATAACAGGCTTAGCGTCACTGATTATGGAGCTATTCATTATCAGGCAGGAATACAACAAACCTTAGATAAAGTGACAATTGTGCTCGCCGCCATGTTTGCGCATGTACGTGGACTGCCAATGTTTAGCACCTTATTGGGCTACGGAATTGGTCTTATTCTGATGCGTGAGCTTAAAGCAGGAGCGCGTTTGTCGCAAGCACGTATGGTGCTTATTAGACGCTATGCTTTCTTGGCGCTTTTTGGCGCTCTTCATGCTATTTTTCTTTTTAGTGGCGACATCATGCTCTTATATGGTGGAATAGCTGTTTTGCTTTCTTTTACGATTTCTTTGTCAGATAAGTGGTTGCTTGTTATTGCTGGTATTTTTTTCGCGCTCATCAGCATTATCACTGTTGGCAATATAATTTTCTTCTTGGATTGGAACAACAGCACAGCTATCGTTGATGATCCTTCTCTTGTTGGCGGACCGGGTAGTTATCCTGAGCAGTTACTTTTTGGTTTGATTGTGGTAGTAAGTAGTTTTATCCGAGTTCCGGCTGCTCTTTTTTCATTTGGACCAGTGATTATACTGGGATTTGTCGCTGCACGACGAAATGTACTCACACGTATTGATCGTTATCGACGGCATCTATACGTATGGGCTGTTATTTATGTAGTTATTGTTTTTGGTATTGGGTTGCCTTGGGGTTTGTCGATGATTGGCGTGATACCAGGGTACGATATTTGGGGAGAGCTCAATAGTTCTTTGGGCGTACTTACCGGTCCTGGTTTTCTTGCACTACTTGCTTTGCTATTTGATCGCATTACTACTGATCAGAAACCACAAACATGGATGAAACCTTTTACTGCTTTAGGAAAGCGCTCGATGAGCGGATATCTTTTGCAATCTGTCTTCTTTTTTATCATTGTCAATAAATATACGCTGCATCAAGGAGTCAATGCTTCGGCATGGAAACTTGTGGCAATAGCATTTGGGGTATGGCTAGCGACGCTCATCATTGCCGGTATTTTAGAGAAACTAAAGAAACCAGGTCCGTTTGAGTGGTTGCATCGAAAGATTGGTTATGGAAAACCTAAGGCATATACTACGTTCGTGCTTTCAGATTTAGAGCAGATTAAAGCATTAGAGTATCAGCGCACAGAGTCAGAGTTTGACTTTGCCCGATACGTCGAAAAGCACAAGGAACAGCCAGTTACCACTGTTGTGTAACGTTGAGCCATAAAACCCAAAGCAGCATAGGGAAACCTTGAAAAAGGGAAGTCCCCATGCTGCTTGATTTTTTGGAGAGGCTAATCGAGGTAATCGCGTAAAACTTGAGAACGAGAAGGATGACGTAGTTTTGACATAGTTTTCGACTCAATTTGGCGAATACGCTCACGGGTAACACCGTACACTTGACCAATTTCATCCAAGGTACGTGGCATACCGTCGGTAAGACCAAAACGCAGTTTTACGACACCTGCTTCACGCTCAGAAAGAGTATGAAGCACATCTTGGAGTTGATCTTGCAATAACGTGAAAGAAACAGCATCGACTGCAATTACGGCCTCTGAATCTTCGATAAAGTCACCAAGTTGGCTATCACCTTCATCACCAATGGTCTGATCCAAAGAGATAGGTTCACGAGCATATTGTTGAATCTCTAAAACTTTTTCTTCGGTGATATCCATTTCTTTGGCCAACTCTTGTGGCGTTGGCTCACGACCAAGATCCTGAAGAAGCTCACGCTGGATACGACCAAGTTTATTAATGACCTCTACCATGTGAACAGGAATACGAATGGTACGAGCCTGATCAGCCATAGCACGGGTAATTGCTTGGCGAATCCACCAGGTTGCATAGGTAGAGAATTTATATCCCTTGGTATAGTCAAATTTCTCTACAGCGCGAATAAGACCCAAATTACCTTCTTGAATGAGGTCAAGGAAAGCCATGCCACGTCCGGTATAGCGCTTAGCAAGAGAAACAACAAGACGCAGATTTGCTTCTAATAAGTGGTTCTTCGCTTTGCGGCCGTCACGAGCAATAGCACGTAAATCGCGTTTGACTGCTGGTGTTAACTTAGCGTCTTTATCGCCATTATTATAGGCTTCTTCCATTTGCTCCATGCGGTACGTAGCATAAAGACCAGCCTCAACTCGCTTGGCGAGTGAGACTTCTTGCTCCGCATTGAGCAGTGCAACCTTACCAATTTGCTTAAGATAAGCGCGTACAGAGTCTGCTGAAGCAGTGAGTTCTGCGTCTTTACGAGCCTGGCGTAGTGCTTTGGATTCATCCTCATCCCAGACAGCAGAAGTATGCTCTTCATCATCTTCATCTTGGTCAAGCCCAACCTCAGATTCACCTTCATCAAGGTCATCGTCTAGGTCAGGATCGAAGTTTTCCTCATCCAGACCCACATCGAGGTCATCGGAGAATTCATCATTATCCTCTTCTAGAGTAAGCGGAGCATCATCGATATCAAACTCAGATGTTTGCTCAGCTTCATTTTTAGTAGGGGATTCTTCGTTAGCGGGTGCTTGCGGTTTCTCGGCAGCTATCTTTGTGGCTTTGCGGGTAGCTTTTTTAGCAGTTTTGCGTGCAGTCTTTTTAGCCGTTTTCTTCGTTGCAGATTTGACGCTACGCTTGCTGGTTTTCTTCGCAGGAGTGCGTGTTTCTGAAGCATCTGCAGCGTCGGAGGCTGCAGAGCGATCTTCTGTAGTAGCAGTAACAGAAAGATCTTGGAGAACGTCTACTGAAGTAGCAGCACGGGGAGTTACCTTACGTGCTGTCTTTTTTGCCGTACTTTTCTTTGCTGTCTTCTTCACAGCTTTACGGGTAGGAGCTGTAGCTGAAGAATCTGCATTTTCAGTGGCTGCCACGTACGCCCTTTCGCCTTCGGAGGATGAATATTGCGTGTCACAAAATAACTGCGGTCACTATAAGTTAAGAAACTGAGTTAACTTTGTTGAACGGTGTAGAACATGAACAAAACTATGCAATCTATATAACAAACAATCATGGAAGAATGACTATGCCTAGATGCTAGAAATGCTCATGTTCACAATCAAAGTGCCATTATAAAACATTTATAAAAACTATGCGTTGAACTGGCCTGAAAAACAGGGAAACTTTAAGGCTTAAGAGCTTTTTCTACTGCTAATGCAGCCCCCACAATTCCTGCAGTATTACGCAACTGAGCTGGGATAACAGGGGTAGAATTTGTTAATTTTGGCACCCATTTTTCCGATTTACGAGAAATGCCACCACCAACAATAAAAACTGAGGGGAAAAACAACCGTTCGTATTCTTTGAGAACTTTACTTACTCGTTTCGCCCACTTGGTGTATGAAAGATCTTCTCGTTCTTTTACAGCAGAGGAAGCTAATTTTTCAGCTTCGATTTCCCCTATCAGCAAATGTCCCAATTCTGTGTTGGGCACAAGAGTGCCATTAACGAGAATTGCAGAGCCAATACCGGTACCGAACGTAAGTAAAATGCTCAATCCTTGCCGCGCTTGTGCATCACCATAAGCTACTTCAGCAAGACCTGCGGCATCGGCGTCGTTAAGCACGGAAATAGTGCGTTTACCAAGATGGTCGGTAAATAATTTTTGGACATCGACGCCAACCCATGAGGAATCTATATTAGCTGCAGTCAAAGCGGTCTGTTCCTTGATGACTGCTGGCAGCGTAATCCCTAGGTCACCATCCCATTGTGCTTGATCGACAATGCGAGCAACTGTTTGTGCAATCGCTGCAGGAGAAGCTGGTTGCGGGGTAGTGATTTTAATGCGTTCGCCGATGAACTGACCAGTATCAAGATCTACTTTGGCTCCTTTGATACCAGATCCGCCGACATCAATGCCAAATCCAACTCGTGTCATAGAGTCAAATTTTAACATTGCTCAAAGTAATATTCATTGCTTTTTATTCTTAGCGCGGTATGTGAGTGATAGTAATCAATACATGGTGCTGATATGGAGTGTTTTATTAGTGGATAAACGTACAGATAAAAGCAGGTTTTGCGAAAATAACTCCAGTGTTATATTTTAGGGCGTGACATACAGTGACAGGGAGACATATAGCGAGCATAGCGTGTCATATGAATATGATTCGCCTGTATATGTTTTACTATGCTGCGTCAGGAAGCTTAGAAAAAATATAAGTTTAAGGAATATCCTCGCCTTAGACTTAATCGTTAAGGAGCAAAAACGTTCATGGCAACCGATTACGATGCACCTCGTCGACGTGCAGAAGATGATCTAGAGATTGATTCTTTAGAAGGACTCAAAGCTGCAGAGGTATCTACTAGTGGCATCGACGACGATGGGGAGATTATTGAATCATTCGATATCCCACAAATGGACTTGTCTGGTGAGGAAAATGAGGTTGAGGTAGTTCCTCGTCGAGAGAATGAGTTTACATGTTCAAGTTGTTTCCTCGTGCAACGTCGTAATCGAATCTCGCATGTCGAAGATGATGGCTCAGTCATCTGTTTGGACTGCGCATAGAACTGGTTGATTATGCTAAGTGCAGCCACATATAACCACATATAAAAAATAATGATCCTCTCAAGAATGCTCTAGAGAGGATTTTGTTTTCACCGCAGCATTTTTCTAAGGATCGTTCCTAGGGGACTTTGGGGATAAAAGCAGCAAGTAATGCTTCTGGATTGCGTGAGCTAACCAGCCAATAAGGGGTAGGATCATCTTGGTCATTAAGAACAAGCATGACCATTTCTGGCACCCAAGAACGTGAAATGATATAGGCAGCAGGGTCTAGTTGCCTACCCATAGCGTTACGTTTTGCAGTAGCAGGGACAGCTATGGAACGCGATACAACTGTATGCGGAAGATTAGCTTGACCAGAGACAAGCCACCTCGTACCATCAGGATCTTCTTCAATGCGGATGCGAGTATTAGACAGTGTAAGCAATACCCATACCGCAATAATGCTCAAGACGATTGCTGGAATGTATAACCACAGGACACTACGATTGAGCGCACATTGCGCAGTTAATAGCGCAACAATAAAAACAGCAATGAGCCACCAATACCAGGGAACCCATTGACGCTCCGTATAAATAACTTTTGGCTGCTGGCTATCTAATTCAGTCACGTCTTTTAGTCTACTTTAACGATGAATGAGGCAAAAACGATCAACAAGAATGTTTTTGGCAACACACTTGAACCCTACAGAATCATTGCTCTTAGAGGCTCTATAGGAGTTACCGGCGATAGCGAAGATTTAACGCCAAAAATTACTGTATCCTTCTTTGTCTTTTATATTGAATTCAATCATTTTCCCGATTAGTTCTACAGCCATATCATCGCAATGCGCTTGTGTAATAGTCTTGGCACTAGGCCAAGGGACACGAACTAACATTGTGGTATGAGAGAGTTTTGCTTTGTCAAAATCCGCAGCGAACTTAGCAATTCCAGCTTGTTCTGGCGAAACAGCCATATGGTGTTTGGCATAGGAAAAGCCAATGATAAAAGTTCCGTGGTGTGTAAAAATAGGCTGATTCCATGCTATGCGGATATCCAATTGCGGATAGGCGTTATGAACCCACTCAAGTACCTCGAGCGCAAGACGCCGTTGCTGTTCATCGGCTATACGCTCGAGTACGGGGGCGAAGAACTCTGCTAAATCTTGACCATTCTGCCAGTGCTGTACAGCCATTATTCTTTTGCTCCTTTTACGTGATCTTCTGCGCTTCTTAAACGCTTATCAGAAACACAATCACATGCTAGATTATCTGATTTTGAGAAAAACAGTTGGTTCAACGCTTGCACAGTAGGTAGCGCTAACGTCGACATCATGTCGAGCTTATAGCGGGTCGGGATCTTTTATATTTTGCGTAATTCAACTGATGAGCTGCTGATATGGTTCATGTTTATGCTCAACATGATATGCATAAGCGACAAGCGCTAAGGTAGTAAGTGCTATGAATAATGCTATGGAAAAAGATCAGAAAATAAACCAGAAGATAGACTCAGTCCAGATTCGTCGTCTTGATACAGAATTACCTATTCCGGTTCGCGCCCATCGTGGCGATGCTGGAGTTGATTTGTACTCTACAGAAACTATTAGCATTGAACCTGGTCAACGTGTTTTAGTTGGGACAGGAATTGCCATTGCACTACCACTGGGAACCGTTGGGTTAATTCATCCCCGGTCAGGTCGCGCATGGAAAGAAGGACTAAGCATTGTTAATACTCCAGGCACTATCGATGCAGACTATCGTGGAGAGATAAAAGTATGCCTGATCAATCTTGATCCGCATACACCTATTGAAATTGAGCGTGGACAACGTATTGCACAGTTAGTGGTTCAGAAAGTAGAACTCGTTGATTTTATCGAAGTTGATGAATTAGATGCCACTGTACGTGGTGCAGATGGTTATGGTTCCACAGGGATCAAGTGAGATAAAAACAGCAGTACAGCACTTGCTTTTGGCATGCTAGAACCACAATAAGTTAAGGAGCACATTATGGCATTGTGGCGTTTTTTTAAGGATAAGAACCAGGAAAAGACTGATAATCATCCTGATGCTCACAGCGAACGTACGACGAAGAACCACCCCGAGTCATTAACTGATTCCGCTGAATCACAGCCCCAAGAGGGAACAAGCACATCAGATGCAGTAACTGCAGCAGAGAATACAGAGCGTAAAGACAAAGCTGACGCAGACATCCAGAACGTGCAAGAAACAGCGGAACAAACTTTCCATCTCGGTGCTGAAGGGCCTTTCGACGGCGACAGCATGAAATATGAGGACTTTGATTTTTCAGATTTTGGTGGACATGCCCTTAATCTCGGTTCAATGGTTATCACTCTGCCTCAAGATGCAGAGGTGCAAGTTGAGATGAATGACCAAGGACCCAAAATGCTGCATATTCTCACCCCCTATGGCAGATTAACTCCGGCAGCTTTCGCTGCTCCTACCTCCGGTGGACAATGGCGTAAAGCTGCTAAAGAAATCGCAGAGGGAATGCGCAACGATGGATTGACTGCCCAAATACATATGGGACCGTGGGGGCGGGAAGTCGTCGGTCGGGCAGCAGATGCTAAGGGGGTCGTTCGTGTCATCGGCGTAGAAAAATCACGCTGGATGTTGCGTATAACAGTAGCTTGCCCCGTAGAGTACGAGTCAGAAATGGTTGAGTTGGCGCGTGAAGTAATTGCTCGTACATTTGTGTATCGCGGTTCACAACCGATTATGGCAGGAGAACCACTTCCTGTAGGGTTGCCAGAAGCTCTTGCTCAGCAAGTACAAGCTGAGCTTAAGCGTCGTCAAGCAAACCACAATCAGGCGCAGGAAAACACGTAATGACTACATATGAAAAGGGTACCCGCCATACGTTGCGCATTGAGCGCATGGCACATGGTGGGGAAGGGATCGGCCTCCTAGACGGACAGGTCGTTTTTGTAAAAAGTGCCTTTCCTGGCGACGAAGTCCTTGTGGAGATCACGCAAAAGAAGAAAAACTTTGCCCGTGCACAGCTGCTCAACATAGAGGTACCCTCTGCTCTGCGTACGAAGCATCGCTGTGAAGCAGCGCAGCATGGAGGCGGCTGCTGCGACTTGAGTGCTGTGAAACCAGAGAAGGAACTAGAACTTAAAGAACAAATTTTGCGAGATCAACTCTCTAGACTTGCCCAGATAGATCCTCTCCCACCAATTTCTGTGCATGATTTTGGTCTCACAACACAGTGGCGAACTCGTATGCGTCTCGGTACAGATACACAAGGTCGCGCCGGGGTGCGCCTTGTGCATTCTCGGGAAGTAGTGACAGACTATCCATGCTCTCAAGCAGTACCAGGATTGCTTGACGACATCACCTCTTATCGTTTTACACCTGGATCAGAAGTGATTGTGGTTGTTGATGATGAAGGACAGCGTAGTATCGTCGAAATCTCTAAAGCACCTCGCGGACGACGCAGTGAAAAGATTACAAAAGTAATAGCTGGTAGTGACACTGTTGTGCAGTATGTAGGGGATGAGGAAGAACGTAACTTTACGATCCCTGCTACTGCTTTCTGGCAAGCGCATAAGAATGCTACTACCGCTTATACACACCAGATTAAGCAATGGATTAGCACGTGGTGTGAACAAAAACAGCACAGTAATCACCTTGTTGCATGGGATCTTTATGGTGGCGTGGGTGCTTTTGTACCGGGGATACTCGATGCTGTAGACACAGCTGTCTCTGTTCATTCTGTAGAGGCCTCAGCGCAATCTGTACGCGCAGGCGAGAGTGCTTTTGAGGAGGAAGGCGATGACAATTCCCATGTTGTCTTCCACTCGATGCCAGTAGAACAAGCACTAGGACAATTACCTAGTCCTGATATTGTGATCTCGGATCCACCGCGAGTAGGTGCTGGTGATCATGTTGTGTCTGCTATTGCTGCAGCATCTCCTCAACTAGCAATCCACATTGGGTGTGATCCTGCAACTTTCGCTCGCGATCTTAAGGCATGGATAGCTGGTGGTTATCGAGTATGCGAAATAGTGCTCTTTAATGCTTTCCCGGCAACTCATCATTTTGAGTGTTTAGCACTTATCGAGCCTGGTACACAGCAGGATTGAGCAATAGCTTAAGAGCGATTGCGTCACTTCACGCTACAAGGAGTAAGATGTGGCAATGAATGTAATGAATATAAATAAAGGAAAAGAATAAAAAGTACGTGTGGCGCAAAAACATTGCAAAAACATGATGGAAGGATGCTCAACGTAAAGCATGGAAATTCTCAGCAGAATTAACTCTCCGGCGGATCTAAAAGCATTAACAGCTGAGGAAATCGCCACACTTGTTGATGAAATACGTTATTTTCTTGTCGAAAAAGTATCTGCAACAGGTGGACATCTAGGTCCTAACCTTGGCGTCGTGGAGTTGAGTGTAGCTATACATCGTGTTTTTGAGTCACCACATGATCCAATTATTTTTGATACTTCTCACCAATCCTATGTGCACAAGATTTTAACTGGTCGCGCTGCCGATTTTGATACATTAAGGCAAAAAGATGGATTGTCGGGGTATACGTGTCGTGAAGAAAGCGAACATGACTGGACAGAATCTTCTCATGCATCTGCTGCTCTTAGCTATGGTGATGGTTTAGCAAAAGCCTTCCAGATTAAAGGTGAGCATGATCGTAACGTAGCTGTTGTCGTAGGCGATGGGGCGCTTACTGGTGGTATGTGCTGGGAAGCACTCAATAACATCGCCACAGGAAAAGATCGCAATGTCGTGGTTATCGTCAATGATAATGGCCGTAGCTATTCCCCAACTATTGGTGGTTTGGCAGAAAACCTGGCAGGACTTCGCAAAATACGTACCCAACCACTCTATGACCGACTCATGGCGCAAGGAAAAGAAACCCTTAAGTCTTTAGGTTGGTTAGGCGAACGCGCCTTTGAGGCACTCCATGCTGTAAAAGAAGGCGTCAAATCCACTGTTATTCCAACAGAAATGTTTTCTGATTTAGGCATGAAATACGTCGGTCCTGTGGATGGTCATGATGTTGGGGCTGTGGAATCAGCCTTGCAGTATGCTCGTGCCTATCACGGGCCGATTATTGTTCATGTGGTTACCGAGAAGGGGCGCGGATATTTACCTGCAGAAAATGATGAAGCAGAGCTTATGCACGCTACCGGTGTCATTGATCCTAAGACTGGAGAGCCAATTGGTGCTAAGAATCCTGGTTGGACTCAGGTCTTTAGCAAAGAACTTCTTGCCCTTGGCCAAGAACGAGAAGATATTGTGGCCATCACTGCGGCAATGTCTGGTCCTACAGGATTGGCTCCTTTTGGAGAGAAATACCCAGAGCGTTTTTTTGACGTCGGTATTGCTGAGCAACATGCGCTGACTTCTGCTGCAGGAATGGCTCTAGCAGGATTGCATCCAGTGGTTGCGTTATATTCTACGTTCCTCAACCGAGCTTTCGACCAACTGCTCATGGACGTTGCGCTCTTAGACTTACCAGTAACATTAGTGCTTGACCGTGCAGGAGTTACCGGCTCTGATGGTGCAAGCCACAATGGTGTGTGGGATTTTGCAATAGCAGGTTTGATTCCACGAGTACGGGTCGCTGCTCCTCGTGATGGTGCCCAGCTCAAGGTACTATTCCGAGAGGCTGTCACTGTGCCAGCACCTACAATTGTGCGTTTTCCTAAAGGAGATTTACCTCAGGAAATCCCAGCAATAGAAGTGCTGAGCGACGGTGCAGAGATTATTCATTCTTCTTGCCACGATGATAAAAAAACCGCAGAAAGCAAGAAAACATCTCCAGCAATTTTGATTGTTGCCATTGGAGCGATGGCAACAAATGTCATGGCCGCATGCAGTGAACTTGCTCATTCTGGATTAAACATTACTGTCGTCGATCCACGCTGGGTTATTCCTGTATCCACTGATCTGGTTTCTTTTGCCCAGCAATATGACCTCATCGTCACTGTGGAAGATGCTATGTTGCATGGTGGCGTGGGATCATTATTTGCTCAAGCCCTTGCTGAGGCCAATAGTGATATACCGGTGCGGCATTTGGCTTTCCCACAATTTTTCCCTTTGCATGCCAGCCGCAACGAATTATTAAAACAAGTAGGTCTTGATGCTGCTGGAATTGCTGACTCAATCAAGAAGTGGGCTGATGAAATGAAATAATAATGTCGGGAGCAAAGCAATTTCTCCCGACATTTTCTTATCTCTTATGCGCCTAAAACGGTTACGCCCTCTGGCGGTAGGCCGGCGACATTAGCAAGGACTTCTGCAAAAGCTCGAACATGATTTTCTAGATTCTCTTCAGCCGGAGTCCAACTGGCTCGCATTTCTACTTGATAAGCTCGTGGCAGACCACCGATATCGCCAAAGCGTACTGAGGTAGTTGAGGTAACAGTGCCGCCAAGGTTGGAGAAAGGCGCTTGTGTTTGCTCGAGAGATTCCGTAAGCCATTGCCAGGCAACATCAGGTAATAGCGGATCATTGGCAACAGAATCGTCCATATCTGCTTGAATATATGCCACCAAGCGCATGGAACCTTCCCATGTGTCTTCTGAACGAGGATCATAGAGTAAGATCAACCGCCCAAAGGCATCACCTTCATTGCCTTCATCAGGGTGAGATTCTATTTCGGCACTTTGTTTGGTGATTTCTAACCCAATAGCGTGGCTAAAAGTTGCTAGTTTACGTGGCGGGCGAATCGTGCTCAGGCTAATCTCCGGACGCAGATGTGCGTGGTGCATGGACTCAGTTGCGCGCAAAAATTCATCAGGAGTGTTTTCCGATTCAACAGGTTGCGCGAGGCGGGGTACTATCGACGACGTTGCACGAGATTCAGTCACAAAAATAGCTAACTATGTTTGAGGAGCGAAAATGCGAAGGCGCGCCGAATAAGCTAGGTGGTACATGATAAAAGATGAGCAACGATGAACGGAATGCAAATAAGAGAAAAAAATCACTGTGATTGATGATGAAAAAACGTCATTATCCAACTTATGATGGATAACAGTGAGTATTAGCTTAATGCAAAGCTCAATACGCGATCCGATGGAAAGGTTACTATCGTGGCTGAAAAGCTAGATTTCGATGAATTAAATTCCCGCCAATGCTACTCTCAATGGGCAGCGTTTAAGATTATTCCTGGTGCTTTGGGGACTGAGCGTACAGAAATTATCCAGCAAGCTCGTGATTTTTTCTCTCGTATCAGCGATGACGCTGTTGTGACAGTTCGTGGTGTTTATGATATTACCGGTTGTCGTGCAGAAGCAGATTTCCTCATTTGGTGGTATGCAACTGAATTTGATCAGTTGCAGAAAGTTTTTAATGAGTTCCGTCGCGATACTGTTTTGGGGCAGGTAAGTGAAGTTTTTTGGATCGGAAATGCTTTGCACCGACCAAGTGAGTTTAATAAATCACATTTGCCATCATTCATCATGGGTGAGCAGCCAGGTAATTGGGTTACTGTCTACCCATTTGTACGTTCTTATGATTGGTATGTCATGGATGCGCAGAAGCGTCGTCGTATTCTAGCTGAACATGGTCAAGCTGCGCGTGATTTTCCAGATGTACGCGCAAATACGGTTCCTGGTTTTGCTTTAGGAGACTATGAGTGGATTCTTGCTTTCGAGGCGCAAGAATTGCATCGAATTGTGGATTTGATGCACAAAATGCGCTACACCGAAGCACGTTTGCACGTTCGGGAAGAAATACCATTCTTTACTGGGCGTCGAGTAGCAGATATTAAAGAGCTTATCGACGTACTTCCTTAATAAATATGCTGGGATATGGAAAAGGGCGGAAAATGTTTCCGCCCTTTTCTTATACTTCGCCTTCGGCAAATTTTAGTGATATTGAGTTAATGCAATAGCGCAAATCTGTGGGAGTATCATAACCCTCACCAGAAAATACGTGTCCAAGGTGACTGCCACAAGTTGCACATAGTACCTCTGTGCGCACCATACCTAAAGAAGTATCTTCTCGTTCAATTATTTTATCGCCGGCAAGAGGAGAGAAGAATGAAGGCCAGCCACAATGCGAATCGAATTTTTCTGTTGATCTAAACAATTCCGTATTGCAACCACGACATGAGTAAATGCCTTCTGCGGTGGTATTGGTATATTCGCCAGTATGTGGTGCTTCAGTTCCTGCTTGGCGCAGTACACGATATTCTTCTGCGCTAAGCCGTTCCCGCCACTGGGCGTCGCTAAGAAATTGGAACTTGGTCATGTGTTTCTTTGCTCCCTTTCTTCATTGTAGGATTTTCTGAATAGTACCAATAAATAGCAGTAATACTGATTACGATAATGAGCAAAGCCCACGCGAGGGTTGCTTGGACAGTAACAAACCAATGACCAAAATTAAACCACTCGTCTGATTCCCATAGGTCAGCGCTTAAGCATAGATAGAAAGCAATCCATGCCACAGGATTGGCGACGATAGAGCCTTTTTTGGCAATAGTGAACACCAGTGGGAAAAGGAAAAGCGAATAGTACATCTGCCCGAGTGAAGACAAGAGAAAAACACCAGTCAGGAGCAAACTAGTTGTATAGATAGCCCACTCAAGTGGTTGCTTTTCCCGAATGCGTAACAAGAAGAATAGCCCTGCGATAATGACAAGCGCAAAGAACGCAAAGGCGATTTTGTGTATCCATTCTGGGAATCCAAAATACACGAACACACCTGCTAAAGATGAATTGGCATAATTGCGTACTTCCCCTAAATATGGAGTAACAATGCTGAGATAGTCTCCTGCCTGTGGGATGATATTCCAAGCAATCAGGTTCATCAGGACGGGTACTGCAATACCGAGCACAATGGTTTTCCACTGCACCTTGATAAAAGGAATGAAAAGCAACGGCAGGAATAAGGGTTTAACAAGGATTGCTAGTCCGATAATAATGCCTGCAATGATTTCCTTGTTTTTCCACTGCGCCCACAAAAATGTAGTTAGTGCGAGCAAAAGTATGCCATTGATATTGCCAAAAACAATGGTGTTACGTACTGCTTCGGTATGAAAAGCAACAATGAGAGCTGCTGGGAAGAAAAGGGACGAGAGGCGATAGCCTGCAAAACTCTTAAGGAGAAACCCAATGGCAAAAATGATGGCGAGCATATTCACCAAGATGAACAGCAAACGTGCCAGTGAAGCGTCGCTTAGTAATGCAACCGGTGTTAACAGTAGGGTAGCACCTGGATTATAGAGATAATGTGGATCAACAAAATAGTAGTTCTCGGAATAGACCGCAACGCCTTCTATGCTGCGTCGTACGGCATTGTAGACAGTAGAGAAGTCATCGGTGGTGTTCCCATTGACGCAGAGGATGAAATAGCGATGAAGTAGGGTGAATATGGCAATAGGCCATAGCGCTGCATTGCCTATGACATCGAACTTTGAGGTATCTAAGGGCAGTGTTGTTAGCGTTGTTGTAGCTCGGCTTTGACTGACCCACACTGTACTAAGACGTTTTCTAAGAGCTTCTACCACTAGGCAGACGCTACCATAGTGCTGCGACGTAGGGAGTGCGATACGCTCGAAAGTAATAAAATTTCTAGATCTTTTTATAGCGCAAAAATAGTATTCCGTCTGAAGTAGCTTGATAGTGTTCTAACGCGAAAGAGATGCGTGTACTGGGCGCAGAGGAAGCGCTGGTTGCTGTGTATAAAGGTGGAAAAAGCATAGTGGCGTCTGAGCTTATGCATGGATCAAGCGTGAGATAGAACTTATCTATGCAATTATGTGCAGCGAATAAAGAATAAATGCTTGGTCCACCTTCGCAGACCATTTTCCGAAAACCACGTTGTCGTAGTGTTGCGATGATCTCCCGCGGATTATGCGTATCTATCCTGTGTACCTCTAAGCCACGTTGTTTAAGTTTTTGAGCCTGTGCTATGTTCGCTGGATTATTTTTGCTGAGTAAAAAAATGGGTGCAGTGGTGTAGGAATGGACGAACTTGCTATCAAAATCAAACACACCGCTATTGCTCAGAACCGCAAAAGGAGCAGGAGTATCAGTTTTCCTGTGTGCTTGGATACCGCCATAGTTCTCCGCGCGTATAGTTCCTGCCCCGACAATAACAACATCAGCCCAGGTGCGCAGGCTAAGTAATAATTGGGTATCTGTGGCATTGCCTAAACTTTGCGAGGATCCGGCAATGCTAGCACGCCCATTGATTGTAGACACTGCGATTGCTCTGAGTTCATAGGGATGGGTAGGGGTATTAGATCCTAGTAACGCGTCTATGCTTGCAGCCTCGTTTTGTGTGTTGGATATGGGGGATAATGACATGGAAAGTAAGTTTCTTTAATCGGCGATAGTTATGGCATGTAAAAATTCTAGTAACTTTGCGTGGAGTATTACATCTTTGTAGCTTAAAAACATACTGATAACCAGGCGATTTGTAAAGATGGATAGTTGGCACTAATGTTTTTCACGCACGACATAATGTTTTGCAAAGCGGATGTAGCGCAGTTGGTAGCGCATCACCTTGCCAAGGTGAGGGTCGCGAGTTCGAGTCTCGTCATCCGCTCTGATGTTTATATAGGTTCTATGTAAACTAATGCGCGTTTAGCTCAGTGGGAGAGCGCTTCCCTGACACGGAAGAGGTCACTGGTTCAATCCCAGTAATGCGCACCAGGGTTGTTAATAGCCCTTTTGCGGATGTAGCGCAGTTGGTAGCGCATCACCTTGCCAAGGTGAGGGTCGCGAGTTCGAGTCTCGTCATCCGCTCCAAGCGTTTAGTACGCTGATAGTATTAACACGCTGCGGTGGAATGGCCGAGTGGCGAGGCAACGGTCTGCAAAACCGTGTACACGGGTTCGATTCCCGTTTCCACCTCAATATATTTATTGGGCAGAACTGAAACCGATGAACCCATTTAGTGCCCTACATTAATTCATTGACTAGCGCGCAATAAGAAATTACAGTGTTCACAATTTTCATCCTTCGGTCACTAAAAGTACAAGGGTGTGTTTCACACTAGCTCAAGGTAGAGGGCTAATCCAGGGGGGGAGAGAAACAGTCTGTGCACTTGACGAAAGCAAAAAAGCTGCATATATATATTGCATTTTGCATAAAAGCTATCGTGCGTTTCAACCGAAGGAGCTGCTATGCTTCAGAAAAATTTTTTCGCTCACCGTGCAGGTTTAGGTTGCATGGGGTACAGCTGGGGTTACAGCTTGCCAGGTCAGCTGGATGATGAACACTCTATCCGTAGCATTCGTCAGGCATACGACGCCGGCGTTCGACATTTCGATACCAGCGATATGTATGGCAGCGGTCACAATGAAACCTTGTTGTCACGTGCCTTAGAAGGGCTGCACGACGTATGCATCGCCACCAAAGGTGGGATAATCGTTGATTCTATGGAACCACTATCCATGCATCTTAATGGTGCACCAGAATATATATCCGCTGCGATCGACAACTCATTAAAACGTTTAGGTAGGGATCATATAGAGCTTTATTACCTCCATAGAGTTGATCCGAACACTCCTATTGAGGAAACAATGACAGCTCTGGCTAGGGCACAGCAACAGGGGAAAATAGGTGCGATTGGTGTGAGCGAGCCAGATGCTCAGACGCTATCGCGTGCTCTTGATGTTGTGAAAATTGATGTGGTTCAATCTGAGCTTTCTGTATGGACTCGTGATCCGTTGAAGGGTTCGGAAACTGAGACATCGGGTGCGGTATCCGCTGACTCTACTGAATCTGTTTCTCTTACTAAGTCTTATGAGTCCAATACTCTGAGCGTGATGGAATTATGTGCAGCTAATGATATTAAGTTTGTTGCTTTTTCACCGCTAGGGCGAGGGTTTCTGACTGGAAAACTGGATGTCTCCACCCTGAAGAAGAATGATTTTCGCCAGTGGATGCCACGTTTTCAAGATGAAGCCAGAAAGCGTAACCAAAACATTGTTGATACCTTAACCTCTATTGCGCAACGTCACGGTGCGCACCCTTCACAGGTAGCTCTTGCCTGGGTATATGCCCAAGGAGAGAACGTGTATGCGATTCCTGGAAGTCGGAAAATTGAGCATGTTCGGCAGAATATGGAAGCGGAAAAATTGACGCTATCCAACCAAGAAATCGCAGAAATAACGGCTGTACCACTGCCACAAGAAAGCAGATACTAAAAATGTGCACTGAAAGTCTTGAACACCAAGCTATTCAAGAAATGAACGGTGTGGATGCTCTGGTAGTCATTGATGTTCAAGAATGGATCGTCTCTTTAGATTTATTTCCTGTAACGGGTCAGAAACTTGCTCACAAGATTGAAAATATGGTGGAAAAATGGCGTGAGCTATACCCGAATAAACCTGTTGTATGGATTGCTTTCCTGAGAGCCGATGGTAGCGATGGTGGTTTAGACGGCCGTGCGGGTTTGAGTATAAGAAAAGCAGATGATGAAGCACTACTGATCAAGTACGGGATAAGCGCTTTCCAGGGAACACGTTTACATCACTATCTCTCTGAGCATGACGTGCGCAGTTTTATCACAGTGGGAATTGCGACAGATTATGCCATCGCTGCTACTGCTCTAGACGCAATACAGCATGGTTATCAGGTGTGGGTTCCTGCCGATGGTTGTGTTGCTACGTCAGCATATGCACATAAGAAAACTCTAGAGAAGCTATCTGAACGTGGTGTCTGTACTAAACCTTATGGTCTTACTGTCAGTCCAAACAATACGTAAAAATTTCATAAATGCTAAGGAATGAAAAATGAAAAAATACATGATTAACAACCGTGCAGGGGTATCGGAATTAGTGCTGGAGGAAGCACAGCCCAGTGCTTTGGGGGAGCGTGATGTTGAAATACAGGTAACCCACAGTGGTTTGGGGCTTATCGACGCTCTGCAATTTTCCGGTGTGATGGGCGATATGCAAGGGCATACACCTGGTTTAGAAGTAGAAGGATTTATACGCACAGTTGGGGCTGCTGTCACAAACCTCCAAGAAGGCGACAGGGTTGCTGCAATGTGCTTTGGTGCTGGATTAGCTACTGTTTTGGTTACTCATTCTGATTTCGTGGTAAAAATTGATGAACGAATGCCTGCAGGAATGGGCGCTATTTCTCTCGTTAATACGGTTACCGCAAAGGAAAGTCTTTCTATTGCGCGAACAATCGGGCGTTTTGAGCGTGTGCTAGTTCATGCGGGAGTGGGAGGACTAGGAACACAGTTTGGGCAAATAGCCAGTATGTTAGATGCGAAGCATATTGATGCTGTTGTGGGAAATGATGAAAAAGCAATCTTGGCTAAAGATATGGGCTACCACGATGTATATTATCGTCACGCTTTATCTGATATTCCTGAAGATTTTTATGATGTCGTCATTGATTCTGTTGGTGCTCAGGCAACCACATCTAGTTTCGAGAAACTGCGCAGTGGTGGGCGCGTTATAAAAGTAGGTAATAGTTCTGGCAAGGAAGCACAACAGTTTGATTCCTTAAAATTCTGGTTCGAGAATAAAACTGTTATCGGTTTTAACGTAGGTCTATGGATCATGGAAGATACTGAACGTGCACATGCAGCTATGGAATGGGCAGTAGAACAAGTTGCAGAAGGCGCTATTCGGATTCCTTATGAGGTGCGTCCCGTGGCGCAGTTGGAAGACTCTCTTGCTGATCTTCTTAATGGAAAAGTTATGGGGAAATTAGTAGTGGAGTGGTAACTTCACCTTCTGTCCCAGTGGCGAGCCATGAGATATAGATACATAATGTTCTCATGGCTCTTGATGTTTCTAATTTATCTTTTAGATATGGCAAACGCTCCGAATGGTTGTTTCATAAGCTAAATTTCCATGTAGATAATGGTTCTGTTATGTGGCTTAAAGGCCCATCGGGATGCGGTAAATCTACCTTATTGGAAATGTTGGCACTGCTACGGAACCCACTAAGTGGAAGTATTACTTTTAATGGTGCCGTAATAGGGGGGGGCAAAGCCCAAGTTTCGTGATGCTGCTGAGCTAAGAGCCCAGCACATGGGGATAGTTTTCCAAAATAGTGACTTAGTAGAAGTTCTTACCCTTCAAGAAAATATTGAATTAGCCATCGACATTGCTAGAGCCAACACGGATATGAAACATCAGGGCAATGTCTTGCTGAAACGTTTTGGTTTAGAACACGTAGCCAATGCGCTCCCACGCGAAGTCTCTGGAGGGCAACGCCAACGTGCAGCGCTTGCCAGAGCATTAGCTGTTCAACCAGCATTATTGCTCTGCGATGAACCTACTAGCGCACTAGACCCTGAGAACGTGTCTATTGTTCTTAAAGAAATACGAGAATACGTCACCACTCACAAAGCAGTTGCAGTAGTCGTATCACATGACCCGTCAATAAGTACTATCGTGGATACCGAGCTTGAGTTGGGTGCGTGATCGTCAATGTATCGCAACGCATTAACGAAGATTCGTTCCCGCCATATTCGCTCCCTGATTCCCGTCATTGTGGTGCAGCTTATTGTGGGGCTGATGCTTGGCGCGATGTTTTCTGTACTGCTATCCACAGAAGCTGCCCCGGATATGTCGGCAGGAATGACCTACTCTGTTATATTTTCATTCTTTCCATTTTATTTTGGTGTATCTACAACCATACGGCACGCAATTACTGCACGGATAGGAGAATACAATTCTCTCTATCTCATGGGTGTTCCTGCCCGTTATATCCGCAGAAATATATACAAGGAAGCGTTGCTGGGCGCCTGCGCAGTAGCAATCCTATCGAGTCTGCTAGCACGGCCGATACTCACAGTATTAGTAGCTACTTTATATGGGAATCTTGGTGGCAGCGTACCAGAAGTTTTAGGTTCTCCATATGTCAACGGATTAATTGTTTTCCTACTTATTGCGGCATTCTCCTGCTGGGCAGTGCGTCGAGCGCTGAGGAAAGAACTTGGGGTGCGGGTGGGCGCTGGACAAAAAATCATTGCTGCTCCCCGTACACGTCACATCATTGTTAGCGCGTGTTGCCTTGGCGCTGTGCTGATAGCAGGGATCTTCTCTATGTTTGCTGGAGATTCCGGTATCCCATCATTGCTTATTATCTTTGCACCTTTATTACTTGCCGCCTCAGCTCTTTTTATCCTGGTTGTGAGCACTAAAGCAATAGAAGAAACATCAAGAAAAATATTTAGTTGGTCAGCATTAAGCCTTGCTTCGAGGCAAATCAGATTGATTCCAGCGGTAGGAATACTATCTTTGTTAATCCTTTTTATTTGCGCACCCCTTGCTCTTTTTGTGAGTAACGATGCCTCTATCGAAGGCGCACGCATCGCAACAGCAGCTCGGGTAAAAAATATTAATCTTATACAAGATAAAAACGCCACATTTATAGCACCAAGCCAGGCAGAAAAACTATGCAACACGATCGGACCCCATTGTGCTGGCGTGCTCAGTTGGGCGTATGCCCTTCGTGAAGCAGATATGGAATCTGATAGTACCAACCCGCACGATTATCATCCTGCACAAGATTCAGAAGCTACGGATTATGTGCTGGTGGGAAGCACACCCACAGTTACCAGTGCTTTTCTGCATGAACCTCAGGATATTACAACGATCGTTTCACCCTTTACCGAGCCGTGGCTAGTTCCTTGGGCGGCCGTAGAAAAAAGTTCCCGTGCACACACTTATGATGGTTCACGTATCGGTTCTATCGTCGTACTCACAGATGACGCAGACACAACCACGATAGAAACTCTTGTGCCACAAGAAGATTATCGCATCATACAAGCGCAAGAATTGGCGCAGAATATCCCCGAAAAAATATTTTACGGGCCTCACGGTACCGGAACAGCGGAGTTTATCCCCTTATTCGCTTCTGTTATTTTAGGCTGTTCAGTCTGCGTTTTTGGTCTTTTGCTGGGGAGACAGAAACTCTATACCCCATTGCTTGAGCAATTATCCGTCATGGGTATGAGTGCAAAGAAAATAGCGCGTGTACGTTTCTTTAGTAATATTCTGCCAGCGGTCTTAGCATTGGCAGTCGCCTTTATTTTCGGAGTTATTTCCTACTCCATGATGATCTCTACCTTCGGGTTTATACAAGTAGGTATCCCGCCCCTGCCGGTAGGGTTAGTATGCTATCTGATTGTGGTCATTATGCTTTCGGCTGTTATGGCTAGTGTGAACATAGGGAAGCAGATGAAACCGTAGGGTTGCGCTAATTTTTCTGTTCTTGTTGGAACTATTGGGTACTTTGTAACGACTTATTATATGGATGACTTATGAGTATGTGACCATACTGCATTGTCGGATGCGGAAGTGCTTTGTGGAAGGTGTCTTATCGCACTCAACAATGAATAGGTTTTTTCCCTGTCAATGCGTACCATGCAAAGTGGTGAGTATTTAATTTCTGAAAGGTAAGTAAAAGTTAGCTATGCAGAAGAAACATGAAAGTATAAGGCATATTTCAGGCGTATTAAGGGTAAAACCATTCATGGCTGCGCTATGTTCTGTTGTTTTTATGTTTTTGTCTGTGGCATCTTTGGTCAATGTTCCTAGTGCTTATGCTCATGATGCTGTTGTAGGTGGCAGTCCTGCTAATGAGGAAATTGTGTCAGAGTTTCCAACTACTTTGCGCCTTGATTTTTCTGGTACTCCCCGAGAAGGATTTAACACTATTGCGCTTAGCGATAGTAATGGGAAAGTTATATATTCTGGTGCTCCAGTGGTGAGTGGTCAATCTATAGTGTTAGATTTACCTGCGGATATCGAAAAGGGAACTGGTAAATATAACATTGGTTTCCAAATTACATCCTCGGATGGTCACGCCACACGAGGTAAGACTACTTTTACTGTAGCTGGTGAACAACAGCGCCAAGAAAACAACTCTGCATCTAGCGTACCTGCGACGACTACCCAAAACTCTGGTCCAGTCTCACAAACGGCTCAGGCGTCGGCAGAGAAATCTGGTTTTCCTCTAGGGTTGGTTATTGGGATTGCCATTGCAGTTGTGGTGGGTGCTCTTGTTTTGTTCATCCTATTGAACCGAAAGAAAAATAATTAAGGAGAAATTATGAAGTTCCATAAGAATGTTGTGTGTGCAGTGGCATTGTCTGCTTTGACACTTGCAGGTTGTTCTAACTCAGAGACAGATTCTCAAGAAAAAGTAGATACTGCAGCATCTGCAGCTGCGAAATTCGGTACTTCTACCACAGAATCTAAGTCTGATTCGGAGTCTGAGTCAGAAGCAGTGAGCTTTGAGGACGCATATGTTAAGTCTGCTAAAAAAGAAGATGGTATGACTGCGGTATTTGGTGTGCTGAAAAACAATACAGGTGCGGAGGTTAACATCGTGTCTGCATCTGTTTCTGTAGCAGCAAGTAGCTATGAGCTGCATGAAGTCGTCGACGGAGTTATGCGTCCGAAAGAAGGCGGTTTTGTTATTCCAGCAGGTGGTTCTCTAACTCTGCAACCAGGTGCGGAGCATATTATGCTCATGGGATTGCAAGAAGATGTTGAAGCTGGTGAGGATTATAGTGTTACCTTGAACTTGGCTGATGGCACTGAAATCGTGGTAGATGATGTTCCATCACGCTCTATTTCTTCAGGAAATGAAGATTATTCTGGTGCAGCTCACTAATCTCTGAAGTTTCTGAAGTTAAGGTGAACAACTGTTATGCAATCACATAAGAATCACAATGCTAGGTTCACTCGACGGGGATTCTTGGTTGCTACATCTGCACTTGCTGGTACAAGCGCTTTAAGTGCTTGTACCAAAGAACAAGCTCAGCAAGAATCAGTAGAACCTCAGGTTGAGCTTGCGCAACAAACTGTTGCTTTTGATGGTGCACATCAAGCTGGTATCGCTACACCAGCTCAATCTCATATGACTTTGGTTGGGTTTGATCTTCGCGCTGGTGTCGACGCAGCTGCTGTGCGACGACTTTTGCGATTGTGGACACAAGACGCCAGAGATTTAACGCAAGGGCGTAATCCTTTAGGCAGTCTTGAGCCAGAGATGGTACGTAAACCTGCCAATCTGACCATTACCTGTGGTTTTGGTCCTCGTTTTTTTGACATTATTGGTAAAGGTAGTCAGCGACCAGACTGGTTGACTCCTTTGCCGGTGTTTAGTAATGATCGTCTTGACGAAAGGTGGGGTCAAAGCGATCTGGTCATTCAGTTTTGTGGCGATGATCCGTTAACAATAGCTTTTGCTGTGCGTCACCTTACTCGCGCTGGTATTGATTATGCTACTACTCGTTGGTTTCAACAGGGTTTTCTCAATGCGCATGGTTCACACGAAAAGGGTGAAACTCCGCGTAATCTCTTTGGTCAAAAAGACGGAACAATTAATCCGCGAACATCTCAAGAATTTGACCAGCAAGTATGGATTGATGAAGACTCGGATTCTCCTGAGTGGTTGCGTGGCGGTAGTTGTATGATTGTGCGTCGGATTCATATGAATCTCGACTTATGGGAGGAACTTGATCGTGGTTCACGAGAAGTATCTTTAGGTCGTCGGTTAGATTCTGGTGCACCACTTACTGGAAAAGAAGAGTTCGATGAAGCAGATTTTTCTGCTAAGGATGATTACGGCATCCCAATTATCGATGTCAATTCCCATATGGCTTTAGCTGCGCCGCATAGTGATAATAAACGGGATCGATTATTGCGCAGAGCATATAACTACAATGAGGCACCAATACCTGGTAGTGCTGAATTATCAAATGCTGGCTTAATTTTTTGCTGTTTCCAAAAAGATCCACGGGAACAATTTATCCCTATTCAACAACGCCTCAATGATAGTGATCGTCTTAATATCTGGATCACGCATATTGGTTCAGCCATCTATGCAATTGCGCCAGGTGTTAGCGAAGATCAACATTGGGGTGAAGCTCTATTCTAGTTCTGAGGGTGCGGGGTGTGGTTTGCCATTGTTTTTTGCGTTGAAAACTAGGGTAAAGTAGGCAGAATCATTGTTGGGCATAGAATGCACTATTAATGTGTTACTGTCTTAATTTGAGAAAATTTTTTAGCACTAGCGTCCAGGTATGACGAAAGTGCATGAGCGCAGTAAGGAGCGCAGTAACCTTGTCAGCTATAGCAAATGCGTCGGCGGTAGAACACGAGCCATTTTTAGTTCCAGCTGGAACAAGTATTGGAACCGCAATGCGTGAGTTGGAACTTCCTAACAAAGGGCCTGAGGCAATTGTGTGTGCCCAGGATTTAGCAGGAAACCTGAAAGATCTTTCTTTCGTTCCAGAGCAAGAAACTCAATTCATCCCAGTTGCTGCTAATACTGAGCAAGGCCGTGCTGTGATTCGTCACTCCTGCACACACGTGCTCGCTCAGGCTGTGCAGGCGGAGTTCCCAGGTACCAAACTAGGAATCGGACCTGCAATTGAGAATGGTTTTTACTATGACTTCGACGTAGCTGAGCCTTTTTCACCAGAGGATCTTCAGAAAATCGAAAAGCGCATGAAAAAGATCATTAAGTCTGGTCAAAAATTTGAGCGTCGTGTGTATGCAGATGCTCAAGAAGCTGCTGCTGCTTTAGCCGATGAGCCATATAAATTAGAGCTAATCCAAGATAAAGGTCACGTTGACCCTGATTCCGATGAGGCTACTGAGGTCGGAGCTGGCGAATTAACTGGGTATTACAATATCAATCCCCGTAGCGGTGAAGTTGAATGGTATGACTTATGCCGCGGACCGCATGTGCCAACCACAAAATATATTCCAGCTTTTGCGCTTACTCGTTCTTCTGCAGCATATTGGCGTGGTGATCAGTCCAAGGCTGGGTTGCAGCGTATTTATGGTACAGCGTGGGAGTCTAAAGAAGCTTTAGAGCAGTACCAAACAATGGTGGCTGAGGCAGAAAAGCGAGATCATCGTCGTCTTGGCAATGAATTGGATCTTTTTAGTTTTCCTGATGAGATTGGTTCAGGATTCCCTGTATTCCACCCCAATGGCGCTATTGTGCGCATGGAGATGGAAGAGCATTCTCGTAAGCGTCATATTGCCGCAGGTTACTCATTTGTCAATACACCACACTTGACAAAAGGTGATTTGTTTAAGAAATCTGGACACCTTGATTGGTATGAAGAAGGAATGTTCCCAGCGATGCAGCTCGATGGGGAGACAGATGATCAGGGCAATGTCACCAAACAAGCCCAGGATTACTATGCAAAGCCCATGAACTGCCCAATGCATAATCTTATTTTTGATGCGCGTGGACGTTCTTATCGAGAGTTGCCGTTGCGTCTTTTTGAGTTTGGCACGGTATATCGCTATGAGAAATCTGGAGTAATTCATGGCTTAACTCGAGCTCGTGGCTTTACCCAAGATGATGCACATATTTACTGTACTGAGGAACAGCTTGAAGAAGAATTAACCTCTGTGCTCGAGTTTGTGCTTTCGCTCTTGCGTGATTATGGTCTTGATGATTTCTATCTTGAGCTTTCGACGAAGGACCCAGAGAAATTCGTCGGTAGTGACGAAATATGGGAAAAGGCAACGAGCACTTTGCAGGCAGTAGCTCAGAAATCTGGTCTGGAACTTGTGCCTGATCCAGGTGGGGCAGCTTTCTACGGTCCAAAGATCTCAGTGCAGGCTCGTGATGCTATTGGTCGTACATGGCAGATGTCTACGGTGCAGCTTGATTTTAATCTTCCTGAACGTTTTGAGTTGGAATATACTGCGCCAGATGGCAGCAAAAAACGTCCAATCATGATTCACCGAGCGTTGTTTGGCTCAATTGAACGATTCTTTGGCGTATTGCTCGAACACTATGCTGGGGCTTTCCCAGCTTGGTTAGCACCTCAGCAGGTGGTGGGTATTCCAGTAGCTGAAGTCTTTAGTGAGCATTTGGATACGGTTATTGAGCAATTGTGTCAGCGTGGTATTCGTGCTGTCGTTGATGCTTCAGATGATCGTATGCAGAAGAAGATTCGTAACCATACCACGGCTAAGGTGCCTTTTATGCTACTTGCTGGGGCACGTGATGTGGAAGCAAATGCAGTAAGTTTCCGTTTCCTTGATGGTACACAAGTCAATGGTGTGCCTGTCGCAGATGCTATTAGCATTATTGAGACATGGATTGCGCAGCGTAACAATCAGCAGCCAACTAAGGAAAATATTGAGTTTAAGAGTGCGCAGTAGCTTTATGTTTGGTCATACTGTCAGGTGAGGAAGAAAGAAATGGAGCACAACCATAATACTGAGTATCAGTATCGTGCCACTCATACCAGCGCTGACAATAGTATCCCTGATATAGGCGTTGCAGCTGGGGAGGATAAGTTGCAACGCTTATGGGCACCATATCGGATGAGCTATATTCACACGAACGACAATGCTGACAATGCTGATGCGGTAACGCCAAAAAAGAATAATCCCTTTGTTGACATCCCTAAGATGAGTGATGAAGAAGGGCTCATCGTCGCTCGCGGTAAATTTGTTTATTGTTTGCTTAATCTTTACCCCTATAACAGTGGGCATATGATGGTTGTGCCTTATCGAGAGGTCGCTGAGCTGGAAAACTTAAGTGAGGAAGAAACCGCTGAGCTTATGCGCTTTGCAAAGAAGGCAATAGTAGTATTAAAGACAGTTTCTCAGCCTGATGCGGTTAATGCAGGGTTCAACTTAGGTAAAGCAGCAGGTGGTTCTGTTGCGCAGCACCTTCATATGCATATTGTTCCGCGGTGGACTGGGGATGCAAACTTCATGACAATAATCTCTCACACAAAAGTATTGCCACAACTCCTGCATGACACCAGAGAGTTGCTTGCCGACGCTTGGCGGAAACTTGGTGAAGACAATAGCACTGCTGCACAGAATAATATGTGCGACATAACAAAAGGTGGAGAAAATGCTTAGTGTTCATGCGCGCAGGCCAGCAGCAGTTTTTGTGGAACCAGTGGCGAAACTTTTTCTGAAAATTGGTCTTACACCCAATGCGGTAACCATTATCGGAACAGTAATTGCAATTTTATTAGTTGTGATTCTCATTCCCCTGAACCATCTTTTTGCTGCAGCTGCATTATCAGGGCTCTTTGTTGCCTTTGACATGGTAGATGGCACGATGGCAAGAATGAGTGGTGGGGGTACCAAGTTTGGAGCAACCTTAGATGCTACCTGTGATCGGATCACTGATGGTGCTTTGTTTTCTGCTATAGCGTGGTGGCTCATCTATGTGGATAATGCTCATCCTGCATTAGTGGCTGCTACGTTAAGCGTTATCGTTTCTTCGCAAGTTATCTCTTATGTGAAAGCTCGTGGCGAAGCAAGTGGCTTTGTCATGGTTGGTGGGCTTATCGAACGACCTGAACGGCTTATTTTGGGACTTAGTGGTGTGGGATTAGCTGGTTTGGGCATACCCTTTGCTTTAGAAATTTGTATATGGGTTCTTGCCTTTGGCAGTGCTTTTACCGTGGGACAGCGTTTGTGGATTGCCTCTTCATCCGAACATGCGCGAGAACGCAGTGTACCACCACAGGGAGCGCGGTCTTTTTCAGATCAAGAAGATAAAAAATAGAAACAGAAATAGCATTAGAACCCAAAACCCTAGAACAGAGCATAGATAGATGTTCCAGAAGAAAGATATTGTTGCGCAAGGTTATTTACTTGGCTGGAAAATCGTGCGAAAGCTACCAGAATCATGGGCGAAAGCACTTTTTAATTACGGTGCAGATTATGCGTCCCAACGCGGAAAAGCTATGCCGCAATTGCGCAAAAATCTTATGCGTGTGGTGGGAAAAGAAAACGTTACTCGCCAGTTGGTGCAAGAGTCAATGCGCTCTTACGCGCGTTATTGGCGAGAAGCCTTTGTGCTGCCGTCGCTCGTGGGCAATGAGCAATTAATTCAAGACATAGAAGCTCATGCTCAAGGAACCCAATTTCTTCGTAGCTCGGTTAGCCAGGGAAAAGGGGTTATTTTGGTACTGCCGCATTCTGGCAATTGGGATATGGCCGGTCTATATCTTGTGTCGCAGTATGGGCAATTCACAACAGTGGCTGAGCGGCTGGAACCAACGGAAGTTTATGAAGCATTTGTTGATTTCCGCCAATCTCTTGGTTTTAAGGTGTTACCGCATCAATCCACACCTGGTCCTTATGGTGCGTTGAAAGAAACTTTGCTGAGCGGCGGAATTGTGTGTTTGCTTGGTGAACGTGATCTTAAGCGTTCTGGTGTTGAGGTAGAGTTTTTTGGGGAAAAGACGCGTATGCCTGCTGGTGCCGTGCGCCTAGCTCAGGAAACAGGTGCTGCTTTGCATGTGGTGCATAGTTGGTTCATTGAGGATAACCAATGGGGGACAAGCGTATCGGCACCTGTTGAAGTAATGGATCTGAAAACCACAATGCAAACAATTGCAACATTAATGGAGGAAAACATTAGGCAGCACCCTAAAGATTGGCATATGTTACAGCCACTGTGGTTATCTGATTTGGACGCGCGACGTTATCAGCAAGGTCTTGACAAAGAACAATAGTTTTGTTGGTTGAGAAAATAATTTTTGTTTTACTCAGGCTATAATTTTGAGGTGCGGCGTCGGCGTTTTGTGTGAGCATGATCCAAAGATGTATGGATACCGCACAGATGCGTCGGTGCATGGGCACGCACACACAACCTAAGGATAAAGATATGGAAGGAGAATATGAGCAATGAAAATTGGTATCGTCTGCCCATATTCTTTTGATGAACCAGGGGGTGTTCAAGCCCATATCCTTGATTTAGCGCAAAAACTCATTTCCATCGGGCACCAGGTTTCCGTCATTGGTCCTGCTTACGAAAACACTGATTTGCCTGATTTTGTTGTTCCTGGTGGAAAAAGTTTTCCCATTAGATACAACGGATCAGTTGCTCGACTATCTTTTGGTTTCAGTGCTTATCGACGTATGCGGGCATTCCTAAAAAATGGAAATTTTGATGTGCTGCATATTCATGAGCCCAACTCACCGAGCTATTCTTTACTTGCACTTTTAATGAGCAAAGACACTATCGTTGCTACTTATCATACTTCGAGTAGTGGGTCCAGGGTTCTGAAATTATTTTTGCCTGTGTTGCGTGGCAGTCTAGAGAAAATACGAGGTGGTATCGCTGTCAGCGAGATGGCGCGTCGATGGCAAGTAGAACAACTCGGTGGCGATTCGGTTCTTATTCCTAATGGGGTCGATACCTCAGTGTTTGGTCGTGCTTATGAGTTGGCACAGGATAAGAAAAACAATGCTCAAAGTGAGAAAATCGAGATTGTTTTTTTGGGCAGAATAGATGAACCTCGTAAAGGGCTTGATATTTTGCTTCGTGCTATAGAGATGCTTTTCTCTATGTCGCAACGCTACCAAGAGAAAATACAGGTAACGGTTATTGGGGCAGGAACCCCTCGTGATCTTCCAGGAGTGGATTTCGTCGGAAAAGTCTCTGATGAACAAAAAGCGGCTATCCTTGGACGTGCTGATATCTATGTAGCCCCTAATACTGGTGGAGAGAGCTTTGGCATTGTTCTCGTAGAAGCAATGGCGGCAGGATGTGCAGTGGTTGCTAGTGATTTAGAAGCCTTTGCGGCTGTATGCAATGCTAAAGCGAAGCAGCCAGCAGGTATTCTTTTCGAGAATGAAAACTCTAGCGAACTTGCCCAAAAGTTAGCGTTGCTCATTGATGATGAGTCATTGCGCCAGCGTTATATTACAGCTGGTTTAGAACGAGCCCGTATTTATGATTGGGATAATGTAGTCGAGAAAGTATTGCGCGTGTATGAAACAGTTACTGTCTCAGATACTCGATATGTAGGGTATGATGCTCATGCTGATCAATCTTCTCAATGCGGAAAATAAATTATGCATATCCTGCTTATCATCATTACATCGGTAGTCGTAACCTTGTTTTTTGTGCAATTATATACAATTGCACAGCGTCTCGACAGATTGAATATTCGTGTTGATTCTTCTTTGCAAGCATTGCAAGCTATGCTCGATCAGCGGGCGGCAGTGCTTGCTGCGATAGATCCAAAATATGAAACCATTGCCAGCGCGGCAGAAGCTGTGGCATTAAAATATGATTCTTTTTTAGAGCGCAGTGAGAAGGAACGTGATATTTCTGCTGCCATTGCTGCGATGGGTCATAATATGCCTCCGCGAATTGCAGAGGCGCAGGCTCGGGTGCAATTGGCACATCGTTTTTACAATGATGCAGTTGCTGATACGCGTGCACTCAGGCGCAGGCCACTAGTACGAATTTTTAGATTAGGGGGCACATCTGTTATGCCGCGTTTCTTTGAGTTTACGGATTATTCTCATTTTTCCGAGAATTGATTGTTGCGTGTTGGTGAGTTGGATAAGGTCTGCTTGAGCCAACAAGCACTGATAATGGCGCTGATAAAGACGAGGATATTACGAGCTGCTAGTGCTACTAATGCCCAGGAGAAAATATCTGCTTGCATAATATCGCCATAGTGGAACGGGTAAATATAGGTTCCCAGGGCAGTAATTACTAGGCACAGTATGCACAAAAGTCGTACATACTTATTGTGGGGTTGCTTTAATAAGCAAATGCTCAAGATAGGTCCAAGCCAAACAAGATATTGTGGTGAAAATACTTTATTAGTAACCAGTAGACAGATGATGATTGTTACTGTCCAAGAAAGGGTAACAAGCGGGTCATAAGTATAGGGGGCGCGTAGGGTTTTGACCGCCCATAACAGACAAAAAATGATTAGTAATCCAAACCCTATGCTAGAAATCATTAGGGCTGTTGATACTCCTGGTCCGCTGATCTCAAAGCTTTTCGACGGTGCGTAGAAAATTTCATAGCTACCATCTGAAAGACCGGGTATACCATGTAAGAGCATAAAAGGGGTGGCCCAAAAAGATTCAATTTGTAGACCTCTATCGCTTTGATAGGTCAGTGGACTTGTGATACGAGTAATGCCAGAAGCTCCGATGATGCTTAGTGCGATAAGCAGTATCGTTGCCCCAAAAACCTCGACAGTGCGTGCGCTCATTTTCTTTTTGCTGCTTAAGAGTCCTGCGGCTAATACTCCCGGCCAGAGTTTAAGCATGGTTGCGATAGCTAGGATTGCGGAAGAAAACGTAGGCGAGGTAAATAGAGCCAAGGCAAAGATGCCAATACATACTCCGGGAATAATATCTAGTCGAAGAACGGACATATGCAGTGCTGTGACAGTGAAAAAGATCCAGAAAACGCTAGCAGAAAAGGTTCCTTTTTGTTTTTGGCAGAGAATAAAGCACAGGAAGATCGCGTCGAGAGCGATAGTAGCTATGATGAGCGCAATCGTGAATGCGTTTTCATCGTTACTGAATAGGGCGAGTAGCTGGAGTGGTGCTAGAAGTAGCGCAGGGTACTCATTGAGTGCATCAGATTCCGGGTGAGTAATGCCATAAAAATAATAGTGCGCATCACCAGTAGGCATTGGTTCTGCGTGGACTCCCGCGATGATAACAAGTTTAGCGATGAGCCATAGAATCCAGATGGCTGTTATTTTTATTGGCGAAAAAGGGCGCGACCATAGTTTTCGGTTTGATTGTATTTTTGGTTGCACTATGGCAGTTTTCGTGGTGTTCTTTGCACTATCGGACACGAATGCACACTTTACATGAGTTTTTATTGTCATGCGTTTCTTATCTGTGTGTGATTTCACATTTTCATAATTACTTAAGATACCCTGAAGAAAACCTCAGTGAACGTACAAAGAACGCGAAGGCAGAAAACAGAAAAAGGGGATGAGGCGTTGTGGCTAGATTAGAACAGATCCTTAGCCTAAAACAGATAGCGGAACCGTGGGAGAAACAGCCAGGGTCTGAGCGTATGCTCTTTCTGAGCAAGCCTCATTCTTCTACACTGATTCGTACATTTGGGGGACAAATTGTTGCCCAGGCTCTTGCTGCGGCGTGGAAAACTGTTGATGCGGGCTATCAGATTCATTCTTTACACGCTTATTTTTTGCGAGCTGGTGATACCACCAGCTCTACGAGCTATGAAGTGGAAAAGATCCGTGATGGGCGTAGTTTTCTTGTCCGGCGCATTACTGCAACTGAAAATGGGCGAGTAATTTTTCATATGATGGCTAGTTTTCAACATGATGGGGATCATGGGGTGGAGCATAGTGATCCCATGCCGGTAGTTACCCCGCCTGATGAGATTGATATTTCTCGAGATCATTTACCACAGCGATACCAGCATTTGCTGGCAGAATGGCCAGAATGGGATGTTCGCATTGTGCCATCGGAATACTATGATGCGAGCCCTGCGACGCAGCAATCACCAATACAGAATGTGTGGTTTAAGTACAAGCATCAGCTTGGCGACGAGGAGCAGCTTCATACTTTAGGGTTGGCATATATGTCCGATATGACCCTGATTCATGCTGCTTTGATGCATCATCAGGAGCAGAAGGTGCAATTAGCCTCTCTCGACCATGCGATATGGTTTTACCGTCCTTGCTCAGTTGATGAGTGGTTCCTGTATTCGCAACAATCGCCTACGGCAAAAAGTGGGCGCGGAGTAGTGACAGGGCGAATTTTTAATCAGCAAGGAGAATTGGCAGCTGTTGTGGTGCAGGAAGGGCTGACGAGGATTCTACGAGGAGATGCGCGTGAGAGTATTCACAAGGATTCGTGAGCAAAATGCAATCATGAAATTCATAAAATATGTTATTGCAGTATAATTGGCGAAGTTAGCTGTAAGTGTGGTTTCTCTTAGCTTGTTATAAGTGGTATCGAAACATAATCAGTATCAGCATAAAATGCATAATTCACTCTGAGAAAGGCAGTCAATGTCCGGACATTCTAAATGGGCGACAACAAAGCATAAGAAAGCTGCAAATGATGCAAAGCGTGGTAAAGAATTTGCCAAGCTAATCAAGAATATAGAGGTTGCTGCCCGAACAGGTGGTGGCGATCCTGCGGCAAACCCCACTCTTGACGATATGATCAAGAAAGCCAAGAAGGCTTCTGTGCCAAATGACAATATCGAGCGTGCTCGCAAGCGCGGTTCAGGCGAGGAAGCCGGTGGTGCAGATTGGCAGACCATTATGTATGAAGGTTATGGTCCCAATGGTGTGGCTATGCTCATTGAGTGTCTGACTGATAACCGCAATCGTGCTGCATCTGAGGTGCGTACTGCCATGTCGAAGAATGGCGGAAATATGGCGGAATCAGGTGCAGTGTCTTATCTGTTCTCTCGTCGTGGAGTTGTGTTAGTAGAAAAAGGCGAATTAACCGAAGATGATTTGCTACTAGCTGTTCTTGAAGCTGGCGCGGAAGAGGTAAATGAAGTAGGCGATAAGTTCGAGATTCTTTCTGCGCCAAGTGATATTCCTGCGGTTAAAGAAGCGTTGACTGAGGCAGGGATAGAGATTGACGAGGCCGATACGGACTTCCGTGCTTCAGTGTTAGTGCCATTGGAGCTGGCAGATGCCAAGCGTATTTTCAAGCTTATCGACGCTTTGGAAGATTCTGATGATGTGCAGAATGTTTATTCCAATATGGATCTTAGCCAGGAAGTACTTGAGGCATTAGAAGCAGAATAAAATAGTGTGCCCATCTATACAGCTCCATACCATTGGTATGGAGCTGTTTTTGATGGAAACTGATTATGTAAACCATATCGAAAAAATGTGCTAATATCCTAGTGGGAATAACCTTGTGCAAGGCTTCTTTCTGATTTCTCATACTGGTACTACTAAGAAAGGCTGTGGGTAAGATGCTGCCAGAACGATTGAGGGTTATGGGTATTGACCCTGGTCTTACTCGATGTGGTCTTTCGGTTGTGGAAAATGGTCGAGGCAGGGCAGTGATTCCTATTGCAGTGGCAGTGGTGCGTACGCCTAGTCATGCGCAGCTTGCTCAACGGTTATTGGAACTAAGCCAAGCGGTTAATGAATGGATGGATGAGTATCGTCCAGATGTTGTGGCGATCGAGCGTGTTTTTGAGCGTGGAAATGTCTCTACAGTAATGAATACTGCTCATGGGGTTGGCGTTCTCATGCTAAGCGCGGCGCAACGTAATATCCCAGTACATATGTACACACCAAGTGAAGTAAAAAAAGCCATATCTGGCAATGGTGGCGCTGATAAAAAACAAATGACTGCTATGGTTACTCGCATCTTAGGATTATCTCAAGCACCCAAACCTGCTGATGCGGCAGATGCGTTGGCTCTTGCTATTTGTCATTGCTGGCGAGCGCCAATGCTTTTGCGGCAACAAGAGCAAGAAGAACAAGCAGAAATTCGTCGCCAACATCAACAAGGAGTGCTGGCGCGTAAGAAGCAACAAGCTAATGTTAGTTCTTATCGGGTTTAGAAAAATTGGGTTGAGCGTCGGAAAGCAAAAGGAAACAGGCTAGAGCATGATTGCATCCTTAAGAGGAACGGTTGTCGCCTTGGACTCACAGCAGGCGATTATTGAATGTCATGGTGTGGGATATCAGGTCATTGCGCCAACTACTACATTGGCGCAATTCCAGCGTGGTGCGGAAATTTTTGTGTTGGTCAGTGCAGTTATTCGCGAAGACTCACATACTTTATATGCTTTTTTGGATCAGGAAGATAAAGATATGTTTGCTGTGCTGCAGACAGTATCTGGTGTTGGTCCGCGGTTGGCGCTTGCTGTGCAGTCGTTACTATCGGTTTCTGAGATAGCTCAAGCGATTTCAACAGGAGATGCTAAGACATTGCAGCGTGTTCCTGGGGTAGGAAAGCGCGCTGCAGAGCGAATGATTGTGGATCTAAAAGAGAAAATAAGTAGTTTCCACGCAGCCCAGTCAGACGACACGATGAGTACAGTTGGTTCGCAAGAAGTCATGGATATATCTTCTGATACTTTTAATCATGTCGTAGAAGCACTGATAGGTTTGGGTTTTACCGAAAAGACTGTGCAACCTATTGTGGCGTCGATTATGCAAGCGCAACCAGATTTAGCAATGCCGGCTGTGTTAAAAGCGTCGTTGAGTGCGCTTAATGAACAGAAATAGCAATCACAATATAGAGTGCCAGAATAATTGAGGAGCTAGCTTATGGCGAGTGTGGAAAAAACAGAGTTTAATGTGCCTGAGGCTCGGGAAAGAGTAAAAAGCGGTCAATCTGGAAACTCTGCAATAGCTGCACATCAGCAACGTGATGATGTGGATGCTGAGCCTACCTTGCGCCCACGAAGTCTCAAAGAGTTTATTGGGCAGCCTAAAGTATGTAATCAATTAGATCTTGTGCTTACTGGGGCTAAAAATCGTGGTGTCACCCCTGACCATGTTTTGCTATCAGGTCCACCTGGTCTTGGCAAAACGACGATGGCGATGATCATTTCCTATGAGCTGGGAACAAGCCTACGAATGACCTCCGGGCCTGCACTAGAACGTGTAGGCGATTTAGCTGCGATGTTATCGAATCTCATGGAAGGTGATGTTTTATTCATTGACGAAATACATCGTATGGCGCGTCCTGTGGAAGAAATGCTCTACACCGCTATGGAGGATTTCCGGATAGACGTCATCGTCGGAAAAGGACCAGGGGCTACTTCCATTCCTTTAGAGCTAGAGCCTTTTACCCTTGTTGGAGCGACAACTCGCTCAGGGATGCTGACTGGACCATTGCGAGATCGTTTTGGCTTTACTGCCCAAATGGAATTTTATGATACAGATGACCTCACCAAAGTCGTACTGCGAGCGGCAAAAATTCTCCAGGTAACTATCGACGCAGATGCAGCGGCAGAAATTGCATCCCGATCACGAGGAACACCTCGTATTGCTAATCGCTTATTACGTCGAGTGCGCGATTTTGCTGAAATACATTCCAATGGACATATTGATCTTGGTGCTGCACAAGCTGCATTGGTAGTTTTTGATGTAGATGAGCAAGGTCTTGATCGACTCGATCGAGCAGTCCTAAGCGCGCTGATCAAAGGTCATGGTGGTGGTCCTGTGGGAGTCAATACACTTGCGATAGCAGTGGGAGAAGAACCCTCTACAGTAGAAGAAGTATGCGAACCGTATCTGGTACGTGCTGGAATGCTTACCCGAACAAATCGAGGAAGAGTAGCTACTGCTGCCGCCTGGCAACATTTAGGACTAGAACCGCCAGAAGATATTTTGTTGCGCTAGCACAGTAGTCTGTTAAATGCGTAGTGGAGTTTTGTCTGGCATTATAGGTAGCTATGAATGTTATGCTGTTTATTATTGCGCTTGTCGTAATTATTTTGCCTTCTTTCTTTGTGCAACGTAAGCAACAGCGTTATGCACGTGAGTTAAATAATCTTCAAGATAATCTTGTTATTGGTGATCGCGTTGTGACAACTGCGCGTATACATGGTGTTATTCGTGGTATTCATGAATCAACTGTAGAACTTGAGATTGCACAGCATACTGTCGTGGTAATTGATAAAGCAGCAATTGTGCAGAAGAAAAACGATCATGATGATGTTGAGATAGCTGATAGCACTGCGCACAATGATTCTCGCGATGAATGAGCAGTTAATTAAAAATTAAAATTAAGACAGAACTAATACCCAAAAACACATTATTCATATAGATCCATAGAGACAGCGTTTGTGAGTTTTGTGTGCTCAGGCGGCAGCAGTAGTATAGTGATTTGGTCAATTCTATATGTCGCCTCATTGCGTATAGTTATTGGATTATTTAGAAAATCTAAGAGGGAGAACTTCATTGCCTTCCAAATCCCGTGGAGCTAGGTCAAAATGGAATACATGGCCTAAGAAGGCGTTAGGGCTGTTCATCGCAGTAATCATTGCTGTGTATGCATTGGTATTTTTTACTGGTGATCGCTTGCCAAAGCCTAACTTAGGTATTGATTTGCAAGGTGGTACCAGAATTACGCTCGTGCCACAAGGTGAACAACCTACGCAAGATCAATTAGCCCAAGCGCGTAATATCTTGGAAAACCGTGTTAATGGTATGGGTGTTTCTGGGGCAAAAGTCATCACCGATGGCAATACTCTTGTTATTACTGTTCCTGGTGAAGACACAGCTCAGGCGCGTTCTTTAGGTAAAACCTCACAGTTAGTTTTTCGTCCTGTAGCGCAAGTTGCACCGACTGATGCTGATTTTGAGGCATTACCAGCTGAGATGGAAAAGATGGCTAATCGTTGGGTCAGCGTGGGTGCACTTACCGCTGATCAAGCCAATGAACGTCTCAAACAACTTGCTGAGGATCTCACAAAAATCAAAAAACAAAATGATCCCGAAGCCAAGGAACTTACTCCAGCTAAAGTATCTGCAAAACAACCACAAGAGGCTGTGAACTCACTTGAGGCTGAGAAGCAACGCAAAGAATTAGCAGACGTTCTTCTTGCTGATCGTCAGGCAGATACTTCCTTAAAACAATTATCGGCATCATTCTTATTGCGATGCGATAGCGACAAACCTGATCTACTGCAAGGTGCAGATGATCCTGCACTCCCATTGGTGACCTGTGATCCAAGTGCACAACAAGCTATGATTCTTGGTCCTTCTCCCGTTCTTGAAGGCCAAGATGCTAATCAAGCTCAAGCAAAACGCTTGACAGGTAATGAAGTGGATACTAATGAACCAATTACCGGTGGGTTTGATGCACAAAGCGGCAAGATGCAGATTACGTTTAAGTTCAAGTCTGCGAAGAACGAAAAGGGCTCAGAAACATGGGCGAAACTCACCAATGAATATGTTGGTCGTCAAGTAGCTATTACTCTGGATTCTGAAGTATTGTCTGCACCACAGATTGAGCAGCCTACCCCAGTTGGTGAGCGTACTGCCATCACCAGCAGCACAATGACTCAAGCACAGGCACAGGAATTAGCTAACAACTTGCGTTATGGTGCTTTACCATTAAGTTTCGTCGGTGAGAATGGTGAATCAGGCGGTACAGCTATTACTGTCCCTGCTTCCCTTGGTATTGCTTCGTTGAAGGCAGGTTTGATAGCAGGGCTTGTCGGTCTGATAGCCGTTGCTCTTTATTCATTGTATTTCTATCGTTTCTTTGGCCTGATTTCCTTGTTATCACTAGGTGCTTCTTTTGCTTTGGTCTATGGCGCATTAGTCCTACTCGGTCGCCTAGTGGGATATTCTCTTGATCTGGCAGGTATTGCTGGTTTGATCATTGGTATTGGTACTACTGCCGATTCTTTTGTGGTGCTGTATGAAAGAATTAAAGACGAAGTGCGTGACGGAAGAACTTTCCGTTCAGCAGTAGCACATGGCTGGGATCGTGCCAAGCAAACAATCATCACTGGTAATGCAGTGACACTCATTGCAGCAGTAATTATTTATGCTCTTGCAGTTGGCGAGGTGAAAGGTTTTGCTTTCACTTTAGGGCTGACCACAGTATTCGATATTTTAGTCACTTTCCTCGTAACAGCACCATTAGTTATTCTTGCTTCTCGTAAACCTTGGTCCGCTAAACACTCTGTAAACGGACTTGGAAAAGTGTTTGCGCTAGCTCGGCATACTGCTAAAGAGGCACAACCCGTATTGGCGCAATCGGTGAAAGAAAGTCATCATTCGGATACGCAAATGGGGATGGCTAAACCACTAGCATCAACACATAGGGATGCGCATAAAGCTGACGATGAGCAGGGAATAGCTCAGGATGAGCATGACAACGATAAGAGAGAGCAGGTGTAATGATGAGTGAAAGCACTACTTTAACTAAGCTCTACACCGGCGAAGGCGGAATAGATTTCGTCGGAAAGCGTCGTAAGTGGTACATCACTACTGCAGTTGCATTGCTTATTTGCATTATTGCTATTGCATTACGCGGTTTTAATTTAGGAATTGATTTTGTCGGCGGCACGAAGATGAATATGCCAGCAGCGAATCTCGATACCGCGCAAGTGGAAAAGACCTTTACCGAGGCTACCGGTGTCACTCCTGAGCAGGTGCAAGTTGTCGGTTCAGGTGACAGCAAAATTCTTGAAATAAATTCAGAGCGCTTAAGCGAAGATCAAATCACTAAAGCTCGCACTGAGCTTTATGAGGCATATAAACCACAAGATAGCACTGGGAAAGCAACCCCCGATGTAATCGGTGACTCCACTGTTTCAGAGGCATGGGGCTCTACGATTACTAATCGAATGCTGATTTCGATGGTGGTATTCCTTATCGCAGTATTTGTGTATATCGCAATTCGATTGCAAAAAGAGATGGCTGTTGCTGCTATTGCTGCTTTGTTCGTGGATCTTATTGCGATCAGCGGTATTTATGCTATCTGCGGCTTTGAGGTAAGTCCAGCATCAGTTATTGGTTTGCTGACAGTATTGGCATTCTCGCTCTATGATACTGTTATCGTTTTTGATAAAGTTCGGGAAAATACAGCTGGTTACCTGGGCACTACAAGAAAAACCTATGCTGAACACGCTAACTTAGCAATCAACCAAACAGTGATGCGCTCTATTTCCACCACAGTGATCTCAGTATTGCCCATTATCGCACTTATGGTTATTGCTGTCTGGCTCATGGGAGTAGGAACACTCAAAGATTTGGCATTGGTACAGTTCATCGGAGTGCTTGAAGGTACTCTTTCTTCTGTATTCCTTGCGACACCAATCCTAGTGGATCTGAAAAACAGAACTGCAAAGACTAAAGCGCACAATCGTAAAGTAACCCATGAGCGCCTTGCTGAAAACGAAAGTGCACGTCCTGCATTGCAGGATGAATATGATTATGAGGAAGATGTAACAGCTACCAGTGATGTCGCAACTTCTCAGTACACTTCGCATTCGACAGGTGCTAGTTGGCGCCCGAATAAGAGCTGACAACGGGATAAGGATGAAATAAGTGGGAAGAAGTAAGCAAAAGTTTTCTTTATGTTCCATTCTCCACAAGTGTTGTTGTGTGATTACTGCATTCACGTTGGTGTTCCTATTAGGCGCATGTGGAAAAGCTGAGGTAGAACAAGAATCTGCTTATACAGATACGTTTTCTTATGCAGTAAAAAATGTTTTGCTTACTTCTAATGCTGCTAATGATTTGGGAGTTGCTACTAACGCTCAAGTCCTTTCAGCACGTTTATATCCCTCCACGCATGTTCCAGGTCCTAAAGGGCAGTTAATCCCCAATACTGATTTCGCAACTGCTCAATTCTTGCCTGGTAATAATCAACGTGTGCTCTATACCATTTCGGATAAAGCTGTATATTCTGATGGCGAGCCTGTCACGTGTGATTCTTTCTTACTTGCATTTGTCGCAGGGGATATGGATGTACTCTTCGGCTCGCATATGCCGCTTATGCACCAGGTAGAAAGAGTTGAATGTAATCCAGGTTCTAAAAATGCAACAGTAGTGTTCAAGGAAGGATTTGGGGCACGCTGGCGGCAATTATTTGGCCCAGGAGTGTTATTGCCTGCACACGCCATAGCTAATAAAGCGGGACTAACCTTAGCAGACCTCAACGCGGCATTGGTCAATCGTGATGAAACAACTCTTGCTAGTATCGCTCAGATTTGGAATCAAGGATATAGCTTGAGCAATTTTGATCCTGAGCTCCAAGTATCTTCTGGTCCATATAAAATCGACAGTGTTGGACAGAATTCAGAAGTAATTTTGAGCCGCAATGATCGTTATTTCGGAGAGCCAGCTAATATCGAGAAAATAGTGGTATGGCCAGGAACAACAGATCTGAAAAGCCTAGCGAAAGAAACAAAATTAGGTATTGCAGAAGTAAAAAACAACGATTCACTTTCTTGGGTCAATCGAGATGACAACTACAACCCCTATGACATTGTTTCTGAAGCCGGTGTGTTAACCGAACAACTACTACTTAGTTCTTCAGGACTATTCGAGGATATCGAACTGCGTAAGGCTTTTGCTGCGTGTATCGACCAAACAGCAATTGCCCAAGTATCGTCGCAGCATGCTGGTGCAGAAGTTCATCCAGTCACAGTACGTACAGTCCGAGCGCATGACCCTGTTGTTGCACAATTAGGTGATATAGCCCAATCGCATCTAGGGGTTGATATTGAAGCTGCACGCGCACTTGAAGGACAAACAATTCGCATTGGCTACTTAGGAGAAGACTCGAGGAAAGCCGCGATTGTAGAAAACATTGCGCAGACATGTGCACCAGCAGGCATCAATGTTGTCGACGTGTCAGGTGAGTTAGACGAAGAAACACCACGCGCTTTGGTGCAAGCTATTGTTGATGAAAATGGGTTACTTCGCTCAGAAGGTGTTGCTGATGCGTATATTCAAGCTGTAGACCCTATGGTTGAGTTTGACTATATTCCACATTTGAGCACTGATGTTGCAGCAGTTCGTGCAGATGAGCTTGCTTCATGGGAGCAGATGATTACAATTCCTTTGAGTTCGCATCCACGAGTATTTGTGGTGGATAAGAATGTAGAAAATGTTGTACCAAACACTGATCTCTATAGTATTGGTTGGAACATGGATAGATGGCAGCCAAAGGAACAGAAAACTCAGTAGCAGCACCCTCATAACCTCTAAGACAGAAAGAACAAAGCCACATGGATACCTCGTCACCATATAAAGACGCACATCAAGCGCTTAACGAAAAAACACGATTAGTGCAGGATTTTCCTATACCAGGAGTGCTTTTTGAGGATCTCACCCCAGTGCTTGCTGACCGTCATGCTTTTAGGATGCTCGTCGAAGAGCTTTCTGCAGCAGCACAACGTGCTGGAGCAGATATGATTGGTGGACTAGATGCTAGGGGATTTTTACTTGGTTCGGCGGTGGCTTTTAACATCGGTACAGGTATTTTATCTATCCGTAAAAAGAATAAACTGCCGCCTCCAGTAATCAGCGAAGATTTTTCTCTGGAATATGGTACTGCTTCTTTGGAATTACCAGCAGACGGCATCGATCTTGTTGGCAAAAAAATCTATCTGATTGATGATGTGCTTGCTACCGGCGGCACACTCGTTGCTGCTCGACGCTTAATCGAACGATGTGGCGGTGTCGTGTCTGGATTTGGTGTGGTTCTAGAAGTTCCTTCACTAGGTGGGCGAGAAAAATTAGCTGGTTCTGATTTGTTTGTGGTCAATGAGCCACAGTAAAGTTTTAGAAATATCGTGAATGCTCACAAAACCGCGTAATGTGTAGGAGCGAAGCCAGTTATGACCAATAATCGTGTCCCAAAACAACAAAACTCGGTTCGTAGAATGTCGGCTCGGCTCGCTCGTAGTTTAACAGGCAATCGCGTTAAAATTAATCCTGTTCTCGAGCCATTATTGAGCATCCATCGAGAGTTTCATCCTAAAGCAGACTATGCCATTTTAGAGCGTGCATATAGTACAGCCGAGCGCCTGCATGAAGGAGTCTTTCGTAAATCTGGTGATCCCTACATCACACACCCCTTAGCGGTAGCGACCATAGCAGCTGAGATCGGTATGGACACGACTACTCTCGTTGCAGCGCTTCTACATGACACAGTAGAAGACACGGATTACTTTTTAGAAGACCTTACGAGAGATTTCGGTGAAGAAGTGGCTCGTTTGGTAGATGGTGTGACCAAACTGGACAAAGTTGCCTTAGGTGCAGCAGCTGAGGCAGAAACTATCCGCAAGATGATTGTGGCTATGAGCCAAGATCCACGAGTCTTAGTCATTAAAGTTGCCGATCGATTGCATAATATGCGGACAATGCGTTTTCTGCCTCCGGAAAAGCAAGCGAAAAAAGCACAGCAGACTCTCGAAGTAATTGCGCCTTTGGCACATCGCTTAGGGATGGCGAATGTGAAATGGGAGTTAGAAGATCTTTCTTTTGCCATTCTTTATCCAAAGAAATATGAAGAAGTAGTGCGACTTGTGGCAGAACGTGCTCCTTCACGCGATCGTTATCTCAAGGAGATAACGTCGCAATTGCAAAATGCATTACGCGAAAATCACATTGAAGCGCGCGTCATGGGACGGCCAAAACATTATTGGTCCATTTATCAGAAAATGATTGTACGCGGTAAAGACTTTGAGGAAATTCTTGATCTGGTGGGTATCAGAATCCTCGTGGACACCGTCAACGGCTGTTATGCGGCAATCGGTGTAGTTCACTCGCTCTTTTCTGCCATGCCAGGAAGATTTAAGGACTACATATCTAGTCCTAAGTTTGGCGTATATCAATCACTGCATACCACAGTGATGACTCCCAATGGTAAGCCTTTGGAAGTGCAAGTACGCACCCATGAGATGCACTATAACGCTGAGTTCGGCATTGCAGCCCACTGGCGTTATAAAGAGACAAAAGGCAGCCATAGCGGTGAACAAGCAGAAGTTGATCACATGGCATGGATGCGTCAATTACTCGATTGGCAAAAAGAGGCCGCAGATCCTAATGAGTTTCTTGATAGCTTGCGCTATGACCTGTCTAGCAAACAAATCTTTGCCTTTACCCCTAAAGGTGATGTGGTTAATCTTCCTGTTGATTCAACACCTGTCGATTTTGCTTATGCAGTTCATACCGAAGTCGGACACCGGTGTATTGGTGCAAAAATCAATGGCAAGCTCGTAGCTTTGGAGTCAAAATTAAAATCTGGAGATCAGGTTGAAATTTTTACTTCCAAAGATCAAAACTCTGGGCCTAGTCGAGACTGGCAGGACTTTGTCGTCTCACCACGAGCTAAGACAAAAATTCGCCAATGGTTCGCAAAAGAACGCCGTGAAGAGTATCTGGAAGCAGGACGAGATGCACTCGCTGCGGAAGTACAGCGTGGCGGTTTGCCTATGCATAGGCTTTTTACTGCGCAATCAATGAAAGCTGTAGCAAATGAACTGCATTATCCAGATGTAGACGCTCTTTATACCGCAATCGGATCCGGTTCTGTTTCTGCGGCAAGTGTGGCGCACAGACTCATGGCAGCTTTCGGAGATGCTGATGAGGCGGAAGACACTCTCGTATCTCGTACCCCTTTTAGTGAACTGGTCACCTCGAAGCAAAAAGTATCAGACTCCCAAGGCGTGCTGGTAGAAGGTAGCCCAGATGTTATGGCAAAACTAGCCAAGTGCTGTATGCCAGTGCCCGGAGATGATATTTTTGGTTTCGTTACTCGTGGAGGTGGCGTCTCAGTACACCGAACAGACTGCACGAACGCCACAAAACTGCAATCGGAACCAGAGCGTTTAGTCACGGTTTCGTGGGCATCGGAAGGCTCTGGTTCAGTTTTTGCCGCTACATTGCAAATTGAAGCTCTAGATCGTACTGGTTTGCTTATGGAATTGACTCGTGTCATCAATGAACAGCGAGTATCAGTAGTAGCTATGAATTCCCATGCCTCTCAAGATCGAGTAGCAACAATTCGGTTTACATTCTCGGTGTCAGATACCAAGCAGCTAGGTGCCTTGATGACTCAACTTCGTAATACTGAGGGTGTATTCGATGTATACCGAGTAACCACAGGATAGCGTCGGGTTGCACATCTGCACGCACAACTTGCGACGCCCACCCAAAAGTTTCATACCATTTGGGTGGGCGTCGAGTTGCGTATGCTGTTATTGCACAGTGGCTTTGGTGATTCTTACTTCTTTAGCAGGTGCACCAGTGCCATCAGCACTTTGTTTACCAATACCTGCAGCAACGATGTTTTCGACGGTTTTAATTCCTGTCTCGTCCATGGTGCCGAAGTAGGTATAGCTTGGTGCAAAAGTGTGATCCGTGGAGTTCAAGAAGAACTGAGAACCATTTGTATTTGGACCAGAGTTCGCCATGGCAATGCTACCGCGAGGATACTTCACTGGAGAGCTTTGGTCATCTGTAGAATCCACAGGGTACTCATCTGCAAAACTAAAACCAGGTCCACCAGTTCCAGTGCCTGTTGGATCTCCGCATTGTAGGAAGCCACTATCAGATACTCGATGGCAAATTGTGTCGTTATAGTATCCAGATTTTGCTAGGTGCTCAATCGCATTAACTGTGCATGGAGAAACCGAGCGATCCAAGGTTAATGGGATATCACCTTGGTTAGTGACAAAGGTAAGTTTGACAGTTCCTTTGGTGGAGACTTTATCGCCTTTAGGTGCTGATACCTCTTTGGCAGCAGTGCCATTATCCGGGTAGTTACAGGAGACAGTATCAGGTAATGCAGAGGAACGAGCAGTTTTGAGAATTCCCTTATCATCGACAAGAGCTGATACTGGTTTAGTCTCAGTTGTTTGAGCTTGGCTGCTCTTAGCTTCAGTTTCACCAGAGTTTTTATCATCACGGGTAGTCGCATAGATGATGCCTACTGCAACAACAGCAATGACAAGCGCAGCGATGAGCGGTGTAAGCAAAGATCTGGTTTTTTCTGAACGATCTTTTGCTTTAATATGCTTTTCAAGTTGAGAGATCGCATCTTTACGACGCTGTTCATTAGATTGTTTGCTCACATAGAACAGTGTAGCGAGGATATTGAGTTAACGATACTAAGACACAGGCAAGCCATGAGACTATTGCTGCTATGCTAACTATTATGGCTACAACAAATTTTCAGAATAATCCGGTTACAACCAGTGGTGAATTACCAGCTGTAGGTGCAGACTTGCCCGAGTTCACATTGGTAAATACCGAACTGCAAGAGGTAACCGCAGCTGATTTTAACGGTAAGAAAATAATTCTCAACATTTTTCCTTCAGTAGACACAGGTGTATGTGCTGCTTCGGTACGTCGCTTTAATGAAGAAGTATCAGCGTTAGAAAATACAGTTGTATTGTGCATTTCTAAAGATCTTCCTTTTGCCCAGGCGCGTTTTTGTGGGGCAGAAGGGTTGGATAATGTCATTCCAGTGTCTGCGTTCCGTTCTGATTTTGGGCAGAAATTTGGCTTGGAACTAGAAGGTTCCCCACTCAAAGGCTTATTAGCACGTGCAGTTATGGTTGCCGATAGCGAAGGAAAAATTGTTTATACTCAGCTAGTTGAGGAAATCACTACTGAACCTGATTACCAGGCAGCATTGAGTGCAGCTCAAGCGGATAAATAGAAGATAAAACGCTAATGAATATCTTGCACTTTGCTACAGGACCGTATGCAACCAATTGCTATATAGCAGTATCGGACGGTATTGCTGATGTGATTGATCCAGGTATGCATAGTGCATCAGCAATCAATGATTATCTGAGTGAGAATAATCTGGCACTTGGAAACATAATTCTCACGCATGGTCATATTGATCATGTACGTGATGCTGGTGAACTAGCACATCATCATGGTGCCAGCGTCTATATCCATAAAGCTGATGCTTTTATGCTCAATGAACAGATTGGCTTCAATGAGCAGGCACGGATACTCTTTGATGTCACATCAATGCGTCTCGTGCATAATCCTCAATGGCTTGAGCCGGGTAGCACGATTGCTATTGCTGGTCAGGACTTCACGGTGCATCACTGTCCTGGGCATTCGCCAGGATCAGTTATCCTTCAAGGCAAAAAACTTGCTTTCAGCGGAGATGTATTGTTTGAGGGAAGCGTCGGGCGCACTGATTTGCCTTTTTCTTCCCCGGAAGAGATGACAAAGACATTAAAAGATATTGTGCTTTCCCTACCTGATGATCTTGCTATTTTGCCTGGTCATGGTGCTCATACCACTATGCGAGTGGAAAGAAAGAGTAATCCTTTTCTGCAGGAGCTATCGTGACCTAGGTGTGGCAGGTAGTGCGTAATTTATCTTCATTATTATTTTCAGTAACAAACTATAAAAGAATAACAACGAGAGTATGACTAAGAAAAAGATACAAACAATCGCTGCTCCTAAAGGTGTGCCTGATTATATTCCGCCGCAATCTGTTGACTTTGCGGAGGTTCGCTCGACCTTTGCACGTGTAGCACAGACAGCTGGATATGAACACATAGAACTGCCAGTGTTCGAGGACACTACACTTTTTGCACGTGGTGTTGGAGAATCCACTGACGTCGTAAGCAAAGAAATGTACACTTTTGCGGACAGAGGCGAGCGTTCAGTAACGTTGCGACCAGAAGGTACAGCAGGGGTGATGCGCGCTGTTATTGAGCACAATCTTGATCGTGGTCAGTTACCAGTGAAACTACACTACTATGGTCCTTTTTTCCGATATGAGCGACCACAAGCAGGACGCTATCGCCAACTCCAACAGGTAGGTATAGAAGCAATTGGTGTCGATGATCCAACGTTAGATGCTGAGGTCATTGCTCTTGCTGATAGAAGTCTGAAAGCGATTGGGTTATCCGAATATCGACTAGAGATCACCAGTCTTGGCGATAACACCTGCCGTCCGCAGTACCGCGAAAAGCTGCAAAATTTTCTTTTTGATCTGCCCTTGGATGAAGAAACACGTCGTCGAGCAGAAATTAACCCATTGCGTGTACTAGACGATAAACGTCCGGAAATGAAGGAAATGCTTTCCGACGCACCCCTCATGCTTGATTATCTGAGTGAAGAGACAAAAATTCACTTTGACACCGTGCAACAATTACTTACTGACTTAGATGTCAATTATGTAGTTAATCCTCGTATGGTGCGTGGACTCGATTACTACACCAAAACTACCTTTGAGTTTGTGCACGATGGATTAGGCGCCCAATCAGGCATTGGTGGTGGCGGACGCTACGATGGTTTGATGGCACAGCTTGGTGGACAAGATCTATCAGGAATTGGTTATGCGTTAGGCGTTGATCGCTGTCTATTGGCGTTGGAAGCAGAAGGAAAACGCTTAGGAACAGGGCAGCGGGTGCGCGTATTTGGTGTGCCGATGGGCGCGCAAGCAAAAGGGAAAATGCTGATTCTCATTGAGCAATTGCGAGCTCATGGTATCTGTGCAGACATGGTCTATGGTGATCGTGGGCTTAAAGGCGCAATGAAAGCTGCTGATAAAGCTGGGGCAGACTATGCTTTGGTGCTGGGAGATCGGGAAATCGCAGACAATGTTGTAGCAGTCAAGAATCTTCGCACACAGACTCAAGAAGATATTGCACCAGAACAGCTTATCTCTTACCTGCATTGATAGCTTTATCCTGCAGAGGTGCTGCTAATAACCACCAGTAGCACCTCGTTTTCTACAAGTTGCGTGCTAGCATTCTGTAAGGTTAACCGGCAATCCGAGGTTAATTGCTAAACCACCGGCGGATGTCTCCTTATACTTGGTGAGCATATCGCGTCCGGTATCTGCCATAGTTTTGACTACATGGTCAAGACTCACGCGGTGTTGTCCAGTGCTCAATTGCGACATCCGAGCGGCATTGATGGATTTAACAGCACCAATGGCATTGCGCTCAATACATGGAATTTGGACAAGCCCACCGACTGGATCACAGGTCAAACCAAGATTATGCTCGAGGGCGACTTCAGCTGCGTGTTCTACTTGTTGAGGCGTACCACCCATAATTTGACACAGACCTGCTGCTGCCATTGCTGAAGCAGAGCCCACTTCTCCCTGACAACCTACTTCAGCTCCTGAAATAGAAGCATTTTCTTTAATGATGATGCCAACTGCTGCCGCAGCAAGTAAAAAGTCTCGGTGGCGTTGCGCGTCATAGCCCTCAAGAAAATCTCGAGCATAATGCAGCACTGCTGGAATAATGCCTGCTGCACCATTTGTTGGTGCAGTGACGATACGCCCACCTGCCGCATTTTCTTCATTAACCGCTAGAGCATAGAGATTGACCCATTCCATAGCCCACAAAGCATCTTTAGTGCGATCAACAGCTGTGGAATTAACATACTTATACACTTGCGGTGCTCGCCTTTCGACGGATAATCCACCAGGCAATACACCATTTGTTTGGATTCCAGCAGTGACACAAGAACGCATAGTAGCCCATACAAGATCAAGATGATCAAGGACAACGCTTTTGCTGCCGTGAATCGCTTGTTCATTAGCAAGCATAAGGTCTGGAATGCTCACATTATTCTTGGTGCACTGTTCTAACAACTGTTGCGCATTGTGAAAAGGATAGGGTAATTGTTCAGTGCGCCCTGTTGTCGATACGCCTGCTCCAAGAACATCTTTTTCCTGTTCAATGAGTTCTTGTTCAGAGAGGATAAAACCTCCGCCTACGGAGAAGAAGACTTCTGGAGCTACTGTGATGTTTCCGGCCTCGTCGTAGGCGCAAAAGGTGATGGCGTTGGGATGTCTGCTGAGAGCTTGAGGATCAAAATGTAAGTGATACCTCCATTCTCCTAGTGGACCACTGACATTACCTGATATCGGAATAGGACTACCAAAAGCTGGGGCAGTGGTTGCTGTAGCAGTTGTAGGATCGAATCCAGCAAGGCCGAGAATCGCAGCACGGTCGGTGCCATGTCCGATACCAGTGGCGGCAAGAGAACCATGCAAAGTGATATGAATAGTATCCTGCTGTGCATGCGGATTATTGCGTGAAAAAGCCAGTGCTGCTCGCATAGGACCTACTGTGTGTGATGATGAAGGGCCTATGCCAATACTAAAAAGATCAACTGCGCTAATCGACATATATACTCAATCCTTTGCTTAGGTTTTGGTGAGTTAAAAGCCTATTCTAATGGGTTTCCTTTGTTTTTTGCTTTGGGTAATGCTGTGTAGAATTCAGTATGACTAATTATTGAAATTGTTTTGACCTGTTTTCTAGCGAGGAAACGTCAAAGAAAGCAGGAAAAGGACAATTAAGGAACTGAGAAAATGATCCAAAAAACTATATTATCTACGCATGATTTAGTTTTGAGTAATGGGGTTGCTAAACCTGATATCAGCATCGTCGAAGGACTGACCTTGATTCATTCGCGTCGTGAATCGTCGGCAACTGTATTTGCTATGACGATTTCTGGCAGGATGAAACAAAAATCCGGGAGCATAATGTTTCGCCACAGCGATCGATTATGGTCTGCGCGGGAAACAGATACACAGGTATCAGGAGATATGTGGGAACAGCAGTTAAGTGGAAACCACATAGCGAGTGTTTCATCAGATGATGGAGCAGAGGAGACGATAGAGATCACAGCTAGCAGGAAGCTACATAAGCGTATTGCACTTGCTGGGGTCGTAGAGATTGATAGACTCGAGCGCCTGATACCGGTGCGATCTGTGATACGTGAACAAGCTGCATGGCGTAGTTCTTGGTATAAACCTGTTCCTAGAAAAATTAGTCAGATCGATAGTTTCGCTCAGGCAGCTGATGTTATTGGCTTAGAAATTGATGATGAGCGTGCACGTAAAACTAACATTGGGCAATTAGACCCGACAGAAAGATTTAAGTTGCGTGTTGTGTTAGCGCTAATGTCTACTCCTCGGGCATCATTAGTGCTTATTGACGATATTGATCAGGTGCGTAGCCAAGAAATACGAGATGAATTATTAGTATCTTTGCGCAATTTAAGTGCATATCTTCCGGTTGCCGTGATTTCTTCTAATTCTGATCGACTTGGCATTTGCGACCATAGTATTCGGATTGAAGATGATCAGGCTATCGTGGTTTCTTCTACACAGTCACGGCAAAAAAGCGGGGTAACAAAGCAATGAGTTTGTTTCATATTGGGTCAGAGCTACGCCGCTTTGGGCATGGTAAATTACCACCTCTTACTGCATTAGTGATTGTTCTTATTCCTTTGTTATTTGGTGGTCTATTCGTGTGGTCCTATTGGGATCCAGTGGGACGATTAAACAATATGCCAGTGGCAGTGGTGAATTCAGATGAAGGCACTACTGTTGCAGGAAGAGAAGTTCACGCTGGTGACCAGATTGTTTCTGCTCTATTGAATAATGACAAGGTTAATTTCATTGAAGTAGACGCCGATGATGCTAAAAAAGGCATTGATAATGGTACTTACTATTTTGGGATTGAATTACCAACAGACTTTTCAGCAGCAGCAGTAAGTGCAAACACTGAAACACCACATCAAGCGACGCTGAATGCCGTATATAACAATAACAATGGCTTTTTAGCAACTATGCTTGGTAACCAGGTAGTAGCACAGGTTTTGGCAACTATCAATGAGAATCTGGGTAGCCAGGTGGCGACACAACTGTTGGTTGGGTTTAATACCATTAATGGTGGGGTACATGCGGCTGGAGCAGGAGCAACACAACTTTCTGAAGGAACAGGAGCCGCACGAGAAGGAAGTCAGCAATTAGCTCAGGGGAGTGGTTCACTGGAACAAGGCATTGCGCAAACCAATGATGGTGCTCATTCTCTTGCTGCTGGCGCAGGTGAATTAAGCGAAAATATCGCAAAGGCCAGTGCGGGTGCAGATCAGCTTGCTGATGGTTTGGCGCAACTGAATCAGGCCACAGAGGCATTAGGAAATGGTGCTGACCAAGTTTCCCGAGGTGTTAATCAGGTGACCGGAATTGCGAATCGTGCGCATACCACTCAAGAGCAGCTATTGGGCATGATCGTAAATTTATCGGCTCAACTACGTTCGACAGGAATACCTCAGGCAGTTGATCTCGCTAATCAAGCTGATGGGCTTGTTACCCAACTACGCAATAATGGTATAAGCGGTGCCATTATGTCACAGCTTGATCAACTTAGTGATGGTGCTCAGCAGGTCAATGAACAACTGACCAGTCCGGTATCAAAGTTCAGACAAGGAATGGATGCCGCAAACACTGGAGCACAGCAGTTAGCAACTGGTCTACATGAGCTTAACGACGGTTCTCAGCGTCTTGTCATTGGTGCAAATACTTTGGCAGATGGCACCAGCCGGTTGCTTGCTGGTTCTCAACAACTTACAGTGGGAGCTTCTCAGCTTAGTAGTGGTCTGGTGCAACTTGATGAAGGATCCGCTGAGCTAGCACTGAAATTGAATGAAAATGCGGATAAAATCCCCACGTTTTCTGCCGATAGGTTGGGAGCTGCAGCGCTTAATGTTACGACTCCCGTCGGAAAGCATATGCCAGGAGATAGTTTATCGCTTTTTGGTGAGGGACTGGCACCAATGTTTATTTGCATTGGTTTGTTTGTGGGAGGCACAGTGTGTTTTATGATTGTGCGACCACTCCAACGCCGCGCTATCGAGTCGTGTATCACACCCATTCGAGTCGCCTTGGCAAGTTATCTGCCGGCGGCGATCCTAGGATTAGCACAGGCAACAGTCGTATTTTTAGTACAACGGTTTTTCATTGGCCTACATGCTGCTCATGAATGGGCTTTATGGCTAGCGATGTGCGCGATATCGCTGACCTTTATGGCACTAGCTCAAGCATTGAACTCTATTTTTGGAGCCACTGTAGGGCGAGTGCTGTGCATTGGGTTTATGACGCTACAAGTTGTTTCCTCTGGTGGATTGTATCCACCAGAGACGCAACCAGCACCTTTGCGTTGGTTCCATACCTATGACCCCATGACCTATGGCGTTAATCTTTTGCGCCATGCTATCAATGGCGTCGATGGAATAGATGATTCGCGTGTAGTACAAGCTCTAGGAGCACTGGTGCTTATCTGGATTATTTGCTTTAGCGTCACGACTTTATCTGCGTTGCGTGAGCGGCAGATGAAGATAAAAGATCTGCACCCAGAAGTTGCTGTCTAATTATTGTTCGTGAGCATACATAACAAAAGCCTTGAGATATCTGCGTGATATCCAAGGCTTTTTCTAGGCTTTAACGACTATACAAGATAAAGAAAACGAAGATTATTTGTAGCCACCGCGTCCAAGGGTGTCACAGCTGCTCATTTTTCCGCTCTTATAACCAGCTAAAAATGCTTCTTGACGCTGTTCAGAAGAACCGTGAGTAAAAGATTCAGGATTGATCTCTGTTCCTGAACGCTTCTGGATATTATCATCACCAACAGCTCGGGCAGCATTAATCGCATCTTTTACTTGATCATCAGTAATGGGCTCCAAAAAGGCTTTTTCTCCTTTATCTGCATAATGAGCCCATACACCGCCATAGCAATCTGCTTGGAGTTCAATTTTTACGGCATTAGAGTCTTGACCTGGATTGTTGTAATCAGATAGCCCAAGGGTGCCTTCTAGATTTTGTACGTGATGTCCAAACTCATGCGCAACGATATATTCTTGTGCGAAAGGCGTGTTTTCGCCGCCAAATTTTCCTAATTCATCAAAGAAAGAAACGTCGAAATAAGCTGTTTGGTCGCTAGGGCAGTAGAACGGTCCTGTAGCTGAAGAGGCTTGCCCACACCCAGTAGCAATGCTGTTGCTGAAAATAGTAAGACCAGGTTTGGTGTATTCCACACCAGATTGCTGAGCCAATTGTTCTTCCCACATTTGATTAACACTCAGTCCAGTAAACTCAACACGGCAATCTGTGTTTTCATTTGCATCTGCACCAGTTTTACAGTGATCAAGTGTGCCGGCAGATTGCTGAGTTTGTCCACCGTCGGTTTGCCCACCAATCAATTGACCAAGGTCGCTAGGGTTACCTCCCATAAGGAGATAGAGCCCGACGAGAACTACTGTTCCTACACCTCCGCCAAGAGCAATTCGACCACCTGATCCGCCTGAACGTGCCAGATTTTCTGATTTCTCAATATCGCCACGAAAAGTCATAATGTTAATTTTTGCATAATTTTCCTGAAGACAAAAGAGATGGAGAGCTGCAGTCGAGTGCACAGGGCCACAGTGACAATAGAAAAGTAAGCCAAGTGAAAGACGAGTTTTGCTGTATGAAAAGATCAAAGATAACTTATTTGGGTATAGTTTTATGAAGAGCTACACGACAACAAAGCGGTAGATGAAAATCAGATAAGTTGATAAGTCAGTTAATACGTCTAATACGTCTTAATACGTCTCGGAAGGAATTGATGTAGGTGCTTCGGACACATTATGCAGGTGATCTTAGAAAAGACATAGCTGGTCAAGAGGTTACTCTTACCGGTTGGGTTTCTCGTCGTCGAGATCATGGTGGTGTGATCTTTATTGATCTACGTGACTCATCTGGAATTGCACAGGTAGTTTTCCGCGATACAACCGTCGCAGAGCAAGCACATCAATTACGTAGCGAGTTTTGTATTAAGGTCACCGGTGTGGTGGAGCTTCGCCCTGAGGGGTCGGAAAATCCACAGCTTGCTTCTGGAGCTATTGAAGTCAATGCTACCGAGCTGGAAGTGCTCAATGAAGCAGCAGCCTTGCCTTTCCAGGTAGATGAATCTGCGCAGTCAGAAGTCGGCGAAGAAACACGACTAAAATATCGTTACTTGGATCTGCGCCGTCCAGTACGAAGCAATGCATTGAGATTGCGTTCGGCAGCCAATAAAGCAGCGCGTACTGTGTTGGACCGCCATAATTTTGTGGAAATTGAAACCCCAACGCTTACCCGATCCACTCCCGAAGGTGCCCGAGATTTCTTGGTTCCTGCTCGGCTGAAACCAGGCTCATGGTATGCACTACCGCAGTCACCACAGCTTTTTAAGCAATTGCTCATGGTTGCTGGTATGGAACGTTATTATCAGATTGCTCGTTGCTATCGTGATGAAGATTTCCGTGCTGATCGTCAACCAGAATTTACTCAGCTTGACGTAGAGATGAGCTTTGTCGATCAAGAAGATGTTATCGCGTTGGCAGAGGAAATCGTTGCAGAGCTGTGGAAACTCATTGGCTATGAGATTACCACTCCTATTCCACGGATCACCTATGCAGAAGCAATGCGGAAATATGGTTCTGATAAACCTGATCTTCGTTTCGCTATTGAAATTACAGAATGTACTGAGTTTTTTAAGGATACGAGTTTCCGAGTATTCCAAAATGAATATGTCGGTGCCATCGTTATGGAAGGTGGAGCGAGCCAGCCGCGTCGTCAGCTTGATGCTTGGCAAGAGTGGGCAAAGCAGCGTGGCGCTAAAGGTTTGGCATATATCCTCGTAGGCGAAGATGGCGAATTAACCGGTCCAGTTGCAAAGAACATTACTGAACAAGAACGAGCTGGTATTGCAGAGCACGTTGGCGCACAACCTGGTGACTGCATTTTCTTTGCTGCAGGTGATGCCAAGAGCTCTCGCGCCTTGCTTGGCGCAGCTCGTGGTGAGGTTGCACGTAAACTAGGTCTGATTAAAGAAGGTGATTGGGCATTCACCTGGGTCGTTGATGCACCGCTATTTGAGCCTGCAGCAGATGCAACCGCTTCTGGCGACGTCGCCTTGGGCAATTCCAAGTGGACCGCTGTGCACCATGCTTTTACGTCACCAAAACCAGAGTGGCTTGATAATTTTGAGCAGCACCCAGAGCAAGCGACTGCATATGCTTATGACATCGTATGCAATGGTAACGAAATTGGTGGTGGCTCTATTCGTATCCACCGCCCAGATGTCCAAGAACGTGTATTCCAAGTCATGGGTATTGCCGAAGAAGAAGCACGAGAAAAGTTTGGCTTCTTACTTGATGCTTTTGCATTTGGTGCACCTCCACATGGTGGTATCGCGTTTGGTTGGGATCGTATCGTGAGTCTGCTTGGTGGTTTTGACTCGATTCGTGATGTGATTGCATTCCCTAAATCAGGTGGCGGTGTGGATCCACTGACTGCTGCTCCAGCGCCTATTCCAGCGCAACAGCGCAAAGAAACGGGAGTAGATTTTAAGCCTAAAGCTGAGAAAGCCTAAAGGCTACAGCCGTACGATAGGTATTGTACGATTTGCTGGACAAAACCTTTCAGGTGTGTTCGCTCTAAGCGGATACACCTTTTAGCATTTATGGGAAGAAATAGGTGAATTCACTATCTAAAAGTTCTACACTGGACTACTGGATTTCTTTCGGTGCTCGGTCCCGGTCATCGAGAAAAGATCAGTGACTGAGCTTATAAGGAAGGAGCATGGTGCCTGTGGAGATGAATGAGCACGATGAAGAATTAATCGTTGATGAGAGTTTCATTAACGATATCGTTACTAATGCACAAAAATTATTGTCGCAGCGCTTTGGCGGCAGCCAGAAGTTAACAGATATTCAGCTTTTATCTGGATCTGGTATTGCAGTAGTCATTCGTGCACGATTGGTAGCCTCCCCATTTATTCAGCAGCGTTCAGTAATTCTTAAACATATGCCTCTGACTGGATTGCTCTTCGATCATTCTGCTTTCTTAAGAGAAATTGTTGCATATCAATTCACCACTTCCTTACCAGAGGAGGCTCGTCCAGGACCTGTTTTGCTAGCGCATGACGTCGAGAAGCGTCTTATTGTTATTAGCGACTCTGGTGACGGAGATACTTTTGCACAATTATTGGATACTAAAGATGATCGCGTGCGTCTTTCTATTTTGCGGGATTTAGGGGAAGCAATTGGAAAAATGCATGCTGGAACAGCGGGTAAGGAACAGGATTTTGCTATTTTGCTTAATCGAATGCTGCTGAAACACAAAAATGTGCAAGAGATATATAAATATCGTGAGCGTGTTATCCTTTCTTCCATTCCGGTAGGTAAAAGTCTGCTTCAACGTGTTGGTATTCAGATACCTGAAGTGGTGGAGGAATATGCCCGCAGCGCACAGCATAGATTGACGGCGGGGCATCATCGTGGGTTTACCCCGTTTGACCTATCACCAGATAACATCATTGTTGCTAATAAAACGCATTTTCTAGACTATGAATCAGCTGGTTTTCGCGATTGCACTTTCGACATTGCTTGCGTCATAGCTGGGTTTCCTCAATACTTGTCTTCCCGAAGCATCAGCGATGAAGAAGCAGATGTTTTCATTCAAGCATGGCTTAATGAAATTAGTGATACCTGGCCTCATACACGCGATCCTCAGTGGTTGAGTAATAGAATCATGAGCTCTTTATTGGGGTGGGCTTTATCTTCACTGACTATGATGCTCTTCCAAGTGGATCCAGAGTGGTACATTGATGATCTTGATTCTGTCTTAGCTCAAGAGAAAAAAGAATGTGACAATGAACATGATAGTGAGACACTATGTGAGTTCTTTTCACCTATCACTGAACTGATATTTGGCGATCCGCATGACGTACCACATGATTTTTTGATGATTAGGCAGGATATACGAGAAACCTTTGAGGCAATCTATCGCTATGCAGTTCGTGGCAGGGACTTACAGTTTGCGTCTGTAGCGCAATTTTCTGCAGAGGTAATCAAGTTTTTAGATGTAAAACAGACTTAGCTATATATGGTGACTGATGACTGAGCATGATTTATTTTCAGCTGATGCGCAACGTTCTACGTATGAACATGCGCCATTAGCGGCAAGAATGCGTCCACAAACTCTTGAGGAAGTCGTCGGGCAGCGCCATCTCTTAGGAGCTGGGCGCCCTTTGCGACGACTTATCGAAGGAGCAGGTGAAGCATCGGTTATTTTGTATGGGCCACCTGGTACTGGAAAAACCACACTTGCCTCGTTGATTAGTGCAACTACTGGGTATCAATTTGTAGGACTATCGGCACTTAGCTCTGGGGTAAAAGAAGTTCGCGCTGTTATCGATCAGGCACGTCGTGAGTTAATTGATAATAAAAAAACAGTTCTTTTTATTGATGAGGTGCATAGATTTTCTAAAACTCAACAGGATGCGTTGCTTGCCGCTGTAGAAAATAGAATTGTTCTTCTGGTAGCAGCTACCACGGAAAATCCTTCTTTCTCCGTGGTGGCACCATTGTTGTCTCGTTCGCTCATTCTTAATTTACATCCTCTCGATGATGCTGATATTACTGAAGTAATTGAGCGTGCAATTAAGAGTGAACGTGGATTGGCGAGTCGGATTAGTGTTACTGATGAAGCTATTGCACAACTTGTCTTGTTAGCATCTGGCGACGCACGTAGAGCACTGACGTATCTTGAAGCGGCTGCTGAAGCAGTTGCCGATGGTGGACAACTGACGCCACAAATCTTAAAAGAAAATATCGATCGTGCTATTGTGCGATATGATCGCGATGGAGATCAGCATTATGACATCACAAGTGCATTTATCAAATCTATTCGAGGCTCTGATGTAGATGCGGCATTGCATTATCTCGCCAGGATGATTGAAGCAGGAGAAGATCCTCGCTTTATTGCGCGTCGGTTAATGGTACATGCTAGCGAGGATATCGGTATGGCAGATCCTCAAGCATTGACTATTGCTGTATCGGCAGCTCAGGCAGCACAGTTGCTGGGAATGCCCGAGGCAAGAATACCTTTGGCTCAAGCAACTATTCACCTAGCCACGGCGCCTAAATCCAATGCAGTAGTGCGGGCAATCGACGCGGCCTTGAATGATGTGCGTTCTGGGCTTAATCCACCTGTACCGGCACATTTGCGTGATGGACATTATGCTGGTGCACAACGCTTGGGTAATGCTGTTGGCTATCGTTATCCGCATGATCATCCGTCGGGAGTGATAACCCAGCAATATATCCCACGAGAACTAGATAGTGCAGTCTATTATCAACCTACGGATCATGGTGTGGAGAAAAGGATTAGTGATTACCTGGGGAAATTGCGTCGGATAGTGCGCGGTAATACACGCTCTCAGTAGATCCATAGCGGTGTCAGGTTGAAAGTAGGTAAGTGGTGTCAAAGAGGGTAGAGTGTATGTGCGTAGTATGTCGTACTATGCGACAATAATCTCATAACTTAAATAGTGATAATGAAAAATAGTTGTTGCAGTGTCGCCTAGGGCGCTGCTGCTTGCCATTGTGTAGTTAGAAAGCAAAAGCGAGGAATACCATCGTGCAAACACACGAAATCAGAGAACGTTTTATTAACCACTTCGTTAAAAAAGGACATACTTTTGTCCCAAGTGCTTCTCTGATTTTAGATGACCCAAACTTACTATTCGTCAATGCTGGAATGGTGCCATTCAAGCCATATTTTTTGGGGCAGCAAACGCCACCTTTTGCTAATGGAACTGCCACTTCTATCCAAAAATGCGTGCGTACCTTAGATATTGATGAGGTAGGAATTACCACGCGCCACAACACATTCTTTCAGATGGCAGGTAATTTCTCCTTTGGTCAGTATTTCAAGCAAGGCGCTATTGAGAATGCCTGGTCATTATTGACGTCATCGGTAGCAGATGGTGGGTATGGGTTAGATCCAGAGCGATTGTGGGTAACGGTCTATCTTGACGACGATGAAGCTGCAGATATTTGGCATAACCATATTGGTGTCCCTACTGAGCGTATTCAACGGTTAGGGATGGCAGATAATTATTGGTCAATGGGTGTTCCGGGGCCATGCGGGCCGTGCTCAGAAATTTACTATGACCGCGGCAGTGCATATGGAAAAGAAGGCGGTCCTATTGCTGATGACAACCGCTACATGGAGATTTGGAATCTGGTCTTCATGGAAAACGAACGTGGTGAAGGCATTGGTAAAGATGATTTCCATATTCTTGGTCCGTTGCCGAAAAAGAACATTGATACTGGACTTGGCGTAGAACGTGTTGCGTGTATTTTGCAGAACGTAGAGAACGTATATGAGACAGATCTGTTACGTCCAGTTATTGATATAGCTGAGCAATTGACCAGCAGCGTGTATGGGAAAAACAACACTGATGATATCCGCTTCCGAGTGATTGCTGATCACTCGCGTACTGCCATGATGCTTATTCTCGATGGCGTAACCCCTGGTAATGAAGGGCGCGGTTATATTCTGCGTCGTTTGTTGCGCAGAATTATTCGTTCTGCACGTTTGTTGGGTGCGCAGGGACAAACCATGGAAAAGTTCATCAACACCATCATGGATACTATGACTCCGTCGTATCCGGAAATTGTAGATAATCGTGAGCGCATTATTCGTGTTGCTGTCACTGAAGAAAATGCATTCTTAAAAACACTAGAATCAGGTACATCTCTCTTTGAGCAAGCAGCGGCAGATATCAAGCAATCAGGTAAACGCACGATTGCTGGTTCTGATGCTTTTGCCCTCCATGACACGTATGGTTTCCCTATTGATTTGACTCTCGAAATGGCTTCTGAAGCTGGGCTATCTGTGGATCTTGATGGTTTTAATGACCTCATGGCACAGCAGAAAGCACGTGCGAAAGCAGATAATCGTGCGAAAAAACATGGTCATACTGATTTGTCAGTCTATCGGCAATGGGTGGATGAGAATCCAACGCAATTCAGCGGTTATGATGAATTAGAGTCAGAAGCAAAAATCATTGGTTTGCTTATCGACGGCAAGAAAGTTGATGAAGTACCTGAAGGTACTACGTCATCTGTTGAGGTTATTCTTGATCGTTCACCACTATATGCTGAGTCAGGTGGACAATTAGGTGATCGTGGTCAGCTCACTATGTCTGGCAGTGTTGTCGAGATTGATGATGTGCAAAAAATTGCTAAGAAACTTTGGGTGCATAAAGCTCATGTAGTTTCTGGCGGCATGAGCGTTGGCGATGTAGTGCGTGCGAGCGTGGATACACAATGGCGCCATGCTGCACGCCAAGCGCATTCAGCTACTCATCTTATTCATGGTGCTTTGCGTCAAGTGCTCGGTCCTACTGCTGTTCAGGCAGGTTCTATGAATAAGCCAGGCTATTTGCGTTTCGATTTTAACTACACTGATGCATTAACCTCACAGCAACTAGAACAAATTGAGTTGCTCACGAATGAAGCCATCGATCGCGATTGGCAAGTCAATACTGTAGAAACTTCACTTGAAGAAGCTAAAGCGATGGGTGCTATGGCATTATTCGGGGAAAACTACGGTGACGTGGTGCGTGTAGTCGAGATCGGTGGACCATTTTCTATGGAATTATGTGGTGGTACCCACGTAGCGCATGCTTCACAGATTGGTCCTGTTAGCGTACTTAATGAGTCTTCTGTGGGTTCTGGTGTGCGTCGTATTGAAGCATATACTGGTCTTGATGCCATGCGTTATCTGGCTAAAGAACGTGTATTAGCAGAAAACCTTGCCACAATGTTAAAGACTCCTTCCTCGGATTTGCCAGAGCGCATTGAGCAGCTTGTGCATAAATTAAAAGAGGCAGAAAAAACTATTGAGGATATGCGTCGTGCGCAACTGCTTGCTGATTCAGCAAAGTTAAAGTCTCAGGCAATTCTCGTTAATGGTGTTGAAGTGGTATGCAGCCAACTACCTGATGGAGTATCTGCCCAGGATCTTCGTTCTATTGCGAGCGATCTGAAGAACTCTTTTGGCTCTAAAGAAGCAGTAGTGGTGCTCAGTAGTGTGGATTCTGAAAAAGTGCCTTTTGTGATTGCCGTTTCCCAAGCAGCAGTATCTCGTGGTCTTAAAGCTGGGGACTTAGTAAAACTTTTGGCCAGTTATGTTGCCGGTCGTGGTGGTGGTAAACCAGATATGGCTCAGGGAGCTGGTAGTGATGCTGCCGGCATAGATGCTGGATTTACCGCTATTAAGGATGCGATTGAGAATAATTAAGGAGAGTAGATGGGCTACGTCAATGCGGATACCCCTGGTCATAATGATCCAGGAGCGGGTCGACGTCTTGGCATTGACGTAGGAACTGTGCGGATTGGGGTGGCTGTTTCTGATCGAGATGCACGATTGGCTACTCCAGTAGAAACAGTTGTGAGAATTACTCATTACCGAGATCCTGATGGTGCAGATATTGATCGATTAATGGACTTGATTGATGAATATGCAGTAGTAGAAATTGTTATTGGTTTGCCGAGAGATCTCCAAGGTAATGGTTCTCGCAGCGTGCGTCATGCTAGAGAAATAGCGTTTCGACTGAAGCGGCGCTTAAAACAGCAAGGCAGATTTGTTGCTATAAGGTTTGCTGATGAACGTTTGACAACTGTTGTGGCATATAACGCTATGGCTGCGGTTGGTAGGAGTCATAAGAAAAGCAGAAACGTGATTGATCAAGCAGCTGCAGTAGAGATTTTGCAGTCTTGGTTAGATGCTCGACAGAGATATCAGCACGACCATATGCACGATCATGACGATAATCTTGAATGTCATTGATTTATTCTGCGAATGTCTGTGTTTATCCAAGTAATGTTGTAATCATCTTGTAATCTTCTTTCAGAAACATTATTCAGAGTTTAGTGGTAAAACTTTATGTCACACTGCTAGCGCTTTGGAGATGCGGAAGGTTTGTTACGAAAATGCGGATGGAAAGCAAATACGTGAAACGTCGTCAAAGAGGTCTTGCAGTGTTATGCGCTGCGCTGGTGCTTTTAATCGGTGCGGTGATCTATATCGGAGTGCACTTTTTTAACCATGGTGAGTCGGATTATTCTGGTTCAGGCAACGGTACAGTCAAGTTGGTGCAAGTTGAAGAGGGATCAAGTCTTTCTGAGTTGGGGCCACAGCTGAGTAAAGACGGTATTGTTGCTTCTAATGACGCTTTTCAGAGTGCAGCTTTTAATAATCCTCGCGCTTCGCAGATTAAACCAGGATTTTATCGCCTTCAAGAGGAAATGAGTGCTGAAGCTGCAGTGAATGCTTTACTTGATGAGAAAAATCAAGTAGAAGTGCTCAATGTGCAGGGTGGCTCTACCTTAATGGACTCAAAAGTTGTTGGTGGAGATGTTCGCTATGGCATCTATACGCTTATTTCCCAAGTGACGTGTGCACAGGGGGCTGATAATTGTATTAGTGCACAATCTCTCCAGGATGTTGCAGCGCAAACCGATCCAGTAGAGCTGGGTGTACCAGAGTGGGCAATTGAAAAAGTCAAAGGACGTGGGAATGATCCGCGTAGACTTGAAGGGCTTATTGTTCCTGGTCAGTATGTTGTTGATCCATCTGCTAATGCCAAAGAAATTCTTAAAGATTTGATTCAGCGTTCCGCAAAGGAATTTGAGAAAACCGATATTGTTAATCGTGCTCAGGTGGTTAATCTTTCTCCTTATGACTTGTTGACTGCTGCCTCACTCATTGAGCGAGAGGCACCTGCTAATGATTTTGATAAGGTCGCACGCGTTATTCTTAATAGGTTAGCCGTTCCACAGCGCCTAGAGTTTGACTCTACAGTGAATTATGATTTGCCAGAACAAGAGGTGGCTACTACCGACGCAGATAGGGCGCGTTTGACCCCATGGAATACATACACCATGGATGGGTTACCAACCACGCCTATTGCCAGTGTCTCTGTCAAAGCTATTGAAGCTATGGAAAAGCCAGCAGAAGGGCAATGGCTCTACTTTGTTACTGTTGACAAGAACGGAACTACTGTTTTCAGTAATACCTTTGAGGAACATTTAGCGGCAATTCAACAATCTGCTGATAATGGAGTGTTAGACTCCAATCGTTAAATCAGGAGAGTCTTTTGCGCACACTGTTTCCTGAAAAAATCTAAAGAAAACGTCGGTGGAGATTTTTGCATACTCTACCGACGTATTCCTGCATCTGATCTCTTATTAAAAAATGAGTATGTTCTTTCACAAGAACAATGAAGAAGGCGAGAACATGGGTGATATGCATAGAGTCGCAGTTCTTGGTTATCCCATCGAACATTCTTTGTCGCCTATTGTGCATAATGCTGGCTATGCTGCTCTTGGCTTAAAGAATTGGCACTACGATCGCTATGAATGTACAGCAGAACAATTGCCTGGGTTAGTGCATTCACTTTCTGATAGTTATCAGGGCTTTTCAGTAACGATGCCAGCAAAATTTGCGGCTTTATCGTTTGCAAACACTGTAAGTAATCGTGCACAAGAAATCGGTTCTGCTAATACGCTGGTAGCTACAGAAAACTTAGGATGGTATGCAGATAATACTGATTGCGAAGGTATCATAGGAAGCCTTGAACAATTAGGGATTACTCGATTTTCTCCAGGCGACAGGGCAGTAGTTATTGGTGGCGGTGGTACTGCGCGCCCCACATTATGGGCATTAGCTCAGCTTGGTATCAATGATGTGGCGGTGATTAATCGAAGTGATAAAACTGCGGAACTTCTTCCTTTGGTTGAGCGTAGTGCAACAAAATTTAATATGCATTCTTATGATGAGGATTTAGGGAAAATATGTTCTGGGAGCAGTGTCATTATTTCTACTGTTCCTTCTGCTGTTGTCGCTCGATATGCACCGCAGATTGTTCACGCTCCGCTTATCGACGTTATCTATGATCCAGCGCCTACTCCTTTACAAGAACTTGCCTATGAGAGAGCAATTCCTGCAGTTGGTGGTCATGTTATGTTAGCGTATCAAGCCTATAGTCAATTTGAGCTTTTTACGGGGCAGCAAGCTCCACGGGAAGTTATGTTTCAAGCACTAGAACAAGCATTGGGATTGCGCTAACATGAGAGCACTCCATTTGTAATGGAACATCGGAAAAATTAATACAGGGGGTGGGGGATATGTTATGCGTTATCAGCATTGGTGTCTTATTAGCACTAGTATGGGCACTGCTTTGTAAAGAAGATATACGTCAGCACAGGCTTGCGCACCGCTATACCTGTTGGAGCGCTGTGTTATCTGTAGCGCTCATATATGTGGTTATGCCTACAGCAATGGGTTATGCGGTGTTCAATGCTCTAGCATGGACTATTGTTTATCTACTCATTGCTATCGCTACAGGAGGATTAGGTGGCGGAGATATTCGGCTTGCAGTAAGTACCGGTATGGTAATTACATTGAGTGGGTATAAAGAGTTTTTAGGAGTCGACTTACTTTTCCATATCAAAAACCTGATTATGGCAATTGCATTAGCCAATGCAATATCTATTGTGGTTTTTCTCATACGGTGTTGCTTTGGTGCAAGGACATCGAGTGTAGCGCATGGTCCAGCGATGATCGGAGCAACTATTGTCATAGTGCTAGGGCATCTATGCCTATGAATACATCTAGCTGTGTGCTGTTAAAGAAAGATATAGGGGATAAGGCGGGGGTAAAAATAGATATTGAGCACTTTCATGTAATAATTGCCTTTATGCTTCGTTGGACTACTGCAGGAGAATCTCACGGTCAAGCATTGGTGAGCATGATTGAACATATGCCCGCCGGTGTGCCAATTACTCGGGAAGAAATTTCTTTCCAGCTAGCTCGTCGTCGTCTTGGGTACGGCAGAGGTGCACGAATGAAATTTGAGGCAGATGAGGTAACGCTTCTTGGTGGTATTCGACACGGAAAAACGCTAGGCAGTCCTATTGCCATTATGATTGGCAACACCGAATGGCCTAAATGGACAACAATCATGTCCGCTGACCCTCTTGATCTTGAGGATCCAGAAGTAGCAGCAGCTATGCAGTCAGGTCGGGGTGCTCAGCTTAAACGACCACGACCAGGGCATGCTGACTTTGCTGGAATGCTGAAATACGATTTTGCAGAAGCGCGCCCTGTTCTCGAACGCTCCTCAGCAAGGGAAACAGCTGCACGTGTTGCTGCAGCAACGGTGGCACGTGCTTTTTTAAGAGAAACTCTAGGTGTTGAGGTATTATCTCACGTTATTTCCATAGGGCGTTCCACACCTTATCATGGCGTATCACCTACTTTCGCTGATCTCGATAGCATTGATGCATCTCCGGTGCGTTGCTTTGATAAAGAAGCTGAGCAGTCCATGATTGCTGAAATTGAATCAGCAAAGAAGAGTGGTGATACTCTTGGCGGAATTATTGAAGTGATTGTTGATGGACTACCTATTGGACTAGGGTCGCACATATCTGCTGATGATCGTCTGGATGGGCAACTTGCAGCTGCTTTGATGAGCATTCAAGCGATCAAGGGCGTGGAAATTGGCGACGGTTTTGCTGAAGCTACTCGACGTGGCTCAGAGGCACATGATGAGATTATTCGTGATAACGATGGAAAAATAATTCGCGAAACAAATCGTGCTGGTGGTTTGGAAGGCGGAATGACAAATGGCGAGTCATTACGTATCCGAGCAGCGATGAAACCGATTTCAACGGTACCTCGTGCACTCAAATCTATTGATATGCACACTGGTGCTGCTGCAACAGCAATTCACCAGCGCTCAGATGTAGTTGCTGTTCCTGCTGCTGGTGTTGTTGCAGAGGCGATGGTGGCATTGGTGCTTGCACGAGCTGTTTTGCAAAAGTTTGGTGGGGATAGTCTGGGGGAAACAAAGAGAAACATAGATTCCTACCAACAATATATTGACACACGCTTGCGGTTTGAGGCTTAAAGAATATCAGAGTAGGTGGTGCATAGTGACTGATGTAGAGACTGTAACAGAAGAAAATACACAAGAAATCACAAGAGACGACGACACACAAAAAGTAGAGCAAACTGATGGTGCAAAAGCACAATATGCAATGAGTGCTCCGATTGTCACTCGTCCTATTGTGGTGCTTGTAGGTCCACCTGGGGCGGGAAAAAGCACAGTGGGTCGTCGTTTAGCACGAGCCTTGCATAAAGAAACCGTTGATACTGATACGTTGATCGAACAGAAATATGGCAAAAAGTGCGGAGAGGTTTTTCATGAACTAGGTGAAGAAAAGTTCCGAGAAGTCGAGGCACAATGTGTGCAAGAGGCATTGCGTAGCGATGGTGTTGTGAGCCTTGGTGGTGGAGCTGTTATAACAGAAGCGACGCGGCAATTACTCAAAAGCCATGTAGTTGTGTGGATAGATATCACTGCTGAAGAGGGTGTGCGTCGGACGCTTTCAGGAACCAATCGACCGATTTTGCAAGCTAATGATCCGATTAGCCATTATCGTGAACTGTTGAAAGAGCGTAGGGCATTTTACCGGGAGGTGTCTCGGTTTAGAGTTCATTCTGATCGTCGCGGACCACAGAAAGTGGTAGCTGATATTCTTGGTTTCATTGAAACTGGGCAGTAATGAAGCGGGTAATGAATAAGCGGTGTATTAACGAGAAGATCGCTTATAGCTGAGGAGTACAGAAAAATGGTTGAGGACATAACACGCGTTGAAGTTCGTGGACAATCGCCTTATGCAGTAAGCATTGGGCGCGGATTAGAACGAACAATTATTGATTTTATTCGTGCTCTGGAAGTACAGCGCGTCGCGATTATTACTCAGCCAGCTGTGCGTAGTCATGCAGATAATTTGGCTAGAAAATGTGCCGAGGCTGGAATCATTGCTGTGGTGATGGGGGTTCCAGACGCAGAAGCTGGGAAAACGTTAGAAATAGCGGGACAGTGTTGGAATACTCTCGGACAGCATTCTTTCACCCGTAATGATGCTGTCATTGGTTTTGGCGGTGGTGCGGTCACCGACCTTGCTGGGTTTGTCGCTTCGGCTTGGATGCGTGGTATCAAGGTTATTCATGTTCCTACCACCTTATTAGCCATGGTTGATGCTTCTGTAGGTGGAAAAACTGGCGTTAATACTATGACCGGGAAAAATCTTGTGGGGACTTTCCATGAACCCAGTGCAGTATTTATTGATTTAGATTTTCTTGATCAGCTGCCTAAAGAAGAAATTATTGCTGGTTCTGCTGAAATTATTAAAACGGGTTTTATAGCTGATCCGGTCATCATTGATCACTATGAACACAGTAATTCTTCATGCCTTGACCCACGAGGACTATTGCCTGAATTGATTGTGCGATCCGTAAAGGTAAAAGCACAGGTAGTGAGCCAAGATTTAACTGAATCTTCGTTAAGAGAGATCTTGAATTATGGTCATACTTTTGGGCATGCAGTTGAGCGCTGTGAAGACTATACATGGCGGCACGGACAAGCAGTGGCAGTAGGCATGATGTTTATTGCTCACTTGGCTTTCAACCGGGGCATAATTTCTGCTGAATTATTAGACTTACATCGTAGAATCCTGGATTCAATAGGTTTAGCAACAAGCTATAGTGCCTCAGAGTGGGATGATCTTTTCGTCGCAATGCGTCATGATAAAAAGAATCGTACGGGGCGTATTCGTTTTGTTGCTATTAACGATATTGCTGATCCCATGCGTATTGAGGATGCTACAGAGGAAGAAATGCGTGCAGCATATGAAGCAATCTCAGGTACTGCTAGTACAGAAAGTAAATGACAATGCATATCTTGGTGCTTAATGGTCCTAATCTTGATCGTCTTGGGAAAAGACAGCCAGACATTTATGGCACAACTACCTTGCGTGATTTAGAAACACTGATTTATGATAAAGCTCAAGAGCTAGGAGTTTCCGTAGAAACTCGTCAATCCAATCATGAAGGCGAACTGATCGAATGGGTGCATGAAGCTGCTGATAAAAATTGGGCAGTAGTGATTAACCCCGGTGGTTTTACCCATACTTCAGTAGCGTTGCGAGATGCCCTTGCAGAAGTAAGCGATGGTGTGGGTTTTATTGAGGTACACATATCGAATGTTCATGCCAGAGAGCCTTTTAGACATCATAGCTATTTATCACCTATCGCTCTGGGCGTGATTGCTGGTTTGGGTACAGCTGGGTATCTTTATGCTTTAGAGCACTTCTCTGGCACGCTACAATAGTAGTGACAGTTTCATCGTTTACGCATTTTGCTGGAAAGGAAACTCGAAGATAATGGCTCTTTCTGATACTCGATTTGCAAATCGACGACGTAACCTAGCAGCAACATTAGCTGGACAGCGAGTAGACATGATGCTGGTTACGCATCTGACTCATGTGGCATACCTTTCTGGTTTTTCCGGGTCTAATGGTTCGTTAATTTTGGCGAAAGACTTATCTGCACAAGTAGCTACTGATGGTCGCTATGTGACTCAGATAGCAGAGGAAGTACCAGATCTTGAGTGCGTGGAAGCTAGAGATACTGCTGTGGAATTGCTCAAGCAAGTAACCGGATCTCGTCGCGTAGGTTTTGAGGCTGATTATGTGTCTGTGGCAGAACTGGAAAAACTCCAGTCTGCTGTGGGGGAAGATATTACTTTGGTGCCAGTACGTGGGGTCATTGAGAAAATCCGGAGCGTCAAGGACTCTCAGGAACTTGATGGCCTCAGAGCAATCGCAGATCTAGCTAATAGTGCTCTACAAGAGCTTATCGACGCGGGTGAATTAGCAGTTGGGCGTAAAGAATCTGATGTTGCAGCAGATTTGGAGTACCGGATGCGTCGAAAAGGTGCGCAACGCCCAAGTTTTGATACCATCGTTGCTTCTGGTCCTAATTCTGCTAAACCGCATCATGGTGCGTCAGATCGACTTATCCAAGCAGGTGATTTTGTCACCATTGATTTTGGTGCTCATGCACATGGTTTTAATTCGGATACTACAAGAACGTTCATCATGGGACATGCTACTGATTTCACTCGTGAAATTTATGATGTGGTATTACGTGCACAACAAGCAGGTTGTGCAGCTGCTGTGGCAGGTACTGCCTTAGCTGATGTTGATAAGGCATGTCGCGATATTATTACCGACGCGGGTTATGGTGAATATTTTGTTCATTCAACGGGTCATGGTGTGGGCTTAGATCTGCATGAAGCACCGTATGCTGCTCGAGGGGCAAGTGGTGTGCTAGAAGAAAATATGACATTGACGATTGAACCTGGCATATATAATCCCTGGTAAGGGTGGGGTGCGTATTGAGGATACGCTCATCATTACATCAGGACAGCCAGAGAATCTTACGAATAGTTTGAGTAAAGAGTTTCAGGTTATTGGGTAGCCGCCCACGCCTAGCCGAGGCGAAACTGCGTTTAAGGTAGGAATCTGCTAACATTAGTTTGTTTTATGCACTCTGTGCATAATCGGTACTGATATTCATGATGCCAAATACTATAAGGAAGTTTTCTCGTGGCAACCACTGCTGATTTCAAGAATGGTCTTGTACTTAAGATTGATAATAAGCTACAGCAAATTATTGAGTTTCAACACGTAAAACCTGGTAAAGGTCCTGCTTTTGTACGTACCAAGCTCAAAGATGTGGTGTCAGGCAAAGTAACTGATAAAACATTCAACGCTGGTGTCAAGGTAGAAACAGCAACTGTGTTGATCGACGTGATATGAGTTACCTCTATAATGATGGATCTTCTTATGTCGTTATGGATGCTAAGACTTATGAACAGCACGAACTTGCACCTCATCTTTTTGGTGATGCAGCAAAGTTCCTTCTGGAAAACACCACCGTTCAAGTTTCTTTCCATGAAGGTGAGCCACTATTTGCTGAGTTGCCTATTTCTTTGGATCTTCGTATCGAGCACACAGATCCAGGTTTGCAAGGGGATCGTTCTACCGGTGGTACTAAACCAGCTACTCTAGAAACTGGCGCTGAGATTCAAGTTCCATTGTTCATTGAGACTGGAAATATCGTAAAAGTTGATACGCGTGATGGCTCGTATATCTCTCGCGTCAATAACTAATCTCAACTCTGTGCACCATACTGGTGCACACGTTTCTATCCAAATAATTGAGGTCTGAGAATATTCCAGTGGAAGAAAAAAACAAAAAGGCTGGTGCTGCTGCACGTAATTTTAAGCGTCATGGATCACGCTATAAAGCACGTCGTCGTGCGGTGGAGATTTTGTTCGAGGCAGAAACTCGCGACGTAGATCCAGTTGCTATTGTGGCAGAACGGGTAGAGCTTGCTAAAGATCTCGACAATGCTGTCGCCCCTATTGCCGACTATACGCAGGTAATTGTGCAGGGAGTGGCCGAGGAACTCGATCGCATAGATGAGACAATTGCTGCGCATTTGAGCAATGAATGGGAATTAAGTCGTATCCCTGGCGTCGATAGAGCAGTGTTGCGTGTTGCACTTTGGGAGATGCTCTTTAATGAAGATGTCCCTCTGAAAGCGGCGCTTGTTGACGCAGTGGAACTTGCTTCGCAGTATTCGATCGATTCGGCACCAGACTATATTAATGGTTTGTTGGATACGATCATGAATAATATCGAAGAGGTTCGCTCCAGAGCACAAGAAGAAACACGAGACGGAGATGATGGAGAATCTGATGCGTCAAGTGATTTTGTAGACACTGATCTCGCTCATCTAGAGTTGGACGATAGCACTGTGTCGGCTGATGATGAAACGGCAGTGTCACAAGAAAGTGAGACTCCTGCTGCATCTGAATCAGAGAACTCCCTATGACGTGTTCTTGCTTAACGACGTGATCAATAGGCTATGAGTGATTTCATAGCCTATTGATTTATTTTTGTGCGCTATAAAGTTGTTCGGTGCCTAACTCATGGGTAAGGGCAAGGTCGATCGTCGGATAGCGGAAAGTATGGTTGAGCTCTGTGAGTTTTTCGGACGTGGTTTTACTGTGGGAGAAAAACGACTTATCCCACGCAGTTGTACGGAATAGTGATTGAGGATTAAAGGCAGCAAAGGTAGGAAACGGAAGTTTGGCTGATTGCTTTACTGTGTGGCCTAAGTGCTGTACCAGTTGCTTTATCTGTATATTCTCTGGGCTTGATGCGTTAAGAATGCCTGAAATACTCTCATCAAGGATTACTCGTACATAGATATCAGTGAGGTCATCCATACTAATCCAAGAGAACCATGTTTCGTTGTTCATCAGTCGACTTCCTACGCCTAGACCTGCGGAAAACAGAGTTTTTAGTAGCGGAACAATGCCATGAGCACCACTGACGACAGTGCTGCTGCTCACATATGTTATGCGTATTGATTCCCTAGAATACTGAGAAAGGTAGTGTTGTAAGGCTTCTGGTTCAGTATGCGAATGATCAGCAATGATGACATTGGTGCAGCCATGCGCATGAGCATTATTGATCAGTAGCTCAGTTGCCTCATGCGATGTGGTATTTGTGGCATTTTTCTTTGGCTGTTGCGTAGCAAGATGGACTAAGACATCAACGCCTGTTAACAGATCATGTGCTGGACTATGAGGAGTCCAACAGCGATGTTCATTGCCGAGATCATGGGTATTGTGCTTTTTCTGATACTCGTTAAGCTCAATGACGTGATGACCAAGAGTATTTAATTGGGCAGCGAGTGTTCGCCCAAGCGTAGTTGTTGCTCCCGTGAGTGCAATGCGTAGTGGTGATCTGATGGCATCAGAGCATAAGAGTGGTATCTTTGTGCCAAAGAGCATATGAAAACGTTGTGCAGCAGTAATATCCTGAATGAGCTGGTGCTGTCGGTAAGCAAGGTAAGCAGTTATAGAGCGTAGGGGGAGTCTCGTCGATATAGTGTCAGTAATTTTTGTCGTCGGGAGTTGTTTTGTTTGCGTTGCGGAGGAATCGCTTGTGGCAAAGACATGGGTATGCCGCCAATGGGATAAGTGTCGAATAGGGGATGTTGTACACACATCACTAAAACAGTATCCCGATAGATAACCAGAAAGATCATAACGAGACTGCCACTTCAGACCGGCAGGAAGGTGATAGACAACAGTACCAGTAGATAAGGATGGGGTAATGCTATGGGGTGTGAAAGGATAAAAGCGGGGCATGAGCCTTGTTATGGCACCAGGTGCAGTATGCCATTGCCAAATAACATTGCGTTCCGCCGGCACATTATGGCTTATGCTATGCTCCATAAGTTTTCTCCTAAAAAGTTCTTTGGTCATAGTCTAGTATTTTTGCCCTGGTTTTCTACTGCCATTGGGGATCTTTGTACTCCTTTAGACGTCTTTGCGTATTAGGGAGCAGTTTTGTGCAAACAATGAAGCAAGAGGAGTATGAATTCAGATAAGAGATTACACGTAGGTATGTATAGTGCTAGACTCAGAAAGTGATCTTGAACGCTCATATGTGATAGTGATGAGTTACGAGCTGTCATCAATATGAGTGATTCAGATACAGAGAAAATATCCTTTAACAGACCGCACTGAGAGGCGGGAAAGGAAACATATGCTTGATTCTTCGGTAGAAACTGTGCAGTTACTATCTGGTGAAGATGTGTCGCGCACTATTGCACGTATGGCTCATCAGATTATTGAGAAAACTGCTTTTGATGCTCCCGACGCTCCTCCAATTATTTTGCTGGGCATTCCTTCAGGGGGAGTGCCATTAGCACAGCGTTTAGCTGAGAAAATCACTGAGTTTAGTTCTCGGGAAATACCAGTAGGTTCCATTGACATCACACTCTATCGTGATGATCTTCGTGCGAAACCACATCGTGCTTTGCAGCCAACTAATATCCCTGCATCAGGAATAGATGGGGTGACTGTTATTTTGGTCGATGATGTGCTGTTTTCTGGACGCACAATCAGAGCTGCATTGGATGCTTTGCGTGATATTGGTAGACCAGAGCAAGTGCAGCTTGCTGTTTTGGTTGATCGAGGTCACCGACAGTTACCTATTCGTGCTGATTATGTTGGTAAAAATTTGCCTACGTCACGTCATGAAGATGTAAAAGTTCTCAGCAGCAGTATTGACGGCGAAGACGCTGTTGTTCTTACGAAGAGAGGTTAGCAATGAAGCATCTGCTTTCTATTGCGGATTTAAGTAAAGACGAGATTATTGCGCTTATGGATGAAGCTGATCGTTTTCGAGAGGCTTTAGCTGGTAGGGAATTAAAAAAACTACCTACGTTACGTGGTCGAACAATTTTTACACTTTTCTATGAGAACTCTACCCGTACGCGTTCTTCCTTTGAGACTGCCGGTAAATGGATGAGTGCTGATGTGATTAACATTTCTGCGTCTTCGTCGTCAGTGAAAAAGGGTGAATCTCTTAAAGACACTGGTTTGACCTTGAGTGCGATTGGTGCTGACGCAATCATTATCCGCCATCCTTCTTCGGGTGCTGCACAGCAATTGGCGCGCTGGGTGGCTCCCAATGGTCAGGGACCGAGCGTTATTAATGCTGGTGATGGTTCTCATCAGCATCCGACACAAGCATTGCTTGATGCAGTAACAATGCGGCAGCGTTTAGGCACCATTGAAGGGAAAAAAGTTGTGATTGTAGGCGATTGTTTACATTCACGAGTTGTTCGCTCAAATGTTGATGTATTGAGTAAACTTGGCGCTGATGTTGTTCTTGTCGCACCTCCGACGCTCTTACCACCTGGTATTGAAACGTGGCAGGTGCGTTTTTCTTATGACATGGATGCAGAGATAGATGATGCTGATGTGGTCATGATGCTGCGCGTGCAGCAAGAGCGTATGAATGGTGGTTTTTTCCCGTCGCATAGAGAATATGCGACGCTGTATTCTATGAGCGAAGCTCGTGAAGCACGCCTAAAAGATGAGGCAATTATCATGCACCCAGGGCCTATGTTGCGTGGTATGGAAATTAATTTTTCTGTTGCAGACGCAGATCGAACAGCAATTCTCCAGCAGGTCAGTAATGGTGTTCATGCACGTATGGCGGTGTTGTTTAGCTTGCTTGCTAATTCTCAAACCCCAGGGTTTTAACAGTGGAGAAACAGAATAAAGGACAACAGATAATGAATGATATTTCTCAAAGCTATCCTTCCACTGGTCAATTAGCACCAGCATATGATGGCACAGTTCTGATAAAGAACACTCGTATTTATGGTCAAGGAAAACCAGTGAATGTACTCATTACTAATGGAGTCATTACTGATATCGATAGTCACGTTGATCACGCCGATAAAATCATTGATGCCAAAGAGGGTGTCTTATTACCAGGTTTGGTAGATATGCATGTTCACTTACGTGAGCCTGGTAGAGAAGATACAGAAACAATTGCTACGGGTTCTTTAGCGGCAGCACGTGGTGGTTTTACTGCTGTGTTTACTATGGCTAATACCCAACCAGTGCTTGATCAGCCAGTAATTGCAGAGTCAGTATGGTACAAGGGGCAGAACATTGGACTATGCGACGTGCATCCTGTAGGTTCAATCACCAAAGATCTTGCTGGTAAAGAACTTACTGAGTTCGGTATGCTTGCGCGTAGTGACGCAAAAGTACGAATGTTCTCTGACGATGGAAAATGCGTAGACAATCCATTGATTATGCGTCGCGCTATTGAGTATGCCAAAGGTTTGGATGTGCTTTTGGCACAGCATTGCGAGGATTCTCGGCTTACTGAAGGTGCGGTGGCTCATGAAGGTCCTCATGCAGCACGTCTTGGATTGCGTGGATGGCCACGGGTGGCAGAGGAGTCGATTATTGCTCGTGATGCTATTTTGGCACGTGATTATGGTAATCGCATTCATATTTGTCATGCTTCCACTCAAGGAAGTGTCGAATTGCTGAAGTGGGCCAAGCAACAAGGCATTCCGATGAGTGCAGAAGTGACCCCACATCACCTTTTGCTTGACGACGAAAGACTCAGTGATTACGACGGCGTTAATCGTGTCAATCCACCGCTGCGTGAGCATAGTGATGTCATTGCTTTGCAAGAAGGACTACTTGAGGGGTGGATTGATTGCGTCGCTACTGATCATGCACCACATGGCAGTGAAGACAAATGTTGTGAGTTTGAGAATGCCAAGCCAGGAATGTTGGGATTAGAGACTTCTTTGGCAGTTATTGCGGAAGTTTTTGTCAAAAGCGGTAGGGCGGATTGGCGCTTTGTTGCCAAAGTAATGAGTGAAAATCCTGCTAAAATCGTGCGTTTGCCTGGTCATGGTCGTCCTATTCTTCCAGGAGAACCAGCTAATTTATGCATTGTGGATCCTGATTATTCGTGGCAGGTTGATGGGAAGAAGCTGGCGTCGAAAGCAAGTAATACTCCTTATGAAGGAATGTCATTTAGTACAAAGGTGACGGCAACAATTTTGCGTGGACACATTACTCATCATGTGGACGTGTAAGTGGCGGGTTACCCAAAAAGGAAATAATATAATTATTCAACTGCATATTATGTCTATATAATGTGCATTAACGCAGGAGAAAGGTGACGCAGTGACGTCCACTACACGATCTAAGGCTATTTTGGTTTTAGCTGATGGTAAAACATTTCACGGATTTAGCTTTGGCGCTACTGGTACTACTTTGGGTGAAGCCGTATTCAGCACCGCAATGACTGGCTATCAAGAAACACTGACTGACCCGTCGTATCACCGACAAATCGTAGTCGCAACTGCACCACAAATAGGTAATACCGGTTGGAATGATGAGGATGGCGAATCCCAAGGGGACAAAATCTGGGTCGCAGGTTTTGCTATTCGTGATCTCTCGGCACGGGTATCAAATTGGCGTGCGCAACGCAGTCTGGAAGATGAGATGATTGCTCAAGGGATCATCGGTATTTCTGGTATTGATACTCGGGCTTTGGTGCGCAGATTACGCAATTTTGGTTCCATTCCTGCAGGCATCTTTTCTGGTGAGCAGGCGCACAAGCCAGTAGAAGAATTAGTTGATATTGTGAAAAATCAGCAGCCAATGGCAGGCGCAGATTTGGCAAAAGAGGTGTCTACCATGCAGCCATACACGGTAGAAGCTGAGGGAGAACATCAGTACACTGTCGTAGCCTATGACATGGGAATCAAACCAAACACACCACGTAACTTTGCACAACGTGGCATTCGCACTATTGTCGTTCCTGCAAATACGCCATACGCGCAGATTGCGCAATATAATCCGGATGGCGTATTCATCTCTAATGGCCCAGGAGATCCAGCAACTGCCGACGAGATGGTAGCAATTGTGCAGGAAATTTTATCCCAACAGATTCCATTGTTTGGTATTTGTTTCGGCAATCAAATCCTTGGTCGGGCATTAGGGCTTAAGACGTACAAGATGAAGTTTGGTCATCGAGGAATTAATGTTCCTGTGCTCAATCATGTGACGGGAAAAATTGATATTACAGCGCAGAATCATGGTTTTGCTTTAGTTGGGGAAGCGGGCGATGTTTTCGATACGCCTTTTGGTAAAGCGCAGGTAACACATACCTGTCTTAATGATGGCACAGTAGAAGGTGTTGCATTGTTGAGTGGATTGGCTTATTCGGTTCAATATCATCCTGAAGCTGCGGCAGGACCGCATGATGCTAATCCATTGTTCGATCAATTTTTTGACCTGCTTCGTGTTCATAAAGAACAAAGTGCCTCGCAGCAGAAATCACAAAGCTAAACCAACCAGGAGGAAAGAAAATGCCAAAGCGCAATGATATTAACCACGTCCTGGTTATTGGATCAGGACCTATTGTTATTGGTCAAGCCTGTGAGTTTGATTATTCGGGAACTCAGGCGTGTCGTGTGCTTAAAGAAGAAGGATTAAGGGTCACACTGATTAATTCTAATCCAGCAACGATTATGACTGATCCCGAGTTTGCTGATCATACTTATGTTGAGCCAATTCAACCAGAATATATTGAAAAGATCTTTGAGAAAGAGCAAGAACAAGGACATCCCATTGATGCTGTTCTTGCTACGTTGGGTGGGCAAACAGCACTCAACGCTGCTATCGCATTGGATCGTCGAGGCAGCTTAAAAAAGTATGGCGTTGAACTCATTGGTGCGGACATTGACGCAATTGAACGAGGTGAAGATCGCCAAAAGTTTAAGGACATCGTCGCCAAAATTGGCGGTGAATCTGCGCGTTCACGAGTCTGTCATAGCATGGAAGAAGTGCGAGAAGCTGTTGCAGAACTTGGCTTACCTGTTGTAGTTCGTCCTTCATTTACTATGGGTGGTCTTGGTTCGGGGCTTGCCTTTACTGATGCTGATCTAGAACGTATTGCTGGTGGCGGATTAGCCGCATCACCTGAGGCGAATGTGCTCATTGAGGAGTCGATTCTTGGCTGGAAAGAATATGAACTAGAGCTTATGCGTGATGGCGCAGATAATGTTGTAGTTATTTGCTCTATCGAAAACGTCGACGCGCTCGGTGTCCATACAGGTGATTCTGTTACCGTGGCACCTGCAATGACCCTAACCGATCGTGAATACCAAAAGATGCGCGATCAAAGTATAGCGATTATCCGAGAAGTGGGTGTAGATACGGGCGGATGCAATATCCAATTTGCACTTAATCCACATGATGGTCGTCTGATTACCATCGAAATGAATCCTCGAGTATCTCGTTCGTCTGCGCTGGCGTCGAAAGCAACTGGTTTCCCTATTGCGAAAATCGCGGCAAAACTTGCCATTGGGTACACTCTCGATGAGATTACTAATGACATTACTGGTACAACGCCTGCGGCGTTTGAGCCGACTCTTGATTATGTCGTCGTTAAGGCGCCACGTTTTGCCTTTGAGAAATTTGTTGGCGCGGATGACACCCTCACTACCACTATGAAGTCGGTTGGTGAGGCAATGAGTCTGGGACGTAACTATGTGAGTGCGCTTTCTAAAGTTATGCGTTCCCTAGAGAATAAACAGAATGGTTTTTGGACCGTAGCTGATGAGGATTTTGCAGGCGATCGTGCTCATGATGTCCAAGCAGTGCTGGAAGATCTCAAGCGTCCTACTGAAGGGCGAATGTATGATGCTGAATTAGCATTACGGTTGGGTGCTAGTGTTGATCAAGTACACCAAGCATCAGGAATTGACCCTTGGTTCTTGGAAGAGCTACATACCCTTGTTAGATTTAGGGAAGAGCTTATTAGCGCAGAAAAAATTGATGCAGACATCATGCGTCGCGCAAAGTTTTTTGGTTTATCTGATCATCAAATTTCGATTCTGCGTCCAGAATTAGGTGATGAAGAAGCTGTACGTCAATTGAGGTGGGAGTGGGATATCCATCCTGTCTTTAAGACGGTGGATACGTGTGCCGCGGAATTCGAGGCAACTACGCCATATCACTACAGCAGTTACGAACTGGATCCTGCTGCGGAATCTGAGGTGCGTGAGCAAAAAGAAAAAGAGAAAATCATTATTCTTGGCTCGGGTCCTAACCGTATTGGTCAAGGTATCGAGTTTGATTACTCGTGTGTTCATGCAGCCTTAGAATTATCTCGTGTTGGCTATGAAACTGTGATGGTCAACTGCAACCCAGAGACTGTATCTACTGACTATGACACAGCTGATCGTCTCTATTTTGAGCCACTCACTTTCGAGGACGTCATGGAAGTCTATCGGGCAGAATCTATTTCTGGCACGGTGGCAGGTGTTATTGTTCAGCTCGGTGGCCAGACACCACTACGTCTTGCAGCACGTCTGAAAGCAGCAGGGGTTCCAGTTATTGGAACGTCACCAGAAGCTATCGATTTGGCAGAAGATCGTGGTGAGTTCGGTGAGGTACTGCGTAAGGCTCATCTTCCTGCTCCTGATTTTGGTACGGCAACTACCTTTGATGAAGCCAAAGAGGTAGCGCAACGCATTGGTTATCCGGTGCTTGTTCGCCCTTCCTATGTGCTAGGCGGACGTGGTATGGAAATCGTTTATGATGAGCAATCTCTGCAGGATTATATTGAGCGTGCTACAGAGATTACTTCTGATCATCCGGTACTTGTAGATAGATTCCTTGATTCTGCTATTGAGATTGACGTCGATGCGCTATGCGACGGCACTGATGTTTATCTTGCTGGCGTGATGGAACATATTGAGGAAGCGGGTATTCACTCCGGTGACTCTGCTTGTGCTTTGCCACCGATGACATTGGGCGTGGAAGATATTGAAAAAGTGCGTCGATCTACCGAAGCATTAGCTCATGGTATTGGGGTAAAAGGTCTGATCAATGTGCAGTATGCTCTCAAAGACGATGTGCTTTATGTTATTGAAGCGAATCCACGTGCTTCACGTACTGTACCGTTTGTTTCTAAAGCTACGGGGGTTCATCTAGCTAAAGCTGCATCACGTATTATGACCGGCAGTTCCATTGCACAACTCAAAGAAGAGGGGTTGTTGCCTACGAGCTATGATGGTGGTTCTTTACCACTAGAATCCCCTATTGCAGTGAAAGAGGCAGTGATGCCTTTTACACGCTTCAGGTATCCTGATGGCTCGATGATGGACACTTTGCTAGGTCCAGAAATGAAATCTACTGGCGAGGTCATGGGACTAGCTGATAATTTTGGTGCAGCATATGCTAAAGCAGAATTAGCATCCTTTGGTGCATTACCGACGCAAGGTACTGTCTTTGTTTCTGTTGCTAACAGGGATAAACGCACACTTATTTTCCCTATTCAGCGCTTAGCTTCATTGGGCTTTAAGCTCCTTGCTACTAGCGGTACGGCAGCGATGCTGCGTCGCAATGGCATTGAATGTGAAACAGTATTAAAGCAATCTGAAGTAGCAGCCAAAGGTGATGCGGCTGAACAAGAACACCAGTCCATTATTGATTTGATTAATGCTGGAAAAGTGGATTTGATTCTTAACACTCCGGCTGGTTCTTCGGGTGCTCGCAATGATGGTTATGGTATTCGTGCGGCAGCGGTCAATGTTGATGTAGCGCTTGTTACCACGGTTCAAGGCGTGACAGCAGCAGTGCAGGGCATTGAGGCGATCCGCAATGGTGGATTCCATGTGCGTGCCTTGCAAGAGCTTGATCATGCGCATAATGACGCTCCACATTCTGCATAGCGTGTAGGGGTTATATGTTGGAAGCCGCAATCATCTTAATAATTAAGGGTTGCGGCTTGTCTGTTTGGATAGAACAGCAATGGAGATATAGGGGTAAGGCGGTCAGGTATGGAAAAAGAAACTTTTGGCGATAGGCTTGTTGCTGCTGGCAGAAGATATGGAAAATTATGCGTAGGAATTGATCCACACCAAGAGCTACTAGGGCAGTGGGGCTTGTCGACGGATCTATCAGGCTTGCGAAAGTTCAGTGAGATATGTGTTGCGGCTTTTTCTGACACAGTTGCATTGGTGAAACCGCAAGTAGCTTTTTATGAGGCGTATGGTTCTGCTGGATTTGCTGTTTTAGAGCACACCATTGCCCAGCTGCGGGAATCAGGTACTTTAGTGCTTGCCGACGCCAAACGCGGGGACATTGGTTCGACAATGGCAGGATACGCTCATGCGTGGCTATCGGAAGACTCGCCACTATGTTGTGATGGTGTAACTGTATCGCCTTTTTTGGGATACGGTTCTCTAAAACCTGTTCTTGATCTAGCTAGGGAGCACAATAAAGGTGTTTTCGTTTTGGCTGCTACTTCTAATCCTGAAGCTCGGGAACTCCAAAGCCATAGTGATGTGCAAGGAAAAACAGTTTCGCAGCATATTGTGGATGAAGTTGCTGCTACCAATGAGGTGGAGAAAGCCAGTGGGCACTATGGAAATGTGGGAGTTGTAGTGGGAGCAACATTATCCCACTCCCAAGCGCCAGCATTAGAAAAACTGCATGGTCCCATTTTGCTGCCTGGTGTTGGTGCTCAAGGTGCAACGGCGAGAGATGTTGAATGTTTGACCAAAGGGGTATCAGAATTAGCTTTCCCTAACGCATCTCGATCTATTTTAGCTGCGGGACCTGATGTAACAGCTATGCGTGCTGCAATAAAACAATTAGTTGCTGACTTGGAGCAGTGAGATATTAAAATGCCAGGTCACTTTCATTTTTTCCATAGCTATTGACCTGGTGTTTTGTGATTAAAATGGTCTGTTACCTAGACTTTTATAAAATAGTGCTACACTATTGTGAGCACTGACAATATATTAGGTGGCTAGTAATACTCAAAAATTGATTCTTTTCATATGAATCTCTATGGAGTGTTATGTTTTCACTTAGGTGTAAGTCTATGTATTGTTGGTTGATGACGTTTTTACGTCGTCGTTTAACTTGTAAATGAAAAATTGTGTGAATCGGAGGAACTCATGGCCCTTCCCCAGTTAACAGACGCGCAGCGTAAAGAGGCTTTGGCGAAAGCAGCTGAGGCTCGTAAGGCACGTGCAGAGCTAAAAGAACAGCTTAAGCGTGGTGACGTTACTCTCAAAGAGGTACTTGATAAGGCATCTACCGATGAAATTATCGGTAAGACCAAAGTGTCTGCTCTTCTTGAGTCTTTGCCAAAGGTGGGCAAAGTGAAGGCTAAAGAAATCATGGTTGAGCTCGAAATCGCTCAGACTCGTCGTTTGCGTGGTTTGGGGGATCGTCAGCGTCGTGCTCTTCTTGAGCGTTTCGGTTTTTCTGAGGACTAATCCGTGAATGGCGATAACCTACCCGGGCAGTTAGTTGTTTTAGCTGGTCCTTCGGCGGTGGGGAAGTCCACAGTGGTTCATCGCCTACGAAAGGAAATTCCTCATCTCTATTTTAGTGTTTCCATGACTACCAGGTCGCCTCGTCCTGGCGAAATAGACGGTGAGGATTATTTCTTCGTTACTCCAGAAAAGTTCCAAGAACATATTGATCGCGGTGAAATGCTTGAATGGGCAGACATCCACGGTGGTTTACAACGTTCTGGGACACCAGCTTATCCAGTAGATCAAGCCTTGGAGCAAGGACGACCAGTTCTTGTTGAGGTTGATCTAGTGGGGGCGCGTAATATAGCAGCAATGAAACCAGAAGCGGAAACTGTGTTCTTGGCGCCACCGTCGTGGGAAGTTCTTGTGGAACGCTTAACCGGTCGTGGTACTGAAGCTGAGGATGTTATTGCGCGTCGCTTAGAAACAGCAAGGACAGAGCTTTCTGCCCAAGATGAGTTTAAGCATATCATCGTCAACGACAGTGTTGATGATGCTGTAGCACAGATTCGTAGTATTCTTCTTGGAGAGCAAAACTAAAGTTGTTTTGCGGGAGAGATACTCATACTAATTGATATTTTGTAGAAAAGGTGACTGTGAGTAACGTGACTAACGTGACCAACAGCAATGAGGGTGTTTTTGACCAGCCAATTGGTATTACGGCGCCACCTATTGATGATCTCCTTAAGCGAGTGTCATCAAAGTATGCATTGGTGATTTTCGCTGCAAAGCGTGCTCGCCAGATTAATAGCTATTATCAGCAGGCTGATGAGGGTGTATTCGAGTTTGTCGGTCCGCTCGTTACTCCAGAAGCACAAGAAAAGCCATTATCAATCGCGTTACGTGAGATTGAGTCTGGTTTGCTGGATCATGAAGAAGGCTAATTTTTCTTAGTCTTTTTACTAACCACCACAAACTGGTGCGATGTGCACTAGACTTGTGGTGGTTTTTATATTGTGCGTATGTGTTTTAGTTAGTGAGTGATATGGAATCCACACGATCGGTAGTAGTAGGTGTTGCTGGTGGAATCGCAGCGTATAAGGCATGTCATATTATTCGAGCCTTTAAGGAAAAAGGTGATGATGTCCATGTTATTCCAACTCCAAGCGCATTGAAGTTCGTCGGTAAAGCTACTTTTGAGGCGCTGTCGGGTAATCCGGTATCTACTGAGGTCTTTGACGCTGTTGAGCAAGTACGCCATGTGCACCTTGGTGCTGATGCAGATTTAGTGGTGGTTGCTCCAGCGACAGCTGACTTTATGGCTCGAGTCGCTGCGGGTCGAGCGGATGATTTATTGAGCGCTACGATTCTGATGGCAACGTGTCCTGTGGTTTTCGCACCAGCAATGCATACGCAAATGTGGGAAAATCCTGCGACGATAGCAAATGTGGCTACGCTACGTTCTCGAGGAATAAGCGTGTTAGAGCCAGCTGATGGGAGATTGACCGGTAAAGATTCTGGTGCTGGGCGTTTGCCTGAGCCGGAGCAAATCGTGCAACTTGCTGAGGCTGTCGTGCATGGCGTGACGTTACAACCAACGCTGCACGGCAAAAAAGTAGTTATTTCCGCTGGGGGTACTAGGGAAAATATCGATCCAGTTCGTTTTATCGGTAATTATTCTTCTGGGCGTCAAGGCTTTGCTTTGGCGGAGATCGCTGCACAACGTGGCGCGCAGGTGCAGATAGTAGCGGGAATGACTGAACAATTGCCATTGCCCAGTGGTGCTGAATTGATCAGAGTGCAATCAACGCAGCAAATGGAGAAAGCAATTAATGAACATAGTTATGATGCTGATATTGTCATCATGGCTGCTGCCGTATCGGATTTCAGACCGGAAAGCACAGCAATGGCGAAGCTTAAAAAAGGTATGTCTGATGATGCGTTGCGCCGTATTGAGCTGGTGGAAAATCCAGATATTCTTAAAGGGTTAGTTGAGCGTCGTCAAGCGCAAGAACAATTGGGTGACCAAGTAATTGTTGGTTTTGCTGCTGAGACAGGTGATGCTACGCATAGTGCTTTGGACTTAGCTAAGCGCAAACTCATGAAAAAAGGATGCGATTTCATAGTTTTTAATGATGTTTCTGGAGGAAATGTTTTTGGTCGCAGTGATAATCAGGGTTTTTTGCTGGGGACACGAGGAGATGTTACTCAAATTCCACTAGGCACTAAGTTGGAAGTGGCTGCTCGCATTTTCGATAAGATTGAAGAAGCATTGGGATAATTTTTGCAAAATTAGACAGCTTGGTCTAATTTTGAGGAAGTGCTTTGTATAGCACCCGCATTTTTACTCTTGGTAATTTTTTATTGTGTAAGGATTTAGGACGTGACACAGAACTCCCAGGCACATCAGTTCCGCCTCTTCACCAGTGAATCCGTAACTGAAGGGCACCCAGATAAAATCTGCGATGCTATTTCAGATAAGATTCTCGATGCTTTGTTGAGCGTCGATCCGCAGGCAAGAGTTGCAGTAGAGACTCTCGTGACCACTGGACAAGTACATGTTGTTGGTGAGGTAAGAACATCAGGATATGTAGAAATCCCTAAGCTGGTTCGTGATACCCTCGTCGGAATTGGATTTACGTCTTCTGCGGTAGGATTTGATGGCCAGACCTGCGGCGTTAATATAGCAATTGGTGAGCAATCAGCGGAAATTGGCTCGGGAGTAGATACATCACACGAAATTCGATCTGGTGCCAAAGCTGATGCAGATAATCAGGTGGGTGCTGGCGATCAAGGACTCATGTTTGGGTATGCGTCTAATGAAACACCAGAGTACATGCCACTACCGATTGCACTTGCGCACAGGTTAGCGCGCAGATTAACACAAGTGCGTAAAGAACATATTGTCAGCCACCTGCGCCCAGACGGAAAAACACAGGTGACTCTCGCTTATGATGAAGCTGGCAGACCTGTGTATCTGGACACTGTTGTGGTTTCTACTCAGCATGATCCAGAGGTGAGTCAAGAGTGGTTAGAAGCGCAGATTCGTGAACACGTTGTGGATTGGGTTTTCCAAGAAGCAGGAGTACACCATTTACTTCGTGAGGATTACCAATTGCTGGTTAACCCTTCTGGTTCCTTTGTCTTGGGTGGTCCAATGGGAGATGCAGGACTTACTGGGCGCAAAATTATTGTCGATACGTATGGGGGCATGGCACGACACGGTGGCGGTGCGTTCTCCGGTAAAGATCCAAGTAAAGTGGATCGCTCTGGTGCTTATGCAATGCGTTGGGTTGCTAAGAATATCGTTGCTGCAGGTCTTGCTGACCGGGCAGAAGTACAAGTAGCGTATGCTATTGGCCGTGCTGAACCAGTGGGTCTGTATGTCGAAACATTTGGTAGCGCAAAAGAAAACCTTACGGATGTGCAAATCCAACAAGCTGTGCAAAAAGTGTTTGATTTACGTCCAGCTGCCATTATTCGAGATCTTGATCTATTGCGTCCGATATATGCAGGTACAGCTGCATATGGTCATTTTGGTCGTACTGATCTTGATCTTCCTTGGGAAAAAACTGATCGCGTTGAGCAATTACGCGAGCAACTTGGACTATGATCTGCTTCCACAATAGGTACAATACGTACCATGCCTAGCACCCGACAGCTTGCGCCGACCGCACCGATAGCGAGTATCTTGCCTTTGCTTGGAGTCGCTCATCTTGATAGAGCATTCGAGTATTATATCGATTCTGAGCAGGATCAACTGGTGCAAGCAGGAGTCCGGGTACGGATAAAGTTTCACGGTAGATTAGTCGACGGCATTGTGCTGGATCGTCACGGACAGGCTCAGCATAAGGGGCAACTGCGTTGGATTGAACGAGTTATTTCGCCAGAGGTAGTTTATCCTGCACAACTTAAGCAGCTTATCGACGCTCTCACTGTGCGTTATGGCGGTATTACTTCAGATTTAATTCGATTAGCTATTCCAGCACGTCATGGTCAGGCAGAAAAAAATCATACGTGTAGTGATTGGGAAGATCATGGTCAGGTGACCGAGCCTGATCTGTCACCTTGGATGAGTTATGTCTATGGTTCTTCTTTTGTAGATGCAGTTTTAGCAGGAAAAATAGCACGTGCCGCATGGCAAATAAGACCAGGAGATGATTGGGCGCATACCCTTGCACCACTGGCAGTCAAGGTTGCTAAAGATGGTGGTGGAGTGCTGATTGTCCTGCCTGATCAACGTGATGTTGATAAGCTCAAGGAACAACTCAAGCGGTATGTTGCGGCAAAGCACATTACTGAGCTTAGTGCTTCTTTAGGACCACAAGCGCGTTATCGACGCTATCTCGATATAGTGCATGGTCATGCTCGGATTGTTGTCGGTACGCGGAGTGCGGCTTTCGCACCACTGCATAATTTACGACTTGTGGCTATCAAAGATGATGGCGATGACAATCTTGTCGATCAACGTGCGCCTTATGTTCATAGTAGAGAAGTGCTCAGCACCCGTTCTAGTCAGCAACAATGTTCTTTTTTGGCTTTCTCCCATACCCGTACGGCAGAGATGCAGATGCTTGTAGAATCAGGGTGGGCGCATGATTTAGTTGCCGATAGAACAACAATCCGGTCAGCTATGCCGCACATTCATGCAGCCGCTGATTCTGACTATGCCCTAGAGCGTGATCCTCGCGCTCAATCCCTGCGCATACCGTCGATTGCCTTTGGGGCGATAAAAAAGTCTCTAGATCGTGGTGCACCTGTTCTTATCCAAGTCCCGAGAAAAGGATATGTGCCGACCCTGGCATGTGCGTCGTGCAGACATGGTGCTCGGTGCAGACATTGCAATGGGCCACTGGGGATCATAGAGAATACAAATCCTCACAAAGGCTTGAGCATCGAAGGTTCATCTGTTCCACAATGTCGGTGGTGTGGACGCTTTGATAATCATTTTCGCTGTTCACAATGCGGTTCGGCACGTTTAAGAGCTGTGGTGTTGGGCACCAATAGGACTGCCGAAGAAATTGGTCGAGCGTTCCCCCAAGTAAAGGTTATTACGTCGGGAGGGAATAAAATTGTTGCGTCCATCAAAGCTGAACCTTGTATCGTTGTCAGCACACCAGGAGCAGAACCTGAGGTAGATGCTGGTCGTTACGGGCTAGCTTTGTTGCTTGACACGTGGGCTTTATTGGGCAGACAACAATTGCGAGCAGCCGAGGATGCGTTAGCAAAATGGGCATATGCAAGTTCGTTGGTTATGGCTGCAGCACAGGGAGGTGAGGTAATTATTGTTGCCGATCCGGGATTAGCGCACGTTCAGGCCTTGATTCGATGGGATATGATCGGAATAGCACATCGAGAGTTGGCTCAACGCGCAGAAGTATGTTTCCCACCGGTTTATGCTATGGCAGCTATCGACGGACCAGTACATGTTATTGATGGGTTCGTGAAGAGTCTGAATCTACCAGACACAGTCCAAATACTAGGACCAGTTGATTTACCACCTGGCGTTAAAATACCTGGTGCTGATTATGATGAGGCTGAATATGGGCAGCCACAGCGCATTTTGTTGCGAACCATACGCGATCCACAAAAACCATTAGGCGCATTATTGCGTGCAGGGCTTGCAGCTCGGTCAGCAAAGAAAGCACAACCTATTGTTCGTGTCCAAGTTGATCCGATCCATATCGGATAGTTGGGTTTTAGCCTTTGGATAGGCGTCGATAAGCGGTAGGATATGACGGCAGTAGACTATGCATAAAAAGAAAGAGTACGAGAAAAATGACCATTCTTGATATTCGTCTGTTCGGCGATCCTGTACTTAATACTCGAGCACAAGAAGTAAACGTATTCGACGATAATCTAGCTACGCTTATCGACGATATGCTCGAGACTATGGATGATGCTGGAGGAGTAGGACTAGCAGCAAATCAAGTCGGAGTACTCAAAAGAGTTTTTGTTTATGACTGCTCCCACATTGAAGCTGGATTGCGTGGGCATATTATTAACCCAGTTTGGGAACCAATTGGAGAAGAAACCCAGACAGGGACAGAAGGGTGCTTATCCATTCCCGATATTTCATTTGACACAAAGCGCTGGGAAAAAGTTAAAGTAACCGGAGTGGATGTCAATGGCTCACCTGTATCAATGGTGGCATCAGGGCTAATGGCACGGTGTATTCAGCATGAGACTGATCACCTTGATGGTGTGCTATTTTTGCGTAAGCTCAGCCCAGAGTTACGCAAAGAAGCTATGGCGCAGATACGACAGTCGCAGTGGTTTAATAACTAAGTCCTCGTGTACAACACGCGGTAGAAACAAAAGACATAAGTAGGGAATAGACAGAAATTATGCGTCTTATTTTTGCTGGAACACCTCAGCCAGCTGTTGTTGCTTTAGAAAAGTTACTAGCCTCAGAACACGAAGTGGTGGCCGTGCTGAGCCGACCAGATGCTCCCCGCGCCAAGCGTGGACGAACACTGTACCCTTCGCCAGTTGCAGCATTAGCCCAAGAGCATGGCATTGAAGTCTTAAAACCACCGACGCTCAAAGTAACCGATCCTAAAGCACAGGAAACCTACCAGCGGATAAAAGAGTTATCAGTTGATTGCATCCCTGTGGTTGCATACGGAAACCTTATCCCAGCTCAATTGCTTGATGTTGCCCAGCATGGTTGGGTTAATCTTCATTTCTCACTTTTGCCTGCATGGCGAGGTGCTGCCCCAGTACAAGCGGCACTTGCAGCTGGGGATACACACACAGGGGCAACGACGTTTCGGATAGATGAAGGTTTAGATACTGGCGATATTCTCGGCAGTATTACTGAACCCATTGCACCTACAGATACTGCAGATGATCTCCTGACGCGTCTTGCTTACCAGGGTGCGACGCTTTTGGTCGATACTATGGACAAGTTAGCTGCCGGTGAGATTGTGCCGCAACCACAGCAAGGGCAGCCAACATACGCGCCAAAAATTCTTAGTACGCACGCTCAGATTGATTGGACACAACCAGCTGATGTTATTGAGCGACGCATTCGAGCAGTAACTCCTGCACCTGGTGCGTGGACCATGCTTTCTGGTCAGCGCATGAAAATTGCGCCTGTTACTCAGCTAACGAACCAAGCGACGCTTTCTTTAGAACCGGGCGCATTGGCGATTGAAAAAAATAAGGTGTTTGTTGGTACTGGGACTGATCCTGTGTTGTTATCGCAGATCCAAGCTCCAGGGAAAAAAATGATGAATGCTTCGGATTGGGCGCATGGCTTGAAAGACACTGAAGGGTTAGTTTTTGAGTATGAATAACGCAGATAAGAGCAACAAAGGCACCGGCGGTTTTCGCTCTCGTAGCCGGGGCAATAACGCCAAGAAGCAATCACAACACGAGCACTCCTTAAGTAGCAAACAGAATAATACTGCGGAGCGCACTAGGCGTAGTACACAAACGAGATCTACTCAGCGTGGTTCTCATACATCGCATAGTTCAGAACTCAGGAGCATATTTCGCGGTGTTGATTTACCCCGTGCAGTTGCCTTTGATGTGCTATACCGAGTGGATGTCGATCAGGCATTTGGCAATTTGATTTTGCCTAAATTATTGCGTGATGAAAAACTCAGCGGTCGTGATGCGGCTTTTGCAACCGAACTTACTTATGGCACTTTACGTAGCTTGGGTGTGCTTGATGCGATTATTCGTCATTGTGCTTCGCGAGAATTAAAGAGCATTGATACTGGTGTGCTCAATGCAATTCGTTTAGGCGCTTATCAGATTATGTTCACCAGGGTTGAAGCTCACGCAGCTGTCGATACATCAGTACGTATCGTCGAGTGTATTGGGCAAGGAAAAGCTAAAGGTTTTGCTAATGCAATTTTGCGCACTATTACGCGTACTGAGCCTCAAGAGTGGTTATCACGACTAGAGCCCAGTGACCCCATTGCTGCACTAGCTTTTCGATACGCACACCCTGAATGGATTGCACGCAGTTTTGCACGTAGCTTAGGCATCGATGATTATGATGGTTCACAGCTTTGCACTGAGTCGCCTGAGAACAATGCAGCACTGGCGGAATTGGCAGTGGCTTTAGAAGCTGATTCACAGCGCCCACGTGTCCATCTGGTTGCATACCCTGGGCAGATAAGTGCTGAGGAGTTGGCGCTCATTGTTGGTGGCGAGCAAGGACACTATTCGCCTTATGCTGTGTATTTAGATTCGGGAGATCCTGGGAAAATAGAAGCAGTGCGTCAAGGTTTAGCTGCAGTGCAGGACGAGGGAAGTCAATTGATTGCACGTGCTTTGGTCAATGCACCGGTGCGTGGACAGGATAATGGTCGATGGCTTGATTTGTGCGCTGGACCAGGTGGAAAGACTGCAACTATCGCCTCTTTAGCTCGTATCGACGGGGCTTTTGTTGATGCTGTAGAAATATCGGCTCACCGTGCTGAATTAGTGCGCAAACACGTCCGTGATTTACCTGTAAAAGTACACCAGGCAGATGGTAGAGATAGTGGTTTAACGCCTGGTTATGATCGAGTCCTCGTTGATGCACCATGCTCTGGTTTAGGGGCTTTGCGACGCCGACCAGAGGCCAGGTGGCATAAACAAGAGGAAGAGATAGCAAATCTGGTGAAATTGCAGGGCGAACTATTGGCAGCTGCAGTAGCTCTTACCCGTGTTGGCGGTGTGGTGGTTTATTCTACGTGCTCTCCTGATGTGCGTGAGACACGAGAGATTGTCGAGCAAGCTGTGGCAACATTGCCTGTGCGGGAGATCTCAGCACATGACCTTGTCGCTGACCTTCCTCATGCGGGGGACGATTTATCAGTACAGTTGTGGCCACATCGACATGGCACCGATGCTATGTTCTTTGCTGTTTTGGAAGTGATAGAGCCTGCTGTATTGCACCCAGTGAATGAGAACTCGGTAGTAGGATAGTGGATATGTCTGTTAGCAGAAATAATTACGAGCGGATACCGCTTATCGCTCCATCTGTACTAGCTGCTGATTTCGCTCAGTTGGATAGAGAACTCGCCAAAGTTGATAATAGCGACTGGATCCATGTGGATATTATGGACGGTCACTTTGTCCCTAATCTTTCGTTTGGTGCAGATGTTACAGCGGCGCTGGGAAGGCATACTGATAAACCATTAGATGTTCATCTTATGATTGAGCAACCTCATAAATGGGTGGATAAATATATAGCTGCTGGAGCGCATAGCATTACATTCCACGTAGAAGCGCATGATGATCCAGTAGATCTAGCTCGTTTCATTCGCAGTCATGGTGTAAAAGCTGGTTTTGCTGTGCGGCCAGGTACACCTATCGAAGATTACCTAGATGTAATATCTGAATTCGATGAAGTAATCGTGATGAGTGTGGAACCTGGTTTTGGCGGGCAGAAGTTTATGCCTGAGCAATTAGAAAAAGTTCGACTTTTGCGCAATACCATTGATGAACAGGCTCTTTCTACACTCATTGTTATTGATGGTGGTATTTCGCGCAGTACAATTGCTAGTGCTGCGCATGCAGGTGTAGATGTATTTGTGGCAGGGTCTGCTGTTTTTGGTGCAGCTGATCCAGGTGCAGAAATTACAAGATTGCGTGAATTAGCACGTGCATAACAATCAGAAAGACCTGGATGCTTTTCGACGTTGTCTCTCATACGATGCGCAACAGCGATTACTAGGATTAGCGTCTGAGCTAGGCGAGTCCGTCATGCAAGGCATTGCTTGTGCCTTGGCAGCCGGGGAGAGCGTTAAAGGAACAACAAGCCCCAATCCACCAGTAGGTGCTGCAATTTTAAGTCAAGAGGGAGCAATTATTGGTTGTGGCGGGACAAGTCCTGTAGGCGGTGCCCATGCAGAGATTAATGCTTTAACTCACGCCCAGGGGGCTACCCATAATGCAACTGCCATAGTCACTCTGGAGCCGTGCAATCATACTGGGAAAACACCACCATGCAGTCATACTTTGGTAGCTGCTGGGATAAAGCGCGTTATTTATCTATCCGCTGATCCCAACCCAGTTGCCCAGGGTGGCGCGGAGTACTTAAGAAATCATGGTGTGGAGGTAATTTTTCTAGACGTAGATGTTGTGACGCTTTTGCCTTGGTTATGTTCGCTAAAAACAGGGCGCGCGAGTATTACCTTGAAATGGGCACGGACTCTCGACGGTTTTCTAGCTGCAGTGGATGGTACAAGCAAATGGATTACAGGCGCGGTGGCAAGGGAATATGTGCATGAGGATCGTAGCCATCGTGATGCCATTGTTATTGGTACTGGAACTGCATTGGTGGATAATCCTCGATTAACTGCGCGAAGAAAAAATGGTAGTGAGTATGCGCATCAACCTATGCGTGTTGTGGTGGGACGCAGAGCATTACCGGCACATTACCACTTAGTTCGTGATTCTGATCGGGTGCTGTTTTTTGATGAGTATGCAACAGCATTAGAGTCATTGTGGGAGTTGGGAATGCGTGACATTTTGGTCGAAGGCGGTGCACAGCTTATTTCTTCAGTGCTGAGCACAGGTGAGTATGATTTTATTCAGGATTATTCTGCCCCAATTTTATTGGGTGCGGGTAAGAGTTTCATCAATCAGCCTTTAGCGCAGACTATGGCAGATTGTATTCGACTTGAAAAATTACAGACAGTGCTCTTGGGGCAAGACGTTATGTCGTTGCTGCGGCATGAGCGGCTCTGAAATATCACTAGAGCAAAAAGGATGATGAATGTTTACTGGAATAATTGAAGAAAAAGCACTGGTTGAGCACATTGAGCGCTTAGAAGATGCGCTGCGGGTGCGTATTAGTGCACGCACTATTTTAGCTGATGCACATTTAGGAGACTCGATATCGGTCAATGGGGTGTGCTTGACTATCGCAGTGCTTGATGCACATTCATTCGTCGTAGACATTATGCAAGAGACATTAGATAGAACGACATTGGGAAATCTTCAGCTCGGTGATGAAGTTAATGTGGAACGGGCATTGTCTTTGCAGGACAGGTTAGGCGGTCACATAGTGCAGGGGCATGTGGATACTACTGTTGCTTTGTTGGCTCGAGAACATTCTGAAAATTGGGATGTGCTGAGGTTTGAGTTACCGGATGATCTTGCGCGGTATGTCGTCGAAAAGGGCTCAATTGCGCTCAATGGTACTTCACTTACTGTGTCATCTGTTGCTAAGAATTTCTTTGAGGTGTCTTTGATTCCGACCACCTTGGCGCATACAACTCATGGGCAATTAGCGGTAGGAGAGCGTGTGAACGTAGAAGTTGATTTGATGGCAAAGTACGTGGAAAAGATGCTCACATCATAAGAAATGGTTGAGGTTTCCTTTGCCAGGGTGCTAGCAGTAAAGTAGAAAAACGTGATTAATAGTGCAACAGATTCATCAGAACTCGCTCTCGATACAATTGATGAGGCAATTTCTGCTATTGCAGCTGGTGAAGCGGTAGTTGTTATTGATGATGAAGATAGGGAGAATGAAGGTGATCTCATCTTCGCTGCCCAAAAAGCTACACCGGAATTAGTGGCGTTTATGGTGCGGTATTCCTCTGGTTATATTTGCACTGCTTTGACTGATTCTGATTGTCAACGCTTAGCATTACCGCCGATGACGCATATCAATGAAGACGCTCGTCAAACTGCATATATGGTCACAGTTGATGCTAATACTGGTTCTACGGGTATTTCGGCTAGTTCCCGTGCCTATACTCTTCAGCAGCTTGCTGATGAACGTACACAGCCGACAGATTTCACTCGTCCTGGGCACATTGTTCCGTTGCGAGCACGTGAAGGGGGGGTTCTTGCACGTGAAGGGCATACCGAAGCAGCTGTTGATTTGGCGCGTTTAGCTGGATTACGTCCAGCTGCGGCATTATGCGAAATTGTCTCTGAACAAGATCCCACAGATATGGCACGGGCACCAGAGCTGCGTAGGTTTGCTACTGAACATGGGCTAAAAATGATTAGCATAAAGCAACTGAAACAATGGCGTCTTCGTCATGAGCTCTTGGTAGACCAGGTTGCAAAGGCATTATTGCCTACCGAGTTCGGCACCTTCACTGCGTTGAGCTATCGCTGGTCAATTACTGGTCAAGAGCATATAGCTTTGGTCATGGGAGATGTATCAGCTGCTGGTGAGCCTATTTTAGTGAGAGTACATTCTGAGTGCCTCACCGGAGATATTTTTGCTTCACGACGGTGTGACTGTGGTCAACAGCTACATTCATCGCTGCGTATGATTGCAGAAAAAGGGCGTGGCGTTGTTATCTATATG